>DAHWOV010000120.1:0-81603 GCA_027339205.1 Acidimicrobiaceae bacterium | reverse complement strand
ACGCGCCGGGACCTTCCGCGAAGGTGACGACTGTCTTTGTCAGCGCACCGCTCTGGGGGGCCGCGACCACGACCGCACCCAATGACACCATCCCGAGCGTGGCCAGCCCGACCGCCAGCCGTCGCAGGGCCTTGAAACGTTCCGTCATCGGCACTCCTCTCTCAACTCTCAATTCGCTGGTCTCGATCGCCACTCTGTGGCATTGCCGTTGCGCTCTCGCAACAAGGCGTCGCGGAAACGTAACATACTTCTCTGCCTAACGCACGCGGTGTCGGGACATCCAGCGCAGACAGGGAGGTCCGAGGAGGATCCTTCCTGCTCAAGAGGTGTGTTTGTCGGTTGCATGTGCTGTCGATCGCGACGCGCCAGACTCGCCATCATCCAGACACATTACGAAACGATGACCCTCACGAGCACTCGAGGTGCTCCCGGACCGCTGCCGCCTCGACGTCCAGGCGGTGCAGCACCCCCGCCACGATCCGTCGCTCCGCCATGGCACCGACGAACGGCACCGCCACGACCAGCTCACCGTCCAGGTGGCGGATCGTATTGCTGCCCCGTGCGACCAACGCGTAGTCGGCTCGGCCGCGAAGAAGGCGGGGGTTCGCCTCGGCGGCGAAGCTCAGCGATCCCCCGCTCTCCCCGCGCACGTGCAGCTCCTGGGTCCAGGTCAGCCGGGAGCCTCCGAGCAGGCGGCGCGCAATCGGCTCGAGTGTCCCCGTGAACTCGTAGCGCACCACGAACCCGTGCTCGCGACTCGCGCCCGGTCCACCAGGGGCGGCACCGAGGTCCATCGCGCCAGAGGGCTCCCTCTCGTCGAGCAGGCGGAGGTCGATCAGGCGGAGGTCGGGGAGCGCGAGCGTCCGGTAGAAGTCCGGATCGCCGAGGACTGCGGCAACGGCCGCGCGCCCCGCCGGGAACCGGTGCTCCGCTGAGAACCGCACCCCTCGACACTAGGCAGCGCACAGAGCGCGGCGCCGCCCGCCTCGTCGGCACAGAGCGCGAGCGCCGCCCGCCTCGTCGGCACAGAGTGCGGGCACCAGCCCGTATCGTCGGCTCGGTGGCGCAGCCGACCGACCTCGAGTGGGGAGCGTTCTCCGACGATCCGCCGTGGGTGATCGACCCCGCGGCCCTCGAGTGGCGCGGCGGCCTTGGGCCGCTCCGTGCGGCAACCGCGGCACGCACCCTCGCACTGGCCCGCCCCCGCGTCCTGCCGCCGGGGGCTGCCGCGCTGCGGGTGGCCGCGGTCCTGGTCCCCGCGCTCGGCGCCTGGTACCTCGCGGACCGTCGCCGAGGCAGGAGCCGGTCGCGGCGCGGCCTCTCGCGCAGGCTCCGGATCGCCTTCGAGCGGCTCGGTCCCACCTACATCAAGCTCGGCCAAATCCTCTCTGCGGGGGAAGGTGTCTTCCCCGAGGAGCTCGTCGGCGAGTTCCGCCTCTGTCGCGACCAGGTTCCCTCGGAGAGCTTCGACACCGTCCGCCAGACGGTCGAGTCGGAGCTCGGCCGACCGCTCGAGACAGTCTTCTCCTCCTTCGAAGACGTCCCGATCGCCGCCGCGTCGATCGCACAGGTGCACGCCGCCCGGCTCGTCACCGGCGAGGAGGTGGTGGTCAAGGTCCAGCGGCGGGAGATCGACCGCCAGGTTCGCCGCGACCTCGCGGTCATGGCATGGCTCGCCCCGCTACTGGTCGGGCGCATCCCCGTCGCCGCGCTCGCCAACCCGCCGGCGCTCATCGACCTCTTCGCGGAGACGATCGGCGAGGAGCTCGACTTCCGGCTCGAGGCGGAGAACATGCTCGACGTCGCGCAGGTCCTCGCTCTCACCGCGCCGGCGGGCGCCAGACGAGCGCTCGTCGTCCCGCGCCCGCACCCCAGGCTCGTCACCCGCCGCGTGCTCGTGATGGAGCGGCTCCACGGCTACGCCTGGGGCGACGCCGAGACGATGCGGTCGGCCGGGATAGACACCGCTGCGGTGCTGATGGCAGCGTTGATCGCCTTCTTGGAGGGCCTCGTGCTCTTCGGCGTGTTCCACGGTGACCTCCACGCCGGCAATCTCCTCGTCTGCCCGGACGGCCGCGTCGCGCTCCTCGACTTCGGCATCACCGGCCGGCTGGACGAGCGAGGGCGCCGCGGGCTCCTGCGGCTCGTCATGTCGACGGCGACCCACGACGTGAGGGCCCAGGTGGCCGCGATGCGCGAGCTCGGCGCCCTGCCAGACGACGTCGACGTGGAAGCGGTCATCGCCGATCTCCACCTGGACCAGCCCGTGGTGGACCCGACCACCATGGACGCCGAGCAGCTGACCAACGAGATCCGAGAGATGACCAAGTCGCTGCTCGGCTACGGCGCCCGAATGCCCAAGGCGCTCATGCTCTTCGTGAAGGACATGCTCTTCATCGACCACTCGATGGCCACCATGGCGCCCGACGTCGACGTGCTCGCGCAGATTGTCGCCATCCTCACGCATCTCCAGGCGCGCCACGGCGAGCGGATCGCGCGCGACCTCCGCGTCGCCCCGACAGCGCTCGGCGCCGTGGAGCTCGACGGAGTCCGCAGCGCATTTGGGCTCGGCGCGGAGGTGGAGCACCTGACCCACCGGGAGATCCAGGCCCGCCGGCGCCTCATCAGCCGGCGCCTCCAGCACAGGCACCGCTCGGACAAGCTCGGCGAGCGCTGACCTCGTCCGGCCGGAGCGCTGCGGAGCCCGCGGACGGATCCCTACTGCGAGGAGCCGCTACTGCGGGGAGCCGGCAGGCGGTGCCGGCGCGGACTCGGCGCCCGATGCGAGCGCGCCCGCCGTCTCGGGCGAACCCACCTTCGCCTTCAACGCGGCGAGCTCGGCGTCGACGTCGGACTTCGCACCCAGCTCGTCGAGCTCCTTTTGGATGTCGTCGGTGGCGCCGCCGACGTCCTCCAGGACGCCCGACTCGAGCAGCTCGTCGGTCGCCTGGGCGCGGGACTGCATGGTCGCGATCTTGTCCTGCGCCCGTTGGAGCGCGGCTCCGGAGTCGCTGATGGACTTCGAGATGCCGCTGACGCTCTCGTTGACCGACGTGACCGCCTTTGACGCGGTGTACTCCGCCTTGAGCGTCTCTTTCTGGGTGCGGAAGGCGTTCACCCGAGACTGGAGCTGCTGCAACGTGTGCTCGAGCTTCTGCTCCTGCTCGGTGAGCTCCTGGTGCTGAGGCTCCATCTGGTCGACCTGCTGCTGGGCCGCCGCCTTCCGGGCGAGCGCCTCCTTCGCCAGGTCGTCTCGTCCCTGCGACACGGCCGCCTGGGCCTGCTCCTGGAGGTGGGCGATCGACTGCTGGAGCTGCGTCTCTTGGAGCTCGATCCGCTTCCGGGACGCGGCGATGTCCACGAGCGCCCGTCGGACCTGGGTGAGCTGCTCGAGCATCTTCTCATAGGAGAGGTCCAGCATGTCCGAGGGGTTCTCGGCTTGGTCGAGGGCCTTGTTCGCCTTCGCCTCGAGGATGTCGTGCGCACGTTGAATGAGTCCCATACGCCCATCATGCTCCTTCCAAGCCTGGGGAGGGGGACGGGCCGTCGGGTCGCCGGCTCGCGTCGGTCCCCGAGGTCGTCGGCTCGCACCCGCACAGCCGGCGTTCGTCGGGGTCAGCCGCCCTCGAACGGAAAGCCGAGATCCGGCGCGCTCAGCACCGCCCGGAAGGGGAGCCCTTCTCGGGCGGCCAGCTCGGTCACCGTGCCGCCCCGGTCCACGATCGCGACCAGCAGCACCGGCTCCGCCCCGGCCGCCCGCACCGCTTTCGCCGCCTCCAGGAGCGACGTGCCCCGGGTGACTGCGTCTTCGGTCACGACGACGTGATCGCCCGGGTCCAGCGCCCCCGCGATCCGTCCTCGTGCGCCGTGGTCCTTCTCCTCCTTGCGCACGCTGAACGCCTTGAGCCCGCGCCCCCGCGTCGCCGCGACCGCCGCGGTCACGAAAGCGACCGGGTCCGCCCCCATCGTCAGCCCTCCGATGGCGGTTGCGGTGTCGGGCACGAGGCCGAGAACGGCGTCGGCGACGAGCAGCATGGCCTCGGGCCGGCACACGGTCTGCTTCGCGTCGACGAACCACGAGCTGCGCCTGCCGGACTTGAGCACGAAATCGCCGCGACGGACCGCGTGCTCGAGCAGGTGCGCGCGGAGCATCTCGAGCGAATCGGAGCCGAGCGCCGGCAAGCGATGCTGCAGCACGTCGGCGCGACCAGTGCCGGCGGCCCGACCGGTGCCGGCCGGGCGAGCGCGTGTGAGGCCGGTCACAGCTGCACTCTCTGGGACCCAGCGACGATCTCGCCGACGACGGCGCCACCCGGTGCGGCTGCGCCCGGGACGCCCACCCCGCCGAGCGCGTGGAGCACCGGGTCGACCGCAGCCCGGGCGACCACGAGGACCATGCCGAGCCCCATGTTGAAGACGCGCACCATCTCGGCGTCCGGCACATGGCCGCGACTGGCGATCTCGGCGAAGATCCGGGGGACCTCCCACGCTCGCCGGTCGAGGCGCGCGTCGGCGCCGGGGGGGAGCACCCGGACGAGGTTGCCGGGGATGCCGCCGCCGGTCACGTGCGCGCACGCATGAACGCCTGTGGGCTCGGCGCCGAGAGCGGCCAGCACGGCCGGCGCGTACACGACGGAGGGCTCGAGCAGCTCTTCGGCCAGCGATCGGGGAGCGCCGTCCCACGCCGGGCCGTCGAGCGGGAGGCCGGCGCGTTCCAACAGGACGTGGCGTGCGAGCGAGTAGCCGTTCGAGCGGAGGCCGGGGGACGGGAGCCCGACGAGCACGTCGCCGAGGAGGACCCGGTGCGCGCCGAGCTCGTAACCTCGCTCCACCACGCCGACGGCGAACCCTGCCAGGTCCACGTCGTCCGGCTTCATCGCGCCGGGGTGCTCGGCGGTCTCGCCTCCGAGGAGCGCGCAGCCCGCAAGGCGGCATCCCGCGGCGACGCCGCCGACGATCTCGGCGAGGCGCTCGGGGACGAGCTTGCCCACCGCGACGTAGTCCAAGAGGAACAGCGGCTCTGCGCCCGCGCAGACGACGTCGTCCACACACATCGCGACGAGGTCGACGCCGACCGTGCCGAACCGGCCGGTCGCCTGCGCGATCAGCATCTTGGTGCCCACGCCGTCGGTGGAGGCGACGAGGACTGGGCGCGTGTACCGATCGGTGTCGAGCGCGAACAGCCCTGCGAAGGCCCCGATGCCGCCAAGCACCTCGGGCCCTGCGGTCGCTGCGACGACCTCCCTGATGCGGGCGACCGCCTCGTCCCCGAGAGAGAGGTCGACCCCTGCGCCGGCGTAGGTCGCGCCGTGCCCGGGCTCCGCCGTCTCGTAGGTCGCGCCGTGCCCGGGCTCCGCCGTCTCGCGGGTCGCGCCGTGCCCGGGCTCCGCCGTCTCCCCGGTCGTGCCCGCCGGCTCGAAGGAAGGCGGCGTCACGGGCGCACCGTCACCCCTCCCGCCGAGCGGCCTCGAGGACCGGCTCCACGACCCGCATCGCCTCTTGGGGGGTCGCGACGCCGGCGAGCTCGACGGGCACCGCCGTGGGGTAGCGGCCGGTGAGGCACGCGTCGCACCATCCTGCGTCACCGCCGACGGCAGCCTTCAGCTGGTCCAGCCCGATGTAGGCGAGCGAGTCCACGTCGAGGAAGCGCCCGATCTCCTCGAGCGGCATCCTGGCGGCGAGCAGCTCGCGGCGTGTGGGGGTGTCGATCCCGTAGAAGCACGGCCAGCGGAACGGCGGTGACGAGATGCGCAGGTGGACCTCGCGGGCGCCGGCGTCGCGCAGCATTCGCACGATGGCCCGCGTCGTCGTCCCTCTCACGATGGAGTCGTCGACCACGACCAGCCGCTTGTCGGCGATGTTCTCCCGGAGCGGGTTGAGCTTGCGGCGCACTGCGTCGCGCCGCGCGTCGGGCTCGGGATCGATGAACGTCCGCCCGATGTACCGGTTCTTCACGAGCCCCTGCCCGTAGGGGATGCCGCTCTCCCGTGCGAACCCTTCGGCTGCGGGCACGCCGGAGTCGGGGACGCCCATCACGAGATCGGCAATGGCCGGTGCCTGCTCGGCGAGGAGCTCGCCCATGCGCCGGCGGGCGCCGTGGACCTCTCGCCCGTAGAGCCGGCTGTCGGGACGGGCGAAGTAGACGAGCTCGAAGATGCACAGCCGCGGGTCCACGCTCCCCGCGTCGAAGAGCCGCGTGCTGCGGAGCCCCTCTGCGCCGAGGCCGTCGACAGTCACGAGCTCCCCTGGCTCGATCTCCCGTACGTAGGTCGCGCCCACCACGTCGAGCGCGGGTGACTCCGAGGCGAGGACCCAGCCCTCAGGGCGTCCTGGGGTGCCGAGGCGGCCGAGGCACAGCGGGCGGAAGCCATGGGGGTCGCGGACCCCGTAGAGCCGCTGGGAGTCCATGAGCACGAGGGAGAAGGCGCCCTCGACCCCTGGGAGCACCTCGGCCAGCGCGGCACCGAGGAGGTCGCAAGGCGCCCCGCCGACCGCAGGCGCCCCGCCGCCGGGCACCGCCTCGGCGGGCGGGAGTGCACGGGCAAGCAGCTCCGCGAGCACGTCGCTGTCGGTCGCGACCATGCCGGGGAGCATCCCGCAACGCGCGGCGAGCGCGGCCGTGTTGGTCAGGTTTCCGTTGTGCCCGAGCGCGAAGCCGGCGCCGGGGACGGGGCGGTAGACCGGTTGGGCTGCCCGCCAGTCCGAGGATCCGTGCGTCGAGTAGCGCGTATGCCCCATCGCCAGGTAGCCGCTCAGCCCCGAGAGGGTCCGCTCGTCGAAGACCCGGGTGACCAGGCCCATTTCCTTCACGACGGTGATCGTCCGGCCGTCGCTCACCGCCATCCCCGCAGACTCCTGGCCGCGGTGCTGGAGGGCGTAGAGGCCGTCGAAGGCGAGGGCCGACGCCGATCGTCCCGGCGCGTACACCCCGAAGACTCCGCAGGCTTCCTTCAAGATCCGCTGCTCCGCCCCTGTCGTCCGCCGGTCCGGCGCGGCGGCGCACGTGCGCGGCACGGGAGGCGACAGCTCGTCGGTTCTGACGCAGTGTACTGGGCGACCGGTAGCGTGAGGTGGGCGTGATCGACCTGCACACGCACTCCACGTGCTCGGACGGCACCGATGCGCCAGAGCGGATCCCCGAGCTCGCCGCGGCGGCCGGGTGCAGTGCCGTCGCGCTCACCGACCACGACACCCTGGCCTGCATCGGGCGCGCCCGGGCACGGGCCGACGAGCTGGGGATCGAGCTCGTGGCAGGCTGCGAGGTGTCGTGCCGCTACCGCGGCGTGAGCGCGCACGTGCTCGTGTACTTCGTCGAGGACGGCGCGGGACCCCTCCCAGAGGAGCTGGCGCGCCTGCGCGCCGACCGCATCGCCCGGAACCGCCGGCTCGCCGCCCGGCTCGAGGAGCTCGGCGTCCCGATCAGCTACGAGGAGATCGTCGGGGCCGCTGCCGGCGAGGAGAGCGCCGGACGTCCCCACGTCGCGGCGCTCCTCGTGCGCCACGGCCTGGCCGAGTCGATCCCCGACGCCTTCGATCGCTGGCTGGGCGAGGGAGGTCCCGCCTACGTCCCCAAGGCGCGGGTGACGCCGGCCGAGATCGCGGCCGCCGCGACCGCGTCGGGCGGCGTCTGCGTGCTCGCCCACCCGCTGACCCTCGGTGTCGACGCCGCCGGTTTGGAGGAGGTGGCCGCCGAGCTGGCGGACGCGGGCTTCGCGGGCATGGAGGCCTATTACGCCCGGTACCCGCCCGGTGAACGTGCCCAGCTCGTCTCGGTGGCCAGGCGCCACGGGCTCGTCCCGACGGGAGGCTCCGACTACCACGGGGACGTGAAGGCCGGTCTGTCGGTCGGGAAGGGAGAGGGCGATCTGTGCGTGCCCGACCGCGTCCTGGCCGAGCTGGCGGCGCGGCGTCCCGCACCCTGTTGACGAGGCCGTTCAGGCCCGCTCGAGGCTGCCGGCCAACGAGCCCGCCCAGCTCTCGGCCAGCTCGGTCATCGAGAGGTCGACCAGCATGCCTGCCCGGCCCTCCACGAGGATCCGGTCCCCTCCGGCTCGCCCGATCACCGCAGCGGGGACCCCTGCCGCTGCGGCGCGTGCGCACAGCGCCGCGGGGTGGCTCGTCGCGGCGAGGATGCGGGACGGGAGCTCGGTGAACAGCTCTGCGTGGCCGTCGATCCCCGAGACCACGACGCCCGTGCCCCCGGCGACGGCCATCTCGGCGAGCGCCACCCCGAGCCCCCCGCCCGAGACGTCGTGCACGCCGTCGAGCAGCCGGCCGCCCCCTCCGATCGTCTCGGCCACCAGTGCCGCCACGAAGCCGCTGACGCGGGCATGCGCCTCGGGGTCGAGGGGAGGGAGGACGCCCCGGCGGCGGTCTCGGCACTCCAGCGCCCAGCGGCTGCCGGCGAGCGGGTGCGCGACGGCGCCGGGTGCGCGGCGCGCTCCGAGGAGCACCACGCTCGCGCCGGCGGCGAGCACAGGCTCGGGCGGGCGGTCGACCAGCCGCTCGACGAGGCCGAGCACGCCGAGCACGGGCGTCGGGGGGATGTCGACGCCGTCGGTCTCGTTGTAGAGGCTCACGTTCCCCCCGACCACCGGGAGGCCCCACACACGGCACGCCTCCGCGAGACCGTCGACGGTCTCGGAGAGCTGCCATACGACCTCGGGGTGCTCGGGGTTCCCGAAGTTGAGGCAATTCACCACGGCGACGGGGGAGGCGCCCACGCAGGCCAGGTTCGCCACGGACTCCGCCAGCACCAGCGCGACTCCCGCGCGCGGGTCGATCGCGCACCAGCGCGGCGCGGAGTCGGTGGTCACCGCGACCCCGCGCTCGCTCGGAGGGAGCCCGGGCCCCGCGAGCCTGAGCAGCGCCGCGTCGCCGCCGGGGCCGACGACCGTGTTCAAGAAGAGCTGATGGTCGTACTGGCGGTAGACCCAGCTCGGATCGACCAGGAGCGCACGGAGCTCCGCGCCGCAGTCGCCGAGGGGCTCCGAGGCAGAGGGATCGTCCGCGCGGGCGCGCTCGAGGTCTGCAGGCGGGCGCATCGGCCGTTCGTAACGTGGCGCGTCCTGGGCGAGCGACGCGGCGGGGACGTCGCCGAGGATCCTGTCGCCGTCGTGGACGCGCAGCCGCCCCGGACGGCGCGCGTCGTCGGTCACGGTGCCGATCATCGACGCCTGCACCTCCCAGCGCCCGCACAGCGCCTCGACCGCTGGCCACGCGTCGGGCGTGACGATGGCGAGCATCCGCTCCTGGCTCTCGGAGGTCATGACCTCCCAGGGCGCCATCTGCGGCTCGCGGCGGGGGACGGCGGCCACGTCGACGTCCATCCCGACCCCGCCACGCGCCGCGGTCTCGCTCGTCGCGCACGCGAGGCCCGCACCGCCGAGGTCCTGGATCCCGACGACGAGGCCGGCGTCGAGCAGGGCGAGGCACGCCTCGATCAGCCGCTTCTCCTCGAAGGGGTCGCCCACCTGCACGTTGGGCCGCTTCGCCCCGTCCGCGCGGCCGCTCAGGCCGGCGGACGCGAGCACGCTCACGCCGCCGATGCCGTCACGGCCCGTCGCCGAGCCGAGCAGGACCGCGAGGTTCCCCCTGCCCGACGCTCGCCCCAGCACAAGCCGGTCCGCACGGAGCGCCCCGAGGCACAGCACGTTGACGAGCGGATTGCCCGCGTAGCACGGGTCGAACGTGAGCTCGCCGCCGACGGTCGGCACGCCCACCGAGTTGCCGTAGGACGAGATGCCCGACACCACGCCGTCGATCAGCCAGCGCTGGCGCGCGTCGTCGGGTGGTCCGAAGAAGAGCGCGTCCGCCACCGCGAGCGGTCGGGCGCCCATGGTGAAGATGTCGCGCAGGATGCCGCCGACCCCGGTGGCCGCCCCCTGGTGCGGCTCGACCGCCGAGGGGTGGTTGTGGCTCTCGATGCGGATCGCGACGGCGATGCCGTCGCCCGCGTCGACTACCCCAGCGTTCTCCCCCGGCCCCACGAGGACCCGCTCGCCCGCGGTCGGAAGCCGCTGGAGGTGGACGCGCGACGACTTGTACGAGCAGTGCTCGCTCCACATCACGCCGTAGAGCGCGAGCTCGAGCTCGTTGGGCTGGCGGCCGAGGATCTCGACGACGCGGGCGAGCTCCTCGTCGGTGAGGCCGAGCGCCCGGTGGAGCGGTGCCGGAGCGGCCGTCATGCCGCAGGGACGCCCGCCGCCGCGCCGACCAGCGCGCGCAAGAGCGGCAGGCCGTCCGAAGAGCCCACCAGCGCGTCGCTCGCCCGCTCGGGATGCGGCATCAGCCCGACGACGTTGCCCTCGGGGCTCGCGACGCCCGCGATGTCGTCGACAGAGCCGTTGGGGTTCTCGACGTAGCGCAGGACGACCCTCCCGGCCGAGCGCAGCTCGGCGAGCGTCGCGACGTCGCACACGTAGCTCCCCGAGAAGTGGTTCACGGGGATGCTCAGCTCCGTGCCGGGCTCGAGGCCGCTCGTGAGCGCGGAGCGTGCGGACTCGACGCGCACCCGCGCGGGCGCGCAGACGAACCGCAGCCCCCGGTTCTTCACGAGCGCCCCGGGGAGCAGGCCGGCCTCGGTCAGCACTTGGAAGCCGTTGCAGATGCCGAGGACCGGGCCTCCGGCGGCGGCGAAGCGCGCCACCGCGGCCATCACCGGAGAGAAGCGCGCGATGGCCCCGGGCCGGAGGTAGTCGCCGTGCGCAAAGCCACCCGGCAGCACCACCGCGTCGAACCCGTCCAGGCGGTCCTCGCGGTGCCAGACGAGCGTCGCCGCCGCGCCCGCGCGCTCCAATCCTGCCACCGTGTCGTGCTCGCAGTTGGTCCCGGGGAAGACGACGACGCCGATCCGGGCGCTCATCGCTCGCCCGCGGGCTCGAGTCCCTGCAGCTCCACGTCGCTGTCCTCGATCACTGGGTTGGCGAGGAGCCGGCGTGCGAGCTCCTCAGCTCTGCGCCCGGCCGTCGCGGCATCCGCCGCCTCGATCTCGAACCGGAAGGACCTTCCCGCGCGGACCTCGCGGACCTCGTCGAACCCGAGGGCGGGCAGCGCCCGCTCGATCGTCGCCCCCTCGGGGTCCGCGATGCCAGGCCGCAGGCGGACCTCCACCCGCGCCGCAAACTTCATCGCCGCGCACCGTACCAGTCGGCCAGCCGCCGCCCGGTCACCCGCTCGTAGGAGGCCACGTAGCGCGCGGCGGTCGCCTCCACGACGTCCGGCGGGAGCGGCGGCGGCGGCGGCCGCTTGTCCCACCCGCTCGACGCCGCCCAGTCTCGCAGCGGCTGCTTGTCGAACGCGGGCGGCGTCGTGCCGGGCACGACCTGGTCGGCCGGCCAAAGTCGCGAGGAGTCCGGCGTCACCACCTCGTCGCAGAGGCACAGCTCGCCGTCGACGAACCCGAGCTCGAGCTTCGTGTCGGCGAGCACGAAGCCGGCGGCGGCGGCGCGGGCGGCGGCCTTGGCGTAGAGCCCGAGAGAGATCTCTCGCGCCTGTTCGGCGGCCGCGCGCCCCACGATCGCCGCCGCGTCCTCGAACCCGATGTTGAGGTCGTGTCCCTGCCCGGCCTTCGTCGAGGGGGTGAACATCGGCTCGGGGAGGCGGTCTGCGAGCCGGAGGCCCCGGGGCACGGGCGTGCCGTGGACCGTGCCCGCCTCCACGTACTCGTCGTAGGCCTGTCCGGCGAGGTACCCGCGCACGATGCACTCGATCGCGAGCATCTCCGCGCGCCGCACGAGCAGTGCACGGCCGTCGATCGACGTCCATCCGGGACCCCTCAACGTCGCGGCCCCGGGCACGAGCGCTGCGATCACCTCTGGATCTGCCGCGAGCAGCGTGCCCGGCGCCACCCCGGCGAGGACGTCGGTCCAGAAGGCCGTCATCGCGGTGAGGACCCGGCCCTTGTCGGGGATCGGCTCGGCGAACACCACGTCATAGGCGCTGATCCGGTCCGAGGTCACCATCAAGAGGGCGCCGTCGCCCGCGTCGTAGAGCTCTCGGACCTTGCCGGAATGGACGAGCGGCAGCGTCACTCCGGCCCGCCTTCTCCGAGGGTCCCGAGGGCGTCGAGGAACCGCCGCCGATGGCGGAGCATCCGCTCGAGGTCGAACGCGCGATCGAGCTCGGGGCGCTCGAGGACCACGTCGGGATCGTCGGCGAGCACCGATCGGAAGCTCCGATTCGCCGCCGCGGCCTCCCGCGCGTCGCGCTGGACGATGCGGTAGGCGTCGTCGCGCGCGAGCCCCGCGTCCACGAGCGCCAGGAGGACGGACTGGCTGAAGACCAGCTCGGAGATGTTGGCCCGCGCCCTTTCCGCGTGCACGACCAGCCCGGAGACGAGCGCGGTCGCCTTGCGCAGCACGTAGCACGCGAGGAGCGACGCATCGGGGAGCGCCACCCGCTCGACCGAGCTGTGGGAGATATCGCGCTCGTGCCACAGCGCGACATCCTCGAGTCCCGCGACCGCATACCCCCGAAGGAGGCGCGCGAGCCCGCACAGCCGCTCCGAGAGGACGGGGTTGCGCTTGTGCGGCATCGCCGAGCTCCCCTTCTGCGCGGACCCGAAGGGCTCCTCCACCTCCCCCACCTCGGTGCGCGAGAGGAGGCGGACCTCGGTCGCGATCTGCTCCACGGTCGCCCCCGCGGAGGCGCACGCATAGAGGTACTCGGCGTGCCGGTCCCTTGCGATGACCTGGCTGGCGGGCACCGGCTCGAGCCCGAGCGCCCGGCAGACGTGCTCCTCGACCGACGGGTCGACGTTGGAGTAGGTCCCCACAGCGCCCGAGACCTTGCCGACGGCCACCGCCCGGCGAGCGCGCTCGAGGCGTCCCAGGTCCCGGTCCGCCTGCAGCGCCCAGAGCGCGAACTTCGCCCCGAAGGTCGTCGGTTCCGCCTGCATGCCGTGCGTCCGGCCGGCGACCGGGACGTCGATGAGCTCCTCCGCCCGGGCGCGCAGCGCCGAGACGAGCCGGCGCGCTGCGTCCACCAGCAGGTCGGCGGCGCGCACGAGCGTCGCGCACTGGGCGGTGTCGACCACGTCCGAAGAGGTGAGCCCGTAGTGGACCCACGACGCCTCGGGGTCGCCGATCCGGGACTGCACCACGTCGACGAACGCGGCGACGTCGTGGTCGGTCACACGCTCGCGCGCCTCGACCTCCGCCACGAACGCCTCGTCCACCACGGGCGCGCGCCGGCGCACGGCCTCTGCGTCGTCGGGAGGGACCTTGCCGGCGAGGGCGAGCGCCTCGACAGCGAGCAGCTCCACCTCGAGCCAGGTCCTGAGCCGCGCCTCGTCGCTGAACAGCGCGGCCATGTCGGCGGGGCTGTAGCGGGGGATCACCGCGCCTCCGCCGCCTCCGGCACCGCTCGCGCCGCGATGTCGCGGCGCCAGCGCGCCCCGGGCCAGGAGATCCGCTCCACGGCCGAGTACGCGCGGCGCCGCGCCTCGCCGAGGGACGCCGCCTCGGCAGTGACGCCCAGCACCCGGCCGCCGTCGACGAGGAAGGGGCCGTCGGGGGACTCCCGCCGGGTGGCGGCGTGGACGACGGTGACCCCGGGCACCGGGTCGGCCAGCTGGCCGTCCGCGCCGAGCCCGCCGATCGGCGCCCCGGTCACCGGCGACGCCGGGTACCCGTCTGCGGCCATGACGACGCAGACCGCCGAAGCCCCGGGCGCTGCGAGCCGCCCGCCCGGGACGGCCGACGCGAGGCGGCCATCGGCGACCGCGCCGAAAAGCTCTGCGAGGTCCTCCGCCACGAGGGGGAGGACCACCTGTGCCTCGGGATCGCCGAGCCGGACGTTGAACTCGAGGACGCGCGGGCCCCCCTCGGTCAGCATGAGGCCCGCGTACAGCACGCCCCGGTAGTCGATCCCCCGCCGGACGAGCTCGCCGAGCACGGGCGCGATCGCACGGTCCACGAGCTCGTCGACGTCGGCTGCCCCCAGGGACGGGAGCGGGGCGTACGCGCCCATGCCGCCGGTGTTCGGGCCGCGGTCGCCGTCCTCCGCACGCTTGAAGTCCTGGGCGGGGACCATCGGGACCACCGTGGTCCCGTCGCACAGGGCGAGCAGCGAGCACTCGGGCCCTGACAGCCCCTCTTCGACGACCACCGTGCGGCCTGCCACCCCAAACGAGCCGGACAGCTTCGCCGCGACATCGGCCTCCGCCTCCTCGAGGCTCGACGCCACCGTGACGCCCTTCCCCGAGGCCAGCCCGTCGGTCTTCACGACCCACGGCCCCGGCAGCTCGTGGAGGAAGGCACGAGCCTCGTCGAGGGTCCCGAACGCGCCGTAGCGGGCGGTGGGCACCCCCGCGGCGCTGAGCACCCCCTTCATGTAGGCCTTCGAGCCCTCGAGGCGTGCGCCGTCGGCACCGGGACCGACCACCCGGCGCCCGAGCGCCCGGAGCCTGTCGGCGAGGCCGGCGACGAGGGGTGCCTCAGGCCCGATGACGAAGAGGTCCGCCTCGACGTCTTCGGGCGCCGCAGTCGTGGTCGAGATCGTGCCCGCGCCGCCTGCCCACGCCGCCATCCCCGCGTTGCCCGGCGTCGTGACGACGTCGGCGGAGCGGGAGAGCGCGAGGCAGAGCGCGTGCTCCCGGCCCCCCGAGCCCACGACGCAGACGCGCGGGCGGGTCACGCGGCTGCGAAGGACACGATCTGGTCCCTCCCCGGGCCGACTCCCACCAACCGCACGGGGACGCCGATCTGGTCCGCGAGGAAGGAGACGTAGTCCTTCGCCGCCTCCGGGAGGTCGGTCGCCGACGTCGTGGCGGTGAGGTCGGTGCGCCAGCCCGGAAGCTCCTCGTAGAGGGGGGTCACCTGGTGGAGCGTGGTCTGGTGGTAGGGCGGGAGCCTGAAGCGCTCACCGCCGTGTTCGTACGCGACGCAGACGCGCAGCGTCTCGATCGTGTCGAGCACGTCGAGCTTGGTCAACGCCACCTCGCTCAGCGAGTTGAGCCGCACCGCCTGTCGCGCCATCACCGCGTCGAACCAGCCCACGCGCCGGCGGCGGCCGGTCACCGTGCCGTACTCCTTGCCGCGCTCGACGAGCAGCTCCGAGAGGTCGCCGTGGACCTCGGTGGGGAACGGTCCGGCGCCCACGCGCGTCACGTAGGCCTTCGCGATCCCGATCACCCGGTCGATCTCGCGCGGACCGAGACCGCTGCCCGTGCACGCCCCGCCGGCGACCGGGTTCGACGACGTGACGAAGGGATAGGTGCCGTGGTCGAGGTCGAGGAAGGTCGCCTGCGCGCCCTCGAGCAGGACGTTGCGCCCCGCGCCGAGCGCGTCGTGGAGGATCCCCACCGTGTCGCCGACGTGGTGGGCGAGCCGGGGCGCGAGGTCGTCGAGGTAGCGATGCGCGATGTCCTCGGCAGCCAACGGCAGGCGGTTGTACACCTTGGCGAGCACCGCGTTCTTCTCCTTCAGCGCGACCTCGAGCTTCTCCCGGAAGATCTTCGGGTCCAAGAGATCCTGCACCCGCAGACCGACCCTCGCGGCCTTGTCCGCGTACGCCGGGCCGATCCCGCGCTTGGTCGTGCCGAGGGCATTCTTCCCGAGGTAGCGCTCGGTCACACGGTCGAGCTCCAGGTGGTACGGCATGATCAGGTGCGCGTTGCCGCTCACCACCAGCCGGGACGTGTCCACGCCGCGGCGCTCCAGCTCGTCGAGCTCGGTGCACAGCGCCTGGGGCTCGACGACCACGCCGTTGCCGATGAGCGGCGTGATGTGCGGGTACAGGATGCCGCTCGGGCAGAGCTGGAGGGCGAACCGCTCGCCGCCCACGACGATGGTGTGCCCCGCGTTGTGGCCGCCCTGGTACCGGACGACCACGTCCATCTCCTTGGCCAACAGGTCGGTGAGCTTGCCCTTGCCTTCGTCGCCCCACTGGGTCCCGACGACCACGGTTGCCGGCACGCTGCTCCCCTGGATCGGCCTTCGGCGCCAGTCTACCCCGGGCCCGCGCTCTACCTCGGCCCGCGCTCTACCCCGAGCCCGCGCTCAGCCCCCTGCGATCGCGCCGAGCACGACGAACGGCTCCTTGCCCGAGGCGACCTCCTCGGGCAGCGGGGCGTCGGGGGGCTCGTGCGAGAGGTCCTGCGCGCAGGCGAAGAACCTGACGAACGGCCGTCTCCTCGCCGTCGAGCGGTCCCGGATCGTCCCACCCAGGGTCGAAAAGCGCGCTTCGAGCTCGTCGAGCACGCTGCGCTGCGTGACCGAGCCGGCGACCGCCAGCGAGACCTCCCCCTGCACACCGGCGAGGGTGCGGAGGTGCGCCGGCAGCACCACGCGCACCACGTGCGCATCGCGCGCACCGGCCTTCCCCCCGCGGGCCTGGCGCGCACCGGCCTTCCCCCCGCGGGCCTGGCGCGCACCGGCCTTCCCCCCGCGGGCCTGGCTCGCACCGGCCTTCCCCCCGCGGGCCTGGCTCACACCAGGTCCTGCGCCTCGACCGACAAGACGGCCGGCAGGTGCTCGGCGACCGCCACCCAGTGCTCGCCGCCGTCGGCCGAGGCGTACACCTGGCCGCCGGTGGTCCCGAAGTAGACGCCGCACGGATCGAGGTGGTCGACGTCCATCGCGTCGCGAAGGACGTTGGTGTAGCAGTGCTCCTGGGGGAGCCCGCCGGTGAGCGGCTCCCACTCGCCGCCGCCGGTCCTCGAGCGGTAGACGCGGAGCTTTCCCTCGGGCGGGTAATGGACCGAGTCGCTCGTGATGGGCACGACGTACACGGTGTCCGGCTCGTGCGCGTGCAGGGCGACCGGGAAGCCGAAATCGCTCGGGAGGTTCCCACTCACCTCGCGCCAGGTCTCGCCGGCGTCGTCGCTGCGCATCACGTCCCAGTGCTTCTGCATGAAGAGGGTCTGCGGGCGCGCGGGGTGCTGCGCAATCCGGTGGACGCAGTGGCCGACCTCCGCCTCGGGCTCGGGCATGAACGCCGAGTGCAACCCCGTGTTCTTGGGGGCCCAGGTCTCACCCCCGTCGTCGGAGCGGAACACCCCCGCCGCGGAGATCGCGACGAACATCCGCCGCCGGTCGGCGGGGTCCAAGAGGATCGTGTGGACCGCCATGCCGCCCGCGCCCGGCTGCCAGCGGGGACCCGTCTCGTTGCCCCGCAGGCCGGAGAGCTCAGCCCAGCTCAGGCCCCCGTCGACGGAGCGGAAGATCGCCGCGTCCTCGACGCCCGCGTACACCGTGTCGGGGTCGTCGAGCGAGGGCTCGAAGTGCCACACCCGGGCGAACTCCCAGGGATGGGGCGTCCCGTCGTACCACTGGTGGGTCCCCGTCTCCCCCTCGTAGGTGAAGTCGTTGCCCACGGTCTCCCAGGTCTCACCGCCGTCGTCGGAGCGGTGGACCACCTGGCCGAACCACGAGCTCGACTGCGAGGCGTAGATGCGGTCGGGGTCCGCCGGGGACCCCTTCAGGTGGTAGATCTCCCATCCGGCGAAGTGCGGGCCGTTCACCGACCATCTCCGGCGCGTCCCGTCGGAGGTGAGGACGAACGCCCCCTTTCGCGTGCCGACCAGGAGACGGACTCGGCTCATGCTCCCCCCTCTCTCATGGCTCTCACAGGTCCGGCGCAGCTCGCGCGCCGGGCGCGAGCGTAGGCCTCGAGAGGTGGGACGTGCGCCGGGTGCGAAACTCATCGGGGCGCCCCCGAGCGAGCGCCCCGCGCTCACCTGAGCGTGATCGAGTCCCCCTGGGCGTCGACGGTCACGGTGGCGCCCTCTGGGTAGCGCCCGTCGAGGAGCGCCAGCGCCAGCGGGTCCTCGACCTCGCGCTGGATCACCCGCCGGAGCGGACGGGCCCCGAAGTCGGGGTCGTAGCCCTTTGCGGCCAGAGCCTTCTCCGCCTCCGGCGTGACCACGAGCGAGAGGCGACGCTCGGCGAGCCTCGTGCGCAGCCTGGCGAGCTGGATGCCCACGATCACCGCGAGGTCGCCCTCGGTGAGGGGGCGGAACCGCACGACTTCGTCGACGCGGTTCATGAACTCCGGCTTGAAGAAGGCAAAGGGATCGCCGGGCAGGTTGGACGTCATGATCAGCACCGTGTTGGTGAAGTCGACCGTCCGCCCCTGGCCGTCGGTGAGCCTGCCGTCCTCGAGCACCTGCAGCAGGATGTTGAAGACGTCCGGGTGCGCCTTCTCGATCTCGTCGAGCAGCACGACCGCGTAGGGGCGACGGCGCACGGACTCGGTGAGCTGCCCACCCTCCTCGTAGCCGACATAGCCCGGGGGCGCGCCGATCAGCCGGGAGACCGCGTGCTTCTCCATGTACTCGCTCATGTCGATGCGCACCATCGCCCGCTCGTCGTCGAAGAGGAACTCTGCGAGCGCGCGTGCGAGCTCGGTCTTCCCGACGCCGGTCGGGCCGAGGAAGAGAAAGGAGCCGATCGGCCGGTTGGGGTCCGACAAGCCTGCCCGGCTCCGGCGGATCGCGTTCGCCACCGCGCTCACCGCTTGGTCCTGGCCCACCACGCGCGCGTGGAGCGTGTCCTCCATGCGGATGAGCTTGTCGACCTCACCTTGGAGAAGGCGCGAGACCGGCACGCCCGTCCACCGGCTCACCACCTCGGCGACGTCCTCTGCGTCGACTTCCTCCTTCAAGAACCGCTGGTGCTCCTGGAGCTTGGCAAGTTCCTCGGTCGCCGCGTCGATGCGGCGCTCGAGTGACGGCAGCTCGCCGTAGCGGACGGCGGAGGCGCCGGCGAGGTCGCCGTCGCGCTCCATGCGCTCGGCGGAGGCCCTGCGCTCCTCCAGCTCTTCCTTGAGCGAGCGGATGGTGGCGATGGCCTGCTTCTCGGCCTGCCAGTGGGCGGTCATCGCGTTCGCCTGCTCGCGCAGCTCGGCCAGCTCCTGGTCGAGGCGTCCCAGCCGCTCGACGGACGCCTCGTCGGTCTCCTTCTCCAGCGCGACCTTCTCGATCTCGAGCTGCCGGATCCGCCGCGTCACCACGTCGAGCTCGGTCGGCATCGAGTCGATCTCGATCCGGAGCCTGCTCGCCGCCTCGTCGACGAGGTCGATCGCCTTGTCGGGAAGGAACCGCCCGCTGATGTAGCGGTCGGACAGCACCGCTGCCGCGACGAGCGCCGCGTCCTGGATGCGAACGCCGTGGTGGACCTCGTAGCGCTCCTTCAGGCCCCGCAAGATCGCGATCGTGTCCCCGACGGACGGCTGGTCGACGAAGACCTGCTGGAACCGCCGCTCGAGCGCCGCGTCCTTCTCGATGTACTTGCGGTACTCGTCGAGCGTCGTCGCGCCGATGAGACGGAGCTCGCCGCGTGCGAGGAGGGGCTTGATCATGTTGCCGGCGTCCATCGCCCCCTCGGCCGCGCCCGCGCCGACGATCGTGTGGAGCTCGTCGACGAACGTGATGACCTGGCCCTCCGCGTCGGTGATCTCCTTCAGGACCGCCTTCAGTCGCTCCTCGAACTCGCCGCGGTACTTGGCGCCGGCGACCATGGAGCCGAGATCGAGCGCGACGACGCGCTTGTTCTTCAGCCCCTCGGGCACGTCGCCCGCGGTGATCCTGTTGGCCAGCCCCTCGACGATCGCGGTCTTGCCCACGCCCGGCTCGCCGATCAGGACCGGGTTGTTCTTGGTCCGCCGCGACAGCACCTGGATGACGCGGCGGATCTCCTCGTCCCGCCCGATGACCGGGTCGAGCTTGCCCTGGCGCGACAGCGCGGTCAGGTCCCGCCCGTAGCGCTCGAGCGCCTGGAAGGTCTCCTCGGGCGTCGGCGAGGTCACCCGGTGGCTGCCCCGCACCTCTCGCAACGCTGCGAGGAGCTGGTCGCGCGTGACGCCGAGCGCGTCAGCCCACGCGAGGAGCAGGTGCTCGACCGAGACGTACTCGTCGCCCATGTCCCGGCGCAGCTCGTCGGCCAGCTCCAAGCCGTCGCGCGTCGCCCGCGCCATGCCGGGCTCGGAGCCGCCAACGGCGCGCGGCAACCTGGCCAGGCGCTCGCCCACGCTCCGCGCCACGGCCGCGGGGTCCGCCCCCAGCCGCGTGAGGATCGGGCGGGCGATGCTGTCGGGATCGGCGAGCAACGCGGCGAGCACATGGTCCGGCGTCACCTCGGCGTGGTGGGCCGCGGTGGCCTGCTGGGTGGCGGAGGCGAACGCCTCCCTCGTCTTCACGGTCCAACGTTCGGGGTCGATCGGCATCAGCGGGCTGCTTCCACTCGGGGAGATCCTTCTTGTCCTACTTGGTTCATGCTTTCTTGCTTCATGCTTCTTTTTGCTTGCTCGTCGCTCGTCGCTCCTCCCTCAGATGCCGCGCCGCGTGGCGCGCGCGTAGGGGACCGGCGACGCATCGAATGGGACGAGGTCCCGCCGGTAGTGGCGGTGGACCCGGTCGATCGCCTCCATCGCCTCGGCGCGGGCCCGTTCGAGCTCGACGCGCAGCCGCGCGACCTCGCCCTCCAGCTCGAGCACCCGGCGCACGCCCTCGAGGTTCAACCCCGCGGCCGTGAGGTCCTGGATCCGGCGAAGCCGTTCGAGATCGCGCTCGGAGAAGCGGCGCGACCCGCCACTCGTGCGGGACGGGTCGAGGAGCCCCTTGCGCTCGTAGACGCGCAGCGTCTGGGGATGCACGCCGGCGAGCTCGGCGGCGACCGAGATCACGTAGACCGGCGCCGCTGTCGCACGCCTTGTGCGGGCATCACCGCCACGACGAGCGGCGACTCCCGGCTCGTGCGGCCCGTTGGCCGCGAGGCCCGCCATCCTCATGCCTCCGCCGGCTCACGCGGCGCGGGCTCGAGCGCTGCTGCCAGCCGCTCGAGCGCCGATCGCTGGTCGGCGGTCAGCGTCTTGGGCACGATGACGTCGACCCGGACGAGCAGATCCCCCGCCTTCGCACCGTTCTTGCCGCCACCTGCCGGCACGCCGCGCCCCTTCACCCGCAGGTGCGTCCCCGGCGCCGTCCCCGGCGGGACGCGCACCGTGACGGGGCCGTCGAGCGTCGGCACCGCGACGGTCGTGCCGAGAGCGGCCTCTGGGAACGTGACCGGCACCGAGACCGTCAGGTTGCGTCCGCGGCGGCCGAAGCGCCGGTCGGCGCTCACGCGCACGACGACGTAGAGATCGCCCGCCGGGGCACTGCCCTGCCCTGGGGCACCGCGGCCCTTCACGCGGATCCGCTGCCCGTTCTCGACGCCAGGCGGGACCCTGACCTTCACGACCCGGTTGCGCCGTTCGGTCCCCGTGCCGTGGCAGGTGGGGCACGGGGTGTCCACGACCGTCCCGCGGCCGTTGCAGGTCGGGCAGACCGTGCTCAGCGAGAACAGCCCCTGGTTGTCGTCGAGCGTGCCCTTGCCGTTGCAGCGCGGGCAGGTGTGCGTCGAGGTCCCCGGCGCGGCACCCGAGCCGTTGCACGTGTGGCACCGGACGTCCTCGGGCACGTTGACCGAGGCCGTCACGCCGTTCACGGCGTCGGCGAAGGAGAGGTGCAACTCCGTCTCGACATCCGCGCCCCGCTGCGCGACGCGGCCGCGGCGCCGCGTCGATCTTGCGCCGAAGATGCCCCCGAAGAGGTCGCCGAGGTCGCCCAAGTCCTCGACCCTGAAGGTGGTCCCCCCCGGGGAGCCGAAGCCTCCGCCGAACCCGCCCC
Organism: Acidimicrobiaceae bacterium; assembly: GCA_027339205.1. Lineage (GTDB taxonomy): Bacteria > Actinomycetota > Acidimicrobiia > Acidimicrobiales > RAAP-2 > JAJYVT01. Next base: position 59,993 of record DAHWOV010000120.1, on the reverse strand, counting down.
CGCCCAAGCCGCCGGCCATCGGTCCGAGACGGCGGACCTCGTCGTACTCCTTGCGCCGCGCGGCGTCACCGAGGACGTCGTAGGCGGCGCTGATCTCCTTGAAGCGCTCCTCGCTCCCGGGGTTCGCGTCAGGGTGGTACTGCTTGGCAAGCTTGCGGTAGGCGCGGGTGATCTCCTTGTCGGTGGCCGTGGACGGCACCCCGAGCACCTGGTAGTAGTCCTTCTCGAACCACTCGCGTTGCGGAGCCACGGTTCAACCCCTCACGCGGACCATGGCGGGGCGCAGCACTTGGCCCCGCCATCGGTAGCCCGCACGCAGCACTTCTTCTACGACGACGCGGTGCGCGTCGTCACCGTCGCGCACATGCACGGCGGACTCACCGGACTCACCGGACTCACCGGGTTCGCCGGGTTCGCCGGGTTCGCCGGGCTCGCCAGCCCCATTGGCGCCACCGCCCTCGACGGCGGCCGCCTCCGCGTGGACGCCGTGCTCTCCCGTCGCTCCGACGTCCACGGCGTGCGCCTCGGAGTGCGCGACCGCGTCGTGGACCGTCGGGTCGAAGACGACCCCGACGGCGTCAAGGCGTTCGAGCCCTTCCCTCCCGAGAACGTCGAGCAACTGGCCGCGGGCCTGCCCGATCGCGCGGGCCTCTTCGGAGACGGGCTCGCCGGCTGTGCCGCCGGGACCGAGGTGCGCCCAGGCCAGGTCCAGGTTGTCCAGCACCGGAAGAAGCTTCGCGACGAGGTTGGCCTCGGCCCGCGCCGCCTGCTCCTGCTGGAGCCGCGCGACACGCTTGCGGTAGTTGTCGAAGTCGGCCTTCAGCCGTTGGAGCGAGTCGAGGTACTCGTCGCGCTGGGCGCTGATCGCTGCGACGTCGGCGAGGATCGGGCTGCCCTCAGACTGCGGTTCGACCTCGGCGGGTGCCCGAGCCTCGTCGGGCGAGACCGCCCGGGGCTCCTCCTCGCCCGGCGCGGCCTCTTCGACTCCGTCGTCGCTCCAGCGCTCGGCGACGTGGTCAGGCCGGCCGCTCATTGCTCGTCGACGATCTCGGCGTCGACGACCTCACCTTCGGAAGGCTCCTCGGACGGCGCTGGCTCACCGGCCGTCGGGCCGCCCGAGGTCGAGGCGCTCTGCGACGCCTGCTCGTAGAGACGCTGCGAGAAGCTCTGGCTGGCGGACATGAGACGCTCGGTCGCGCTCTTGATGGCCTCGACGTCGGTCCCCGACAGCGCGTCCTTCACGCCCTGGAGCGCGCTCGTCACGTCGTCCTTCTCGGAGCCCTGGAACTTGTCGCCCTGCTCGCGCAGGAGCTTCTCGGTCTGGTACACGAGGGTGTCCGCGGTGTTGCGCACCTCGGCCTCCTCGCGCCGGCGCCGGTCGTCCTCGGCGTGCGCCTCGGCGTCGCGGACCATCCGCTGGATGTCCTCCTTGGCGAGCGCGGACTGCCCGGTGATCGTCATCGACTGCTCCTTGCCCGTCGCGCGGTCCTGTGCGGAGACGTGCACGATCCCGTTGGCGTCGATGTCGAAGGTGACCTCGATCTGCGGGATGCCGCGCGGGGCGGGGGGAAGGTCGACGAGCTGGAACTTGCCGAGCGTCTTGTTGTACATCGCCATCTCGCGCTCGCCCTGGAGCACGTGGATCTCCACGGACGGCTGGTTGTCCTCCGCCGTGGTGAAGACCTCTGACCGCTTGGTGGGGATGGTCGTGTTGCGCTCGATCAGGCGGTGCATCACCCCGCCCTTGGTCTCGATGCCGAGGCTGAGCGGCGTCACGTCGAGGAGGAGCACGTCTTTCACCTCGCCCTTCAAGACGCCCGCCTGCACCGCTGCACCGACCGCCACCACCTCGTCGGGGTTCACGCCCTTGTGCGCCTCCTTGCCGGTGAGATCGTGGACGAGCTCCTGGACGGCGGGGATGCGCGTCGAGCCGCCGACCAGCACGACGTGGTCGATGTCGGAGGTCTTCAGGCCCGCGTCCTTGATCGCGGCCTCGAAGGGGCCGCGGCACTGCTCCACCAGGTCGTGGGTGAGCTCGTTGAACTTCGCCCGCGTGAGCTTCACGTCGAGGTGCTTCGGGCCCTCTGACGTCGCGGTGATGAACGGGAGGTTGATCTGGGTCTCTTGGACCGAGGAGAGCTCGATCTTCGCCTTCTCGGCGGCCTCCTTGAGGCGCTGGAGGGCCATCTTGTCATTCGACAGGTCGACGCCCTCGGTGTCCTTGAAGGTCTTGACCAGCCAGTCGATGACCTTCTGGTCCCAGTCGTCGCCGCCGAGGTGCGTGTTGCCCGAGGTCGACTTCACCTCGAAGACGCCCTCGCCGATCTCGAGGATCGAGACGTCGAAGGTGCCGCCGCCGAGGTCGAAGACGAGGACCGTCTGGTCCTTCTCCTCCTTGTCCAGCCCGTAGGCGAGCGCCGCCGCGGTCGGCTCGTTGATGATCCGCAGCACCTCGAGGCCGGCGATCTGACCCGCTTCCTTGGTCGCCGTGCGCTGCGCGTCGTCGAAGTAGGCCGGCACGGTGATCACCGCCTGGCTCACCGTGTCGCCCAGGTACGCCTCGGCGTCGCGCTTGAGCTTGCCCAGGATCCGTGCCGAGATCTCCTGCGCGGTGTAGCCCTTGCCGTCGATTGTGACGGTCCACTTGGTGCCCATGTGGCGCTTCACCGACCGGATGGTGCGGTCCGGGTTGGTGATCGCCTGACGCTTGGCGACCTCGCCGACGAGCACCTCGCCGGTCTTGGAGAACCCGACCACCGAAGGGGTGGTGCGGGACCCCTCCGCGTTGGGGATGACGACGGGCTCGCCCGCCTCCAGCACGCTCACCACCGAGTTGGTCGTACCCAGGTCGATTCCAACCGCCTTGGCCATCGCGCTACCTGCCTCTCTCGCGCCCCGGGCGCGCCCAGTTCCTGCTCGACTCTTACCACTATCAGTATAGCAAAGTTGAGTCTTTGCGTTACAGATTTATTGATGTCTGCGGTTGGTCAACACCCGATCGGTGCCGCAGCTTCCCGCCCGGACCCGATCACCTCGTGAACTGCAGGAATTGGGCCCTGATACCCCAGTTGCACCACGAAGTCCGGGCATTTCGGGCGCGACGCCGCACAGGTACGCTCGTCGGAGTGCTCGACCTGGTCCTCCTCCGGCACGGCGAGTCCGAGTGGAACGCCCGCAACCTCTTCACGGGCTGGACCGACGTCGACCTCACCCCTGCAGGAGAGGCGGAGGCGGTCCGGGCCGGAGAGCTGCTGGCGGCGGAGGCATCCTTGGACCTGCGCCTGCTCCACACCTCCGTGCTCACCCGCGCGATCCGCACCGCCAACCTGACCCTCGACGCCGCGGGCCGGCCATGGCTCCCCGTCCGGCGGCACTGGCGGCTCAACGAGCGCCACTACGGCGACCTCCAGGGCCTCGACAAGAAGGAGACCGCGGAGCGCTTCGGCCCCGAGCAAGTGAAACTGTGGCGACGCAGCTACGAGGTCCCCCCGCCCGAGCTTCCGCCCGGGGACCCGCGGCACCCCGCCAGCGACCCCCGCTACCGCGACGTCCCCTCACACGTCCTGCCGGCCACCGAGTGCCTCGCGGACGTCGTCGCCCGGGTGCTCCCCTACTGGGACGACGTGATCGTGCCCGACCTGCGCGCCGCCGGCGCGAGGGGTGGCGCGGTGCTGGTGGTCGCCCACGGCAACAGCATCCGCGCGCTCCGAAAGCACCTCGACGCGATCTCCGACGACGACATCCCCGGCCTCGACATCCCGACCGGGATCCCCTTTCGGTACCGGTTCGACGACGACCTCGGCGTGCACGAGGCCGCCTACCTCGGCGACCCCGACGCGGCGCGGCGGGCGGCGGAGGCCGTCGCGAGGCAAGCCGGCTGACCTGACCCGGCCCGCCGCACCGACGATCGCGTCGACCACCTCGGCGAGCTGCTCCTCGCTCAACCACTGCACCGCCGCAGGGACCCGGTGGTGGTCGACCTGCTCGTCGTGGATCGCGAAGTCGCCGGCGTCGAGGAGCTCGTCGCGCTCGCGCAGCCCGCGACAGACGAGCTTCACGACGAAGAGGAGGAGCGCGGTCGCCGCGGCGGTGAAGCCGACGACCCAGCAGGCGGCGAGGAGCTGCTCCCATGCCTGGTGCCACGAGCCGGTGTACACGAGGCCCCCGACCGACACGGCGCCCTTCCCGGCGAAATGCCGGCCGGTGACCCCGTACTCGATCATCGAGGGGTCCGCGAGGATGCCGACGAGGAGCCCTCCGCACAGCCCGGCGATGCCGTGGGTGTAGACGACCCCGAGGGCGTCGTCCACCTTCGAAAAGGGCCGGATCCTCGGCAGGAACGCCATCGCGGTCCACACCACCGACGCGCAGAGGACCCCGATCGCCAGCGCGCCGTACCCGTTCACCCACCCCGCGGCCGGCGTGATGCCAACCAAGCCGCAGACCATGCCGTTGACCGCGCCGGCGAAGGTGGGCTTGCGGCTCTTGCCGAGCGTCATGTCCGCGCCCATCCAGGTGAGGAGTGCCGCGGCGGTCGCGACGTTCGTGTTGAGCACCGCTGAGGCGGCGTCCACCCCGGCGTAGAACGGGTCGCCGCCATTGAAGCCGTTCCATCCGAGCCAGAGGATCCCTGCGCCGACGGCGACCAGCAGCATGTTGTGCGGGCTCGTCGAGCTGCGGTCTTTGCGGGCACGCGGGCCGACCATCGCCGCGGCGACGAACCCGGCCACGCCGGCGGCGAGGTGGATGACGTAGCCGCCCGAGTAGTCGACCGCGCCCTTCTGCGCGAAGTACCCGCCGCCCCACAGGAGCGCCGCGTTCACCGTGTAGACGAAGGTGGTCCACAGCGGCACGAAGAGGAGCCACGCCTTGAACTTCATGCGGCCGAGCACGCTCCCGAGGAAGAGCAGCGGCGTGATCGCCGCGAACACGAATTGGAAGTACGCGAGCGTCGACGTGGAGTAGTGGAAGGGGATCAGCGAGTTCGCGCCGGACCTCGCCTGCGACTGCTCGACGGGGCTCCCGAGGATGGAGCCCGGCCTCCCGACGAGGTCGCCCAGGAAGGAGCCCGCGGGACCGAGGTGCGCGAAGGTGCCGAAGCTCATGTCGTAGGCCCACAGCACCCACACGACGAGGACGAGGCTGAAGCCCGCGAACGCCATCAGCATGGTGTTGACGACCCACTTGCGCTGCACGAGGCCGCCGTAGAGGACGGCGAGCCCGGGAAGGCACATGAGCCCGACGAGGGTCGCGGCCACGAGCTGCCACGCGTTGTCCCCCGGGCTCAGCCAGTGGGGATAGGCAAGGTTCGCCGCGTCCAGCACCACGTTGCCCCTCCCGTCCGCCACCGTCTTCGTGGTGAGTATGAAGGCACGGCGTTTCTGCGGTGCGACGCGGGTGTTTCCTCAGGATGAACTGTCGAGGGAGACGGGGAGCTGGGCGAGGGAGCTGGGCGTGCGACCGGGGAGCTGGGCGAGGGAGCCGGGCGTGCGACGGGGAGCTGGGCGAGGGAGCGAGCGAGGCTCGCCCGGGGTGGGCCGCCCGCACTACCCTGGTCGCCCGTGGCCCGCGCTCGTGAGAAGCTCGACCTCTCGTCGATCTGGCTGTTCTCCACGTGCACCGCGCGCGAGCTCCGGGCCGTGGCGCGTGCCCTCGACCAGGTCACGGCGCCCGCCGGCACCGTGCTGTGCGAGGAAGGGACGATCGGACGCGAGTTCTTCTTCATCGTCGAAGGGCATGCGTCGGTGAAGCGGAACGGCAGGAAGGTGGCGCTCCTCGGGCCTGGCGACTACTTCGGGGAGCTCGCGCTGCTCGACCGTGGCCCGCGATCTGCGACCGTCGTCGCCGACACGGACATGGTCCTGCTCAACATGAGCCAGCGAGAGTTCTACGGGCTGCTCGAAGACGTCCCCCCGCTCGGAAGGAAGCTGCTCGCGGCCATGGCGGCCCGGCTCCGTGACGCGGACTCCAAGGTGTCCGCGCTGATCTCGCACTGACCGCCGGCGATGGAACTGCAAGACGGCCTCACCTTCGCCCGCGACCGCAGCCAGGGCGTCCTCGTCACTCGCCGGTCCGACGGCCGGCCGCAGCTCTCCAACATCCTCTACCACCTGAGCGGCAGCGACGACCCGGTCGTGCGGATCTCGGTCACCGACACCAGGGCCAAGACGCGCAATCTCCGACGCGACCCTCTCGCTTCGCTCTACGTCCCCGGCGAGTCCTTCTGGGCCTACGTGGTCCTCGACGGCACGGCCGAGCTGTCGGACGTCGCCGCGGCGCCCGACGACGACACCGTCGAGGAGCTCGTAGCCCTCTACCGCGCGATCCGGGGGGAGGAGCACCCCGACTGGGCCGAGTACCGCGATGTCATGGTGGCGGAACGTCGGCTCGTCGCTCGGTTGCGGCCGACGCACGCGTACGGCATCGTCGCGCGCTAGCCCCGCGCCAATCGCGAGCCCCGCGCCAATCGCGAGCGCTAGCCCGCGCCGTCCAGGAGCTCTCCGGGCGTCCGCTGGGGCGGGGGCGTCCGCGGACCCGGCACGCGCATCGACTCCTCGACGAGCTGGGAGATGTCGAGGACGCGCACCTCTTCCTCCTTGCCCTGCGCCTTGACCGCGTCGTCGAGCATGATCATGCAGTACGGGCACGCGGTCGACACGACGTCCGCTCCGGTGCCGATCGCCTCGAGGGTACGGTCCATGTTGACGCGGGTGCCGATGCTCTCCTCCATCCACATGCGCGCGCCGCCGGCACCGCAGCAGAAGCCGCGCTCCCGGCACCGGCGCATCTCCACGTTGCGGGCGCCCGGGATGGCGTCGATGACCGTCCTCGGCTCGTCGAACACCCTGTTGTGCCGGCCGAGATAGCAGGGGTCGTGGTAGGTGACGGTGCCCGAGTACCCGGCGCCGGGCGCGATCCTCCCAGTCCGCACCAGATGGTCGAGGAGCTCGGCGTGGTGGACCACCTCGAAGCTGCCCCCGAGCGCCGGGTACTCGTTCTTCAAAGTGTTGAAGCAGTGCGGGCAGGTCGCCACGATCTTGCGAACCCGTGCGGCCTCGAGGGTTGCGATGTTGGCCTTCGCCTGCTCCTGGAACAGGTACTCGTTGCCGATGCGGCGGGCGGGGTCGCCCGTGCAGGACTCTTTCGGGCCGAGGATCGCGAAGCGCACGCTCGCCCACTGCAAGAGGCGCGCCGTCGCTTGGACCTGACGGCGCGCTCGCTCGTCCAACGCCCCCGCACAGCCGACCCAGTAGAGGTACTCGACGTCGTCGGGAATGCCGTCGGTGACCACCGGCACCTCGAAGTCGAGGTCCTGCGTCCACTCCGTACGCTTGGCACTCCCGAGCCCCCAGGGGTCGCCCTGGTTCTCGATGTTGCGCAGCATGAGCCCGGCCTCGTGCGGAAAGCTGGACTCCATCAGCACCTGGTAGCGCCGCATGTCGACGATCGCGTCGACATGCTCGATGTCGACCGGGCACTGCTCCACGCACGACCCGCAGGTCGTGCAGGACCACAGCACGTCGGGCTCGATGACCCCTGGAACGAGCGGCTCGGGCCCGGGCACCGGGCGGTCCCCGGCACGAGCCCCACCCTGGGAACGCTTCGCGTCGCCGGCGTCCCCGCCTCGCGCGTCTGCGGCAGCCTTCAGCGCCATCAGGTGCGACGCCTGGGAGAACATGTTGTCCCGCAAGTCCATGATCACGAGCTTGGGGGACAGGGGCTTGCCGGTCGTCCACGCCGGGCACACCGACTGGCAGCGGCCGCACTCGGTGCAGGTCACGAAGTCGAGCATCTGCTTCCAGGTGAAATTCTCGATGAACCCCGCCCCGAAGACCGCGTCCTCGGTCACGTTCTCCATGTCCATGTCGGGCGTCTTGTCCAGGCCGCCGAGCGCCCTCGGGCGGCGCGAGAACGCCACGTTGAAGGGTGCGACGAAGATGTGCAGGTGCTTCGAGTACGAGACGAACACGAGGAAGCCGCTGATGACCGCGACGTTGAGCAGCAAGAACGTCGTGGCGAGCGCTGCGTCCACCCCGTGGCCGAGCCCGGCGAGTCCCGCGCCGATGACGTGCGAGGCGAAGGCCCAGTCGTCGTAGGGGAACTGCCGGGGCTTCGTGTCGACCTGCGCGCCGCGATAGAGGAGGAGCGTGGCGATCACCCCGAAGATGAGCAGGAGCGTGATCCACGCGGCGTCGGTGTGGGACCCGTAGAAGCGCGAGGCGCGCTCCCTTCTCGAAGGGGCGTTCTTGAGCCGGATGACCGTGAACACCCCGAGCGCCACGAGCACCGCGGTCGCGAAGAAGTCTTCGAGGAACCCGAGCACCGGCGACGTCCCGATCCCCGGGATGTGGAACGTCGGGTCGAACAGGTCTCCGTAGGCCTCGACGATCGTGAAGAGGAGGACGGTGAACCCCCACATCGTGAAGAAGTGCGCGATGCCGGGGACCGTCCACTTGAGGAGCTTGCGCTGCCCGGCCACCTCGGTGACCTCTGCCTCCGCCCTGCGGCCCAGATCACGGCGAAGCCGCTCGGGGGCGGGCAGCCCGGTCCGGACGAGCCGCGAGATCCAGTGGAACCGTCGACCGGCCAGGACGACGCAGACCACGGTCACGGCGATGCCGATCGCGATCCTTACCGGCAAGGGGCCTCCTCGGTCAGTGGAGGGTCAACTCGGCCGGCCCTGTTGCCCCCCGGCACCCGGGCTCGGGAGGAGCCGAGGCACGGGGCGGCACCGTCGGTAGGCAGGTCCCCGGGTCTGCAACCGACATCAACCGACATGATGCCGCCGTCGGCGAGGGCGCGGAGGTCCGGGAGGAGCCATGGCGTGCCAGACGATAGTGTGACCCCTGCACGCGGGCGTAGTTCAGCGGCAGAACATCAGCTTCCCAAGCTGAGAACGCGGGTTCGATTCCCGTCGCCCGCTCTCTTCTCTTCTCTTCGCTTCCAGCTCTCGTCGATGGGCTCCGCAACATCTCTCTCGCCCCCCGGGGACCCGGAGACCGTTCACCTCGCGTTGCCCAGGGACCAGCGGGGGTCCTTCGGCCCTATCGGCCGGCCTCCCAACCCGGTACGAATCGACATATGCCATTGGCGGCACTGTCAGGCAGGGACCCCGCGTGAGACCGACGGACGTCTCGGACTCCACCTACTACCGGCGTGTGGTCGACTGCCAGTGGGCGTGCCCGGCGCAGACGGACGTCCCCGAGTACATCCGGCTCATCGGCCAGGGCCGGTACGCTGACGCGTACCTGCTCAACCGCGCCACCAACGTGTTCCCCGGCATCCTGGGACGCACGTGCGACCGCCCCTGCGAGCCGGCGTGCCGGCGAGGCCGCGTCGACGGCGAGCCCGTCGCCATCTGCAGGCTCAAGCGCGTCGCATCGGATCTCCGCAAAGACGTGTCGTCGCGCCTGCCGAAAGGCGCCCTGCGGCGCAACGGCAAGCGGGTCGCCACCGTGGGCTGCGGGCCGGCGTCGCTCACGGTCGCCAACGACCTCCTGCCCCTGGGCTACGAGGTGACGATCTTCGAGCGGGCCGAGGCTGCGGGCGGCCTCATGCGCTCGAGCATCCCCGCCTTCCGCCTGCCCGCAGACGTCCTCGACACAGAGACGTCTGCGGTGCTGTCGATGGGCGCCGACGTCCGTTACGGCGTGGAGGTCACCTCGATGGCCGCTCTGCTCGAGGAGGGCTACGACGCCGTCTTCGTCGGGAGCGGCGCTCCCAAGGGCAACGACCTCGAGATCCCCGGGCGCCACGACGGCGACGCCGACGAGCACGTGCACGTGAGCCTGGACTGGCTGGCGAGCATCGCGTTCGGCCACGTCACCTCCGTCGGCGAGCGCGTCCTCGTGATCGGCGTGGGCAACACCGCGATGGACTGCTGCCGGACTGCCCGGCGTCTGGGAGGTACCGAAGTGCGGGTCGTGGCCCGGCGTCCCCGTGCCTTCTTCAAGGCCTCCCCCTGGGAGCTGCAGGACGCGATCGACGAAGGGGTGGAGATCCTCACGGAGCGGGCGCCGCGGCGCTTCGTCACCGCGCACGGCCGGCTCGTCGGCGTGGAGTTCGACGTCTTGGAGTGGGACGAGCGTGCTGAACGGTCCACGGTGCTGCGAACCGAGTTCCTGCCGGCGGACGACGTGGTGCTGGCCATCGGCCAGGAGAACGCATTCCCGTGGATCGAGCGGGACCTCGGCATCGAGTTCGGCCGCTGGGACGTCCCGATCGTCGACCCCGTCACCATGAGCTCCACGCGCGCGGGGGTGTTCATCGGCGGCGACGCGGCCTTCGGCCCGAAGAACATCGTCTGGGCCGTCGCCCACGGCCACGAGGCGGCGATATCCATCGACCGTCACTGCCAGGACCTCCCGGTCGGTGACCGGCCACCCGTGCGCGCCGCGCTCGTGAGCCAGAAGATGAGCATCGGCGAGTGGAGCTACGCCAACGATTTCAACCCCGTCGGGCGCCAGGAGCCCCCCCACGTGGAGCTCGCACGGCGCTTCGCGGAGCTTGCCGTCGAGGTGGAGCTGGACTTCACCCCCGCACAGGTCGCGCGTGAGATCCAGCGCTGCCTCAACTGCGACATCCAGACCCAGTTCAGCGCCTCGCGCTGCATCGAGTGCGACGCCTGCATCGACATCTGTCCTGTGGACTGCCTGCAGATCGTCGCCGGCGACGGCGGCGCAGCCAGCACCAGCGCAGACGGTGCAAGCGATCTCGGCGCACGGAGCGGCAGGTCCGATGAGCCCGTCTTCATCTCGCTCCCACTCCCCCAGACCGGCCGCTTCATGGTCAAGGACGAGGACCTGTGCGTCCACTGCGGCCTGTGCGCGGAGCGCTGCCCCACCGCAGCGTGGGACATGGCGAAGCTCGAGGTGTTCCTGCCGGCAGCCGGGCTCGCGGACGTGGCGACGCCGCGATGACCACGCGCGACCTCCTGGCGGACGGTGCGCGCGCCACCCTCCGTGCAGACGGGCACCCCGCCCGCCGCCAGCCCGGCGTCAACGATTTCGCGCTCAGCATCGCGACGGTCAACGGGACTGGCTCCGCCTACGCCAACTCGCTACTCGTGCGGTCCATCTTCCGCATGGGGGTCCCGGCCTCGGGCAAGAACCTCCTTCCCTCGAACATCCAGGGGATGGCGACGTGGTTCGAGATCAGGGTGAGCCCGACGGCCCGCCTGGCGCGGCGCGGCGAGAGCGACCTCGTCGTCGCGATGAACGGCCAGACGCTGTCCCAGGACCTCACCCGTGGCGCCCCAGGAGGCGTCGTCCTCTTCGACTCCTCCGCCGGTGTCCCCGCCGGCATGCTGCCCGACGACCGCACGCTTCTCGGTGCGCCCCTGGCGGCACTGGTCACGGCGTCGTTCGCCGACCCCTCACAGCGCGTGCTCCTGCGCAACGTCGCGTACGTGGGCGCGCTCGCCGCACTCTTGGCGATCGACCCGGCGGTCGCCGTCGAGCTATTGACCGAGCGCTTCGAGCACCGCCCGCGGGTCCTCGAGCACAACGTGCGGGCGTTCGAGCTGGGCTACGAGGAAGCCTTCGCGAGGTTCGACTGCCCGCTCCCGTTCCGCGTCGCGCCGTCCGACGAGACGGCGGGCATGGTCCTCATGGACGGCAACACGGCGACGGCGCTCGGCTGCCTCTACGCGGGGGCCACGGTGGGTGCGTGGTACCCGATCACGCCGGCGACGTCTGTCATGGACAGCTTCAGCGCCCTGTGCGCGCGCTACCGCCGCGTCCCTGACCCCGAGCCGGGATCCGGCTCCCCCGGGGTCCCGGCTCCGAACGGCGAGAGGCCGGCTCCGACCGCACGCAAGGTGCTTCTCGACTGTCCGCCTGGGTCGCGCAACAACTACGTCATCCTCCAGGCCGAGGACGAGCTGGCAGCGATCGGCATGGTGGTCGGCGCGAGCTGGAACGGCGCCCGGGCCTTCACGACGACGTCCGGGCCGGGGCTGTCGCTCATGAACGAGATGCTCGGGCTCGCCTACTACGCCGAGATCCCCGCCGTCGTCTTCGACGTCCAGCGCGCCGGACCCTCGACCGGCATGCCGACGCGCACGCAGCAGGCGGACATCCTCTCCGCCGCCTATGCGTCCCACGGTGACACCAAGCACCTGCTGCTGTTCCCCGCCGATCCCGCGGAGTGCTTCAGCTTCGCCGTGGCGGCGTTCGACCTCGCAGAGCGGTTCCAGACCCCGGTGCTGGTGCTGTCGGATTTCGACATCGGGAGCAACGAATGGGCGATCCCGGCGCTTTCCTGGGACGACGGCTACCGGCCGGACCGGGGCCGGGTGCTGTCCCTCGCCGAGCTGGAGGATCTGCCCCGGTTCGACCGGTACGGCGGATGGGACGACGAGTTCGTCGCCGCGCGGACGCTCCCCGGTGTCCACCCGAACGCCGCCTACTTCACCCGCGGGTCCGGTCACGACAGCCACGCGGGCTACACGGAGACACCGGCGCGCTACGAAGAGGTCGTGGACCGGCTCGCGAAGAAGCATGCGGCCGCGCTCCGCCTGCTCCCCGCGCCGGTGACCGAGCGGCGCTCCCGCGCGACGACGGGCGTCATCACGCTCGGGAGCACCGACGCTGCCACCAGGGAGGCGATCGCAGAGCTCACGGACCGGGGCATCGCCCTCGACTACCTCCGAGTGCGCAGCTTTCCGTTCCACGACACGGTCCAAGAGTTCGTCGACGCCCACACGTCCTGCGTCGTCGTCGAGCAGAACCGCGACGGCCAGCTGCGGACGCTGCTGTCGGCGGAGACCAGCGCCCCCATCCAGAAGCTGGGGTCGGTCCGCCTCTACGGCGGGCTTCCCCCGACGGCGCAGGAAGTTTTCGAGGGGATCGTCGCGTTCTTGGGCACGGCAAAGAGCTGAGGACCGAGGAGCGCCATGCCGTCCATCACCAAACCGCTCGTCCCAGCCCTGCAGCTCGAGCGCAACGCGATCGGGCTCACGATCCGCGACTACGAGGGCCCGATGTCCACCCTCTGCGCCGGGTGCGGCCACGACTCCACGACCGCCGCGCTCGTCCAGGCCCTGTGGCAGGCGGCAGTGGTGCCGCACCGTGTCGCGAAGCTCTCGGGGATCGGCTGCTCGTCCAAGACCCCGACGTACTTCCTGCGCGGCGCCCACGGCTTCAACTCCGTCCACGGCAGGATGGTGCCGATCGCCACCGGGGCGAACGCTGCGAACCGGGACCTCCTCTACCTCGGCATCTCGGGGGACGGTGACGCGCTCTCCATCGGGCTCGGGCATCTCTGCCACGGCATCAGGCGCAACGTGCACATGGTGCACCTGATCGAGAACAACGGCGTGTACGGGCTCACCAAAGGCCAGTTCTCCCCGACCGCGGACCAGGGGTCCACCTCGCACCGAGGCGAGCACAACGCGCTCGCGCCCATCGACCCGATGCTGCTCGGGCTCTCGCTCGGGGCCACCTTCCTCGCCCGGGGCTTCTCGGGCGACAAGGCCCATCTCGTCCCGATCCTCGAGGCGGCGATCGCCCACGGCGGGTTCGCGCTCGTCGACGTCATCTCCCCGTGCGTGCAGTTCAACAACCACGAGGGGTCCACCAAGAGCTACGCCGCGATCCGGGCGAGCGAGCTCCACGTGACCGACTTCGCCCCTCCACAAGAGCCCGTGACCGCCATGCTCTCACCGGAGCCGGTCGAGGTCGCCATGCCCGGGGGCGGCGCGATCCGCTTCCGCTCGGTGCCCATGGGCTACGACCCCACCGACCGCACCTCGGTGGCCGCCTACCTCGCCGACCATGCCGCGCGAGGCGAGGTGCCGACCGGCCTGTTGTACGTGGACGAATCGGTCCCCGACGTCCACGAGCGGAACCGCACGACGCCCGTGCCGCTCAACGCGCTGGCTCACGACGAGCTGTGCCCTGGGGCAGACGCACTGCGTGAGCTGCAGGCCGCCTACCGCTGAGCACGACCGCTTCACGCAGCGCTGGGCGGCCTGGGGCAACGCCTCGGTCTGCGGCGAGTGAGGGCGACGCCGCCACTGCCCCAAGCCCCTGCCGCACTCTTCGAGGGGGAGGCGGAAGCGCGGGTGCCTATAGTGACCCGGTGACCTCGGGGGCGCGCCGAGCGACATCTTCGCGCGCGGCCCGGGGTGTCGCGCCACGCGGCGAGGCACCTCCCTCGCTGACCGCTCGGATCCTTCGCGATCGGATCAAGTGGCGGCTGCACCACGCGTTGCTCTCGGTTTGCCCCGGGTACCGGTCGGCGACCAGAGGTGGCTCCCGAGGCTGTGCCGGAGATGGCGGCGGTCACGTTCCAGGGCGGCTGCTGGAGCGCCACCCCGGCAAGTACTCGCTCTACCAGACCAACGAGAAGGTGCCCTACGGCAGCCTCCTCGCGTTCAACGTCGAGGACGCCGCGGACTTCGACCTCATGGAGCAAGCCATCCTCGACAGCGGCTACTACGAGGCCCCGCACATCTGGCCACTGCGGGTGGACCGCGACAAGCGAGTGATGGCCGAGATCGTGGCGTCGCTGAACCAAGGCGGCCGGGTGCTCGAGCTCGGTTGTGCGAACGGCGCGGTCCTCGAAGGCCTCGCGCTGCGCGGAATCGAGTTCGAGGGCATCGACATCAGCCGGCGGGCGCTGGCGCGCGCGTCACGGGCCGTGCGAGCCCATGTTCACCTGGGCGACGTCCTCACCTCGGATCTCTCCCCGGGCTTCGACACCATCTTCGGGCTGGACATCTTCGAGCACCTCAATCCCAACAAGCTCGCCTCCTACCTGCTCCGCTTGCGCGAGCTGCTGGCCGACGGCGGCCTGCTCTTTGCGAACATCCCGGCCTTCGGGATCGACGAGGTCTTCGGCGAGGTCTTCCCGAGGTACCTTTCGGAGTGGGACGTCGACGCGGCGGCGGGCCGCCCGTTCCGCCAGCTCCACGCCGATCACGAGGGCTACCCGATCAGCGGCCACCTCATCTGGGCCGACAGCAGCTGGTGGGTCGGGCAGTTCTCGTCCGCGGACTTTCGCAGGCGTACGTTGATCGAAGTGGCCCTGCACGACAAGTACGACGACTACATGGCAGTCCACAGCCCCGCGAGAAGGTCCTTCTACGTGTTCTCGGCGGGGGAGTGCCCCGACGAGCCCGAGATCGTGCGCCGGATCACCCGCTCCCGCTCGCTCGAGCTCATGACACTCCGGCGGCTCGAGACGCTCGCGATGCTCTGGAGGTAGGCCGATGTCGTCCACCGAAGGGGTTGCGCGCCGGACGATCCCCCCGAGCTTCTCCCTCGAGGGGCGCCGGGCGCTCGTCACCGGCGCCGGCAGCCCGACGGGCATCGGCTTCGCGTGCGCGCGCCTGCTCGGGGAGCTCGGAGCGGGGGTGGTCGTGACGGCGACCTCCGAGCGCGTCCACACGCGGCGCGACGAGCTCCGCGCCGCCGGCATCGACGCATCCTCGGTGATCGCTGATCTCACGGTCGTCGAGGATGCGGCACGCGTCGTCGAGGAAGCCTCGGCGGCAGCGCCGATCGACGTACTGGTCAACAACGCGGGGATGGTCTCGGTGTCCGAGAACCCAACGTCGGGGAGCGCCACGGAGCTGGCACCCGACGCGTGGCGCAGGGAGCTCGACCGCGAGGTGACGACCGCGTTCCTCGCGACCCGGGGAGTCCTGCCTGCGATGACCGCGCAAGGCTGGGGGCGCGTCGTCAATGTGTCCTCGGTCACCGGACCGGTGGCGGCGATCGCCGGGGACGTCGCGTACGCCGCGGGCAAGGCCGCACTGGTCGGATTGACCAGAGCCGTGGCGATCGACGTCGCGGATCGGGGCATCACCGTCAACGCAGTCGCACCGGGTTGGATCGCGACCGGCTCCTCCCTCCCCGACGAGCTCGCGCTCGGCTTGGGCACCCCGGTCGGGCGATCGGGGTCCCCCGAAGAGGTGGCGTCCCTCGTCGCTTGGCTCTGCACGCCAGGAGCGGCCTACGTCACCGGCCAGGTCATCGTGGTCGACGGTGGGAACACGATCGCCGAAGAGCGCGTCCATTTGCCTCGACCCGCACACTGACGTCTGCCGACCTCCGCCGCCGTCGGGCCCCAGCTCGGGGCTCTAGCCTGGCGCGGTGGAGGGGACGCTGGAGCTCGACGGGCTCTCACGGCGCTTCGGCAGTCTCGTCGCGCTCGACAACCTCTCGTTCTCGGTCGGTAGCGGGCGGGTCACCGGTTTCCTCGGGCCTAACGGAGCGGGAAAGACCACGACCATGCGTGCGATCTTCGGGCTGACCGAGCTCGACCACGGCAGCGTGCGATGGGACGGCGCGCCCGTCGATGCCTCAGCGCGCAGGCGCTTCGGCTACATGCCCGAGGAGCGGGGGCTCTATCCGGGAATGCTGGTCGGAGAGCAGCTCCGGTACCTGGGTCGTCTCCACGGGATGCACGACCGGGAGGCAGCGTCGGCCGCCGCCCGCTGGCTGGACCGCTTCGCGCTCTCGGATCGAGCGAAGAGCAAGGTCGAGTCACTCTCCCATGGCAACCAGCAACGCGTGCAGCTCGCTGCTGCGCTCGTCCACGATCCCGACCTGCTCGTGCTCGACGAGCCTTTGGCCGGGCTCGATCCGACAGGCATCGACGCGATCGGGGAGGTCCTGACCGAGCAGGCGCACGCAGGTCGTTGCGTCCTGTTCTCCAGCCATCAGCTCGACCTCGTCGAGAAGCTCTGCGAGGTCGTCGTCATCATCGACCACGGCCGCGTCGTGGCGTCCGGCGACGTGGACGAGCTGGAGAGGAGCGGCACATCCAGGCTAATCGTCCGGGTCGAAGGCGACCGTGAAGGCCGCTGGGCAGAGGGGCTCGCCGGCGTGGAGGTCTCTCGAGTGACAGGCGGCGCGGTCCGTCTCGTGCTCCATCGGGGTGTGGACAGCACGATGGTCCTCGACGCGGCGCGGGCCTCAGGCCGGGTGCTCGAGTTCGGTTTCCAGCGGCGCACGCTCTCCGAGGTGTTCCGCGAGGCGGTGCACGCATGAAGGCCGTCGTCTACGTTCTCGCCGTCGTGATCGTGGGCTTGGCGCTCCTCCGGCGGTTCCGCGCAGGGCGTCGCGCGCCGGCTCCCCTCGCGCCCGGTCACGTGACGGCTGCGCTCGCCCGCCTCGGGCAGCGCGCCCGGGGACCGCTCGATCGCCGGCGCCCGCTCGGCGATACCGGGCTCGTGGCAGCACGCGAGATCCGCGAGCGGCTGCGCGGACGCTTCTTCCGGGTCATCACGCTGCTCCTCCTCGCCGTCGTCGCGGCCGCGATCGTGATCCCCACCCTGCCGTCGTCCTCTCGCCCCGTCGCCCGCATCGGGGTGGTCGGGAGCTTGAGCGGTGCGGAGGAAGGCGCAATACGCACCGTGCTCGGCCACGCCCGGCTCGGTGCCCAATTCTCTTCCGAACCCGATCTACGAGCTGCTCGGGCGGCGCTTCGCGCGCACCAGCTGACAGTCGCGGTCGACCACGAGGAGCGCCTCTTGGTCCGCACACCGGTGGGCGCCGGCGCCTCCACAACCCAGGCCGTCGCGGCGACCGCGATCGCCTCGGCGCTCGGCACTGCGCACGCGTTCCGCGCCGCCCAGCTGAGCCCCGCACAGGCGAGCATCGTCGCACGCTCACGCCCTCTTCCCATCTCCAGCGTCGTCGCGCGCCGGAGCGGGGCTGCACGTGGCACGTCGATCATCGGGCTGGTCTTCATCTTCATCCTTCTCACCCAGTACCTCACCTGGACGCTCGTCGGGGTCATGGAGGAGAAGTCGAGCAGGGTCGTCGAGGTCCTGCTCGCGACCGTCCGGCCGGTGCAGCTGCTCGGCGGCAAGGTGCTGGGCATCGGAGTGGTCGCGCTGCTCCAGGCCGGGCTCGTCGTCGCGTTCGCGCTCGTGCTCGGCGCGGCCGTCGGTTCCAACGTGCTCCAAGGGGCTGCGCCGACCACGGTCGCAGCGTCACTCGTGTGGCTCGTGCTCGCATACGCCTTCTACTCGTGGGTCTTCGCGGCCGCGGGATCGATGGTGGAGCGTCAGGACCAGGCGCAGAGCTTGACCTTGCCGCTCAGCGTGCCGATCATCGTCGGCTACGTCGTCGCCCTCGTGAACTCGGGCCCCAATCCAACGTCGCTCTTCATGAAGGTCCTCGCGTACCTACCCCCTACGGCACCGTTCGGCATGCCGCTTCTGGTCGCGAAGGGGGAGGTCACCTGGTGGGAATTCCTCGTCGCCGCGCTGTTGAGCATCGCAAGCACGCTCGTGCTCGCCCGCTTCGCGGCGACCGTGTACCAGAGAGCGGTCCTTCGCACGGGACGCCGGCTGCACCTCCGCGAGGTCGTAGGAGCCGGACACGCCGGTTGACGGGCCAGAGGATCCTGCTCGACGACTTCTTGGCCATAGGCGCCATAGGCTCAGCCGATGAAAGACCACCCGAGGGCCACCGTCGGACGACTCGAGCTCCATCGGGCGCTCGACCGTCCTGATCTCCTCGGCGTGACCGTCCACGCCGCGTTGTCGAAGCTGCGAGACCGAGACCTCGTCGGCGTCGCCGAGATCGACCCCGCCGTCGCCGACACGGCGGCCTTCTGCGAGCGGTACGGGGTGCGCGCCGAGGAGAGCGCGAACTGCGTCGTGGTGGCTGCCCGCCGCCAGGGCGCGACGCGCCGCGCCGCCTGCGTCGTGCTGGCGTCGACTCGAGCGGACGTCAACGGCGTCGTTCGCCGCCACCTCGACGCCCGGAAGGTCTCCTTTGCGCCCACGGACGCCGCGGTCGTCGAGACCGGCATGGAGCACGGCGGCATCACGCCGATCGGCCTGCCCGCCGGATGGCCGGTGCTCGTCGACGGGGCGGTCGCGCGCCATCCGCGCGTGGTGGTCGGGAGCGGCCTGCGGAGGTCGAAGCTGCTGTTGCCCGGCCACCTGCTCCTCGCCCTTCCCTTCGCCGAGGTCATCGAGCACCTGGGCCGCTGACGGCGACGTCGCTGGGTCGTTGGAGGGGCGCTCGGCGGACCCGCTCGCTCAGAGGTCCCGGATCATTGTCGTGACGATCGAGGGGCTCACCGCGTCGGGGCCGCCGAGGATCGTCAAGCTGTCGACCCGGTCTGCGGAGTTCCCGTCGATCCCTGTGCGTCCGGCAGCGACCAGGAGCGTCGAGAGCGGTCTCCCCACGACCGAAGGGCTTGTGCAGAGGAGAAGCGGCTGCGGCGCGTGCGTGTTGGACCGACCGGCGCCTGCCGCGACGAGCGCGCCCGCCAGCCCGTCAGTGAAGAAGTCACCCCGGGCCACGGTCACGCTCCCACTGCCGCTCCACCCGATGCCGAGGTGCCCCGCTGCCGACCCCATCTCGAACTGTGCGAGCTGAGCCGCCGTGCCGGTTGCGGACTCGCCCGCGATGCGCAGGACCGACACCCCGAGCTCCTTGAGCGACTGCACCGCCTCATCCGACACCGCGAGGGGTCCGCCCATCACGATGACCTGCTTGATGCCGAGATCGCTGATCGCCGACGACACCTGGAGCGACAACGTGGCGGGCGCGGTGAGGAGGATCGGGAGCCGTTCCGAGTACGAGAGCACGCTCGCAGACTCTGCATCCTGGAACGAGTGCCCGGTCGCCACGATCGCCGTCGGGATCGCAGAGGACGTGGACGGGGCAGCCGAGCCGTTGCCCGACGTGCCGTTGTAGTGCCCCGACCCCCCTGTCCGATTGGTCCCCTCGTAGGCTCCCGTGACGTCCAGCGACCCGATCCCGCCGGCTGTCGGGTACTCGGCGACCCACTGCGCGGTGTCGTACTCGGTGGTCCCGCCGATCCGCGTCACCTGGATGTGCACAGGGCCTGCGGATGTGAGGGGCGTCGTCCCACCGCAGTCGTACGCAAGCATCGACTCGAGCTGCTGCGCGACGGCAGGGCTCACTGCGAGCGGCCCACCGACGATGAACACCTGCGTGATCCCCTCGAGCTGGATGGCGTCCTTCGCCGGCGCGGACAGAGACCCGGTAGGCGTCAGCAGCTCGCCAGTGCCCAGGGAGCTCGCGAGGTAGGCGCTCGCCAGGGCGTCGGGATAGCGCGCGTCCGTCGCAAGCACGACGGGGCGGTCACCGGGACGGCCCGGGCATGCTGTGGCTTGCGCATCGAACTGGTGCTCGAGCTCCGCCGCAGCGGTCGCGTCCGGTGTCGGGCCGTAGATCCGAGTCACCGGTGTCGCGCTCACCGTCAGCACCTGCGACGAGCCGGCACGTCCAGTGTCCGACGCGCAGCTCGGGCTCGTCCCGTAGCGGACCTCGAGGTCGACGGAGCCCTGGGCTGTTGGCGCGTTGACCGCAAGACCCGAGACGGAGTACCCGCCGGCGGTCGTCGACGCCTTCAGGACCTCGAACTCGACCGCTGAGGCGCCTGTCGCGCTCTCACCCTGGTAGGCGGCGCTCGCGCTGGCCGAACCATTCCCCGAGACCGTCGAGACCGCGGGAGCGCTCCCCGACGTGTTGAAGGTACCTGCGGAAAGGCTGAGGCAGACGTAGCCGACGGGCACAGGGACCGCCGCGGTCCCGAGCACTTCCACCGGGCTGAGCGGCACGTCGAATGCCGCCGGCAGCACCTGCACAGGCAATGTGCTGGTCTTCACCACAAGCGATGTCCCGCCTGACGCCGGAGCTGTGGAGCCCGGCTGGTTGGATGTCGGAGATGTGGAACCCGTCGCCGTTGTCCCCTCGATGCTCGCATTCGATGCACCGATCGTATCGACAGATGACGGCGTCGCGGAGAACGACGCGCTCACACCCACGTCGCCGGTCCCCATCGCCGACGCTGTCGCTCCCAGCGCGTACTTGATGCCGCTGATCGTGACGTCCACCGCGCCCGGGCCAGTGGCATCGAAGTAGAGACTGCTCGTGAAGGTGAGCAGCAGCTCGTCGGGTTTCGTCGCTGTGCACGTCCCGCCGTTGGCAAGCGATGCCGAAAACGTCGGAGTGGGGGTCGCTTCTGTTGTCGCGCTCGTCCCCGTCACCGTACCGAGCGTGACGGTCGGAACGGCAGCGAAGTACAGGTAGGCGCCACCCGCGCAGTTGTTCCCCGACGGAGGTGCCACCGTGAGCGTGAGCTTGCTGCCCGCGGTCCACCCGCTCCCCGAGCTGCTGTCCCCCGACATGGCCACCGTCCAGTTGCTTGCAGCTGC
Source organism: Acidimicrobiaceae bacterium (assembly GCA_027339205.1). Taxonomy (GTDB): domain Bacteria; phylum Actinomycetota; class Acidimicrobiia; order Acidimicrobiales; family RAAP-2; genus JAJYVT01. The sequence goes on along the minus strand of DAHWOV010000120.1, from coordinate 38,836 downwards.
TCCAGTCGCGCCCAACGCGATCTTGGGCTGGCCGCCGGAAGTGACCGCGATCGTGGGCGCCTTGGGCGGTGTCTGCACGATCGTGCCGTTCTTCGCCGTCGACGGAGAGAACGTGACGTGATTCGACATCTGGGCCGTAACAATGGCATCCCCAACTGCACCATGGGTTGTGTAAGTGATGTCAGTGATCTGGATCGTCGCAGACGTATTTGACGCCTTAGCGCCGAGCTCGATGTCCAACTGTGTCGAAGTTGCCCCAGACTTCACAATACTCACTGTGTGAGATGAAATATTAAACGTGTCCCAGTCAATGCGAGTTGCTCCTGTTGACGGCGACACCCACAGAGCGAGCGTCGACCCTGTCGGCAGGGAACCGGCCGCACTGAGCTTGATCGTGAGCGAGCCGGCCGGCATCCCTTGCCCGGTCGAAGCGACCGGAGGCCAACTTGTTGCCGAGATCGAGCCGGTCGGCGCTGTTGTGGCTCCGGCGGGCGTCGATCCCGCGAGCAGACCGGCTGCGAGAACGGTCGCAACAATTGAAAGCCCGACTGCCGCAAAGACGCGCGCGGGCGCGAAGAAACGTCTTCTCACTGGTCCATCCCCTTCCCATCCCTAGGCCCTGCTCCGCCCGCTGAGCCCCCTCCGGGGCACAACCCGGACCAGCGATCACTCATAACGCTACTGCTGCAAGATGTTGGCTCGCAAGTCGAAGTGCGCCGCCGGGTCCCGCTCGCTACGGTCACCGCGGTGGCTGGTGGGCGTCCGCGGGGCGAACCGAGAGCGCATGCACGCGTCGCGGGCGTCCTTCTCGCCCCCGGGGCGGGTGGCGCCGCAGACAACCCAGCCTTCGTGTCACTCGCCGAAACGGTCGCGAGGACCGGGGTCGCGGTCGATCGGATGGACTTTCCCTATCGACTGGCGGGCCGCCGACGTCCGGACGCCCCCGCCGTTCTTGAAGCGAGCGTCCGCGAGCGTGCGGACGCGCTTGCAGAGCGTCTGGGGACGGGCGCTTGCCACCTCGTCCTCGGAGGCAGGTCCATGGGCGGACGGATCTGCTCCCAGGTGGTCGCAGAGGGTCTGCCCGCCGCAGGCCTCGCTCTTGTGAGCTACCCGCTCCACCCTCCCGGACGTCCCGGGCAGCTCCGCACGAGCCACTTCCCAGCGATCGAGGTTCCCTGTCTCTTCGTGTCAGGGACCCGCGACGCCTTCGCCAACCCGTCCGAGCTCGAGGAGGCGACGGCAGCCATCCCGGGCGCGGTCACCCACGTGTGGCTAGAGCGAGGGGACCACGGACTGCGGAACCACGTCGCCGACGCGGCAAACGCCATCGCCGAGTGGCTCACTTCGACCTTCACGCTGGTGCACGCACGATCCGATTGAGCACCAGCACCGCTTCTGAGAAGAGCTCGACGGCCGCCCAGGCGAGCAGAGTGCCCGGACCAGGAGATTCGAGCGGAGTGCCCGGACCAGGAGATTCACGCCCGGTCCGGGTCTCTTCTGCTATCGGCTCCTCGAGCCCACGGTCTCTTTGCAAGGGCTAGGTGAGCTCCTGCACCACCCAGTCGACGAGCACCGCCAAGAGGCATGCCGTCGCTCCGAGGAGAAGTCCCAACCGTGCCTCTTTGCCCATGGTTGCCTCCATTGAATCGACGCGTTCGCTGATGCACGTACATCCATACCACCCGCGGTGCCGGCCAAACACCCCGGTTCACACCGCCACTGAGCCGCAGTCGAGCTGGGGATCATCGTCGCACGCGTCGTCGTGCTCCCTGACGTTCGCGGCGGCCGTTCTCGCAGGTGCCGCGAGCAAGGCCGGCGGTGCAGGCGCCGCCCGCGTCGACGGGGCCGCCTCGTCGTCTCCCCCGCCGACGCCCATGACCAACATCGCCAGGACGACGAGCGCGCCGCCGATGACGAGCGCCCAACCAAGGCGCTCCCCTGACATCCACGCGAAGATGGCAGCGAAGACCGGCTCGGTCGTGAACACCACGGCTGCCGACGTCGCCGAGAGATGCGATTGCGCCCAGGTCTGCACGACGAACGCGAAGGCCGTCGCTGCGACGGCGGTGAGCACGACGGCTCCCCAGATCGCGGGCGACTGGGGCAGCCCGACGCCGCTCGGCGCCGCGGCGACCAACGAGATCGCGCCGATCGTGATGAGCTCGACGGCCGCGAGCCCGTAGGCGTTCCCGGTCGACGTCCACCGTTCGAGCCCGACGATCTGAAGCGCAAAGAGGGCTGCCGAGACGATGGTGAGGGCCTCACCGACCCCGAAGGGTGCGCCCCGGAGAGTCATCACCGCCAGTCCGGCAGTGGCGACAGCCACAGCGCTCCAGGTTCGTCTCCCGGGCTGGTGGCGCAGCACCATCCACCCGATGACCGGCGTGAACACGACCTGCAACCCGGTGAGGAACCCGGAGACCGCCGCAGGCGTGTGCTCGAGCCCAAACGTCTGGGCCATGTAGCCGCCGGCAAGTGCGGCGCCGAGGAGCACCCCATGACGCCAACCGCGCCGTCCGAGCCTCACGAGGGCGCGGGGGCGCAGCACCGTGAGCAGCAGGCCGGCCAGGATGAAGCGCCAAGCCAGAAAGTCCAGTACGGGCGTATGGATGATCGTTTGCTTCACGACGACGAACGTCGAGCCCCAGATCGCCGAGGCGAGGAGGAGCAGTACGACCGCGACCATCCTCGGTCGCCGGCGCAGCTCGCTCACCATCCTCGTTCCTCCATCCGTCCAGCCCGCGACCATCGGCCCGGCGTGCAGTATTCTGCAATGCAGTATATTGCCCTCTGATGCCGTCCGGACGCGGTCGACGCCCACGCGGCGAGCCTGGGGCTCCCCCTCCCGGACCGCCGCCACGCGGCATCCCGACGCGCCCCGCTGGGGCTCCGCCACAGTCGTCCCCCACGGACTTGTTCAACGCGATCGGCGGCAGGGTGCGGACACGCCGGCTCGCCCTGCGCTTGACGCTCGACGAGCTGAGCGCCCGGTCCGGCGTGAGCCGGAGGATGATCACGATGCTCGAAGCTGGCGAGACCAACGTCAGTCTCGGGACGCTCGACAAGCTGGCCCGAGCACTGGACGTCGACTTCGCAACGCTCGTCGCCGTCCCTCCCGTCCCCCCGCTCACCCCCGAAGCGACGCGCTCGGTGGAGCCGGTCTGGGAAGACGGCCGCGGCAGCGCTGCTCGGCTCTTGGACTCACGTTCATCCGCACGGGTCGTCGAGCTCTGGTACTGGGAGCTTGCCCCCGGCGCGCGCTACGAGGCCGAAGCGGATCCGCCGGGGAGCGAGGAGCTCCTCCTCGTGCACGCCGGCAGGCTCGTCGCCGAGGTCGGTGACGCTGCCTACACCCTCGACGAGGGTGAGCACCTGCGGCTGCCCACCGACAGGCCGTACGCGTACGGGAACCCAGGCCAAAAGACCGTACGCTTCACCCGAGTCGTCGTGATCCCCTGAGTGCGGCGGTCAACCGGGTGTAGCAACTGGAAGCGCCGGGTAGCCTGAGCACGTGAGACACCGTTCACGACTTTCCAACGTCCCAATCCGGCTGGCGGCCGGTGCCTTCATCCTCAACTCCGGGCTCAACAAGCTGCAGGCGGACAAGGAGACCCACCACCAACTGCACGGCTTTGCCGCGGGGGCGTACCCCTTCCTCGAGTCAGCTCCGCCCGAGCAGTTCGGCAAGGCGCTCGCCGGAGCAGAAGTGGCCCTCGGCGGCGCGCTCCTCATGCCTGTGGTCGTCGGCGACGGGTTGGCCGGCCTGGCGCTCACCTCCTTCGCTGGGGGGCTGCTCGGCTTGTACCTCAACACGCCGGGGATGCGGCAGGAGGGCAGCGTCCGACCGAGCAAGGAGGGCACCGCGTTGGCAAAGGACGTCTGGCTCTTCGGGATCGGGCTCACGCTCACGGCGAGCTCGCTCGCGGGGCGCCGGGCCGCGCGCCGGGAGCAGAGAGCCAAGGGGCACGCGAGGCAGGTGCCCAAGGCGAGGAACGGGCGTGCCATGGCAGGGAAGCACTCGTCCGAGGTGAAGAGGGGGAACGCCGCGGCGCGCTGAGCCTGCCTGCTCCCGTGCGACGGCGGGCGCCTGGCGAGAAGGCCCCTGCAGATGTGATGCGTCAGCCCAGCCCCGCCCGGGGCCTAGCTCCATCACCCCGGCTCAGCCATGGCGAGCTTGCGGTGGTCCCAGCTCACGGTGCGCTCGACGTTCAGGACGAACGCCACCCGCTTCCGCAGCATCGTCTCGACGGCCCCGCGTGCTTCGTCGGTGTAGGGCGCGACGTACCGGTCGAAGACGCTCACCCCAACCGCGAACAGTTGCGCAGGATCGTCCAGCAGCGCCGCCCTGCCCACCAGCTCGACACCCCGCAGCTCCTCGTACCGCTCGCCGGCGGCGACGAGGCAGGTCATGCGCGGGTCGCGGATGACGTTGCGCGCCTTTTGGGACTTCGCCTTCGTCTGCATCGCGAGCTTCCCGTCGTAAAAGCCGTACCACATCGCGACAGCGTGGATCGAGCCATCCCAGTTGACGGTGCACATCGTCGCGATGTGGGGCTCGGCGAGGAAGACGGCCACCTCCTCGGCGGACATGGAGATCTCGCTGCGTTGATTGGCCATCGCCTGGCGAGCGTACCGGGAACGTCGGTGCGGATGAGGAGGCACGCGCTGCGCTGAGCGACGACGATCAACGCGTTCGGCTACACCTGCTGGAGGTTGTCGAAGCGCGCGTACTGGCCGAGGAAGACCAGGTGCGCCGAGCCGGTCGGGCCGTTGCGGTGCTTGGCGACGATGATCTCGGCGAGACCCCGCCGGTCGATCGGCGTCTCCGGGTCGTACAGCTCCTCGCGGTAGATGAACAGGACCACGTCGGCGTCCTGCTCCAGGCTGCCGGACTCCCTCAAGTCCGAGAGCATCGGCCTCTTGTCCTGGCGTGCCTCGAGGTTCCGGGAGAGCTGGGACAGCGCGACCACGGGGCACTCGAGCTCTCTCGCGAGAATCTTGAGCCCCCTGCTGATCTCTGCCACCTCGACCTGGCGGTTCTCCGCCCTGCCTCGCCCCGTCATGAGCTGGAGGTAGTCCACGACCACCAGGCCGAGATCCCCTTCGCTCTTCTTCAACCGTCGTGCACGCGCCCTGATGTCCATCACGGTCAGGTGCGGGTTCTCGTCGATGAAGATGGTCGACTCGCTGAGTCGGCTCACCGCGGCGCCGACCTTGCCCCAGTCACTGTCGTGCAGGTGACCGGTGCGCATGCGCTGGGAGTCCACGCGGGCCTCCGATGCGAGCAAGCGCTGCGTCAGCTCGAGATGTCCCATCTCGAGCGAGAAGAGCAGCGCGGGCCGGCGGAGCACGGTGCCGACGTGCGCGAGCACCCCCAAGCCGAAGCTGGTCTTGCCCATCGCCGGTCTCGCCCCGACGATCGTGAGTCTCGCGGGCTGGAGGCCCGCGAGGATCTCGTCGAGCTGGCTGTAGCCGGTCGCGACCCCGGTGATGCGGCTGCTCCGGTTCGAGAGCTCCTCGATCCGGTCGAGGCTCGGAGCGATGAGGTTGCGCAGCGCTTCGACGGAGTCGGCGGTGCGCCGCTCAGACAGGTCGAACACGAGACGCTCCGCTTCGTCGATCGTCGCTGTCACGTCGTCGGGAACCGCGTAGCCCATTTCGGCAAGCTCGCCGGCGACGCCGATCAGCCGACGCAGCAGCGCGTGCTCTTCGACGATCCGGGCGTAGTGCCCGGCATTTGCGAGCGACGGCGTGTTGGCCTGGAGCGACACGAGCACGGTGGGGTCCCCCACCTGGTCGATCTGGCCCCTCCGCCGGAGCTCGTCGGCAACGGTGACCGCGTCCACCGGGTCGCCCGCTTCGAACAGCGAGACGATCGCTGAGAAGATGTGGCCATGCGCAGGCTTGTAGAAATCGCCCGCGCTGCAAGTCTCGATCGCCGCCGCGACCGCGTCGCTCGAGAGCAGCATCGCGCCGAGCAAGGACTCCTCTGCGTCGAGGTCGTGCGGCGGAACCCGCGGCGGACGGACGGCGGCGCCCCGTCGACCGGGGTCCTCCCCCTCGCCGAAGCCAGGGCCGGCGCCGCTGAGCGGGCCGTGACGCGTGCGGCGAGAGCGGTCGTCGTCGAGTGCCTGCACCATGGCCTACCTACCTTGTGCGACTCGGGCTGGGGATCGGTAGTCCCGAAACCTGGGGATTTCGGACCATTTCTCCCTGGACAACCCTGTGAACAGCCCTGTGGACAACGCAGGGGGCCCTGTGGGTGGCGGAGCGGAACGCGAACACTCCGCAATCGTGCAAGACGGCTGTGACTGCGCGCGGGGAGCCGGTGTGGAAGGAGCCGGCGCCCCCGGCACGTCAGGGGGTCAGCCGGCGGGGACGACCTCCACCATGACGGCGGTCGCGATGTCGCCGAACAGGCGCACGGGGACCTCGTAAGTCCCGGTCGCCTTGATGGGCTCCTCCAGGGAGAAGGCGTGGCGGTCGACTTCGACGCCCTTCTGTTCGCGAGCGGCGTCTGCGATCTCGACCACGCCGACCGAGCCGAAGAGCCTGCCCGTCGCGCCGGCTCTCGCCGCGATCCGCAGCGTCGCGCCGGCGAGGACCCTCGCCTTGGCCTCGGCCGCCTGTCGGTCGCTGGCGTCGCGCAGGTCGCGGGCTCGGCGCATCGAAGTGGCCTGTGCCTGGATGCCCTTCGTCGCGGCGAGGCCGAGCCCCCCGGGGATGAGGAAGTTGCGCGCGTAGCCGTCTGAGACGTCGACGATGTCGCCGCGCCGCCCGATCCCCTCGACATCGCGGCGGAGAAGGACCTTCGTCATCGTCCGCTCCCGTCGACGGCTGTCCCGGCACGGTCGGCTCCTGGCCCGGACCTCAGCTCGTCGCCGAGCTCCTCGGCCTCTGTGACCGCCACTGCCGGCTCATCGGGCTCTGCGTCGGCACGGACGGTCGCCGGCAAACCGGCGCCCCGCTCGTCGCGGCCGCGATCGTCTCGCCCCCCCGGACCCCGCTCGCCGCGCCCGGCCCGGGCCCCCGGGCGCTCGGTGACGGTGCGCTGGGTGTATGGGAGCAAGACGAGCTCGCGCGCGTTCTTGATGGCCTCCGCGATGTCGCGCTGATGCTGGGCGCAGTTGCCGGTCACTCGCCGGGAGCGGATCTTCCCCCGGTCGCTCATGTACTTCCTGAGCAGCGGGACGTCCTTGTAGTCCACCCAGTCGACGCCGTCGCGGCACAGGGCGCACGGCTTCTTCTTGATCCTGCGGTTGAGGTCCTTGGGGGAGCGGCGGGAAGTGCCGCCACGGTAATTGCTGCGCGCCATCAGAAGGGCTCCTCGTCGTAACCGAATCCCGCCGCGTCTCCCTGGCGCTGGGGCGGCGTCGGGCGCGCGGCACCGCGGGAGTTTTCGGACGGTCCGCGTCGTTCGTTCTTCGTCACCTGGGCGGTCGCCCACCGCAGGGACGGACCGACCTCGTCCGCGACGACCTCCACCTTCGACCGACGGTCTCCTTCCGGCGTTTCCCAGCTGCGCTGCTCGAGGCGGCCGCAGACCACCACCCGCGCGCCGCGGGTGAGGCTCTCGCTCACGTTCTCCGCCATCTCACGCCAGCACACGATGTCGAAGAAGCTGGTCTGCTCCTCCCACTCCTGGGTCTGGCGGTTCTGCCAGCGCCGGTTCACCGCCAGCCCGAACGTCGCGGTGGGCTGACCGGTGTTGGTGAAGCGCAGCTCGGGGTCTCTCGTCACGTTGCCGACGAGCGTCACGCTGTTGTCGGGCATCCTCTCTCCTTCTCGTTGCTCTGCGTCGCGTGGTCGTGTGCGTCGAGGTCAGCCCGCCGCTGGCGCCGTCGCCCCGGTCTCCGTCAGCTCCCCCTCCTCGGACGCCGGCGCCGGGCCGGTGCGCCGGCCTGCGGCGCCGTGCGGTTCGTCCTCGCCGGCACGTGCGCGCTCTCCCTCGACGGCTCGTGCGGGCTCCGTCCGGGGACCTCGGCCGCTCTGCCCACGCGTCGGCACGCCGCGGGGGCCGGGACGAGCGTGGCTGGCCACGCCGGACGCGAGGCGGGCGGCGACCTTGTCGGGGATCCGGATCACCTTGAAGCGCAGGACTTCGTCGGAAAGGGCCAGCAGACGGTCGATCTCGGCCACCGTGCGGGGCTCCCCGGTGAGCTCGACCAGCACGTAGTACCCCTCCCGACGGTGCTTCACCTCGTAGGCGAAAGGACGGCGCCCCCACCGGTCCACGTGACCGGTCACTCCGTCGTTGGCGCGGATGGCCTCGAGAAGGCGGTCGATGACCGCCTGGATCGCCGGCGGCTCGACGCCGACGTCGAAGATCACCATGCCTTCGTACGGCCGCATCTGCGGCTCACCTCCCTCCGGACCGGGTGCGCACGCACCCGGGCCCCGGTTGTCCGGGGCAGGGTCGTCTGTCGTCGCCCCGGGGCGGCGCTGCGCCGGCTCGAGGCCGCAGACAGCGTAGCCGAGCACGCCGGCAAGGGTGGCCGCCGCCCGCCCGCCCCTGGGGTGCCGACCGGTTTGGTGGCGCCCGAGCACCGGCACCGGGCGCCTGCCGTCCGCTCTGCCAGTGCTCTTCTCGTGGCTCGCCGGCCCTAGACCTCGACCTGGACCTCGCCAACGCGCAGCTCCCGGTCCAGCTCCTCGGAGCCGTGGTAGCTCTCCGCGTCGCCGGGGAACGCCCCGGTGCGCACGTCCGACGCGAACGCCGCCACCGCGGCAGTCGCCGCGTCCGCCAGGTGGGCGTACTGGCGCACGAACTTCGGCACCGGTCCCGAGCCGAGGCCGAGGAGGTCGTGGAAGACGAGCACCTGGCCGTCACAGTGTGGCCCGGCGCCGATCCCGATCGTCGGGACCTCGACCTCCTCGGTGACGCGGGCTGCCACGACGCCAGGCACTCCTTCGAGCACCAACGCGAAGCAGCCGGCGTCCACGAGTGCTCGGGCCGCCTCGAGCAGTGCACGTGCGCCGTCGGTGTCACGTGCCTGGACGCGGTACCCACCCATCGGCAGGACGGACTGGGGGGTGAGCCCGAGGTGGCCCATGACCGGGATCTCGGCACGAACGACCGCCTCGACGACCGGGACCCTCGGCAGCCCGCCTTCGAGCTTCACGGCACCCGCGCCGGCCCGCACGAGCGACGCCGCATTGGCGACCGCGTCGTGAACCGACAGGTGGTAGCTCATCCAGGGCATGTCGCCGAGCACGAGAGCGGACGGCCGCGCGCGCGCGACCGCGGCGACGTGGCGCACCATGTCGTCGACCGTGACGTGCAGGGTGTCGGCGAAGCCAAGGACGTTGTTGGCGACGGAGTCGCCCACGAGGATCGCGTCGACGCCGCCTGCGTCGGCGATCCGTGCTCCCGGCTCGTCGTACGCGGTGAGCATCACGACGGGCTCGGCACCGGCGCGCCGCTTGCGCGCCCTCAGCATGGGAACGGTGACCGGCGCTCTTGGCGGCACCGGGCGGACGGCGGTAGGGCTGTCTTGCACATGCCCTCCTTGCTAGATGTTCGATCGACGTTTGATCGACGTTTGATCGACGGTTGATCGTGGACGGGTTGGCTGGCCGACCGGATCGAAGACCTTCGTGCTGGGTCAGCCGGCAAGTGCCGCCAGTGTGCAGCCCTGCCGGCTCCAACCCTATCGCCGTGCTCCGATTTGCCGCTTAGCGCCGGTCGTTCCCCCCGGCGCCGGCCCGACGACCACCGGCGGGGTACCTGCGCACGAGGTGGTGCCACGCGCAGGCAGGGCACACCTCGACGTCGTAGCAGACCACGGGCTCGCTGCGCCGACGGAGCCGATCGAGCTCCCCCACCGTGCCCGGGCATCTCCCGCCAGGCGGCAGCCCCGCACCGAACACGTAGGTCACCTGCACCGTGCGCTCGTCGCTGCAGATCGGGCAGTCGTCGCCGAGGGGCCGGCCGACATTGCGCGCTGCCCGCAGCAGCTCGGGATGGGCGTCGCAGACGTCGTCTTGGAGGATCCTGCCCCGTCGGACGTCCCTGACGAGAGCGTCGCGGACCAGGCGGTACTCCACGCGGGCCTCGCTCGGGGCCTCCTCCACACGCCGGGGAGCGCCGGGGCCGGAGCGGAACGTCACGGCTCCCCGTCCCCCTTGCGGCGTGCACGTGCCGGTCTTGCACGCATGCGCTCTTCCACCATGCCGCGCAATCCGCGCGCCCCTGGCACGTCCCAGAGCTTCCCGGCGACGGGCCAGGGGCTCGTGCCGGGGAGCACGGCGCACGGCGCGCTGCTACTCGCGCCCGCTGGTCTGATCCGGCTTTTGGGACGCACCACTGCGAGAGGCTACCGCCGACCCGCGCCGGCCTGGCCGGACCACCGGTCGTGCACGGCGCGGCTCGCTATATCGCCTCGATATAATGCCCGGCATGTTGGACCTCGCGATCCTGGGGCTCTTGGAGGAGCGCGGCGACCTGCACGGCTACGAGATCCGCCGGCAGCTGCGCGAGGGGCTCGGGCTCCTCGCCAATGTGTCGTTTGGCTCGCTGTACCCCGCCCTCGCACGTCTCGAGGCCGCAGGCGCGGTCGAGGCGACCGAGGCCCCGCCCGCGGGGGAACCCTTCGAGCCCGTACCGCCGACGGGGTCGCTGAGCGGGGAGCTCGCGGTCCTGCGCGCCCAGCGCCGCACGACGCGACGTCCGAGGGGAAGGCGAGCGCGCAAGGTGTACCGCATCACCCAGAGCGGCCGGGCGCTCTTCGGGGACCTTCTCGCCGGATCCGGACCGGTCGACGACCCGCGCAGCTTCGGGCTCCGTCTCACCTTCGCTCGGCACCTGCCCTCCCCTGCCCGCCTGACCCTGCTCCAGCGGCGAAGGGCCCAGCTCGCAGAGCGTCTCGAAGAGGTGCAGGCGGCAGGCAGAGGCCGCCCCCTCGACGTCTACGCGCGCTCCGTCGTGGAGCACACGGCGGACGCCCTCAAGAACGACATCCGTTGGCTCGACTACCTCGTCGAGGCGGAGGAGCAGACCGCCGGCCACGCCCCTGGGCGGGCCGCCGGGTGACCGCTTCGCCCAAGCCCCGAAGGGCCGCGACACCCCCGAAGGGCCGCGACACACAAGCCCCGAAGGGACTGCGACACACAAGGAGACGACCCATGAGCAGCATCAGAGTCGCCATCGCCGGCGTCGGGAACTGCGCCAGCTCGCTCGTGCAGGGCATCTCGTACTACCGGGACGCACGTGAGCACGACGTCGTCCCCGGGCTTATGCACGTCGTGCTCGGGGGGTACCACGTGCGCGATCTCGTGCCGGTGGCCGCCTTCGACGTCGACGCGTCGAAGGTAGGAGCCGATTTGGGCAAGGCGATCTTCGCCGGGATGAACAACACGATCCGGTTCGAAGAGGTCGGCGACCTCGGGGTGATCGTCCAGCGGGGCCCGACCCTCGACGGCCTGGGGCGCTACTACCGCGACGTCGTAGAGGAGTCCCCCAGGGCGCCCGTCGACGTCGCGTCTGCCCTGCGCGATGCCGGGGCCGACGTGCTGGTCTCCTATCTGCCGGTGGGGTCCGAGGAGGCCCAGCGCCACTACGCCCAGGCGTGCATCGACGCGAAGGTGGCCTTCGTCAACGCGATCCCCGTCTTCATCGCGTCCGACCCCGCGTGGGCTCGCCGGTTCGCCGAGGCGGGCATCCCGATCGTGGGCGACGACATCAAGAGCCAGGTGGGCTCAACGATCGTCCACCGCGTCCTCACCCGGCTCTTCGAAGACCGCGGCCTGGCGCTCGACCGGACGTACCAGCTCAACGTCGGCGGCAACATGGACTTCCGCAACATGCTCGAGCGCGACCGCCTCGAGTCGAAGAAGGTCTCGAAGACCCAGGCCGTGACGAGCCAGATCGAGCACACCGTGCTTCCCGCCGACGACGTCCACATCGGCCCCTCCGACCACGTGCCCTGGCTCGCCGACCGCAAGTGGGCGTACATCCGCATGGAGGGGCGCAACTTCGGCGACGTGCCGCTCAACCTCGAGCTCAAGCTCGAGGTCTGGGACTCGCCGAACTCCGCTGGCGTGATCATCGACGCCGTCCGGTGCGCCAAGCTCGCGCTCGACCGGGGCGTCGGCGGCCCGCTCGTCGGTCCGTCCGCCTACTTCATGAAGTCACCCCCCGTGCAGTACCACGACGACGTCGCCCACGAGCTGGTGGAGGCGTTCGCCGCAGGCGACCCCGGCCCTCGCTGGCCCGAGGTCTGAGCCCGAGGACTGAGCCCAAGGTCTGAGCCCGAGGACTGAGGAGCGGGCTACTGCCCGGCAGCGGTGCTTCGCGCCGCCCACCACTCCTCCAGCCGCCGACCGGCCTCCTCTGCGCCGAGCGGCCCCTCGTCGAGCCGGAGCTCGAGCAGGAACGCCAACGCCTCGCCCACCCTCGGACCGGGCGGGATGCCCAGTCGCGCCATCACCTGTGTCCCGTTCAGCTCCGGGCGGATTGCATCGAGCTCCTCCTGCTTGCGAAGCTCGGCGATACGAGCCTCGAGCTCGTCCATACGACGGGCGAGCGCGCGGGCCTTCGCCGCGTTGCGCGTGGTGCAGTCCGAGCGCGTGAGCTCGTTGAGCCGATCGAGCAGCGGACCGGCGTCGCGCACATAGCGGCGCACCGCGCGGTCGCTCCAGCCGAGCCGGTACGTGTGGAAGCGCAGGTGCAGCCGCACGAGCTCTGCGACCACGTCGATGTCCTCCTTGGAGTACCGCAACGCCTCCATCCGCTTGCGGGTCATCCGCGCGCCGACTTCGTCGTGGTGGTGGAAGGTGACCCCCTCCGGACCGATGGCACGGGTCTTGGGCTTGCCTACGTCGTGGAAGAGTGCTGCCAGCCGGAGCAGCTTGTCAGGAGACGTCTTGTCGACCACTGCGAGCGTGTGGGCCAGCACGTCCTTGTGCCGGTGAACGGGGTCCTGCTCGAGCCGGAGAGCCGGCAGCTCGGGGAGGAACTCGTCGCACAGCCCGGTCTCGACCGCGAACCCCAGGGCGCGCGACGGCCCCGGGGACGCCAGGACCACGATCTTGTCCAGCTCGTCACGAATGCGCTCAGCGGAGACGATCGACAGCCGGTGACGACCCCTTCGCACGGCCTCCACCAGCTGTCGCTCCGGCACCAGCTGGTAGGCGGCGGCGAAGCGCGCAGCACGGAGCATCCGCAGCGGGTCGTCCCCGAAGGAGGTCTCTGGGTCGAGCGGCGTGCGCAGCCGGTGCGCCGCAAGGTCCCCGAGCCCGTCGAACGGGTCGACCAGCCGCAGCTCGGGCAGCTCGAGCGCCATTGCGTTGACGGTGAAGTCACGCCGAGAGAGGTCGGTCTCGACATCGTCGCCGAACGTGACCGCGGGCTTGCGTGAGTCGGGGCGGTACGCCTCGGCGCGGTGGGTGGTGACCTCGAAGGTGCGATCCCCGGTCCGGAGGCCGATGGTGCCGAACCGCTTTCCCTGAGTCCACACCGCGTCCGCCCAGCCCCGGACGAGCCGCTCGATCTCGTCGGGACGGGCGTCCGTCGTGAGGTCGAAGTCGTTCGGAAAGACGCCGCCCGGCCGCTCGACGAGCGCGTCGCGGACAGACCCCCCGACGAGGTAGATCCGATGGCCCGCGGCGCAGAACCGCTCGGCGAGGGCCGCAGTCGCCTCGACGAGCGGGCGGAAGCGCTCGGGAACGGGGGGCTGCGCGGAGGGCTGCGCGGAGGGCTGCGCGCGGGGCTGCGCGGGGGGCTGCGCGGGGGGCTGCACGGACGGCTGCACGGACGGCTGCACCGGCACACGGTACCGCCGCGCCCGTCGAGCCCAGCCGCTCGCGACGCGCACAGACCGGGGCGCGACGCGAGCGATCCCTGTCGTGCGCCGCACTAGCGTCGTGAGGTGTCGAAGCGGACCCTCCTCACCCTGAGCATGGGGAGCCCCGTCACCTCGAGGATCGTGCGGCGGGCCGCCGTTGCGACGTGGTGCATCTTCGTCGCGACCTGCGTCCTCTCGCTCGCTGCCCCTCGAGCGGGTGGGACCACGCCGCACACGCCGAGCGCGCTCGTGCTCGTCGACCAGACCGAGTGGGTCGTGGCCCACTCCGGCTCATCTGGGGCCCCGACACCCGTGTCCCCCTTCGACCTGGGCATCTCCGCCCGCGACGCGCCGTCGGGTGCCGCCGTCCAGGCGGTCCTCTACCCGCGGCTCCTCACCCGCTACGACTTCAAGAACGTGCTCCGTGACGGCCCGCACGGTTACCCGCTCTCCGCGACGACCCCGGTCCCACTCGCCTCCCTGCCCCCGAACCCACGCTCGTCGGGGGTGTCACTCGATCTTTCGATCGTCCAGTCCGCGTCGAGCGAGCAGGGCTCTCGCCTGGGCCTCGCGTGCTCGCCTCCCACAGGGAGCGGCACATGCACAGGCGTCTACCCGGTGGTCGTCCAGCTCCAGCGCCCGAGCGGACGGGTGCTCCGCCACTTCACCACCTTCCTCACGTACGTCACCGCCAGGAGCGCGCACCCGCTCGAGCTCTCCTGGATCGTCCCCCTCCAAGCCCCGATCTCGCTCTCGAGGCGCCCTTCGGCGCCGGCCCGGGCCATCCGGCCGCTCTCGAGCGCCGAAGCAGCCTCCCTCGAGATCCTGATCTCCCAGCTCCGGGCAACCCCGCTGCCGGTCACGCTCGACGTCTCGCCCGAGACTCTCCAGGCCCTCGACCGGGCCGGCCCCGACGGGCGGGCGGCGGTCGCGACGCTCGCGGCGCTGTCGTCGAACCCCTCGACCTACGAAGTGCTCGCCCGTCCCTACGCCCCGGTCGACCTCGGCGCGCTCGCCGGGGCCGGAGAGCCGACCGAGATCGTGGCGCAGATGGCCGCCGGGTCCACAGTGCTCCACCACCTCCACGTGCGAACGACGCCGACGCCGTCCCCGTGGGTCCAGACCGGGGCCGTGGGGAACGACATCGCCGGGGGGCTCGAGCAGGTCCACGCGACCCAGCTCGTCGTGGCGGGCACAGCCCTCTCGCCCACATCCACCGTCACAAGCAGCGGCACGTGGACCTCCACCTTCTCGCTCGGGCTGACACGACGCGGCTCGACGACCTCTGTGGTGGCCGCCGAAGCGGACAGCTTGCTCGGCCGACAGTTCGCCGGCACCCGCACAGACCCCGCCCTGGCCGCCACCCAGCTCCTCGCGGACCTCGCAATGGTCCACTTCGAACGGCCCAACACAACGGCGGTCCGCGGCTTGGTTGCCCTGCCGCCGCGGCGCTGGGTCGCGAACCCTGCGTTCGACCGCGTGCTCCTCGAAGGACTGTCCCAGGACCCGGTGGTCGAGCCCGTCACGCTGTCGCGCTACTTCTCCTCGGTGACCTTCGCCGGGTCGCGCCACCTCCTTGGTCCAGGACCCGGGCCTGTCATGCCGCACGCGCTGGCCCGAGTCGTCTCACGCGCTCGCATCCGCCTCAGCAGCTTCGACGGGGTGCTCGCTGGGCACCCCCTTCCACCCGTCGCGTCCCAGCTCGACGACCTCCTTCTCGCCTCCGAGTCCGCCGGGTTCTCGGAAAGACGGCAGGCGTCCGGCGTGTCCACCGTCGAGCGGCTGCTCACGGACCAGCTGCGCCTGGTCAGGTTCGCCACAGAGAAGACCTTCACGCTCACGTCGCGCGCTGGGCAGATCCCCATCACCGTCGAGTCCCATGCGCCCTACACGATCGTCGGGAGGCTCACTGTCAGCGGCAACAAGTTCCTCTTCCCCCATCACGGGACATCCCGAGTGATCCGTCTCGACCACGCCACGAACGCGTCACGCGTCGACGTCGTCGTACGGAGCCCCGGCGACCTGCGGCTGCGCGTCGTGTTCACGTCCCCCGACGGCCACCTCGTGATCGCGCGCGCGCTCCTCATCGTCCGCTCGACCGCGACCTCAGTGGTCGGTGTCGTGCTCACCGTCGCCGCGCTGGCGATCCTTCTCACCTGGTGGGCCCGGACCTGGTGGTCCGGAAGGCACACGCGGCGCGAGAGACGCTCACGGCGCGAGCGGCGTGAGCGCCGCCCGCGGCAAGGAACGCAGGGGAGGCGAGCGGCCAGCCCGGTGAGCGGAGCGCACGCACAGTGACACGAAGGACCTGGCGCCGGCGATCCCGGTGGCCGGCGCACGCGACACGAGCCGGACCCCGGGAGCGCCAGAGCCCGCTCGACGGCTCGGTCGATCCACCCGGGCGCGCCGAGACGATGACCGGCGCGACGGCGGGCGCGACGGCGGGCGCGGCGACCACAGGGGGCCGCCTCCGCCGCGCCGCGCTCTGGATGGCCGCGGGCACGGCAGTGTCACGTCTCACCGGGCTGCTCCGCATCATCGCACTGGCGTACGCCCTGGGTGCCACGCACTTCGCCGACGCGTACAACTTGGCGAACACGACGCCGAACATGATCTACGACATCGTGCTCGGCGGGGTCCTCGCCGCCACGTTCATCCCCGTCTTCGTCGACCGGCTCGCCACGCGCGACGAGCGCGCCGCGTGGCGTGCGATCTCGGCGATCTGCACCGTCGCCGTCGTGGTCCTCCTCGTCATGACCGTCGTTTTCTGGGTCCTCGCCCCGCAGGTCGTCGACGCGTACACCGCGTTCGTTCGCGGGCGGGCGGTGGGCCCAGGGAACCTGGCACAGGAGAAGGCGGTTGCCGCGACGTTGCTGCGCTGGTTCGTGCCCCAGGTCGCGCTCTACGGCGTCATCTCGCTCATGTCCGCCCTCTTGAACACGCGGCAGCGCTTCGCCGCCCCGATGTGGGTGCCGATTGCGAACAACGTCGTCGTCATCACCGTCCTGTTGTGGTTCCACGCGTTGGTCCCCCACATCCGCACGCTCGCCGACATGCGCGTCCACGCAGCCGAACTGGTCCTCCTCGGGCTCGGGACGACCGTCGGCGTGCTCATCCAGGCGTTCGCCCTCCTCCCCGCACTGCGCGGGATCGGTCTTGGACGCCTCAGGTGGCACTGGGAGCCGCGCCACGAGGCGGTACGCACCGTCGTCCGGCTCGGAGGTTGGACGTTCGGCTTCGTGGTCGCCAACCAGGTTGCGCTCTACGTCGTGCTCGCGCTCGCGGTCGGCGTGAAGACGACAGATCCCGTGTCGTCGTACACCTACGCCTACACGTTCCTCCAGATGCCGTTCGCGGTCGTCGCGGTCTCGATCATGAGCGCGGTAACCCCCGACCTCGCGCAGCGCTGGTCCACCGGCGACCGAGAGGGCTTCCTGCGTCGGCTCACCGGCGGTCTACGCGCGACGCTCGCGGTGATCCTCCCGGCGGCCATGGGCATGCTGATCCTCGCGCATCCCGCGGTAGCCCTTCTTCTCGGCCACGGCAGCACCACGGTCGCGGGGACCGAGACCACCGGCGCGGCACTCGCGATGTTCTCGCTCGGGCTGCCGGGCTTCTGCGCGTACCTGTACATCGTGAGGGTGCTGCAGGCGATGCAGCGGACGAAAGTCGCCTTCTACCTGTACCTGCTCGAGAACGGGCTGAACGTCGTCATCGCGGTCGCGCTCGTCGGACCTCTCGGGGTGCGCGGTCTCGCACTCAGCGTGTCGATCGCCTACACCCTCGGGGCGCTCGCGGGCGTGGCGGTGCTCCGGCGGTGGCTGGGCGCGCTGGGCGGCCCCCGTGCATGGGCGCCGCTGCGCCGTGCGGCCGGCGCCACGATCGTGATGGGCGCTGTAGTGCTCGTCGTCTCCAACATCTCGGGAGCCCAGCACGGGCTCGGCCTGCTCGCCCGCGTCGTCGCCGCCGTCGTCGCGGGCGGAGCGGTCTACGCGGGGATCGGCGCGCTGCTTGGTGGGCGCCACCGGCCGCTCGCGCTCCTCACCGGGGAGCCCGTCGACGTGACAGCCATCGCCTTCGACCACCCCGCGATCGGGGCCTCCGCCGGGCTCGGCGCCGAGTGGGGTGACCCGCTGTCGCCCGTCAACACCGGCCCTCGGATCCGTATCGTCCCGCCACCGGGCACCCCCGACGTCCGCTCCTCCTCGGCGCTCGACCGTGACCGCGCGCTGCGCGAGCCGGAGAAAGGGGGCTCGGCGCGCCCCCGCCGACCACCCGCGGGCACGAGCCCCAGCGCCGATCCGGGCCACGCCGACCCGGGCCACGCCGACCCGGACCACAACGACGACGACCCAGGGGAACGGCGTTGGGTGGGCGGTACGAGCACGTCGTTGCGCAGGCGACTGCCGCGCTAGGAGCTAGGTTTCTCGCGCCTGCGTGCCCGTCACCGCGCCGGCCTGCCGCCGACCGGGCGGCCGTCGTGCCAAGAGCCAGGGAGAGAGGGGACAGTGGCAGGAATCCGGGTCGTCACCGACAGCGCGTGCGACCTCTCCGAGGAGCTCGCCGACCGCTACGGCATCGAGATCGTGCCCCTCACCATCCGCTTCGGCGACGAGGAGCTGCTCGATCGGCGCGACCTCTCCCCCCGGGAGTTCTGGCGGCGCTGCAAGGCATCCCCCTCGCTTCCCGAGACCGCAGCACCCCCGCCGGGCGCGTTCAGCGCTGCATACGAGCGGGCCGCCGCCGACGGTGCCGACGGCGTTGTGTGCCTCACCCTGTCGGCCGGCGTCTCCGCCACGTACCAGGCGGCGCTCGCGGGTGCCGAGCCGCTCGAGGGCGAGCTGGCGGTCGTGGTCGTAGACACGCGCTCGCTCACCATGGGGCAGGGCCTCATGTGCATCGCTGCCGCCGAGCTGGCGGCCAGCGGCGCCCCGCTCGACCAGGTCGTCGCGCTCGCCCACGACCTCGTCGGCCGGACGCGCGTCCTCGGCGTGGTGGACACCCTCGACCACCTCCAGCGCGGAGGACGGATCGGCGGGGCTGCGGCCCTCGTCGGCTCGCTCCTCTCCATCAAGCCTGTCATCGAGGTGCGCGACGGCGTCGTCGAGCAAGAGTCGCGGCAGCGCACCCGGGGCCGGGCACTCGACTACCTCGTGACGAAGGTTGCGGCGGACGGACCGCTCGACCGGCTGGCGGTGTCCGACGGTGCCGCCCCCGACATCGACGCAGTGGTCGAACGGCTCAGAGCGGTCCAGGTCGCGCACGAGCTGGTCGTCACCGACCTTGGTCCCGTGGTGGGGACCCACTCCGGACCGGGGGCCATCGGCGTGTCCTATCAGCTTGCGGACCCCTCCCCTTCCCCTCCCGGTAGGCTCGGAGCATGAGCGACCAACGCCCCGCTCCGGCCAGCGCGGCCGCCGAGCTCCCCCGCCGGGCCGCCGACGCGGTCCAACTGCTCGTCGACACGGTCCACGACAAGGGGGTCAGGCCCGCCATCCTCGCCACGCGACTGCTCGTCTTCGGTCTCCTCGTGGCTGGCCTCGGCACGGTACTCGTCGTCGTGGCCTCGATCGCGCTGCTCCGCATCTTCGACGTCTACGTCTTCGGCCACCGGGTGTGGCTGAGCTACATCGTGCTCGGTGGAGCGCTGACGCTCGCCGGGCTTGCCACGTGGACCCGCAGGGCAGCGCGTCCCTCCTTGGCGCAGCAGCGCTGACGACCCGATGACGACCCATGTGAAGGTGCTGATCGCGGGCTCCGGCCCCGCCGGGCTGACTGCCGCGGTGTACACCGCCCGTGCGCAGCTCCACCCCGTGGTGGTCGAAGGTGAGCCATCGTCGACGAGCGACCAGCCCGGCGGCCAGCTCATGCTCACGACCGAGGTGGAGAACTACCCCGGCTTCACCGACGGCGTACAGGGTCCGGAGCTGATGACCGCGATCCGCGCCCAGGCAGCCCGCTTCGGAGCCGACATCGTCACCGCGAAAGTGACGGACGTGCGCCTCGGCGAGAGCCCGTTCGCCGTGTGGGCCGGCGATCCCTCAGACCGAGAGCCCACCTTCGAAGCGGAGGCCCTCATCATCGCGACCGGCGCCCGGGCACTCATGCTCGATGTACCCGGCGAGGACCGTCTTCTCGGCTACGGCGTGTCGACGTGCGCGACGTGCGACGGCTTCTTCTTCCGGGGCCAGCAGATCGCCGTGGTCGGCGGCGGGGACTCGGCCCTCGAGGAAGCGCTGTTCCTCACCCGCTTCGCATCGAAGGTCACCGTCGTGCACCGACGCGACCGCCTCCGCGCCTCGCGGATCATGCAAGAGCGCGCGCTGGCGCATCCCGACATCGAGTTCGCCTGGACACAGCAGGTCGTCGAAGTGCTCGGCGACGGCAAGGTCACAGGGGTCCGGCTCCGGCACTCGTCGACCGGCGAGGAGCGCGA
This sequence comes from Acidimicrobiaceae bacterium, assembly GCA_027339205.1. GTDB lineage: Bacteria > Actinomycetota > Acidimicrobiia > Acidimicrobiales > RAAP-2 > JAJYVT01. Next base: position 18,616 of record DAHWOV010000120.1, on the reverse strand, counting down.
GCTCCCGGTCACTGGGCTGTTCGTCGCGATCGGCCACCGACCCAGCACGGAGATCTTCCGCGGACAGCTCGAGCTGGACGACGAGGGATACGTGCGCACCCATGACGGCACGTCGACCAGCGTCGAGGGCGTCTTCGCCTGCGGCGACGTCCAGGACCGGACCTACCGCCAGGCGATCACGGCTGCCGGCTCAGGCTGCATGGCTGCGATCGACGCGGAGCGCTGGCTCGAGGCGCGGGGCTCGTAAGATCGAACAGGAGCATTGGCAGCCGGTGCCGCCGACCGCTTCACCGACCGCATCGCTGAGCTCCGGCAGCGGGTGCCCTTCTCAAGGGGCCGGCAGGCGCACCGCCGGTGTCGGCTGCGCCGCAACGGGGGCACGCGTGAGCCACCAGGGCGCGCGGCATGGAGGTTTCGAGCTCGAGGGAGGAGCAAGATGGACCAGAGGATCGTAAAGCTCGACGACAGTACCTTTGACGAGCATGTCAAGGCGGCGGCCGTGCCCGTCCTCGTCGACTTCTGGGCCGAATGGTGCGGGCCGTGCAAGATGATCGCCCCGGTGCTCGAGGAGATCGCGGCCGAACAGGCTGGCAAGCTGCAGATCGCCAAGCTGAACATCGACGAGAACCTCGACGTGACGAGGCGCTTCGACGTGATGAGCATCCCGACGCTCATCCTGTTCAAGGACGGAGAGCCGAAGCTCCGGTTGATCGGGGCCAAGCCCAAGGGCCAGCTGCTCCAGGAGCTGTCGAGCTACCTGTAGCCCGCCCGGTGGCGCATCGGGGCACCCTGCTCCCGCTCGCCGAGGGCGACAGCGGTGAGGCGGTGGTCGACGTCCAAGCCAGGCTCCTCGCACTGGGCCTGGTCCCGATGAGCGACCCTCCGGGCGAGTTCGGCGTCGCGACGCGCGCCGCCGTGGAGGCGTTCCAGCGCCAACGGGGGCTGCGCGTCGACGGCGTGTGCGGGCCGCAGACCTGGCAGACCCTCGTCGAAGCCGGCCATCACCTCGGGGACCGCTTCCTCTACCGACGGACGCCGATGCTACGCGGCGACGACGTCGCCGAGCTCCAGCAGCGCTTGTGCGCGCTGGGGTTCGACACCGGACGGGTCGACGGCATCTTCGGCGACGCCACCGCGAAGGCGCTCCGGGACTTCCAGGAGAACGCCGCGCTCCCCGTCGACGGAATTCTCGGCCCGGGCACGCTTCGCGAGCTGCGCCGAGTCGCGGGGCGCGGCGCCTCGCCCCTCCACCTCGTCTCGACCGTCCGGGCGAGGGAGCTCCTCCGCCAGTCCCCGCCCACCCTTGCGGGGCGTCATGTCGCCATCGGTGAGCCAGGCGGACTGGCCGCGCCGGTCGCCGCTCTCCGACGGCGCCTCGTCGCGCACGGGGCGTCGGTCACCACCCTCCATCACCCTGACGACTCGGCTCAGGCGGGGCAGGCGAACCGCGCCGGGGCCGACGCCTACCTCGCTCTCCGGCTCGAGCCGGAGCGGGTCGGCGCTCTCGCCGCGTTCTACTCCGGGTACCGCGACGAGTCGGTAGGAGGCCGCCTGCTCGCCGACGCGATCCAGCGCGCGGTGCCGTCGGCGCTGGGCGTGCCGGATCTCGGGGTCCGGGGCATGTCCCTCACGATCCTGCGGGAGACCCGGATGCCCGCGGTGATCGTGGAGATCGGGCCTGCGGCCGTCGCCGTGGAGCACGGGCCGGCGCTTGCAGAGGCACTGGCGAGCGCCCTCGCCACATGGGCGTCGGGCCCCTGGGAGTGACCGTCCACTGGGCACCGGGCCGGGGCGCCGAGAGGGGTGGCGTGCCCGGTCCCTCTGGAGCGAACGTGACAGCTTCGCGACCGACTGTTGAACTAGAGGGCGAATCTGACAATCCACAACATCATGCACAGGTTGTGGATACCGCTGTACTGCGGGTTGATGGTTGAGGTGGAGGTCCGACCGCCCGGTCAGCGTCCTGTTCGAGAAGTCGGCCGCGCTCCCTCGACCATCGCCCTGTAGATCCGCTCGAGGTCCTCCAGGGTCGCAAATTCGACCACCACCCGGCCTCGACGGTTGCGCAGTTCGACCTTGACCCGAGTGTTGAGGTGCGTCGAGAGGAGCTCCTCGAGCTCCAGAAGACCCGGCTCCGGCAGCTGCCGAACACCCGGCCCCCTGGTGCTACTAGTGGTACTACCGACGCGGACGGACGTGTCTTCTCCCGTTCGACCTTCCTCAACCCCTGCTTCTCTGACAGCGTCCTCCACCTGGCGCACCGTGAGCCCCTCCGCGACGATGCGCCCAACGAGCGACTCTTGGAGCGCGCGGTCGGGGGTGCCCAGCAGCGCTCGGGCGTGGCCTGCCGAGATCGCCCCGTCGGCCAGCGCCCGCTGGGCACCGGCTGGCAGCTGCAGCAGCCGGAGCGTGTTCGTGACCGTCGCCCGGCTCTTCCCGACGCGGGTCGCGACCTCCTCGTGGGTGTGCCCGAAGTCGTCGATGAGTTGCTGGTACGCGGCCGCTTCCTCGAGCGGTCCGAGGTCCTCTCGGTGCAGGTTCTCCACCAGCGCCTGCTCCAGGCTCCGGTCGTCCGCCGAGACCTCCCGCACGAGCACGGGGATGCTCTGCAGCCCGGCACGTCGGGCGGCGCGCCATCGCCGCTCGCCGGCGATCAGCTCGTACTCCTCCGCACCGACGCCGATTGGCCGCACGAGCACCGGCTGGAGCACGCCCAGCTCCCTGATGGACGCGGCGAGCGCCGACATCGCCTCCTCGTCGAAGTGGGTCCTCGGTTGGAGCGTGTTCGGCCGGATGCTCGAGATCGGCACCTCCCTGAGCGCACTGCCCTGCGCTCCGGAGACCTCCGTCGGGATGAGGGCCCCGAGGCCTTTACCGAGCCCGCTGCGCCGCGCCATTGCTCACCTCCTTCGCAAGCTCACGGTACGCGACTGCCCCCCGCGAGGACGGGTCGAACACCGTGATGGGCTGTCCGAACGACGGCGCCTCGGAGAGGCGGACCGTTCGAGGGATCACGATCCGGCAGACCTTTTCGCCGAAGTGCCGGCGAACCTCGGCTGCGACCTCCACCGCGAGGCGCGTCCGCGCGTCGTACATCGTGAGGACGATGGCGCTGACCTCCAGGCGGTCATTGAGATTGGAGGCTACGAGGTGGACGTTCCGGAGCAGTTGCCCCAGACCCTCCAACGCGTAGTACTCGCACTGGATCGGCACGAGGATCTCGCTCGCCGCGGCGAGCCCGTTGATGGTGATCAGCCCGAGCGACGGTGGGCAGTCGATCAGTACGAAGTCGAAGTCCTCCAGCACCGTCTCCACCGCCCGCCTGAGGCGAAGCTCTCGGCTGAAGGCGGGCACGAGCTCGATCTCGACCCCCGCGAGGTCGATGGTCGCGGGTGCCACGAAGAGGTTGCGCACGCTGGTCGGCTCGATGCAATCTTCGAGCGGCGTGTCGTGCATGATCACGTCGTACATCGAGTGTTCGAAGCTCCTCGCGTCGATCCCCAGCCCGGTGGTCGCGTTCCCCTGCGGGTCGAGGTCGACCACCAGGATGCGGTAACCCAGCTCAGCGAGCGCAGCGCCGAGATTCACGGTGGTGGTGGTCTTCCCGACGCCTCCCTTCTGGTTCGCGACTGCGATGACCCTCGGCAGCGGGCGCGTGGTCGAGACCCCCCGGCCATCGGGGTTGTCGAGGAAGCCGTCCTCGTCGAACCGCTGCCCTCCCCTGGAGCGTGGTCCGGCCGCGAACGCAGTGCCGGGAGGGTTGACGTGCGGCGCTGCCTCGTTGACGTGCGCCGCTGCCTCGGTGACCTGCGGCGCTGCCTCGGTGACGTGCGGCGCTGCCTCGGTGACGTGCGGCGCTGCCTCGGTGACCTGCGGCGCTGCCTCGGTGACCTCCGGCGCTGCCTCGGTGGAGGTCACGTCCTCCTCGGTCGGCTCGGGGTGAGGTGCCGGTGAGACAGCGCCCTCGGTTAGCGCCTCGACTTCCGTCGATGCCGGCGCCTCATGGTCGACAGCAGTGACTCCATGCAGTCCACGTCCTGCCGGCTGCTCCACGGCCTCGTCCGTCGTGTCTCCCGGATCGGCGCCAAGCTCGACTGTCTCCGACGGCAAGGCGGCATTCGCGCGCCGCCGCCTTCCGATCATCCTCACCACTGGGCAGCTCCCACGTCGACGGAAGCACGCCGTGCACTCCAGTTGGCGCACGACATCGCTGTGCAGCTACCGAGGGCGGGCTGGTTCCGCGCCACGCCCCCCTTTCCGGCCACGGGACCCATCCTCGCTCGCGCGCGGCGCGAGGTCAAGCTTTAGCTCCTCAACGGCGCGCGCCGTGCCACGTCTCTCCGGTGCTTCACATGGCACATGACGGTGAAACAGCACCAAGGAGCCTGCTCCCGCGCGCCGGGTTCCACATGTAACATGACCGTGAAACAACACATTGCGCGCAGTTGTGTCCGGGCGCTGCGGTTACCGGAGGAACCTTGCCGAGCGACTACGAAGAGGGCTTGTTGGTGGGTCTACTGGTAGGCGAAGGGCACTTCGGCGGAGACGGCCGTCAACCGCAGGTCACCCTGCGGATGCACGAACGGCACGAAGCACTCTTCCGTTGGGTGGAGCGCACGTTTCCTGGCGGCCGCCTCTACGGTCCCTATGAGCACGGTGGCCGTCGCTACTACCAGTGGATGGCGCGTGGTCCGTATTTGCGTGATGAGCTGCTGCCGATGCTGCACCGGAGGCTCAGCCCATCGCTCGACGGCTACGCACATGCCCGTCTTGTACAGATGTGCGACCGTTACGCGAGGCAGCTGCGACACGGCGAGAGCCGGTTTCCGACGCTCCCTGCGTCCCCACCCGCCAGGGCGCCGGGCGATGCGTCGCGAGGCTCCCCGCCCGGCACCGCCACTCGCTCTTCGCCCTCAGGACCTGCCCGCCGAGCGGGTCCCCAGCCCGACGCAGAGTCGATCTTCGCAGCCCTCCGGGGTGCACGTTCCCCCAGGGACAGTCGATGACCGAGACCCCGCCGGCAGAAGAACGGCGTGCTCGAGCTGCTCGAGCTGGACGAGCTGCTCGAGCTGGAAGTAGCTAGAAGAGCGGCCGCTTCATCGGCACGCCGACCCGACGGGGAAAGCGGCCCGGACATGGCGCGTCCTGGGAGATCACCACGAAGCGATAGCGCGAACCCGCCGATCGAGCCGGACCCATCCCCACGTGCGCCAGCCCCTCGCTCGGCCAACGCTCTCGGTCACGTGCGCCGCCGGGTGGAGGTTCCGAGACGACGAGCAGTCCCCCGGGCCGGAGGAAGGGGGCGGCGCACTCCGCGACAGCCCCGGGAGGACCGAAACCCCTGGCGGTGACGAGATCATGCTCCCCACGGCTCATCGATGTCCGGGCGAGCGACTCGGCACGCTCGGCAACCACGATCACCCGCGCTTCAATGCCGAGCTGCCGGACTGCACTGCGAAGGAACTCGGCTCGCTTGAGCTGTGACTCCACGAGGAGGAACGGGGTCGAGGTCCAGCGCAGTGCCAACGCCAACGCCGGGATCCCTCCCCCCGACCCGAGATCGACGACCGACCCCGGCAGCGAGCCTGGCCGTGCAGCTTCGACGACCTCGGCGAACGCCCGAGCGTGGTCGAGATGGGTGGTGACCGGGGCCGGGCCGAAGAAGCCGAGCTCCCGCGCGCGCTCGACAAGCGCAAGGAGCGGGCGGTCGGTTGCGTTGGGGGGAAGGGGCGTCAGGAGACGGCTCAGGAGCGACGCGAAGCGGTGGCGGCTTGGCCGGTGGCCCCCGGAGCGGATGCGGTGAGCGGGCGGAAGCGCGTCATGGCGCGGGGGAGATGACGACGAAGCGGTTCGGCTCCTCTCCCTGGGAGCTGGAGACCACCCCGTCGATCGTCACGACCGTGTCGTGGATGATCTTGCGGTCCGCCGGGCTCATGGGCTCGAGAGCCCGCTCGGAGCCAGACTCGAGGACGTCAGCGGCGACGTCGGCAGCGAAGCGTCGGAGCGCTGCAGCGCGACGCTCGCGATAACCCGCGACATCGACGAGGATGCGGTCCGTGCGGTTCGGGAAGTGCCGCTGGACGACCGTCCGCGTCACATCTTGGAGTGCCGCGACGGTCGCGCCTTTCGGTCCTACGAGGATGCCCAGCCCCTCGCCCTGGGCGGCGAGCTCGACGGTCTCCTCGTCGAGCTCGCGCACCTCGATCGTGGCCTCGAGGCCGTAGCGGTCCAAGAGCCCTTCGAGGAACTCCTTGGCCACCGCGGCCTGCTCCTGCAGCGTGATCCCCTGAGCCACCGGCTGGCCCTCCTTTTCCGGCATGACCCGATCGAGTCCGCCCTCGTCAACATCGTGGTGCCGGTCCGGGCGCGCGACGACTGCGCCGCCGTCCGCGGCCGACGCGGTCTCCGCGGTCGGCGCGGCCGGCGCGGTCTGCGTGGTCGGCTCGACCAGCTCACTGCTCGGCCTCTGCGCCCCGCTGCGCCGCCGCCTGCGCCGCCGCGAGCCCGAGCTCACCGACGCAGCGTTCTCCCCGCTGCTCGCGCCGGCGGGCGCACGGGCGGCCGATGCCTCGCGTGATGCCCGGCCGCCGGCTGTGCGGCTCGCCTCGGTCGTGCGGCGTCCCGTTCGAGTCCCGCCGGCGCGACCGCTCCCCGTGTGGCCGACATCTGCCTGGCCGCGTTCTCGCCTCCGGCGAACCCTCTTCGGCCGAACTTCTGCGGGGCGTACGCGTGCCCGCACGCGCGCTTCCCCACGCACACGCCCGAAGAGGCCCGTCTTGGGCTCGGCCAAGACCACGACCTCGGCGTCCGTCTCCGCCACCCCCAGCTGGTCGAGGGCCCGCTCCTTCGCCTCGTCGACCGATCTCCCCGTCTTCTCGACCCATTCCACGGTCAGCGGGCCCTTCGTGCACGCTTCGACTTCGATCTCGGATGGGGCTTCGGCGCCGGCTCGGGCGGGGTGGCTGCGCTGCCGCCCCGCCTTCCGGGCCTGGCCTTGCCGTTTGCCGCCCCGTTCCCTCCGTTGCGAGCCGGCGCTGGCGCATCGGTCACGCCCTTTTTGGACCCGAAGGGGAGGAGACCGCGTTCGCCACTGGTCACCGGCGCGACCGCTGCCCGGTCCTGGGCCGCCGGCGAGGTCGACGACCTCGCTTCCACCACCGCCTTGGACGCCGCGGGCTTCCCCTTGGTCCCGATCTGGTGCTCGCCGGGGGACTGCACCAGCCCGTATCGGAAGATGAGATCCTGCGTCAGCACCCGGATCGCCGAAGACACGATCATGTAGATCACCACCCCAGCGGGGACGAGGAAGTAGATGTACGCGAAGATCAGCGGCATCACCCGCTGCATCGTCTGCATCTGCTGGGGTATCTGCTGCTGCGCGTTGTTCTTCTTGTTGCGCCGGGTCATCTGCGCCATCTGGAAATATTGCAGGGCTACTGCAACAGCGAGGAGTGCGAAGTACGGGATGTAGTCGACCCAGTGCGCATGGTGTGTGAGGGGCTTCGCTGCGAGGTTCAAGCCGATCGAATGCATCACCCCGGGCGTCTTGATCAAGTTCTGGTAGATCGCAGAATGGTGCGGGACGTAGCGCGGTGTCGCGCAGGTCGCCTGGTGCGCGGCAGGATGGCAGACCTTGTGGCCTGTACCGAGCTTTGTGCCCGGCTTCACCGTGTTGGCGAGGCCGCGGATGACGTCGTAGAGGACGATGAACGCCGGCATCTGCAGGAACATCGGCAGGCAGCCGCCGGTCGGGCTCACACCGCGCTCGCGGTAGAGCTTCATCATCTCCTCGTTGAGCTGCTGGCGGTTCTCGGCACCCTTGTACTTCGCCCGGAGCTTCTGCATCTCGGGCTGCAGGGCCTGCATCGCGAGCATGGACCGGGTGCTCTTGATGGTGAGCGGCGTGAGGAGCGCCATGATCAGCACCGTGAGCAGCAGGATCGCCACTGCGTATGTCGGGACGATGCCATAGATCCACGCCAGCACGTCTGCGATCGCGACGAACAGCGGATGGAAGATGTCACCGATGGCCTTGAACAACGAGTTCTCCGCGAGCAGGAGCGGCGGGTGCACGGTCAGTCCTCCCTCCGCTTGCGCCGGCGGACCTCGAGCGGGACGAGGTCCACCCCGTGGCCGCCCAACGGGTGGCAGCGGGCGACCCGGCGGGCGGCGAGCCACAGCCCGCGCCAAGCGCCGTGGCGCTCCACTGCCTCGACCGCGTAGGCCGAGCAGCTCGGATAGAAGCGGCACGGCGACACGTGGCCCGCCCTGGCGGCCTGGTAGACGCGCAGCATCCCCAGCGCCGCCCGCCGGCCGGCACCACGGTGCGTGCCCTCGGTCTTCGACGCGGACACCGCGGGCACATCCTCGTCGGCGCCGAGCCTGCGTTCTCCGGCGTGCCGCAAGGTCACCTCGGCCCCTGTCCTCTCTCACCCGTGGCGCATCCCGCTGCAGCCCGGGCTGCAGCGCCGACGGCGTCGCACAGTTCGCCGAATCCCATCCGCGCTGCATCCGGCCTCGCGCGGACCAGGTAGGCGCCCGGCTCGAGCGTAGGGGCGGCAGTCCGTACCGCCTCTCGGAGGCGGCGCCGCAGCCGGTTGCGTGCGACTGCACCGCCGTGACGCCGTCCAACGGCGTAGGCGGCCAGGGGCAGGTGCGTGTTCTCGTCCGAGCGGCTGAACACCACGCTCACCGGCCCGCGCTGCGCCCGGCCATCGGGGCGAGCCAGGGCACGGAACGTCGCCTGCCTGCGGATCCTTCCCACTATGGGTGCCATCGTCTTGTCGGGCGCGGGCAGCGAAGCGGACGCCGGCTCACACCGTCAGCCGATGACGCCCCTTGAGCCGCCTCGCCTTCAGGATCGCCCGGCCGGCACGCGTCGACATGCGATGGCGGAACCCGTGCCGCTTCGCTCGCTTGCGCGTGTTGGGTTGGTAGGTTCGCTTCACGTCCGTAAACCTTTCCGCGTTGCTCGGGGCACGTCCCAGCGGGCCGGCACCGGCGCACGGACCACCGCGGGGCCTGTCGTGGGCCGCGAGGTCGCCGCGCGATCGTACGCGACAGTGCCCGGTCACACTAGTCGGCCCCCGCGGGCCACGCTGAGCCAGGTTGCCACTAGTCCGAGTCGCTTCGACGGTGTACGTTCGACCGACCACGGCGCTCGCTAGGTCCACAACCTGTGGAGCACGCTGTGGACGACGACCGCCTCGGGTGCGCGGAGGAGCAGGTGGAAGAGACGAGAGGCCTGTGGACCAGGTGTGCCGCGCCACTTCGTGAGCAGGTGTCGGACACGACCTGGCAGATGTGGCTCTCCAACATCGAGCCCGTCTCCTACGACGGGGGGACGATGGTGCTCGCCGTCCCGAATTCGGTGGTCCGCGAACGCGTCGAGGGCCGCTTCCTCCCGCTGCTCACCCAGGCCGTCTCCTCGGCCGCCGGCCATGCGGTCCGCGTGCGTCTCGAGGTGGCCGACAGCGCCGGCTCGGCGCCGACCGCGCTCCTCGAAGCCCACGGGACGGCCCGGGCCGTCCCTCTTGGAGAGTCCGCACCCTACGGACCGTCGTACTCGACGACCCCGGTGTCCCCCGGGCCGCGCCCGCAGACCGGCCTGCAGCCGACCCCTGGCCCGGGTCCGGGCCCGCAGACCGGCCCGCGCACCCACGGAGCCCAGCGGGTCGCCGAGCCCCGGGTGGGGGCAGCCGTAACGCTCGACCGGCAGTACACCTTCGAGAGCTTCGTCGCCGCCTCCTCCAATCGGCTCGCGCATGCCGCCGCGCAGGCGGTGGCCGAAACGCCGGGCCGCTCCTACAACCCCCTGTTCATCTACGGGGACTCCGGGCTCGGCAAGACGCATCTATTGCATGCGATCGGCAACTATGTGCAGGAGAACTTCCCGGTGCGCACCGTGCTCTACGTCACGACCGAGACCTTCATGAACGATTTCGTCGACTCGTTGCGCAAGGCGGAGACGATCGCGTTCAAGCGCCGCTACCGCGAGTGCGACGTGCTCCTCATCGACGACGTCCAGTTCATGGAGAACAAAGAGGGCCTCCAGGAGGAGTTCTTCCACACCTACAACGATCTCCACGGCGCGGGGAAGCAGATCGTGCTCACCTCGGACCGCCCGCCCAGGTCCATCGAGACGCTCGAAGACCGGCTCCGCAGCCGCTTCATGTCCGGCTTGATCACGGAGGTCGACCCGCCGGACCTCGAGACCCGGCTGGCGATCCTGCGCAAGAAGGCCGAGGCCGACCACGACGACATCCCCGACGACGTCCTCGAGTTCATCGCCACGCACGTGAAGAACAACATCCGCGAGCTCGAGGGCGCGCTCATCAGGGTCACGGCGTTCGCGAGCTTGAGCCGGGAGGCGATCTCGCTCGATCTCGCAGAGCACGTGCTCGAGGACATCGTCTCGAGCGTGGAGCCGCGTCAGATCACGCCCCAGATGATCCTGGAAGCGACCGCCGCGAGCTACGGCTTCACGATCGACGCACTGTGTGGCCCGAGCCGTACGCGGCCGCTCGTCACCGCTCGCCAGGTCGCGATGTACCTCGTTCGCAACCTGACCGACTACAGCTACCCTGCGATCGCGCGCGTGTTCGGCGGACGCGACCACACCACCGTCATCCATGCAGTCGACAAGATCACGACTCACATGAAGGAACGGCGCCAGCTCTACGAGCAGGTGACGGATCTCACGGTCAAGATCAGGAACGGCGCGTGAGCTCCGCCTGCCCCTCCCTGTGCACGATGACCGCACATCCTGTGGACGACCGGTCCCCTCGTCCACAGACGCGCACGCCCGAGCCCGTCTGCGACCATTGCGCTCCACCGCGCCAGGTCCGCGCGGTGGACGACCGCACTCGCCTGACCAGGCACGGCGCCCGCGTGTCCACAATCCCCAGCACTATTACCCCTGGAGTGATCTCTCCACTTCCAAAGACGCGGGAAAGGATGATGCGGTGAAATTCCGGTCCGAACGGGACTCTCTCGCTGACGTGCTCGTCGCAGCAGGACGGGCGGTGGGGGGAAGAGCGAGCTCGTCCGCGGTGCTCTCCGGGCTCATGCTGCGCACGGAGGGCAACCTCCTGGAGGTGACCGGCACGGATCTCGACCTGACGATCCGGGTCGACCACGAGGTCATCGGCATCGAGGACGGCGTGTGCGTGGTCCCTTCGCGGCTCACCGCAGACGTCGTGCGGGCGCTCGAGGCCGGGGCGGTCACGGTGGACACCGATGACGACAAGGTGGAGATCTCTTCTGCGCGGGCGCACTTCGGGCTCCGCTCCTACCCGCCGGTCGAGTTCCCGATGCTTCCCCGTCCGGCTACGCCGACGGTGACGCTGCCACGGGGGGTACTGGTGGAGGCGTTGCGCCAGGTCGTGAGAGCCGCGTCCAACGACGACGCGCGGCCGCTGCTCACCGGTGTGCTCATGACCACCGAGGCGAAGACAGTGCGGCTGGTGGCGACCGACTCCTACCGGCTGTCGCTGCGCGACCTGCGCGGGACCGCGACCCTCCCCCAGGGGGGCGACGTGCTCGTGCCCGCCCGTGCGCTCGCAGAGCTTCTGAGGCTCGCGCCGGCAGGCGGTGCGCCGGGCGACGGCGAAGGGGCCGGCGCGGAAGTGGGGATCGCGCCCGGGACTTCGGACATCACGTTCGAGACCGGACGCGTACGGATCTCGACCCGGCTCCTCGAAGGGACCTACCCCGATTACCGTCAGCTGATCCCCGAGCACTACCCCAACCGCCTCCATGTCGGCAGGGAGTCCCTCCTCGCCGCGCTGCGTCGTGTACGGCTCCTCGTGAGGGACAACACGACGCCCGTCCGGCTCGCGATGCGACCGAACGGGGTGGACCTCTCGGTGGTCTCCCAGGAGATCGGCGACGCGAGTGAGACCGTCGACGGCGACTTCAGCGGAGAGCAGCTGGTGATCGCGTTCAACCCGGGCTACCTGATCGACGGGGTCGACGCCGTGCTCGACGACGAGGTGTTCATCGAGACGGACGATCCAGGCAAGCCTGCGACCGTCCGGGCCGCGGGCAGAGACGATTTCCGGTACCTGCTCATGCCGGTGCGGGTGTCCTGACGACGGCGGCCGAGTCCGGCGAGCGATCGCCGTCGAGCAGCAGCACCGAGCTCCGCGACTTGGAGCTCTTCGACGTCCGGCTCTTCGTCGAGGCCCGTCTCGGGCTCGAGCCAGGCTCCTCGACGGTGCTGACCGGGCCTAACGGCACGGGGAAGACCACGCTGCTCGAGGCCATCGCGTACCTGGGCTCGCAGCGGTCGTTCCGCACGTCCGCCCGCGATGCAATGGTCCGGGTCGGACGGGAGCGGGCGATCGTGCGAGCGCACCTCGAGCGAGAGTCCCGCCCGCTCGTCGTGGAGAGCGAGCTGCAGGCCCGCGGCGGGACGCGGACCCTCGTCAACCACCGGCCCGTCCACGGGCGCAGCGAGCTCGCCGACGCCGTCCCGGTGACGGTCTTCTCGCCGGACGACCTGGCGCTCGTGCAGGGACCCCCCGTGCGCCGGCGAGACCTGGTGGATGCCGCGCTGCGCCTGATCGACCCCCGCGCGGCGGCGGACCTCGACCAGCTGGACAAGGTGCTGCGCCAGCGCACCGCGCTCTTGCGCCAAGCCGGCGGGAAGCTGACGACGGAAGTGGCGTCGACCCTCGACGTCTGGGACGAACGGCTGGTGGTGAGCGGCGAGGCCGTCTCCGCGGCACGCCGTGCGCTCGTGGAGGATGCCAGCACCCCGGTGCAGGAGGCCTACGCAGGGCTCAGCTCCGCGCCGTCGTGTGCGGCGCCGGTGACGCTTGACTACGTCCGGGGATGGCAGGGGGATCTCGCTGGCGCGTTGGGTGCGAGCCGCAAAGACGACCTTCGCCGAGCCGCATGCACGGTCGGCCCGCACCGCGACGAGGTGATCTTGCGGATCGACGGACGTGACGCCCGAGCGCGCGCGTCCCAGGGTGAGCAACGCAGCCTCGCCCTCGCCCTCCGGCTCGGACTGCACCGCCTGGTGACCCAGCGCCGGGGCAGCACGCCGCTCCTCCTCCTCGACGACGTCTTCTCCGAGCTCGACCCGCAGCGGAGCCGAGCCCTGGCGCGCCACCTCCCGCCGGGCCAGACGCTGCTCACCACCGCGACCGACCTGCCCGAAGGCATCGAGGTGGGTGCGGTGCTCGACGTGCGGAGCCTCGGACGGCGCTCGTGACCAGGCCCGCTCGCAGGCGGCGCGGCGGCACGGACCGGGGACCGCGACCGTTGGAGGAGTCCCTCGACGAGCTCGTCGCAGGCCTGGCGCCCCGACCACCGGGGGGGAGCGGCCCGGGACCGGGCGGGTCCGCCGAAGGGGGCGGTCCGCCGCAGCCGCCCGGGCGCGCCGTGGCCGCGGCAGCGCTGGGCACGGTCTTCTCGAGGTGGGAGGAGCTGGTCGGACCGGCGGTCGCCAGGCACACGAGGCCGCTCCGCCTGGAAGGGGGCGTCCTGGTCGTCGCTGTCGACCGGCCGCCGTGGGCCACCCAGGTGCGGCTCCTGTCGCCGGGCATCCTCGCATGTGTGACGGAGCGGACCGGGGAGCGCCTCGAACGGCTCGACGTGGTGGTCCGGCCCTTCGGGTGACACGCACTCGGGTGACACGCACGGACGGCTCGGCCCCGCGGGCGTCGCCGGCGCGCGCGAGATCCCGGGGCGGGGCGACCGTTGCGTGAGGAGGCACCGCCCACCCGGCCGCCAAGAGCAGCCGCGGACAGCCTCGGGAAGCCTCGGAAGCCTCGGGAAGCGCAGTCCGTCGGTGGGCCTCAGGTAGAATGAGCTGTCCGTGAGATGCACGGAAGCGGCCTCTTCTCCCGAGGTGGCAGTGGCGCGGACGTCGGGACGACCGGGTCGAAGGAGCGCGCCCGCCGGGCGCGGCGAGGAGGCAGAGCGTGGCAGCTGACGGTGGCTCGTACATGGCGAGCGACATCACCGTCCTCGAAGGGCTCGAGCCCGTCCGCCTCCGGCCGGGGATGTACATCGGCTCGACCGGCCCCACCGGGCTGCACCACCTCGTGTGGGAGATCGTGGACAACGCCGTCGACGAGGCGATGGCGGGCTACTGCACACGGATCGACGTGACGCTCCTGGCGGACGGGGGTTGCAGGGTCCAGACAAACGGCCGCGGGATCCCCGTGGACCCGCACCCGCAGTACCCGGACCGTTCTGCCGCTGAGATCGTCTACACGACCCTGCACGCCGGCGGGAAGTTCGGTGGCCGGGGCTACAAGGTCTCCGGCGGCCTCCACGGGGTCGGCGCGTCGGTGGTGAACGCGCTCTCCACCCGGCTGGTGCTCGAGATCGACCGGGACGGCAAGCACCACGTGATGGAGTTCGTCAACGGCGGCGAGATCAAGACCCCCCTCGAGGTGACGGGCGAGTCGCCGAAGGGCCGGACCGGCACCACGGTGACCTTCTGGCCGGACCCCGCCATCTTCGAAGAGGTGGACTTCAGGGCCCAGACCGTCACCGAGCGGCTGCAGATGATGGCCTTCTTGAACCGCGGGCTCGAGATCCGGTTCGCCGACCAGCGGCCCGGAGCCGAGAAGAAGGAAGCCTTCAGGTACAACGGCGGCATCGTCGACTACGTGAAGCATCTCAATGCGTCCAAGGAGTCGCTGTTCCGCAAGGTCGCCTCGTACCAGCAGGTCGAGGAGAGCCAGGAGGTCGACGTCGCGCTCCAGTGGAACACCGGTTTCAACGAGAGCATCTTCTCGTTCGCCAACGGGATCTCCACGATCGAGGGCGGCATGCACGAGGAGGGGTTCAAGAAGGCCCTCACCAATGTCGTGAACCGCTACGCGCGCTCTCGGAACCTGGTCAAGGAGAAGGACGAGAACCTGGACGGGAAGGACATCCGCGAGGGCCTCACGGCGATCGTGTCGGTGCGCCTGCGCGACCCGCAATTCGAGGGACAGACCAAGGCGAAGCTCGGCAACGTCGCCATTCGCTCGCTCGTGGAGCGCGCGACCAACGAGAAGCTCGCCGAGTGGCTCGAGGAGAACCCGACCGAGGCGAACCAGGTGGTGAAGAAGGCGCTGCTCGCCCAGCGCGCCCGGGTCGCCGCGCAGCAGGCGCGCGACCTCACGCGACGCAAGTCCGGTCTCGACGGTGCGGGGCTCCCCGGCAAGCTGATCGACTGCTCGTCGCGCGACCGCCGGGAGTGCGAGCTGTTCATCGTGGAGGGGAACTCCGCAGGGAGCTCGGCCAAGGACGCGCGCGATCCGAGGACCCAGGCGATCCTGCCGATCCGGGGCAAGATCCTCAACGTCGAACGCGCGCGCATCGACAAGATGCTGAAGAACGCGGAGATCCAAGCGCTCATCGCCGCGATCGGCGCCGGCATCGGCGAGGACTTCGACGTCTCGAAGATCCGCTACCACAAGGTGATCGTGCTCGCGGACGCCGACGTCGACGGCAGCCACATCCGCACGCTCCTGCTCACGTTCTTCTTTCGCCAGATGAAACCACTGGTGGAGGGGGGCTTCGTCTACGTCGCCCAGCCACCGCTGTACTCGACGCTCGTGGGGAAGGAGAAGATCTACCTGAGGGATGACGCGGCGAAAGACGCCTTCCTCGCCGATCACCCGGATCACCGGCACGACTTCCAGCGTCTGAAGGGGCTCGGCGAGATGGACTTCCACGAGCTGCGGGACACCACGATCGACCCGACGAAGCGTTCGCTGCTCCAGATCAGCGTGGAGCAGGCGGCGCTCGCAGATGACGTCTGCTCGGTCCTCATGGGCGACGACGTCGAGCTGCGCCGGCACTTCATCCAGACCAACGCGAAGGACGTGCGCTTCCTCGACATCTGAGGAAGCACTTTCGATGGCGAGACGATCGCAGAGCACCGGGTCCCTGTCGCCGAACGGCAGCGCGGGAGCGCCTCCGGGCGCAGACGGCGCGGACGGCGGCGGGACCTTCGGCTTCATCGAGCCGATCGAGATCCAAGAGGAGATGGAGCGCTCGTTCCTCGAGTACTCCATGTCGGTCATCGTCTCGCGCGCGCTTCCCGACGTCCGAGACGGGCTCAAGCCCGTGCACCGGCGGATCCTCTACTCGATGTTCGAACAGAACCTGCGCCCCGACCGCCCGCACGTGAAGTGCGCGGCGGTGGTCGGCGAGGTGATGGGGACCTACCACCCCCACGGCGACGCGGCCATCTACGACGCGCTGGTGCGCATGGTGCAGGACTTCTCGATGCGCCATCCCCTGATCGACGGGCACGGGAGCTTCGGAGGTCCCGGGCCCGACGAGGGCCCGGCCGCGATGCGCTACACGGAGTGCCGCCTCCAGCCCCTCGCGCTCGACCTCATGGCGGGGATCGACGAGGAGACCGTCGACTTCGAGCCGAACTACGCCAACAGCACCCAGCAACCGGTCGTCCTCCCGGCGCGGTTCCCCAACCTGTTGGTGAACGGGTCCCAGGGGATCGCGGTCGGGATGGCGACGAACATCCCTCCGCACAACATGGGAGAGGTCATCGACGCAGCGGTGTACCTCCTCGAGCACCCCGGGGCGACTCCCGACGAGCTTATGCAGTTCGTGAAGGGCCCCGACTTCCCGACGGGCGGCCAGATCCTCGGTCGCCAGGGCATCCTCGACGCCTACCGCACCGGGCGCGGCTCGGTGAAGATGCGCGCGCTCGCCGAGATCGAGGAGGGCCGGGACGGGACGCGCATCATCGTCACTGAGATCCCCTACCAGACCTCGGTGCCGGTCATCAGCCAGAAGATCGACGACCTGGTGCGGGCGGGGGAGATCGAGGGGATCGCGGAGGTCCTCGACTCCTCCGCGGGGAAGAAGACCCGCCTGGTCATCCGCCTCAAGCGGGACGCGAACGCCAACGTCGTCTTGAACAAGCTCTACAAGCACACGCCGCTGCAGACCAACTTCGGTGTCAACGTGCTGGCGCTCGTCGACGGCGTCCCCCGTACGCTCGACCTCGCCCAGGTGCTGACGCACTACGTGACGCACCAGGTGGAGGTCGTCCGCCGCCGCTCCGAGTTCCGACTGGCGAAGGCCGAGGCCCGGGCCCACATCGTCGAGGGCCTCCTGCGGGCGATCGAGATGCTCGACGCGGTGATCGCGGCGATCCGGGCCTCCGACGACCGGTCCGCTGCCCGGTCGGCCCTCATGGCCGAGCCCTTCTCCTTCAGCGAAGAGCAGGCGAACCACATCCTCGACATGACCCTCGGAAGGCTCACGCGCCTCGGCCGGACGGAGCTGGACGAGGAGATGGCGCAGCTCCGGGTGACGATCGCGGAGCTCGAGGCGATCCTCGCCGATCCCGCGAGGCTGCGCGGCGTCATCGCGGCCGAGATGACCGCGATCCGCGACAAGTTTGCCGACGAGCGCCGCTCGGTCATCACCCACGACCCCGGTGAGCTGGGGGTCGAGGACCTCGTGGCCGACGAGGAGATCGTCGTCACGATGACCGGCGCCGGCTACGTGAAGGCCGTCTCGGCGGACGCCTTCCGAACGCAAGGACGTGGAGGAAGGGGGGTGCAGGGGGCGCGCCTCAAGGAAGAGGATCTGGTCACGAACGTCGTGCACACGACGACGCTGTCGTACCTCCTGCTCTTCTCCAACCGGGGGCGGGTCTACCGGCTCCGGGGCCACGAGATCCCGATGAAGGAGCGGACCGCACGGGGGACCGCGCTCGTCAACCTGCTGCCGCTCGAACCGGGGGAGACGATCCAGGCCGTCGTCGAGACCCGCGACTTCCCGGCGGATCACTACCTCGTCTTCGCGACCGCGCGCGGCCAGGTGAAGAAGACGGCGTTCAGCGAGTACGACAAGTCCCGTCGGGAGGGGTTCATCGCGATCAATCTGCGTGAGGGCGACGAGCTCGTCAGGGTGGTCGCCACCGCGGGGGGCGACGAGCTGTTCGCGGTGACGAGGACCGGCATGACGATCCGGTTCTCCGAGGACGACGTCCGCCCGATGGGACGTGACGCCGCCGGGGTGCGGGGGATCCGCCTCCGAGAGGGCGACGAGCTCGTGTCCCTCGACGTCGCCGGGGAAGGGGCCGACATCCTGATGGTGACGGACGCAGGCTACGGCAAGCGCACCAAGGTGGACCGCTTCAACCGGCAGGCCCGAGGGGGCCAGGGCGTGCGAGGGATCCGTCTGACCGCGAAGAGGGGTCGTGTGGTGGCCGCGTTCATGGCCGGGCTCGATGAGGAGATCCTGCTCGTGTCGACCGGCGGGGTCGTCATCCGCACCCCGGTGCGTGAGATCGCCTCGCAGGGGCGCGACGCGACCGGAGTCCGCGTCATGAACCTCGACGAGGGGCAGGCGGTCGCCGCGGTCGCGAGGGTCTCGGGAAGCGAGTGAGACGGTCCGGTCCCGGGCGCGCTCGGCTCGAGCCGGCGCCGCCGGGGGCGAGCGCGCCGCGCTGCGCGGCGCGCGGCTGGGGGGAGTTTTAGGGGAGTTCTATGCGGTCCTTCGCGATCTCTTAGGTACACCCGGTGTACTGGATCTCTGAGAGAGGCTCGTACCCTTCCAGAGAGCCCCCGGACGTGTGGTGAGCGAGGAGAGAAGATGAGCGACGGTTCCGAGGACCACATCG
>DAHWOV010000083.1:0-2290 GCA_027339205.1 Acidimicrobiaceae bacterium | reverse complement strand
GCTCACCATGAGCAACATCGCACAGAGGGAGCTGCGTAACCAGGTCAGCGAGGTGCTCCGTCGGGTCGAGGCTGGCGAGACGCTCACCGTGACGGTCGCCGGTCGTCCGGTTGCCGAGCTCGGTCCGGCACATCGCCGCCGCTGGGTCAGCGGTGCCGCACTTGCCGGGATCTGGCGCGGAGAGCCACCGCGGGGGCTCTCTGTCGATCTCGAGCGACTGCCAGCAGGCGTCGTGGACCCGTTCGGGTCGTGAGGGCGCTGCTCGACACGTCGCTGCTCATCGGCGAGCTGCCCCCACCCGACGACGTCGAGGCCGCGATCAGCGTCGTCTCGATCACCGAACTGCACTTCGGTGTGCTGGTTGCCGACGACGATGACGAGCGGGCGCGCCGCACCGCCCGGCTCGCGGTGGTCGAGGCGACGTTCGATCCCCTGCCTGTAAGCGTCGAGGTTGCCCGGATCTGGGGCCGGCTCGCTGCCGCGGTGACCCGCCGGGGCGGAAACCCGAGACGGCGCCAGGTCGATCTTGCCATCGCGGCCACCGCGCAGGTGGAAGGAGTGCCCCTGCTCACCGAGAACGTTGCTGACTTCCAGATCATCGGTGACCTGATCGACGCTCGGTCATTGCCCGATCGGTAGGTGCGGGTGGACGTCCGTGCGGCGCCGAACCGGTTTCCTCGAGGAAAGACACCGTCGGTGAACCACCTGGAGGTCGACGCATCGGTGCAGCGGCTCGGAGCTCCTCGGGACCTGGGTCACGAGCTTCGCCGACACTGAGTGGGCAGGTGCCGAATGGAGTGCATAGGCGAAACGCAGGCTGGCATCCATGTCGCGGGTGCAGATGACTGCGGTGGTTCTTCACCGCTCCTACTTTCGGGTCACGCTCATGCCGCCCCACCGGCCGCCAGGTACACGACCCAGACCGCCAGCCCGGCCGCGAAGACGACCAGCGTGTTCCGCTCGAGCACTTTCAGGCGACGAAGGCGGCTGCCGCCAGGCAGACGGCCGCGGGGACCGGCAGCACCCGTCGGCTGAGCACGAGGGCCATTCCCGCGAGAAGCCCGGTGAATGCCGCCATCACGCCGATGATCGCGCCCTGGACCTCTCCGGCGAGGACGCCCTCGACCGCTACCGGTTCGTGCGTGCCGCCCGGGCAGTCGGGCTCCACCTCGGCGCCTCGATCCCCGCCGATGCGTCTCGGGGCTCGTCTGTCACGTCATCGATGGAGGTGCCTGGCCGCCGGACTCGCGAGCGCGTCGATGCCCCTGCAAAGACGACGACGCGCCCGACGCTCGTGCAGCACTCACCATCCGAGGGCCGTCGGCACGAGCTTCCCGCGCCGGGCGAAGGCGAGGTAGGCGCGCTCGAAGCCCATCTTGGCGACGAGCCAGGGACGCCCTTCGGAGACCGTCGGGATGCGGTTGCGCGGCGGGCGGACGGGATCGACGGCGAGGTAGGCGGCGCGGTCGCCCATGTCGAGGATGCAGCGGGCCGACAGCTCGGCGCTGCGGGCTTCTCGCCCGTCGAGGCGCGCCTCGAGGTCGGCGGCGGCGATCTTCGCCATCTGCTCGGTCATGTGGCCGGTCTTCGGGAAGTTCACCGGTACTGCGGTGGCGTCGACCGGGGGGAGGGCGACGGCGACGCCGACGACGTAGACACCGTCGGCTACCGCATGACGGTAGCGGTCGTCGACCGGGACGAAGCCCTTCGGGTTGGCGAGCCCTTCGCTCGTGGCGACCGCCTCGACGCCGGCGAGGGGCGGGATGACGATCGAGCACACCGAGGGCGTCGGAGCTGCGTCGGCCGTCTCGACCGCGTCCTCGGTGATGCGCGTGATCGTGGCGGAGGTGCGATAGGCGATGTCGCGCTCTTCGAGGGCGGCCTCGAGGAGCTGGCGGATGGTGCCGGCGCCGCCCATGCCCATGTGGCCGAGGAACGGCTCGGGGGTGAGCAGGCTGATGGGGACCTGGTGGCGGAGCCCGCGGCGGCGGAGGAGGTGGTCGAGCTCGAAGGCGAGCTCGTAGACCGGGCCGATGCAGCTCGCTCCCGGGGCCGCGCCGATGACGACCGGTCCCGGCTCAGCGAGGAGCCGCCCGATCGCCTGGGCGAGCTCCTCGGTCTCTTTGGCCGACATCGGCGAGTGGCCGGGGCCGTCGAAGGGCCCGAGGCCGGGGACGGCCTCGTTGGCGCTGCGGTGCCCGGTGGCGACAACGAGGAAGTCGTAGGGGTGCTCGGCGGCGTCCGTGGCGACAACTTTGGCGGCGATGTCGATGTGGGTGACCGTCTCGTT
>DAHWOV010000080.1:0-36172 GCA_027339205.1 Acidimicrobiaceae bacterium | reverse complement strand
ATCTGCGACCCCCACGTTTCGACAGCCTCTCGGGCGAGATCGTACTCCCCGTGCAAACATCGCTCCAAAGACAAACCGCAGGCTGCATCAGTCCCTGCGCGCCGCGTCGGTTCGGCTGAAGACCGCTGCCACGTCGAGCGGAGGCGCCGAGAGGCCGAGCACCCTGGTTCGGGTGGACCACCCAGGATCGCCCGGAGGGTGGTCAGCGTCCCGGCGCGTGCCAAGGGCACTTCGGGCTCGAGGACGCGAACCCCCGTGCCGTTGTCACTGGTCGTGACTACCCTCATACCATGAGCACCGGCCCGCACCAGCCACCTCCTTGCGCCCCACCCGCCACCGGAGACGATGCGGCAGTGCGCGCGGCGCAGATGTCATCGCGTCGGGCAGCAGGCCCGGGTGGCCCAGGGCCCACCTCAGCGCCTGCAAGTCCCCCCTCGCCCACTCCGCCCAAAGGTGGGCCTGGGTCCACTTCCCCGCCCGGGAGCGCCCCCCCACTCAGGACCACACCCACGGTCAGCCGGACACGAGCATCGTCCTTCGCTTCCACGTCGTGTCACCCGGACGCGGGCGAAGGGGGCCCGGATCGTCGCCACAGAGGCGAGGGCCGGGCGGATCGCCGCGTCACCCAGCCCAGCAACCGAGCTCCTCCCCGGTCGGAACAGCAGATTGCACACAGGACCGAGCTGCTGACGGTGCCGGGCGTGACCGACCTCGAGGTGCTCGCGCGCCGCCAGGCGGCAGTGGCCCGCCTCGGCAGCTTCGACGCGCCTTCGACCGGCGGCGCCAGCTCGGTGCTGCCACTCCAGGCCGTGCGGGAGTCGGTGGCGGCGCCCACCTGCACCTGCCGGCCGAGGCCGCGTCGGCGATCTCGACCGTCGAGCCCAACAGTTCCAGCTCTTGTGGACGAAGCGGACGCCGTTCATCGACTCAGCAACGGCGGCCGCCTTGCAACCGCCTTCGAACGTCTTCACTTGGCGCACCACTCCTCGCAGCCCGTCGAGCTCTGATGGGGCGGCCACCGTGATCGTGGCGGCCACCGATCCTTCTTTGGTCAAGACGTACACATCGAGAGTCCTTTATGAGAGGTCCAGTCCGGTGTGCAACATCGTCGATGCCTCCTCCCTGACTCATTGACAGAGACAAACCTTGACCCCGAACGAGGCACCTACCACCACGGGGGTACAGGCGCCTTTCTATGCGCTTCTTCAGGTCGCCAGATCACCACGGCGGCGGCCACGCGAGGTGCATTCGGGTGTGTTGATCTCCCCACACGTGGGAGCTACGCTCGCACGGAGCATGCAGCCATACATCATGAGGGGGTTAAGTGATCAACGTCGGGACGAACTCAGTTCTTCTCCATAAGGGATCGAAGCGAGCGCGCCTATTCACGTGGCGACCAGTAGCTGCTGTGCTATGCACCGTGACTATCACGCTGGGCATGTGCCTCGCGGTTGAACCGTCTGCAGTTTCTATTACACGTAACCAATGGTCGATCGTATCTGCTGCACAGGCACCAGGTGACACGAGCGCCTGGTACGCGTCAGTATCGTGCGTCAGCACGTCATTCTGCTTAAGTGTCGGCCACGCCTTCCAGGGAACGAGCACAGTCGTGTCAGTTTGGAACGGAATGTCTTGGCTATCCATGGCAGCACCAGCACGCGATATCGTGTCAGTCTCTTGTGTCAACAGCACATGGTGCATGCTAGGGTCAACAACAAACTCGTATGTGTGGCACGCTGGTCACTGGGCAGCTCAGCAAGGTGGCGGCAGGCCAACCTGCCTCAGCACACGGTTCTGCATGGCCCTGAGTCCGCTCACTGTAAATGAGCCGTTGCCCACAGGAAGGACCGTCATCGGCAGTATCATTGAGTCGTGGAACGGCCATGGATGGGTGCGCTCAGGCAGCTTCCAGACACGATATTATAGTTTCATATCCTGCGTCAGCTCCTCGTGGTGCATGGTTGTTGGAGTTGGCGATAGGAGCAATGGCACCCCAGAAGCGATCGCAGCGAGCTGGAATGGAATCAGTTGGTCCACAGTGCCACCCCCGAACGTTATCACAAGCCAATTCACATCCGTATCCTGTGTTCGCTACACATGGTGTGTTGCTGTCGGTGTACATGTCAGATCGAGCGGTGTGGAACCTCTCATAGAATTGTGGAATGGTTCTAAGTGGGTGCAGCTGCAGAGCTCGTCCGTGCCCAGCTTGTTCCTCACGTCGGTCTCGTGCACCTCGGTGTCCTCTTGTACGGCGGTCGGGTCAACGAGAACAACATCGCTACAAACCGGCAGTACGACACACCAGGGGACGGGGGCTATCGAGCAGTGGAACGGTGGCTCGTGGTCACGTGTGGTTATTGCAAACCCCTCCACGTACTACAACAGAGTCACATTCAAATCAGTCTCGTGCGTCGGCCCCGGGAACACAAACTGTGTTGCCGTGGGAAGTTACTCGCACACATATCTGACACCGAGCTTCACAGCCCCCCTCACTCCCATAATTGCTTCCCAGGGTATGCACCCCGCCGTTCCCCCTTTCACAACATTCACTCGCATCTACGGTAAGACAGCCGATGCCACGGCAGCCGCCGAGCTTGAGCACCAGTTCCCGCCCGGCACCTGTCCTGGCACCACAGGAAGTCGAGCGGTCGTGCTCGCCACCGACAAGACCTACGCGGACGCACTGGCGAGCGGTTACCTCGCACGCTCTCTTGGCACGGGAACGTTGCTCACCCCGCCCACGTCGCTTTCTGCGCCGACCCGCACAGCGATCCACGAAGAAGGCATCACCAAGGTCTACGTCGTAGGGGGCCCCCTCGCGGTGAGCACAGCGGTCGTCGATCAATTGGAGTCCACCGTGGCTGACGAGTGCGGGGGTGCGAGCGCGTTGCCGGGGACAGTGAAGATCGTGGTGACACGGATCGCAGGACCGACTCAGTACGACACCGCAGAGAAGATCGCCGAGATGCCCACAGCCTCAAGCGTCGGCGCGGCGTCCTTCGCTGGCGCCTATACAGGAGCGAACGCGTCAGGGGGAAAAGGCAGGTACAACGTTACCTCGGGTCTGGCCTCCAGCGCGCCAGCGAGCGCAACAGCGCTGCCAACGGCCATCGTCGCCACCGGCAGAGGGTTCCAGGACGCAGAGAGCGCGAGCACCATGGCCTACGCCGAGCGGTTTCCGATTCTCCTCACGACACCGAGCACGCTTTCCCCGCAGGTCATCGCAGGCATCAAGACTTTGGGCATCAAGCAGGTGATCGTGATCGGGGGGCCACTGGCAGTGTCGAACAGCGTCGCGTCGACGCTCGAGGGGCTCGGCGTCTCGGTGCTACGGATCGCAGGCCAGACATATTCGGGCACGTCAACCGAATTGGCAGCGTTCGAGACGGCAGCATCGAACGGCGGTCTTGGATGGACGGGTACTGGATCGCTCGCGATCGCACGCGGAAACGGCTTCACCGACGGTCTCTCAGGGGCGGTTGTGGCAGCGGATGGACCGACTGCGAGCTCACCCGAACCGCTCGTGCTGACCCTCAGCCCGACGACCGCCGGGTCAGCACTTGGCACCTTCCTTCATACGGCTGGGACGACTGGCATAGGTGGGACGAAGGTCTCGCACTTCACGATCTTGGGTGGGCCGTACGCGATCACCCAGACAACCATCAACTCGATGGGAGCTGACCTCTAGAGCCCCACCTCTTCACGCCGCCACTGTGAACCCGGACGGGAGCGATTGAACGGTACCGCCGCTGCGTGCCCTACCATGCGCGCGCGATGACCTCGGCCGAAGAGCGCCCTCCGACCGGGACCGAGCCGGACCCGGCGGTCGCGAGCACCGCGCGTGCAAGCGCGACGCGGCGCGGGGCGGCGCGTGCCGTTGCGCCACCGCCCGACCCCTCCGGCCAGGCAGGCGCCGATACCTACCGGGGCCGGATGTGGCGGGTCGCGGCCCGGCGTGAGGTGCCGCTGGCGACGATCCTCACGACGGTGCTCGTGACGTTCCTCGTGCTCGACGTCAACCTGCTCGCGATCTGGCTCCTCGTGGTGCTGCGCTTCGTGGTCCTCTACATCGTGATGGGGCTCTTCTTGGCACTGCTCCTCACGCCGGCAGTCCGGCTCGTCGAGCGCGGACCGATCCGTCACGGGCTCGCCGCCGTGATCGTGTTCGTCGCCTGCGTGCTGGCCGTCGGCGGGGTTGTCGCAGCCTTCACCGCACCGCTGGTCAGCGCCATCACCCACTTCGCCAAGGAGGTCCCCGCGCTCGTGCGCCAGGCCGAGGCGGGGCACGGCCGGATCGGCCACCTCTTGAAGCACTTTCACCTCGAGTCCTGGGTGAAGAGGAACGTGCCGAAGATCGCCTCGGACATCACGAAGAGCCTGAAACCCGCGCAGGCATTCTCTGTCGGCGCGACGGCACTCTCCACTCTTGTGGCCCTGGCAGCCGTCGCGGTCCTCACGCTCTTCCTGCTGCTCGAAGGGCCGAACCTGCGCCGCACCCTGCTCGCCAGGATGTCACCGCCCACCGCGGCGCGAGTGGCCAAGGTCTACCGCCAGGTTTCCAGTTCGGTCACCGGCTACATGCTCGGCGACTTTCTTACGTCGATCGTCGCCGGCGCTGTGGTCGCGGTGTCGCTCTCCTTGCTCGGCGTGCCCTATCCCCTCCTGCTCGGTCTGTGGGTTGGGCTCGTGGACTTCCTTCCTTTGGTGGGAGGCTTGCTGGCCGGCGTGCCGGTAGTCCTCATCGCGGCGTTCCACTCCTTTGGTGCCGCGTTGGTGATGCTGGTGGTCTTCCTCGCCTACCAGGAGATCGAGAACCACGTGCTGTACCCATTGGTCATGAGCAAGACCGTGCGCTTGAGCCCGCTCTGGGTGCTCGTGGCGGTGCTGGTCGGCGCCACGCTCGGAGACAAGATCGGCTCCGGCCTCGGCGCGTTCGTCGGGGCGCTCATCGCCATCCCGGTCGGCGGCGCCCTCCAGGTCATCGCCCGCGAGCTCCGGCGCGGTCCCACAGCCGAAGCACCTCCAGAGATCCTCGAGGCGCTCGTGGAGCCCGAGGTGCTGGCCGAGCGGGAGACAGAGCGCTGATCGGAGGCCCACCCGAGCGTGACACGGCCGGCCCCTACAGGTCCAAGGGGCCGGGGTCGGTCTGCAGCCGGAGCTGCAGCGTTGGGCTCCAGACTCTTGTTCGGCAGCTGCTTGCCCGGGCACTGCTCCAGCCCCGCGCACTGCTCAAGGGAAAGGGAGGGACATGTACATCGCCCCGGTTGATGCCGGCATCGACGACGACGAGTGGCGGACGTTCGTCGCCGCTCAGGGCTTCGGTCATCTCGTCGCCTCCGGGCGCCATCGCGACCTGCCCGTCGTGGTGCCAACCCAGTTCGTCTTGGAAGCTGACGAGATCATCTTGCACCTCGTAGCCCGCAATCCCGTCTTCGAGGCGCTGGACGAGCAGCCACGGGCGGTCATGAGCGTCGCCGGCGACTGGGCGTTCATCCCCTCGACATGGAAGGCGATCGGCGACGAGGATCCGCGCCTCGGCATCCCCACCACCTACTACGGGGCGGTCCAACTGGCGGGCACCGCGACGACCGTGGACGATCCCGACGCGATCGCCGACATCCTGCGGCTCCAGCTCCGGCGCATCCAACCGGGTGTCGACGTGGCCGACCCCGCGCTGGCACACCAGGCGCAACTGCGGACCATTCGTGGCGTGCGTCTGGCAGTGGAGGAGGTCCGGGCCAAGTTCAAGTACGGCGGCAACGTCGACGTGGCGCACCGCCTGGCCGTCGTGGAGCGGCTCGAGGAGCGAGGAGGCCCCGGTGACCGGGCGGCGGCAGCCCAGACGCTTCGACGGATTCGGGCCGAAGCCCGATCCTGAGCGCGCCGGCGCTGTGCGCGACCTGCGACCTGCGACCTGCGACCTGCGATCCAAGACCATGCGACGCCTGGTCGGGCAATGCCGGATGCCGGGCCGGGTGCCAGGCACGAGCTGCGGTGCCGTCACCCGGCAGCGCGGGCGTTCGACCTCACCGACGGGGGGCCTTCGACACTGCGGCGGAAAGAAGCATCGGCTCGGTGGGCTCGGTTGGGCCGGTTGGCTCCGTCGGCTCGGTCCCCTCTCGGAGAGGGGCGAGCGTACGGACGGCGACGTCTGGACGTCGGTCGGCGAGATAGTCCGGCGTACGACGCTCTGCGGTCGGCACCTCGGCGACGACGAGCGCAGGCTCATATGCCGGGAGCTGGGCCAGGACGTGCCCCGATGCGTCGATCACGGCGGAGCCCCCGCAGAACCGGAAGTTGCCTCGCTCGCCCACGCAATTGACGTACACGTGCGGCAGGCCGTTCTCGAGCGCTCGGCATCGGATGAACAGTGCGTGGTCGTCCGCGTAGGGGTCCATGTTGGCGGCGATGGTCACGAGCAACTGGGCGCCGGCGTGGGCGACCGCCCTCGGCGCCTCGGGAAACTCGATGTCGTAGCAGATGAGTGGCGCCACGGTCATGCCGCACATGTCGGCGGTGACGTACTCGTCCCCGGCAAGGAACACACGTCGTTCACCGTCGAACAGGTGGACCTTGCGGTAGCGCGCGGCGATCTGCCCCCGTTCGTCCACGCAGAGTGCAGTGTTGGCCATGCCGGCGGCCGTCATCTCCGCCAGTCCCACGACGATCGCCGTGCCGCGGCGTCGCGCGCACGCTCGAAGCACGGCGATCGGTCCTTCGGCAGCGTCGACATCGATGGGCTCGACGTTCTTCGGCGCGTACGCCTGGAGGAAGAGCTCGGGGAACACGGCGAGGGACGCCTCGGGATGCTTGTCGACGAGCCGGCAGGCGGTTTCGAGGTTTGCGCCGACGTCGTGCGGCGGCGGGTCCAATTGCGCAAGCAGCACGCTGATCGAGCGGGTCACACATCCCCCTTCGGCTTCGTGGGAGAGCCTACCCAGGTCGCGTCCGGCCACCTTGCTCCGCGTTCGCAGGAGCGGGTTCGCGGTGTGGCTGTCGAGAGTCGAAGGCCTTGCGCTTGGGCTTGACGGGGCGCATGAGGAACTCGGGACGACGTTCCCCGCGGGGACCGGGTCCCGGGCGGGTGATCGCGAGCCACTCCCGGTAGACGTCGCGTGAGCGCCGCCGGTCGGCGTAGACGTCTCCGTACCGGTCGCCGGGCTCGCACGGCTCGAGGGTGATCTTCTGCAACCAGCAATGCATCCCCGAGAGCGGGTCGGGCTGGACTGGGAAGGCGAGGTTCTGGTGGACGCCGGGGTCCTCCCAAGAGATGCGGGAGGAGTCCGGATCCTCCGAGAGGAACGGCTGGACGTGGCTTCGGTAACGGAGCAGCCACGTCTCGGCGCCGTCGGGGTGGGAGAGCTCGACCTGGCCGCTCACCCATCGGCTTCCCTCACCTTCGTGCAGACGCCAGCGGCCCATGTGGTGGCTGAGCGCGCAGATGCCCGGCCGGATGCCTTCGGTCACCCAGGTCCGCACCACGAAGTAGCCGATCGAGGTCCGTATCCGCACCAATTCGCCGCTCTCGACGTGATGGCGCTCGGCATCGGTGGGATGCAGCCAGAGCGGATGGGTGTTGGCGAGCTCGTTGAGGTACTTGGCGTTGCCCGATCGGGTGTGGACGAGGACCGGAAGACGGAAGGTCGGCACCAGGACCAGCTCCCCCGCCTCCAGGTCCACCTTCCGACGGGAGACGTGGGACTCGATGGCCCCGGGCGCCGCATGCTCTGGCCATCCCCAGTCGCGCAAGGTGGTCGAGTACACCTCGAGCTTGCGCGACGGGGTCGGGAAGCCCATCGTCACCGTGCCGTCGTCATGGCGAAGGCCGAGAGAGCCGGCCTCGCCGATGAGCGGCGGCTCGTCGTCGGGACCGACGGGGCGCCGCACGACCCCCCGCTCGTCGGCGGTCGCCCCCTGGAGCTCCTCGTCGCCGAGGGTGCGCTCGTCGAGCCGGTAGGCAGGCGGTCCGATCTCGACGGCGCCGAACTTGCGCATGAACTGGAGCGGCGAGAGCCCGGCAGCAGCGGCTCTCTCCGGGAGCCCCGGCACCTCGTGCTCGAAGATCCACCGGTAGTACTCCTCGACGGTGATCTTCTCGCCCGGGCGGTAAGGGGACTCGAAGTGGCGCCGTATCCCGAGCGCGCCGTCGGGGTCGATCCGCCAGGAGAGCTCGAACCAGAATTCGTTCTCCTCCCAGACCTCGCCCGGGTTGGCCTCACGGGTGTCGGTGACCGACCGGCCCAGGCGTTCCATGGCGACGCGGCGCACCGGCTGGCGGAAGCTGAGCCACTTGCCGGCGTGGGTCTCGTAGGAGACGGTGTCGTGGCGTTCGGCGGCGTGGCCCATCGGCAGGACGTAGTCGGCGAACTCGGCCGTCTCCGACCAGGTGGGGGTGAGCGCGACGTGCAGGCCGACCCTGTGCTCGTCACAGAGCGCTTCGAGCCAGGAAAACCCGTCCGGGGCGGTCCAGATTGGGTTCCACACCCGAGAGAAGTACACCTCGAGGCGCCCGCGCCCCTCCTCGAGGAAGTGCGGCAGGAGGATCGACATCTCGTTGGTGGAAAGCGGGTATGTCGCCGGCCAGGTGAGCTCGTTCCAGTGGTCGTGCGCCTCGGGCATGGAGGGGCCCTTGGGGATGAGCTTGTCCCAGCCGTTGGGGCTCGTGCCCCCCACGGTACCGATCGAACCGGTCAGGGCGAGGACGAACCAGAGCGCACGCGCCACCTGCCAGCCGCCCAGGTTGCCGGCGCACGCGGACCGCCAGACGTGGGCCGACAGGCGGTGCTCACAGGTCGCCACCAGGCGGGCGAGCTCCTCGATGCGCTCGAGCTCGACGTCGGCCTCGGCGGCGGCGCGCTCGAAGGTGTACGGCGCATAGTCGGCCTCGAGCAGCTCCATGAACGCCTCGAAGGTCACCGGCGCGTCGGGATGGAGGTTCTCCAGGTAGTCGGACCAGTTGAACCATCGCCGGAGGTAGCTGCGATCGACCTGCCCAGTACGCAACAGGTACGAGGCCACCGAGAGGAGGATGTACGCCTCGCTGCCGGGCCACGGCGAGAGCCACAGGTCGGCGTGGGCTGCGGTGTTGGAGAGACGCGGGTCGACCACCACCAGCTTGGCGCCCTCGAGCTTTCCCTCCATGATCCGCTGGGCGTGCGGGTTGAAGTAGTGGCCGGATTCGAGGTGGCTGGAGAGCAGCAGGATGACCTTGGCGTTGGCGTGATCGGGGCTCGGACGGTCGTAGCCGGTCCACAGCGTGGTGCCGAACCGGGCGCCTGAGGAGCAGACGTTGGTGTGGCTGTTGTGCCCGTCGACGCCCCACGCCTGGAGGAACCGCTCGGCGAAGCCGTCCTCGCCTGGGCGCCCGACGTGGTACATGACCTCCTCGGGCCGGCCCTCTGCGATCGAGCGGCGGATCCGCGCCGCGATGTCGTCGAGCGCCTCGTCCCACCCGACGCGTTCCCACGCGCCGGCACCACGCGCCCCGGTGCGCCGGAGCGGGTAGAGGATGCGCTCGGGGTCGTGGAGCTGGTTGATGGTGGCCGGTCCCTTGGCGCAGTTGCGCCCGCGTGATCCAGGATGCGCCGGGTTGCCTTCGAGCTTCCTGATCGACAGGTCCGAGGTGTCGACGTAGGCGAGCAGCCCGCAGCCCGATTCACAGTTGAAGCAGGTCGTCGGCACCAGGGTGTACTCGCGGGCGACCCGCTTCGGATGCGCCTTGGGGTCGTGCTCGACGTGGCGGTCCCACTCCTCGACCGGCGGGAAGCTGGCAAGCCGCTCGTGCCGGTGGGCGCCCGGGAGCCCGGTGGCCGAGCGGTCCGGGAGGGCCCCGGGGAGCCCAGCTTCGGGGTTGGGCACGGCACGCGCTCCTTCGGTCACGACAGCGGCACGTCCTGACCGGCCCGTACGAACACCGACTCGTAGCAGAGCAACGACACCTGGCCGAGCAGTCCGCCGATGGCGGCACGGCGAAGCTTCCTGCCCCTCAGCGCGGGGAGCGTGAGGCCCGCGGCTGCCACCGTGAGCCCCACTGCGCCCCCCAGAAGAGCCGTCGGTACCGGCCCTTCGTGACGATGCGGGCCGCCGCGCGGGCCTGTGCGGTCTCATGGCGGCTCCCGTACTCCGCTGCGATGACCGCCAGGTTGGCGGCCGACGCGGCGACGAAGGTACGCGCCAGCATCGTGGTGACCTTCTGGGGCCCGGACCAGGCGGAGAGCGCGAGCAGCACGCCCGAGCCGGCCTGGACGGCCTGGACGAGCAGATGGGGCAGGAGGAGCTTCGACTGCCAGAGGTCACGACCCTCGGCCTGCCCGAAGAGGAACGCCGTGTACCCGGCCGCAGCGGCCGCCGCCGGGAGCGCAGGCCACCGAGCCACCGAGAGCAGCCGCCCGAAGGTCGCAGGGCCCACCAAGTCAAAGGACCGGGCCAGCGCGGCGGCCAGCCACCCCCCGGCGATCCCCGAGTAGCGCGCCATGCACACCGAGCCCCAGAAGAGCCACGAACGCGGGTTCGCCTTGGCGAAGATGTACCAGAAGCGCGCAGGGCGCTTCAGGTCCCAGACGAGGAGGGCCCCGGTCACGGCGGTGAAGCCGACCCCGATCGCCGGGGCCGCCACGCGCAGCACCCCCTCGGCAGGCATCCCGGCCACCAGCGCGCCGGCGGTCACGCCGAGCACGCCGGCACCGACTCCCTTCGTCCACAGGTAGGTGGTCACCCGCCACCCCCACGGTCGCGGATGGGCGGTGTTGAGCGTGGTGCGGGCGTCGGACGCCGGATCGGGCGCCAGGTCGTGGGCCGCACGGCTTCGCTGGCGATCCGGCGTGGCCCAAAGGTAGGAGTCTGCGACCGGCGCGGCCAGTGGGTCGAGCACGGCGGGGTCAGCACCGAGGTACAGCACGTTGGGACCGGTCCGCTGCTCCGGCGCGCGCACCGTCGTGGGGCTGGTCGAGACGAGCTGCGCGATACCGCTGGTCGGATCGTCGAGGTCGCCGACCCAGATGGAACGAGTCGGGCAGACGACCACGCAGGCGGGCTCCAACCCGTCGTCGACTCGGTGCGCACAGAAGTTGCACTTGGCCGCGGTCCGGGTGTCCTCGTCGATGTAGATCGCGTCGTAAGGGCAGCCCTGCATGCAGCTCTTGCAGCCGATGCACCGGTCGGCGTCGAAATCGACGATCCCGTCCTCCCGCTTAAACAGCGCCTTGGTGGGGCAGATCGCCACGCACGGCGCGTCCGTGCAGTGGTTGCAGCGCATGACGCCGAAGGCTCTCGTCGTCTGGGGCCATTCGCCCTTGTCGATGTACTTCACCCACGTGCGGAACTGGCCGACGGGGACCTCGTGCTCGGTCTTGCACGCCACGGTGCACGCGTGGCAGCCGATGCAGGTCCGCTGGTCGATGACAAAGCCGTAGCGCAAGAGGGGCTCCTTACGCGGACCTGCTGCGGAATGCGGGCGAGCGCCGGAACGCGGGGATGCAGCGGAACGCGGGGATGCAGCTGAGCGCGGGCGAGCGCCGGCGGGGCCTCGGAGGCACCGGCTCAGCCGGCCATCGGCAGCTCGAGGACTGCCGCCTTGCTCCAGTCGTCGTCGACGAGCACCACGTGGCGCCCGGCGCGATCGAGGATCGACGCTGCGATCGCCGCACGGTAGCCGCCGGCGCAGTGCACCCAGACTTCGCCTGCGGGCACCTCGTCCAGTCGGGCTTCGAGCTCCCAGAAGGGGACGTGGACGGCGCCAGCGAGGTGGCCCTCATGCCACTCATCGGGACGGCGGACGTCCAGCACCACGACTCCCGCTCTCCCGAGGACCGTACCCAGCCCATCGAAGGTCGCGACCGGGTAGCTCGAGATCCTTCCCGCCGCAAGCTCGTCGGTGGGACCGGTGGCCGCGCCCGCCAACTCGTCGATGCCGATGCGGGACAGCTCCAGGCGGGCGTCGGCCACCTCTTGGGGAGAGTCGCCGATGAGGACGAGCGGCGTCTCCCAGCGCTTGGCCCAGCCGAGGAGCGTGGCGAAGCTGTCGTCGAGCTGCACCGAGATGGTCCCTGCGACATGGTGACGAGCGAACGCGTAGCGGCGGCGCAGGTCGACCACCCACTCCCCGGCGTCGATCCGCTGGCGCAACGCCTGGGCGTCGAGCCGTCTCGGCGGCTCGACCGACGGCGGCCGGGCGCCGCGGCGGTTGGCCGGTCCCATCTGTGCGTAGTAGCGGGGGTAGGCGCCGAGGCCGGCGACGAGGCGCTCGACGAACTCGTCCTCGTCCTCGGTGATGAGCGCCAGGTTCTCGGTTCGTTGCTCGGCGATGGTGGAGGACTCTCCGGTCGTCGGCGTCGCCGAGCAGAAGCTGCCGAACCCGTGGGTCGGGAGCACCACCGCGTCACCGGGCAGCTCTCTGGCGAGGCGACGGACCGAGTGGTACTGGGCACGGGTGAGCTCGTCGGTCTGCGCCTCGCTCACGAGGTCGGTCCGCCCGACGGCGCCGAAGAGCATCGACCCACCGGTGAAGACGGCCGAGGCAGCGCGGCCCGCCTCGCTCAGCGCGTAGGCCACGTGGTGCGGAGTGTGCCCGGGGGTCGAGAGCGCGACGAGGGCGAGGCGGCCCGCCTCGAAGCGGTCCCCGTCCCCTGCCGGCGTCCGCGGGAACTCGACGTCGGCCGCCGCGGGGAGGACGTAGGTGGCGCCGGTGGCCTCGGCGAGCGCAAGGCCGCCGCTCACGTAGTCGTTGTGGAGGTGGGTCTCGAAGACGTGGGTGATCCGCGTGCCGGCGGCGTCGGCCGCCTCGAGGAACCGCTCGATGTCCCTCTGAGGGTCGATGACGACTGCCACCTCGCCGTCGTGAGCAAGGTAGCTGCGGTCACCAAGGCTCGGGGTCGTGATCGTGACGACGTCGACCATCGTGCGTGCGCTTCCTTTCGTTGCGTGCTGGCCGTTGCTTTTGCTGGCCGTTGCTTTGCCGGCGTCGATGGGGATGCAGGAGCGCTCAGGCGAGGCCCTTCAGCATGGAGTGCCAGTACAGGAGCGGCGGCCCGTACCGCTTGAGCATCCCCATGTCATAGTGCTCCTTCTGCGTGTCGATCAGCGGCAGCGTCGGACGCGGCTTCATCGTGTAGTCGAACTCGGCGAGCAGCATCTTGTTGCGGGCGGTGGTGAGCGGGCACGAAGCGTAACCGTCGTAGAGAGCGGTCGGCTCCCGGCCTTCCATCACGGCTTGCAGGTTCTCCACGACCACGGGCACCTGCTTGCGGACGGCGGCGCCCGTCTTGGAGTTGGGCGAGGATCCGGCGTCGGAAGTCGTAGCCGACCGTGCCCCTGACTGCCGTGGCGACCGTCTTGGCATCGGGGTCGATCTCGACCGCGCGGTCTCTCACCCAGGTCACCCCAGCGGGCATCACCGCCGCCTCGGGCCGGGCAGAGCGTCCGAGTGGCGCGAGGCCTCCGCCGACGAGCGTCCACAACGGCTGGTAGTAGTGCACCTCGGAGGGCTCGATGACGGCGACGTCGCGCTCGCCGGCCCGGCGCAGCCGTGCGGCCACGGAGAGCCCGGCGCTCCCCCCGCCGACGATGACGATACGGTGATGTGCGGTCACAGCGGCCATGTTCGTGATCCCCCCTGAGCGGCGACGTCTCTCCGTCGAGACACTTAAGTCCGGACAAGGGGGCTCTGTCAACGCTCTCGCGCGCAATACTCGAGGTGTGACCGACCTGGGCGAACGACCTCGCCGGACCCCCCTGTGGGAGCAGGTCCTCGCAGACCTGCGCCGTCGCCTCGACGCCGGCGAGTTCGTCGACCGCTTCCCTGCCGACGTCGAGCTCGTCAAGCGCTACAAGGTGAGCCGCCACACTGCCAGGGAAGCGGTGCGCCACCTCCAAGCCGCCGGTCTGCTGGAGCGCCGGCGCGGTCAGGGGTCGTTCCTCACCAAGCCGGCCATCGAGCAGCCGCTCGGCACCCTCTACAGCCTGTACCGCTCCATCGAGGACGCCGGAGCCGTCCAGCGGAGCATCGTCCGCTCCCTCGAGGAGCGCCAGGACGACAAGGCCGCTGCGATGCTGCAGTGCCCCGGGGAGTCCCTGGTCTACCTCGAGCGGATCCGCCTCGCCGACGGCGAGCCGGTCGCTCTCGACTGCTCGTGGATGCCCGCGCGTGCGTGCAGACCGCTCCTCGGCGTCGACTTCACCCACACGGCCCTCTACGAGCAGCTCGCCCAGCACTGCGGCTTCCGCCTCACGAGCGGGTGGGAGCGGATCCGACCCGTCCTGCCCGACCGCACCCAGCGCAACCTGCTCGATCTCGACGCCCGCCAGCCCGCCTTCGCCATCGAGCGCCTGGCGAGCACCCCCGAGGGGCCCGTCGAGTGGCGCCACGGGATCATCCGGGCCGACCGGTTCTCCTTCGTCACCCGATGGGCGGCGACCAAGCTCGACAGCGGCTTCGAGCGAACCCACAGCGGTGCATGAGGCTGACCGGCCGAGCGGGGGAGGCGAGCCAGGGTATGCCGAATATGTACGTACATTGGTGCCCTGGTGCGGCAGCGTCCAGGCCGGCGCGGCGCGCGGTCAGCCGGCGGGGCGCCTACGCCCTGGACAGCGGGAAGGGCACCCTCGCGACGCTCACGTCGCAGTGGCGGCGCAGCGCGTTGGCGAGGAGGATCCCCCGCTGGTTCTGAAGGAACTGGTGGCGAAGCCTTTTCGGCTCCACTTCGGGGATGAGGACGAGGACCTGGGCGTGCGCCTCACCTTGGAGCGCGTTCAAGTAGGCGACCATGGGCTTGGTGACCGAGCGCGTGCGCGACTGCAGCACGACGAGCGCCACGTCGGGGCTCCAGCGGTCCCAGTCGGCCCGGAGGGCCCGGGCCCGGTCTTCGTCGAACTGCACGCTCACGGCCACGACGTCATCGCCCAGCGAGCGCGCCGTCGTCAGCGCGTGCTCGGTCACGGCCGACACCGCTGCGACGGTCACGATCACGAGGCTCCGCTCCGTCCTCGGCTTGGGGGGCACCTCGCCCAGGCGGATCTCGGTGGCGACGTCGCGGTAGTAGGCGTCGATGCGGGTGTACAGCAGGATCAGGGCCGGAACGGCGATCACGACGACCCAGGCACCGGAGGTGAACTTGGTGACGACGAAGATGACCGTCGCCACCCCGGTCATCGCCGCTCCGAGGCCGTTGAGCGCCGCCCGCGCCCCCCAGTGCCTCGGCCGCTCGCGGTGCCAGTGGCGGACGAGCCCGGTCTGGGAAAGGGTGAAGCCGGTGAACACGCCGATGGCGAAGAGCGGGATGAGGGCGTTCGTATCGACGTCGACAGCGACGAGCAGGGCCGCTGCCAAGACCGCGAGGACCACCACGCCGTAGCGGTAGACGGGGCGGTCCCCGCGCAGCGCGAAGACGTGCGGGAGGAGGTTGTCCCGGGCGAGCAGGCTGGCGAGGACCGGCAGGCCGCCGAAGGAGGTATTGGCGGCGATCGCCAGGATGGCGGTGGTCGCCAGGTCGACCACGTAGTAGACCGCGCCCCGTCCGACTGATGCCCCGGTGATCTCGCTGAGCACCGTCTGGGAGGCCTCCGGGGCGATGTGGAAGCGGACCGTGAGAACCGACAGCCCGAGCAGCATCGTGCCCAGGATCCCGCCCAAGAGCACCTCGGTCCGCATCGCGCGGCGCACCCTGGGCTCCCGGAAGGCGGGCACGTCGTTGGCGATGGCCTCCACCCCGGTGAGCGCGCTGCACCCCGCCGCGAAGGCTTTCAAGATGAGCAGCACTCCGACCGCGGCGGCCGCAGTGGGGACGGCGACGTGGATCCTCGCGCCGGCCATCGGGTGCGAGCGCAGCAGCCCCGCCACGATCACGACGTAGATCCCGACGACGAACACCGCCGTCGGGAGCAGGAGCGCCCGGGCGCTCGTCGCCAGGCCCCGCAGGTTGAACGCGGTCAGCACCACCAGGATCCCGAGCGCGATCGGGAGGCTGTCGGGGGCGAGCCCGGGAAAGGCCGACACCAGCGCAGCCACGCCGGCTGCGATCGACACGGCCACGGTGAGCACGTAGTCCACGACGAGAGCCGCCCCCGCCAGCAGGCTCGCGCGGCAACCGAGATTGGCCTTGGACACGGCGTAGCAGCCGCCGCCGTCGGGATAGGCGCGGATCACTTGTCGGTACGAGAAGACCAGGATCATGAGGAGCACGACGATGGCGACGGTGATCGGCTCGATCTTGGCGAGGGCGCCCGCCCCGGCACTTGCCAGCACCACGAGCATCGCTTCGGGGCCGTAGGCGACAGAGCTGATCGCGTCGAGGGAGAGAGCGGGGATCCCTTCAAGGCTGGTGATCTCCTCTGCGCCCGCGTCCTGTGCCTGCGCTCCAGCAGGAGGGGTGGACAGCGGGGGGGTGGTTGGCCCGGGAGTGGTCGGCTCGGGGGTGGCGGCGCCCGTCGAGTCGGTGTGGTCCATCGGTCGGGCTCCTCGCAGCCATCGACGACCGGTTCGGCGGTCTCCTTGGATCTTGTCAGCTTCTCTCAGGACGGCGCGGGAGTGACGACGCGAGAGACGGCGTCGGAGTGACGGCGCGGGAGACGGCGTGTGCAACCCTGCGCCGGTCCGTCCCGCACCGGCGGCGGCAGGATTGCGCCTGGCTCAGGGCAGCGCGCGAGGCAGCGCTGGGAGGTCGGCCTCGGCGAGCGTCCCAGGCCGGCGCGCCTCGGCGATCTCGTGCAGGCCCCCCGACCCGTCCCCCGCGGCTGTGCTGAGGGGTATGGACGCGTGCACGACGGTCCCGCCCCCCGGCTCGCTGTCCACCTCGAGGGTTCCTCCGAGGAGACCCGCCCGCTCCGACATGCCGACGAGGCCGAGGTGCGCGGACTGGGCGTCCGCTTGCAGCGCGCGTGCGTCGAACCCCGCACCGTCGTCGCTCACCCGGACCTCGAGCCGCTCGGCACCGAGCTCCACTGTGACGTCCACCCGGCGTGGCCGGCCATGGCCGACGGCATTGCGCACCGCTTCTTGGACGATCCGGAAGACCCCCAGCTCGACGTCGGGAGCGAGCCGGCGCGCCGCTCCCGCCACGGTGAGCTCGACGGGGAGACCGCTCTCCTCTTCCACCTCGGCGAGGAACCCCGAGAGCGCAGCCACCAACCCGAGGTGGTCGAGCGACGGCGGTCGCAGGTCGCGTGCCAGCGCGCGAAGGCGCGTCGCTGCCTGGAGGGAGCGGACCCGTGCGTCGTCGAGGCTCGACAGGACGTCGGGGAGCATGCCGGGGGACTCGCGCAGCGCCTCGAGCTTCCTCGCGAGGTGGAGCAGGAGCTGCAGCAGCTCGTCGTGCAGCTCGCGCGCCAGCCGACGGCGCTGCTCCTCTTCTGCCGCGATCATGCGCGCGCGCCGCTGGGCCGCCCGGCGGGACTGACTGCGCTCTTCGGTCACGTCTTCGAACACGAGCTGTGCCGCGCTGTCGCCACCTTCGGGCAGCGTGACGTACGCCACCCGGTAGTCGTGGCCGTCGTGCGCGCTGACCACCTGCCCGTGGAGGGTCTCGACGGGTGCGTCGCTTCCCGCCAGCGCGCTCGCGCGCGCGCCGAGCGTCCCCTCGCCGAACGCCGCCGTCGCCGCCGGATTGGCGCCGCGGACGTTGCCCGCCGCGTCGACCACGAGGATGGGTGCTCGGTTCGCCTCGAAGAGCTGACGAAAGCCCGCTTCGGCGTACAGGCGCGCGAGCGTCGCCTGCTCCACGCGGGCGTGCGCGCGGCGCTCAGCCTCGATCCGTTGGCCGAAGACGAGCGCCACGGCGTCCACCAGGACGAGGTTGACCACGTCGGAGGGCGCGTGCCCCTTGTCGACGGGGAGCAGGAGATCTGGCAGCCACAGCACGGTGGCGAACGCCGCGGTGAGCGCCGAGCCGCTGAGTCCCCAACGCAGGGCGGCATAGCCCACCGGGACGATCAGCAACGCCACGGGGATCCCGCCAGGGAAGGAGCCGCCCTCCGCCGAGGAGCGGAGATCGATCAGGAAGTGCAGCCCTGCGAGCAGCACGACCACCGCCTGCACCCCCCAGAAGCCGCGGTCGTGCAGCGGAGGGTGGAGCGCTCGGCGGATCACGCCAGCGGCACTGCCGTCATCTGCCGGCGCCGGCTCAGACGCGGAGACGCTCGACATCGTCGTGACGTGCTGCCCGTAGCGTGTTGGCGACGGCCTCGGTGCGCGAGGTGGCACCGAGCTTCGCGAGCAGGCTCGAGACATGGGACTCGACCGTGCGAAGGCCCAGGGAGAGCTCAGCCGCTATCTGCTTGTTGGAGCGTCCCTGCGCGACGAGCGCGAAGACCTCGGCCTCCCTCGCAGTCAGCACCTCGGGGCCGCGACGGGCGGGTGCATGGTCATGCCTTCGGCTGAGCCTGGTCGCGAGCGCACCGTCGAGGACGAACACGCCTTCGGCCACCAGGCGGACGGCCTCGACCAGCTCTCGCGCGGACGCCGTCTTGAGCAGGTAGCCGCCGACGCCGATCTCGAGTGCCTCGGTCACATAGGCGTGGTCGTCGTATGCGCTCACGACCAGCACTCGGGTGGGCTGCTGGCGACGCGTGATCTCCCGCGCGAGCGCGAGCCCGCTCGCGCCCGGGAGGCTCACGTCGACGAGGGCGACGTCGGGGATGAGGCGCGAGACGAGCTCGAGACCCTCCTCTGCGGTCGCGCACGCGCCTGCCACTTGCAGGTCGGCGTGCGCCTCGAGCAGCTGTGCAGTGCCTTCCCGCACGAGCGCGTGATCTTCGACGATCACGATGCGAACCGGCCGCCGGGCGGCGGGTGGCGCCGGCTCGCCGGTCTCGTGGGGATCCGTGGAACCACGGGGGGCTCCGATCCCTCCCGCAACAGCACGGAGCGGCACTCGGGGTTCTCCTCTGGCCTGCGCCGGCTCAAGCTGGTGGCGTGGGATCGATCCTCGCGTTGGGCGCGGCGTTGGTGGCGGTGTCATTGCTCGCCGTCGTCGTCTACGCCGCGCTCTTCGCCGCGGCGGCCGTCTCCACCGTGCGGGGACGCAGGCACCCCGACCCGGTCTCGGTCTCGCTCGACGACCTCCTCTGCGACGAGCTGCTCATGGATCTCTTCGATCCCGGCCACGCCGGCGCGCGTCACTCCTGAGCTGCTCGGACTGCGGACCGCGAGGACGCCGCAGGGCAGGGGCGCGACAGGCTGTGCACGCGCGTCGCCGAGTCCGACCAGCTGAGCGAGCGTCGTGGCCCCGAGCACGCTCCGCACGCGCGTGCTCGCCTCGTTGCGCACCAAGAGCGGGAGCCCGGCACCGGTGGCCAGCGGACTCGGCTCGACGTTCCCGGCATCGAGCGGGCCTTCTCCCGCCTCGACCACCTCCAAGAGGCTGACCAGCTCCGGGGGGCGCGCGAGCCGATAGCCCCCGCCGAGGCCGGGGGCCGAGACGACGAGCCCCGCACGGGCCAGGTCGCTCATGACCTGGGGCACGAACGTCGGAGGCAGCCCCATCGCGTCGGAGACCTCCCGCCGGGTCCGGTGCCGCCCCGACCGGTACGCGGCGGCGAGAAAGACCGCCGCCTTGACGACGTACCTGCCCCGGCTCGAGAGCCCGACGTCCACGGAGAAAAGTGTACTTCAGGGCTTGACGTAGTGTCCAGTACTCATTATCTTCTCACGTGGAGCAGTTCGCTACACGTTGTGGGCGTCGCAGGCCTCCCGGGGGCGTCCGGAGCGGTTGCCGTTTGCCTGGGGGCGAGGAGAAGGAGCGATGGCTGTCGACCTGCAGGACCGCACCAGCACCGCACCGGACCCGGTTTCCTCGGCGGTCCGGCTGCGACCGGCCCGGCGGACCGGGCTCCGGGAGCGCTTCGCCGACACCGACCCCGAGCCAGGGCTGGAGCTGACCCGCGACCCGCGCGTGGCGCGGCTCGTGCGGAACCGCAAGTTCCAGTTCCTCCTCATTGTGCCGAACCAGGTCGTCTTCTGGACGGTGATCTTCGTGGGCATCGCCGGCACCGCGATCCCCGGTCTCAATTTCGGCGCGGCGATCACGTGGTACGTGTGGTTCTGCCTCGTCTTCGTGATGATGGTGGTGGTAGGGCGGGCGTGGTGCGCGATGTGCCCCTTCGGCGGGTTCGCCGAGTGGATCCAACGTCGCTCGTTCTGGAACCGCACCCAGAAGGCGCTCGGCCTCGGCCGCAAGTTCCCCGAGCCTCTCGCGCGCCTCGGGTTCTTGATCCCGGTCGCGAGCTTCCTCGTGCTCACCTGGATCGAGGAGTTCTTCAACATCGCCGGACCCGGCAACCCGGCCGACACGTCGTGGATGGTCGTCGGCATCGTCTCCTCGGCGCTCATCTTCTTCCTCGTCTTCGAGCGGCGGACCTTCTGCCGCTACGTCTGCCCGCTCACCACGCTGATCGGCACGGTCGGCTCGATGGGATCGGCCGCCGGCTTCCGGACCAAGGACCGCGAGGTGTGCCTGTCGTGCCGCACGAAGGACTGCATGCGCGGCGGTGAGAAGGGCTACGGCTGCCCGTGGTACACCTGGCCCGGCAGCGCCGATTCCAACCTCTCGTGCGGGCTGTGCTCCGAGTGCTACAAGGCGTGCCCCGAGGGGAACGTCGGCCTGTTCGTGCAGCGCCCCCTCACCTCTGTGGTGGCGCCGCGTCGTCGCCGCGCCGACGTTGCCTGGGGAGTCGCCATCCTGTGGGGATTGGTCGTCTACCAGCAGTTCAACGCGACCACCGCATTTGCGTCGATCGACGGCTGGCTGAACCGCAATCTCCTCTTCCCCCACTACCCCGACCCCGTCGACTACGTCGGGGTCATCGCGGCGGTGGCGCTCGCGACCGCCGGCGCGGTGTGGCTGCTCTCGCGCGCGCTCGGCCGCGCGGACATCGCGACGGCGCACACCGAGAGCTTCGTGGACCGGACCTCGCGGTTCCGGGCCTTCTTCGTGCCCATGGCCTACGGCCTCATCCCGGTCGTGGGCGCCGACTACTTCGCCCGCCAGCTCCCGAAGTTCTTCAAGCACGCCGCGCGCGTGGTACCTGCGGTCGCGCACATCGCCGGCTACTCCTCCGCCCGGTCGCCGATCTACGGGTTCCACATCCTGACTGACGGGTGGATCGTCGTGGTGCAGGTCGCCGTCATCCTCGCAGGGACCGCTGCAGCGGCGTGGGCCACGTGGAAGATCGCAGGCAGGGAGCTGGTGCCGGTCAGCCGCAACGCCTTGGGCGTCCGGATCGCGACGCTCGGCATGGTGCTCGCCTGCGGGGCGACGGCGAGCGTCCTCTACGTCCTCATGCACGCGGCGAGCTGAGCGCCGCCCGACCCAGCAGACCGGAACCAGGAGAGGAGCCTCATGGCCATCACCATGACCGAGACGGACACGACCTCGATCGTCCACCCCGAGGTGCAGGTCCTCGTCGACCGCTGCGCCGGCTGCCAGGAGTGCGTGATCCGCTGCCCGGCCGACGCGCTGGACATGGACCCCGCGCGCTGGGTGGTGGTCGCCCACGACGAGCGATGCGTCGGATGCCGCCAGTGCGTGCGCACGTGCCCATTCAGCGCGATCGAGGTGCACGGCCCGG
This sequence comes from Acidimicrobiaceae bacterium, assembly GCA_027339205.1. GTDB lineage: Bacteria > Actinomycetota > Acidimicrobiia > Acidimicrobiales > RAAP-2 > JAJYVT01. The sequence continues at coordinate 14,617 of DAHWOV010000080.1, read as the reverse complement.
TGCTCGCGGGGACGCGGGTCACTGCAGAGGTCGTGCATCCCGAGCCGCTCCTCGCCGACGTGGGCGAGGTGAGGCTCGGACTGCGCAGCTGGCAGGAGGCGATCGCGGAGGCGCAGCGGTGCCTCCAGTGCCCCGACCCGACGTGCGTGCGCGGCTGCCCCGCGCACAACGACATCCCCGCGTTCGTCGCTGCCGTCGCCGCACGGGACCTGACACGGGCCCATGAGGTCCTGCGCAGGACCTCCGTCCTGCCCGACGTCTGCGCGCGTGTCTGCAACCAGTCCGCCCAGTGCGAGGGCGCGTGCACCTGGTCGCTCGCCGGCGGGGTGCCCGTCGCCATCGGGCAGCTGGAGCGCTTCGTCGCTGACATGCGCCCGGTCCCGCCCCCCGTTCGCGGTGACGACGTGGGGCTCTCCGTCGCCGTGGTCGGCGCAGGCCCCGGCGGGATCGGTGCCGCCTGGGCGCTGGTCGAGGGGGGTGCGTCGGTCACGGTCTACGAGCGCGACCCGGTCCCTGCGGGGCTGCTCGGCTGGGGGATCCCCGACTTCACGCTCCCCGAGACGGTGGCGGCCCGGCCGTGGCGCCAGCTCGAAGACGCCGGAGTCGACCTCCACTGCGGCGTGGAGATCGACCGCGCGGGGCTCGACCGGCTGCTCACCGAGCACGACGCCGTGGTGGTCGCGACCGGGGCGAGCGTCCCGGTGCGCCTGCCGATCCCCGGCGCGGATCTCGATGGGGTGACCGACGCCACCGCATTCTTGAAGTCCGCGCGCCGCGCGTTGCTCGAGGGCAGCCTGGCGACATGGCGGGCAGCCATGGGCCTCGACGACGCTGCGTGCGATCACGTGCCGCACGTCCTCGTGCTCGGCGCCGGCAACACCGCAATGGACGTCGCCCGCACCGCTCGGCGGCTCGGCCTCGACGCCACGTGCGTCGACTGGCTGGACGAGCGATTCTCGCTCGCACGGCCCGACGAGGTGGCCGAGGCCCGCGAAGAGGGCGTGGTCGTCAGCTTCACGAGGACCGTGACCAGCATCGAGGGGGAGCACGGCCGGGTACGCCAGGCGCGGCTGGCGCCGACCCTCCAAGAACGCGCCACGCGGACGCCGAAGGTCCTCCGTGACGCTCCCGCCGAGGCGCTCGATGTCGACCTCGTGGTCATGGCCATGGGCTACCGCCCCGACCCCGCCGTCGCCGGCTCGCTGCCCGGAACGCCAGTTCGACGGACGGTGAGGGGACTCCCCGACAGGCGCTGGACCGCCTCGGGCCTCCTCGCCAACCCCGCCTCGACGTTCGCGTTCTCCAACCCGGTCGGCAGGCTCGCGCTCGGGAGGGAAGCAGGGCTGCAAGCGGCGTCGTTCCCGGTGCGCGAGCGGCTCTGGGTGGTCGGCGACGCGCTGGTGGGCCCCTCGACGGTCGTCGAAGCGATGGCGCAGGGGCGCCGCGCGGCGCAGGCCGTGCTCGCCGGCCGCCCCTCGCGCCCGGGCCGGCACGCACTGAAGGGACCTGCAAGGGTGCTCGTCTGCTACGCGAGCCTGGGTGGTCGCACCGCCCAGGTCGCACGGACCGTCGGCGCGGAGCTCGCAGACAAGGGGTGCGCAGTCCGCGTCCTTCCGATCGAGCGCGTCGGCCCCGAAGAGCTCGCGGCCGCAGACGCGCTCGTGATCGGCACCTGGGTCAAGGGGCTGGTGGTGGCCAAGGTAGGCCCCCCGCCCGACGTCCTGGCATGGCTCGAGGGACTCCCGCGCCTCGGTGGCGTGCCGGTGGCGCTCTTCTGCACCTACGCGCTCGACCCCCGCAACACCCTTGTCCAGATGGGGTCGCGGATCGAGGGTCACGGGGCGCGCGTCGTCACTGCCGCGGCGTTGCGGCGCGGCGGGAACAGGGTTGCGGCGATCGCCTTCGCACGCCGGATGCTCTCGGAGGTCAGGGCGCTCGGAGCGACCGCATCGCCGCGGGCACCGGCGACGTGACCGGCCCGGCGCGCCCCCTCTGCGCCCGTGGCGGCATCAGCCGCCCCGAGGGTGCCGCTAGCCTCGAGGTCCTGGCATGAACATGACCCTGTCCAAGCGCGGTGACTACGTGATGCGCTCTGCGATCGCGCTCGCCCGCGCGTACGAGACAGGCGGGCCGCGCAAGATCCGAGAGGTGGTGGCCCAGACCGAGGTGCCCCGGACCTTCGCGTCGCAGATCCTCGCGGACCTCGTCCGCGCCGGCCTGGCGACGTCACGCGCGGGGCGCGACGGCGGCTACCGGCTCTCGCGCCCCCCCGAGGAGATCAGTGTCCTCGAGGTCGTCGAAGCGGCCGAGGGTCCCCTGCGCGCCGAGCGCTGCGCTCTCGGGGAGGGCCCGTGCCGCTGGGAGGCGGTCTGCCCGCTCCACGAGACCTGGGGCCGGGCGACCTCTCGACTCGCCGAACTGCTGGCGGGCACCACCCTTGCCGAGGTGGCCGCGCGCGACGCCGACATCGAAGCCGGCCGCTATCGCGTGCCGGCGGACGCCCACCGATCGCACGCAGGCGCCGTCGAGCTGTCAGACCTGGTCCATGTCGAGCTCCCGGCGCTCGCGGTCCACCGCGCGCTCGGTGGTCACCACAGCTGGAGCGCGGTCTTGGGCGCGGCGGTGCACGAGGCGGGAGAGCTCCAAGGCGGCACACCGAGCGAGGCGACGCGCCTGGTCGCCGAGTGCTCGATCGACGCCGCTCCCCGGACCGAAGGCGCAGATCCCGCTGTCTACGTGCTCGGCTGGCGGCTGTCGGAGCCCGGCGGCCGGAGCCACTTCGAAGGCGAGCTCCGGGTCGAGCCCCTCGACGCCGACCGTTGCGAGCTCCAGGTGTCGGGCACGTGGCACCAGGCGGTCGGCGACGGCACGCCCCTCGACACCGACGCGCTCGGGCGACGGGCGCGGCGTGTCGTTCGCGCGCTGATGCGCCGCGTGGCGCGCGAGCTCGACGACGACTCCCGGCTCCTCGCCGCGACCCCAGGGGGCTTCGGGCTCGGCTCCCCCTAGGCCCCCCTAGGCCCCTCTCGGCTCCACCTGGGCCCCCCTAGGCCCCCCGTAGGCCCTTCTGGACCCCCCCCGGTCGCCCTCCCCCGGGCCGTCCCCGGCGCAGGCAGCGGAGTGCTCCGCAAAGCGGCTCGCACCTCGAGCGCACTGCCAGCGCCGTTGCCGTCGGTCACTCCAGGAGCTCTGCGAGGGTCCGGATGAACCGGTCGAGCTCGGGCAGGGTGTTGTAGTGCGCCATGCCGACGCGCAGGAGCCCCACGTCGAGATCGAGCCCGAGCGTCTCCATAACTCGCTTGGCGTAGAAATTCCCGTCCCAGGTGTAGATCCCCGCCTCGCCCAGGCCGGTGGCCAGCTTGCGGGGCGTCGCCCGATCGGAGAGCAGGCCGAACGTCGGCACCCGCGCTGGGCTGTCGCCGGGGCGCCCGACCAGGCGCAGGCCGTGGAGGTCCACGAGCCGTGACCCGAGCTCGGCAGCGAGGCCCGCCTCGTGCCGGCGGACGAGCTCGTAGGCCACGTCCAGCTTCGCGACCAGGCCGCTCCCCGACCCGAGGGACGCGAGGTAGTCCACGGCGGCGACGAACCCGGCGAGGGCCTCGTGGCTCAACGTCCCCGTCTCGAAGCGATGCCCGGGCGGCACCTCGGAGGCTGGGCGGACGCGCTCGGCCGGAAGCTCTTGCGCCAGGTCCGGACGGATCCAGGCCATCCCGAGGTGAGGACCGAAGAACTTGTAGGGCGAGCACACGACGACGTCGAGGCCGAGCCCGCCAACGTCGACACGTCGGTGTGGCGCGAATGCCACCGCGTCGCCCCATGCCAGCGCGCCCGCGTCATGCGCGAGCGCTGCGATCTCACGGGCCGGGGTGACCGTGCCCACCGCGTTGGAGGCGAGGCAGAAGGCCACGACACGGGTCCGATCGCCGAGCTTCTCGCGCAGGTCGTCGAGGTCGACGTCCAGGTCGGGCGTGAGGGCGACCTCGCGCACCACCAACCCGCGATCTGCGGCCATGAGCAGCCACGGAGAGATGTTCGCGTCGTGGTCCAAGGCGGTCGTGACGATCTCATCACCCGCGACGAGGGTCCGGCCGAGCGCGCGCACGAGGTTGAAGTTGAGCGTGGTCATGTTCTGGCCGAACGCGATGCCGTCGGCGTCACCCGTGACGAAGGCGCCGCCGTAGCGCCGGGCCGTCGCGATCAGCTCATCGGTGCGCCGGCTCAGCTCGTAGGCGCCGCCGGTGTTGGAGTTGGACTCCACCAGGTACCGGCTCATTGACGAGACGACGCTCTGGGGGACCTGCGTCCCGCCGGGAGCGTCCAGGAACACGGGCGCCCCGGGGGGCACCGACCCGGCGAGCGCCGGGAATTGGGCGCGGACCCAATCGACGTCGAGCGATGTCAACTCATTGGCGGCCACGTGCGTGCCCTCCTCCGTCGATGTGCTGCCGGTCTGCTGCGCTCTTGTGCTTGCGCTTGTCTAGCGCGCCGCGCCGCGAGGGCGCTGGGCCAGAGACGGTGACCAACGCCTCTACTGCGGGCGCCATCACGACCCAAGGCTGATCGAGTCCGGTCACACGCCCGCCGGCAGGACCGGCGGACAGGCTGAAGGAGGAACCGATGGTGCTGCAACGACACACCGAGCGTTCGCCGCAAGCGACGAAGGAGAGCTGGCCGCTCCCGATCCTCTATCCCTGGCGGACGCTCGACGAGCTGTTCCGTGACGGATGGGGGCGCCGGATGGTGGCGATCGACGAGTTCAGCGAGGACGGCACGTTGGTCGTTCGTGCCGAGCTCCCGGGGATCGACCCCGACAAGGACGTCGAGATCACCATCGCCGACGGGATGCTCCACATCTCGGCGGAGCGCTCCGAGGAGCAGGAGAAGTCCGGGCGACGCTTCCACCGCCACGAGCTGCGCTACGGGTCGTTCGCCCGCAGCCTCCCGCTCCCCGACGGCGTCGACGAGAGCAAGATCGTCGCCGAGTACAAGGACGGCATCCTGGAGGTGCGTGTCCCCCTCCCCGAGGACGGGAAGGCCGAAGGGGCGCGGCGCGTGCCGGTGAAGCGGAGCTGACGGCGCGCGCCGGCGGGACTGGTCGCCCGCTGCGGATCTTCGCGCTGTCAGCGCGGGATCTTCGCGCTGTCAGCGCGCTGCCGCAGAGGGCGTCCGCCCGCCCGCGCGTCACACGAGGCAGAACGCGGTTCGGAGGAGCGCGCGCGGAACCGTCTTCTGGCGCCCGGCGACCTGCTCGAGCGGGACCAGAGTGATCTCCTCTGCGACGAGGGCGGTCATCGCGGAGCCGGCCACCTCGCCGACGGCGTCAGCGGCGGCCAACCCGAGCCGGCTGGCGAGCAGCCGGTCGTTCGCAGTCGGCGTGCCCCCGCGCTGGACGTGCCCGAGGACCGTGAGGCGCGTCTCGAAGCCGGTCTGCTGTGCGATCTCCGCGGTGATCCGCGCGCCGATGGCGCCTGCGACGATCGACCCGGACGGACCCGTCGGCGCCTCGTAGTCGAGGCCGTCCGGACGCGGGCGGGCCCCTTCCGCCACGACGACGATCGAGTAGCTGGCGTGGCCCTGGTGGCGATGGCGGATCGCGCTGCACATCTCCTCGGCGGAGAACGGCGCCTCGGGGGTGAGGATCCAGTCCGCCCCTCCCGCGGTGCCTGCGCTGACCGCGATCCACCCGCTGTGGTGCCCCATGACCTCTACGACCATCACGCGGTCGTGGCTCTCGGCGGTGGTGTGCACCCGATCGATCGCCTCGGTGGCGACGGCAACCGCGGTGTCGAACCCGATGCTGCGATCGGTGCCCGCCACGTCGTTGTCGATGGTCTTGGGCACCGCCACGATCCGCACTCCCCGCTCCGACAGCTTCGCCGCCACACCGATCGTGCCGTCCCCCCCGAGGCAGATGAGCGCCTCGACGCGCTCTGACCGCAGGGTCTCGAGCACCTTGTCGATCCCCCCGTTCTCGTCGCTCGGGTGGTACCGGGACGTCCCGAGCAGCGTTCCTCCGAGGGGAAGGACGTTCCTCACGTCCTCGCGGGTGAGGTCGAGCAAGTCGCCGTCTGCCACCCCCCGCCAGCCATGGCGAAAGCCGACCAGCGAGTGGCCGTGGCCCTTCTCGGCGTGCTTCACGATTGCCCGCAGCGCCGCGTTCAGCCCCGGGCAGTCGCCACCTCCGGTGAGCACACCGACACGCATCGCTCGTTGCCTCAAGCCGCCAGCGCTTCGTGCTCCATGGCCGGACCGTAGACGCCTGTGCGCGCCGCGGCGTTCATCTGCGCCCGGTGGTGGAACGCGCGCTGGGCGGCGGGGAGGTTTTCCTGACGGCCTCCCCATGCGCGAAGCGCCGCAGACTGCAGGGCGCGCCCGTAGGAGAAGGACAGCTGCCAGGGGTGGGGTCCCACCGAGTTCATGGCGTTGAGATGAACGGTCGCGTCCTCGTCGGACTGACCGCCCGAGAGGAACACGATGCCCGGCACCGCAGCAGGCACATGGCGGTAGAGGACGTCGAGGGTCGCCTCGGACACCTCGGCGACGCCAGCTCGCCTGGACGTCGAGTAGCCGGAGAGCACCATGTTGGGCTTGAGCAGCGTTGCCCGAAGGTCGACGCGCTGGAGGTCGAGCTCGTCATAGAGGGCGTGCAGCACCCTCCCCGTGGCGAGCGCGGACTGCTCGAGGCTGTGATCCCCGTCCATCAGCACCTCCGGCTCGACGATGGGGACCAGGCCGGCCTCCTGACAGAGCGCCGCGTAGCGAGCGAGCACCTGCGCGTTGACCCTCACGCAGTACTCGCTCGGCCTGCTCGGGCCGACCGAGTAGGTAGCGCGCCACTTTCCGAAGCGGGCGCCCAGGCTGCGGTACTCCTCGAGCCGCTCCCGGAGCCCGTCGAGTCCCTCCGTCACCGTCTCGCCATCGGAGAGGGCAAGGGGCCTGGCACCGCGATCGACCTTGATGCCCGGGATGATCCCCCTCGAGGCGAGGAGCGTCGGGAAGGGGACGTCGTCGTGGGAGCTCTGACGGATCGTCTCGTCGAAGAGGATCACGCCGCTGATGTACTCCTCGACCCCCGGCGTGGTGAAGAGGGCCTCGCGGTAGGTGCGGCGGTTCTCCTCGGTGGACGCGACCCCCACCGCGTCGAAGCGCTTCTTGATCGTCCCGTCGCTCTCGTCGGCGGCCAGGATGCCCTTGTGGCGGGCGACGAGGGACCGGGCCGTGTCGTGCATCTCCGACATCGTCTTCACCTGCTTTCAGCCTCGAGGCGCTCCGCGACGGCGCGCGGCGCCGAGGGGGCGGTGTTCCAGATGTCGGTTCTCCGGTCGGTTCCCGATGTCGGTTCTCCGGTCGGTTCCCGCCCCTCTCGATCGACGCTACGAAGACCCCGCCTTTTGACCCAGGGCCTAAGGTCCCGTCCGCGCGCGTCTCCATATGACCAACGGCCCTGGCGCCTGAGATCCTCTCGGCCGAGCATGGCCGAATGGCGAAGGTGAGCCCGTCAAGCGGTGCGGCGCGAGCGCAGCACCGGCGAGCCACCGCCGAGCGCGGCCAACGGCTCCCGCTGGACGGCACGGGCTCACCGGCTGGCGATGCGCGTGCTTCGTGGGATGCAGTTGGTACGGACGCGGCGAGGCGTGTCGGCTTCGACGTCGAGGCGATGCGGCACTACGTGCTCAGCCGCATGACGCCAGAGGGCGGCTACTCCTTCTACCGGGTCCCGGCCTGGGGTGTCGAGGAGCCGAACGCGCCGGACACCCTCGCTGCGCTGGAGTCGCTGCGCCTTCTCGGGGTCCGGCCCCCCGAGCCCGATGGGACCGTCCGGTACCTGCGCCGCCTGCAGCAGCACGACGGCGGCTACCCCAGTCTCACCATCGGCTGGGCCGCCATCTCGGCCCTGCGCCTCCTCTCCAGCCGGCCCGAGCGCTCGCCGGACGAGTGGATCGCCAGGTGGGCCGGCGCCATGCGGAACGCCCCGCGCAGAGGCGACGCGGCGACCTCGCTGCGTGACGGCGCGCGCCTCATCGAGATCGAGGCGGCGCGGGGGGACGGGCCCGATCCACGCACGCGGCGATGGGCGGGCGAGCTGCTCGACGCCACGGCCGACCGCGCCGGTGGATGGGCGCGGCCGGAAGCGGACCTGGAGACCACCGGCCTCGCGCTCTTGCTGGCCGCTCGTGCCGCGTGGGAGCCCGACGCCGCCGCTCTGGCCCAGTTCCTCCGGCGCTGCGAAGACTCGAACCTCGGGTTGCGCCTACGCCCGGACGCGGTCACGACGTCGGTCGGGACGCTCTGGGGCGGCCTCCTGCTCGCCGACGCCGTCCACGCGCGCCTGCGCTACCCCGACGCCCTGGCCCGCAGCCTCGTGCTCCTGCAGCGGCGCGACGGCGGCCTCGGCGCGCGCCACCTGGCGATCTCGACCCTGCAGGACACCTGGCGGGGGCTCCAGTCCGCCGCGCTGCTCGACCGAATCACAAAGGAGGGCTCGTGATGGCCCAATCGCGCTATGTCCGGTTCTTCGACTCCTTCGGGATCGGCGACGTACCGCTCGTCGGCGGCAAGAACGCCTCGTTGGGCGAGATGTACTCCGGCCTCTCCGCCGAGGGCGTCCTCGTGCCCAACGGCTTTGCGATCACCGCTGACGCCTACCGCGCCATGCTCGACGCCGCCGGCGCTGGCGCCGCCCTGCACGCCGCACTCGACGGGCTCGACCCGAGCGACGTCACAGACCTCGCCCGACGCGCCCGCCAGGCCCGGGAGGTGGTCTACGGGGCAGGGATCCCCGAAGAGGTGGAGGCCGAGATCCTGGCCGGCTACCGCAAGCTCCAAGAGCAGTACGGCGAAGACGTCCGCCTGGCGGTGCGCTCGTCTGCGACGGCCGAGGACCTCCCCACCGCGAGCTTCGCCGGCCAGCAGGACACCTTCTTGAACATCCGCGGCGACCAGCACCTGCTCGAGGCCTGCCGCCGCTGCTACGCCAGCCTCTTCACGGACCGCGCGGTCCACTACCGCGTCGACGAGGGGTTCGACCACTTCAAGGTGGCCCTCTCGATCGGGGTGATGAAGATGGTCCGCTCCGACCTCGCTTCCTCGGGGGTGATGTTCTCCCTGGACACCGAGTCGGGCTTCAAAGACGTCGTGTTCGTCACCGGCTCGTGGGGGCTCGGGGAGAACGTGGTGCAGGGGGCGGTCGACCCCGACGAGTTCTACGTCCACAAGCCGACCTTCACCGACGGCCACCGTGCGGTGCTGCGCCGCATGCTCGGGGACAAGGCGGTGAAGATGATCTTCTCCGAAGGAGGGGCGCGCACCACCCGCAACATCCCGACCCCCAGAGCCGACCGCGCCCGCTTCTGCCTCTCGGACGCCGACGTGCTCGAGCTCGCTGGCCAGGCCATCGCCATCGAGCGCCACTACGGCCGGCCGATGGACATGGAGTGGGCCAAGGACGGGACCGACGGCAAGCTCTACGTCGTCCAAGCGCGGCCCGAGACGGTCGCGTCCCAGCGGCACGCCACGGTCATCGAGCGCTACGTCCTCGACGGCGCCGCGCCGCTGCTCGCAGAGGGCCGCTCGGTCGGAGAGAAGGTCGCGTCGGGCCCGGCCCGCGTCATCGAGAGCCTGGACCGCCTGGGCGAGTTCCGCCCAGGGGAGGTCCTGGTGGCCGACACCACGACGCCCGACTGGGAGCCGGTGATGAAGAACGCTGCGGCGATCGTCACCAACCGGGGCGGGCGCACCTGTCACGCCGCCATCGTGGCCCGAGAGCTCGGGGTTCCCGCGGTCGTCGGCACCGGCGACGCCACGACGTCCATCCCCGAGGGGAGGGCGGTCACGGTGTCGTGCGCCGAGGGTGACGTCGGGCGGGTCTACGACGGCGACGTGGCCTTCCACGTGGAGCGGACCGAGGTCGCCGACCTGCCCCGGCCCGCCACGAAGGTCATGATCAACCTCGGCGACCCGGACCTCGCCTTCAAGACCTCGTTCCTCCCCAATGACGGTGTGGGCCTCGCGCGCATGGAGTTCATCGTCTCGGAGTCCATCAAGGCCCATCCCCTCGCCCTCCTGCACCCCGAGCGCGTGACCGACGCCCATACCAGAGCGGCGATCGCCCGGCTCGTCCAGGGCTACGAGAGCGGTGAGAAGTTCTTCGTCGAGCGGCTCTCCGAGGGCATCGGCACCATCGCCGCCGCCTTCTGGCCCAAGCCCGTCGTGGTCCGGATGTCGGACTTCAAGACCAACGAGTACGCGAGCCTCCTCGGGGGGAAGGACTTCGAGCCCCAGGAGGCCAATCCGATGCTCGGCTTCCGCGGCGCCTCGCGCTACGCCCATCCCGCCTACGCGGAGGGCTTCGCCCTCGAATGCGCAGCCATGCGGCGCGTGCGAGACGACATGGGCCTCACCAACGTGGTGATCATGCTTCCCTTCGTCCGCCGGATCGAGGAGGCCAAGGGGGTCCTTCAGCGCATGGAGGAGCTCGGCCTGCGGCGTGCAGAGCGCGGCCTCGAGATCTACGCCATGTGCGAGATCCCCAACAACGTCATCCTCGTCGACCGTTTCGCAGAGCTCTTCGACGGCTTCTCGATCGGGTCCAACGACCTCACCCAGCTCACCTTGGGCGTCGACCGCGACAGCGAGATCGTCGCGTTCGACTACGACGAGCGCGACGAGGGGGTGAAGGAGATGATCCGCCTCGCCGTGGAGGGCTGCCGCCGCAACGGCATCCATTCGGGGCTCTGCGGCCAGGCGCCGTCGGACTACCCGGACATGGCGGAGTACCTGGTCGAGCTCGGGATCGACTCGATGAGCCTCAACCCCGACACCGTGATCGAGACGACCAGGTCGGTGCTCGACGTCGAGAAGCGGCTGGGGCGGTCCCCGCGTCCTGTCGGCGCCTCCGCTTGACCACCGGGAGGGGCGCGGGTGGCGCGGGACGCACCCGGAGCGATAGAAGACACCAAGGGGCGGCAACGGCGGGGAGAGCGACGGAGCAGACGGCACGATGGACGGAGAAGACACGGAGCGCGCGCCGGTGAGCCTCCAGCTCACCAGAGCGCAGGCCGGGGACCTCGCGGAGCTGCTCGCGACCTGCCTGCGGGACCTGAGCGCCGAGATCGCCGACACCACAAACCCGGGCTACCGAGAGAAGCTCAAGGACCGACGCGACCGGCTCGCCCAGGTGGGCGACGAGTTGGGAGGTCTCCTCGGGACCGAGACGCCGGCAGCTGGCGCCCACCCGGGGCCCTTGGAGGAGGAAGCGCTCGGGCAGCTGCACCCCGACGCGTGATCGCCGACCCGGCAGGGGGGTGCGCCCGGCCGTGAAGGGGCGGCCGCAACCCAGCGCGCCGTCCGCCTCAGCCCGGTCGCTCGTCGGGCCGAGCCACCGAGCCCGCATCCTTCGGCCGGGCGAGGTCCTGCTCGATCGCCGCGGCGAGGTCCTCTACGAACGCCTCGGCCGTGGACACCGCCACGCGGCCACCGACCAGCCGGTCCACCAGGAGCCCCACGATGCCTCCGGGAGGCCGGTACTCCCCGCTCAAGACGAGCTCGGTGCTGTTCTCGGACACCGGTCGCAGGCCCAGATCCGCCTCCATCACCGGGAACAGCTCGGCAGAGTAGCTGGACCGCCAGGAGAGGTGGACGATCGCGTGCGGGCTCCCAGAGGCAGGGCGGAAGAACTCGATCGTCGCTGGGAACCGGAGCCACCTGCGCCAGCCCCGGGTCGTCAGCACCGCGTGGAACCGTCCGTCTTCGGTCGTCGCAGCGCGGAGGTAGGCAAGAGCGATGAGCTGGTCCGGGCCTACCCGCAGCGCCTGCTCGATCGCTGCGTAGGACGCGGCGACGACGACCGTCGCAGTGACGATCTCACGGGACGCGTGCCGCTCCCCATGGGCCGGCGCGTGCGCCGCGCCCTGCTTGCGATCGGGTGGGGGCATCGCAGAACCTCCGTCAGCTCTGGCGCGTCCAGCGTTGCGAGCCTTGCCCGGGCACCTGCGCCGACCTCGCCAAAAGGACGCTCGTCATGGTGCGATCCTACGAGCACCGCACCCGAGCACCGCAGGCGATGACTGCCGCGAGGCTGCACCTGCGACTCGACGGTCTCGATGCGGTCGTCTTCGACCTCGACGGGGTCCTGACCGACACGGCCAGCTTGCACGAGCGTGCGTGGGTCGAAGCCTTCGGAGCGGTCTTCGAAGCGGCCCCGGCCCACGGCTCGCCGGCTGGCGGACCGCTCAGCCACGCGGACTACCGGCGGCTCATCGACGGCAGACCCCGCCTGGAAGGGGTCCGCTCGGTCCTGGCGGATCGACACCTCGATCTTCCCGAGGGCTCGCACGACGACCGACCGGGTCCCGGCTCGGCGTGGGCCATCGCCAATGCCGAGGACCTCCGCTTCCTCGAGCTGCTCCGCACGGTAGGCCCCCGCGCCTTCGCGTCCTCGGCGGCGCTCCTCCGTCGGCTCGGGCAGGCAGGCATCCTCACGGCCCTGGTCAGCGCCAGCCAGCACTGCGACGAGATCCTCGCAGGCACCGGGCTCGGCGAGCTGTTCGACGCGGTCGTCGACGCGCGGGCCGCCGCCGCGATGCAGCTCGCGGGCAAGCCCGCGCCCGACACGTTCCTCGAGGCGTTGGCGCGGCTCGGGACCCGCCCCCAAGGTGCGGCGGTCTTCGAGGACTCGGCATCCGGCGTACGAGCCGGACGCAGCGCAGGCTTCCGGACCGTCGTCGGGGTCGACCGCCACAAGGACGCGGGCGAGCTCCACGACGCCGGCGCGCACAGCGTGATCGCCGACCTCTCGCAGGTGGACCTGGATGGCAGGGGACCCGCGGGGGACGCGTGGCACTTCGGCGAGGACGAGTCCGACCTCGCCCGCGAAGGGGTGAGGGAGACCCTGTGCACGCTCGGCAACGGCGTTCTCGCGACGCGAGGGGCGCGCACCTACGTCGTGGCCGACGCAACGACCTACTACCCGGGGACCTACTTCGCCGGCGTCTACAACAGGGCACCGGCGACAATCCGCGGCCAGCACGTCGAGCGCGAGGCGATCGTGAACGCGCCGAACTGGCTCTCCCTCCGCTTCTCGGTCGACGGCGGCCCGCTGCTCGGAGACGATCTTGCCGGCATCACGCGGAGCAGCCTCCGCCTGGACGTGCGCCGGGGCGTCCTCGAGCGCCGCTACCGCGTGGTCACAGGGGCCAAGCGCACCTCCGTGCTCGAACGGCGACTGGTCTCCATGGCCTCCCCGCACCTCGCCGCCATCGAGCTCACGCTCGTCGCAGAGAACTGGTCAGGCATCGTGGAGCTGCGCTCGGCGCTCGACGGAGCGGTGGCGGACGCCGAAACGCTCGAAGAGCGCCTGCTCTCCCCGCGCCACCTCGAGATCATCGACGGAGGCGAGGAGCCTCCCGACGTGATGTGGCTGGCCGCGCGCACGGTCCAGTCACAGGTGACGCTCGCACAGGCCGCGCGCACGCGGCTCAGCCTCGAAGAAGAGTCCCGGACATCCGCCTTCGACGGCACGGCCGTGACCCAGGTCCTCACCGCTCACCTCGCTGCCGGAGGCCGCCTCACCTGCGAGAAGGTCGTCGCCTTCCACACGTCGCGCGACGCCGCCGTCTCCGAGCCGATCGGCGCCGCACGCGCGAGCGCCCGGCGCGCCCCGAGCTTCGAGGCACTCCTGGGAGCGCACCAGCGGGAGTGGGCGGAGCTCTGGCGTCGAGGCGCCATCGAGCTCTCGGGACGCCACGTCGGCACCCAGCGAACCATCAATCTCAATCGCTTCCACCTGCTCCAGGTCGCCTCCCCACACGTCGTCGACTGCGACGTCGGGCTCGGGGCTCGCGGGCTGCACGGCGAGGGGTACCTCGGCCACGTCTTCTGGGACGAGATGTTCGTCCTCCCGGTGCTCGAGCTCCGCTTCTCCGAAGTCGCCCGCGCGCTGCTCTCCTATCGGTCCCGCCGGCTCGGCGAAGCCCGCCACGCAGCGCGGGCCGCGGGCCACGCCGGGGCGATGTACCCCTGGCAGAGCGGGAGCGACGGGCGCGACGAGACCCCCGACTGGCTCTACAACCCCCTCTCCGGACGCTGGTTGCCCGACCGCTCGGGCCACCAGCGCCACGTGGGTCTCGCCGTCGCGTTCAACTACTGGGGGTACTGGCAAGCGACCGGCGACGCCGAGCACCTCGTGCACCGAGGAGGCGAGGTGCTCTTGGAGATCGCCCGCTACTTCTCGAGCCTCGCCGTCTTCGACGAGACCTTGGGACGCCACCGGATCAAAGGGGTGATGGGGCCCGACGAGTTCCACGACGGGTACCCCGGAACCGACGCGCCAGGAATCGACGACAACGCCTACACCAACGTGATGGCTGCGTGGCTCTTCGCCAGGATCGGCGATCTCGCCGAGATCCTGGGCCGCCGAGGCGGCGCCGAGACGCTCGACCGCCTGGCATGCACGCCCGAGGAGCTGGCGCGCTTCGAGGAGCTCTCGCGGAGCCTCTACGTGCCGTACTTCGACGGCATGATCGCACAGTTCGACCGCTACGACTCCCTCGAGCCGCTCGACCTCGACGCCTACCGCGACCGCTACGGCAGCATCGGGCGCCTGGACCTCATCTTGGAG
>DAHWOV010000060.1:0-1686 GCA_027339205.1 Acidimicrobiaceae bacterium | reverse complement strand
CCGCGGCGGCCTGCCACGACGCAAAAGGCGACTCGGGCCCCCACCTCGACGGTCCGGGTGCCGTCGGCGATGGCGGTGCAGTGGAACGGCCACGCCTCGCCCGCGGCGTCGGCCACGACCCCGAGCCCACGCGCCTCGTCGAACTCGGTCACCACGCCCAGTCGAAGCACGCAGCTCAACGGACGATCTTGGACAGCGCGAGCTCCAAGATGTCGGTCGCGCCCTGGTCCTTCAGCGCGGGGATGAGCGTGTTGATGTCCGCCTTCGCGACGACGGTCTCCAGCGCGAACCCCCGCCCCCCCGAGAGCTCCGAGACGGTCGGGGCACGCATCGACGGCAGCACGGCGACGACGGCGTCGAGCCGGCCAGCGGGGACGTTCAGCTTCACGAGCACCTTCTCACGGGCCTCCAGGGCTCCCGAGAGCAGCGTGTGGAGCTGCCCCATCGCGTGGCGCTTCGCGGGGTCCCGGGCAGCGCTGGGATTCGCGATCAGCTCGGTGCGCGAGACGAGCAGGGTGTCGAGCACCCGCAGCCCGGCGGCACGCAGCGCCCTGCCGGTCTCGGTGATCTCGACGACGCAGTCGGCGATGTCGGGGACCTTCGCCTCGGTCGCGCCGTAGGAGAGCGACACGTCCGCCTGGATCCCGTGTGCCGCGAGCGCCCGGCGGGTGAGCTGGGGGTACTCGGTGCTGACCCGGACCCGCCGTCCGGTGTCGGCCGTCGCGCTCGCCAGGTCCGCCAGGCTCTTCCACGGTGCGTCCTCTGGAACGGCGAGCACGACGCGGACCGGGTTCGCGCTCGCCTTGGAGTACCCGAGCTCCCCGAGCGACACGACGTCGGCACCCCGCTCCTCGATCCAGTCGCGCCCGGTGATCCCGAGGTCGAACAGCCCCTCGGCCACGTACACCGGGATCTCCTGGGGCCGCAGGATCCGCACCTCGCTCACGCGCGGATCGCTGATCGTGGCCCGGTAGTCGACGTCGGAGGACCGCGAGACGGCGAGGTCCGCAGCCTCGAACAGCTCGAGCGTCGACCTCTCGAGCGACCCCTTCGGGAGCACGATGCGCAGCACGGCCGACCGTCAGCCTCTCAGAGGTCCCGCAGCAGCCGGGCCATCTCGACCCCGGTCGCGGCCGCCTCCCGGCCCTTGTTCGCGTCCCCCGGCGCAGAACGCGCGAGCGCCTGGGCGGTCGTATCGGTCGTGAGCACCCCGAAGGCGACGGGCACCCCGGTGTCGCACGCGACCCGCTGGATGCCGTGCGCGCACTCGCCGGCGACCAGCTCGTAGTGCGCGGTCTCCCCGCGCACCACGGCGCCGAGGCAGACGACCGCGTCGGCGCCGGCCCTGACGAGGGCACGTGCGAGCAGCGGCAGCTCGAAGGCGCCCGGCGCCCATGCGACCGTGACGTCGTTGCGGTCCACGCCGAGCTCGTCGAGCGCGCCGAGCGCGCCATCGAGGAGCCTCCAGGTGAGCGCGCCGTTGTAGCGTGAGCAGGCGACGCCGATCCGCAGGCCGGCACCGAGCGTCCGGCCCCCCGCTGCGGCGTCGAGACCGAGCGCGGGGCCCGCCGACACCACGCGGCCAACCCGCGAGGCCAGGCCTTCGAGCACGCCGTCGGGCGGCCAGGTGCCGGTCTCGGCGCCCATGGGACCTCAGCGCGCGCCGCGCTCGGCGCCCCCGGGAGC
>DAHWOV010000059.1:0-5092 GCA_027339205.1 Acidimicrobiaceae bacterium | reverse complement strand
TGGGTGATGTTCGGCGTCGTCTTCGCCTGGACGCCCCCACACTTCTGGGCGCTCGCCATTCGCCATCGAGACGACTACTCGAGGGCATCGGTTCCGATGCTGCCTTCCGTCGTCGACACCGCGCGTGTGGTCCGCGAGATCCTCGCGTACAGCGCGCTCGTCACGGCCCTGTCGGTGCTGCTGGCTTTCGTCTCGCATCTGGGCTGGGTGTTCGTCGGGATCACCGTCGCACTGGACGCGGGGCTCTTCTCCTACGCGCTCGCGCTGCGATCCGACCCGAGCCCGAAACGGGCGATGAGGCTGTTCGCCTACTCGATCACGTACCTCACGGCACTCTTCTTGGCCATGGGAGCAATCGCGATCGTGCGGCACCCCTGACCCGCCGGATCGTCGTTACGACGTCTCGACCAGCCGTGTGCTCGCCGGGCATCATGTCGAAGACCCGTACTCGACCGGCACGTGCAGCCTCTGGGCGCTGGGTCCCCAGCGACCCGTGGGTGCCCGATGCCAGACGGTCACCTCGCTGCCCGCCACGACGAGCGCGCTGAGGGGGCCAGGACCCGCAGCCGGCGCCGCACCCGCAGGCGCGAGCGAAGCGAGACCGGGAGCGGGAACGACCACCTGAGTCCCGGCGGGAGGCGGGCCGAGGGACCGCCAGTGGGTCCCCGGCCCCCCGGTCCAAAGGAGATCCTGCGTTCGGAACCCGCTGCCTGTGGCGATCAGCAGCGAGCGGCCCCCGAGCGCGGCCGTCGAGAGGACCGAGCCGTGGAGCCGTACCTGCGGCGACGCTCGCCAGCGCGCCGCGGGCCCCGCACGCCACAGCGCGACGAGCGACGCGGAGCGTGGTCCCCGTCCCTCGGCAAGCGCCCATGTCCCGACCGGACCGGACGCGAGCCTGAGGACCGTGAAGGTCGAACGCGCGCCGGCGGGCGCCCGGACGTGTGTCGCCACCCAGCCGCTCGAGGAGAGGTGGAACAGGCCCACGACGCCGGGCACGCCGCACGCCGCGCCCAGCTCCGGAGATGAGGAGCCCGACGCCACCACCGCGCTCAGCGCGAGGACGCCGCACGCGCGTCCCGCCCGGGTCGCGTCGAGCGCCCGGCGACCGACCAGGGTGCTCCACGCTGTGAGCGAGCCAGCGGAGCGCAACAGGGCGCCTCCACCCGCCCGCACCAGCGCGAGCACCGCGCCGTCGGGCTCCGCTGCGACCGCGTCGGCCACCGGGAGCAAGCCGGAGGCGAGGGTGCCGGCCGTCCAAGTCTTCCCGCCGTCGTCGGTCGAGGCGATCGGCGAGTAGGTGAGGTACTGGCTCGGTTGGAACCCCGCGGTCACGACACCCGCCCCGCTGCTCCCCCCCGGCGTCCCCTCGGCCGAGAACCCGCCGTTCGACGCGACCCCTGGAGGCGTCACCACGCTCCATCGCGGCGTACCCGCAGGGCGGACCACGATCTCCCAGAAGGTGTCGAGCTTCCGGCCCAGGTCGCCGAGCGCGACGACCGCCCACGCCGATGCGCCGCTCGTCCAGCTCTGCTCGAGCCCCGCGTCCGCGGGACCTGCGTGCGCCGCATGCCCCGATCGGGGTGACCGGGCGGTGGTGCCAGCCGACACGCCTGCCGGAACGGCCATCCAGGCGCCCATCCCGCACACGAGCGTGGCGCCCGCGACCGCAAGACGCGACAGGCGGCCGGCGGGACGCACACGTCCTTCGTGGTCGACCGCGGCCGTGCGCGCGCGCCTCACCGCTCCATGACGGCTCGCAGCTCGTCGGAGACCAAGGTCGCCATCGACAGGCGCGCGCTCGATGTCGCACCAGGGTCCGAGTTGAGCACGGCTCGCATCCGTCCTCGCGGACCGATCACGAACACGATCTCGCTGTGGTTCACCATCGCTCCTGCCGGCGCCAGCTCGACCTCGATGCCGTAGGCCTTCCACACCTGCGCGAGCTGCCTCTTGGATCCGGTGAGGTACAGCCAGTTGCCAACGCCGTTCAGCCCCTCCTGGCGGTCGAACGCATCGACGGTCGCCACCGATCGGTAGACGGGGTTGGCCACGATGGCCACGAGCTCGACCTTCGCCGCCCGGGCGCCGAGGAGCACGTCCGCCCGGCGGAAGGTCTGCGCGATGAGCGGGCATGTCCGCGTGCAGACAGGGTCGAGGAAGGTGAGGGCGACGGCCTTGCCCCGCAAGCCTGCGAGCGAGACCGCACTGCCGGATTGGTCGACGAGGCTGAACGGAGGTGCCGGAGCGTCCACCTGGCCCGGGACCCCGTTCAGCGCCTCGGTCACGATCGGGGACGCGTTCGGGCTCGCCCCCGCCACGGCCATCGGGATCACGCCGACGAGCCCCACCGCGACGGTCAGCACGAACCCGGCCGTGCGGGCGACCACACCGGGCGCCAGGAGCTCCCAGCGGCGCGGCGCTGGCGTCTCGGCGAGACCGCGCACGGAGAGGAACACCGGCTCTCGCACCTCGACCGGTGGCCGAAGGAGCGCGAGAAGGCCGCCGGCGAGCAGGAGGAGCGTCGGCACCATGGAGTTGGGATCCGTGCCCAGGCCGCCCAGGAGCCCGAGATCCTGCACGAGCACCCAGTCGGCGAGCAGGAGGAGCACCGCGGCTCCGGCCCCCGCGAGCACCACTCGCCGCCGGCCGGTGACGAGCGCCACGCCGAGAAGACCGAGTGCCACGACGAGGAACAGGTTCACGGCCCAGCCGTGCGCACCGTCGAAGGACCCGAAGGCGGCGACCCACCGGGACAGCACGCGTGGCTGCGAAGTCCTCGCCATCGCCGCGGCCATCACCGCGATCGGCGCCGAGCGGCCGCCGCGCCACGTGCCGCGGCCCGGCCATGCCTGCAGGAGTGCCATGCCGAGGAAGAAGATCCCCAGCGCGCCGGTCACGACGCGGCCAAGGCGCGGACCGCGCCACCAGCGCTCGGGAAGCGCGACCAGCCCACCAGCCACCACGTAGAAGAGCGCCGCCCCCGGGAAGCCGAACGCCCACTGCGCACCGGGCGCGAAGAGGCCGCCGAAGGCCTCGCCGAAGACCCACACGACCAGACCCCACCCGACGCTCACCACGCCGGCGGTACGCGACCAGCGACCCCGCGGCGCGACCAGGAGCGCGACGCCGATGGCGACCTGGATCCACACCACGGAGGCCGCCGCCTCCACCGGGTGGTTGCCCCAGACCGTCGTGCCGACGCTCACCAGGTGGAGCACCCAGCCGGGCGAGCCCGCCGCCGCCGGCCGCACGACGCCCGCGGGCAGCCCGAGCGGCATCGCGCTCTGGGCCTGGAGCAGCCCGTCGAGGATCCACAGCAGGCCGAACGCGCCGCGCACGAACCGGCGTCCTGGGGGCTCGACGGCCGTGAGCGCGGCCGCTCCCGGCCCCGCGCCGCGGACCGCACCCAGCCCTGCCCCGAGCTCCGCGCCGAGGTCCGCGCGCTGCCCTGCCCCCTCGTTCAGCACGACGCGGCGGATGCTGCGGCGCCGGACCGCGGCCACGGCGCTCCAGAGCAGCGCGAGCAGCGCTGCGACCGCGAGCACGACGAGGAACCGGTCCACGAGCGCCCGGTGGAACGCGGAGACCACCAAGGGGTTGTGCAGCTGCAACCCGCGGGACATCCCTCCCACCGGTCAGTCCCTCCGAGCGCATGGTGACGGCGGGGTCATGCGGCGCCGATGCTACGCGGCGCCAGGAGGCCGTCCATCGCGTGGGCGGAGCCGCCAGAGGCGGCGCGCGACGTCTCGCTCCGCGCCGTGCTCCGAGGGCTCGTAGTACACGTGGCCCTCCAGCGCGGCCGGACGGTACTGCTGGGGCACCCAGCCTTGCGGCGCGTCGTGCGGGTAGCGGTAGCCGGTACCGTGCCCGATCGTCTCGGCACCTCGGTAGTGGCGGTCGCGCAGATGTGCGGGCACCTCGGCGCGCTCCGATCCGCGCACGTCGCCGCGGGCTCGCCCGAGCGCGACGGTCACCCGGTTGGACTTCGGTGCACAGGCGAGGTAGACGACCGCGTGGGCGAGGTTGAGCGCCGCTTCGGGCAACCCCACCATCTCCACCGCGCGCGCCGCCGCGTCGGCCACCACGAGGGCCTGGGGGTCGGCCATCCCGACGTCTTCGCTCGCCAGGATCACCAGGCGCCGGCCCACGAAGCGCGCGTCCTCGCCCGCGTCGAGCAGCCTCGCCAGCCAGTAGAGGCCCGCATCGGGGTCCGAGCCGCGGATGCTCTTGATGAACGCGCTCACCTGGTCGTAGTGCTCGTCGACGCCCTGGTGGTAGAGCCGCCCTGCCCGGGCGCGCCCGACGTCGTCGACGCTGACGACGATCGGGTCCGCGACGTCTCCCCCGGCGCGTGCAACAGCCAGCGCCACCGAGACCTCGAGGGTCGTGAGCGCCGCGCGCGCGTCACCCTCGGCTGCCCCGACCACCGCCCGGATCGCGTCGTCGGCTGCCTGGGCGTGCTCGGCCGCCAGCCCCCGGCGCACCAGCTCCTCCATGTCGGCGTCGTCGATGGGCTCGAGACGCCACAGGGTCGCTCGGCTCATGAGCGGCGGGTTCACCTCGAAGAACGGGTTCTCGGTCGTCGCGCCCACGAAGACCACGACCCCCTCTTCGACGGCCGGCAGGAGCACGTCCTGCTGCGCCTTGTTGAACCGGTGGACCTCGTCGACGAAGAGGATCGTTCCCCGGCCCTGCTCCCCGAGCCGGCGGCGGGCTCCCTCGATCGCCTCACGGACGTCCTTCACGCCGGCGACGACCGCGGAGAGGGCCACCATCTCCTTCTTCGTGGTCTCCGCCACGAGCCGCGCGAGCGTGGTCTTCCCGCTGCCGGGCGGCCCCCAGAGCACCACCGACCCCATGCGATCGCGCTCGACGAGCACCCGCAGCGGCGCACCCGGACCGACGAGGTGCCGCTGGCCGACCACCTCGTCGAGCGTGCGGGGACGCAGTCGTGCGGCGAGAGGCGCACGGGACCGCAGCCGCTCCTCGGCCGCGGCCTCGAACAGCCCGGTCACCTGCCGACGATCCGGAGCCCGAGCTCGGCGAGCGACGAGGCCGTCAGCGGCTTGGGAGCGCCCGTGAGCGGGTCCGC
>DAHWOV010000046.1:0-31832 GCA_027339205.1 Acidimicrobiaceae bacterium | reverse complement strand
CGGCGGCCCCGGACCCGGCGCACCCGCCCCCGGCCCGGAGGGCAGCGCCGGGCGAGACGAGGCGGCGGGCGACCTCGACGTCCTTCGCCAGCAGCTCGCAGAGGCGCCCGCCGAGGTGGTGGTGGCCAACCACTGCTACGGCCTGTTCGAGCTCGCCGCCGTCTACCTCTCGGAAACCTCCCCGCGCCTGGACAACGCCCGGCTTGCCATCGACGCGCTCGGCTGTCTCGTCGACGGGCTCGGCGAGCGGCTGGGTGAGGCGCACGCGCCGCTGCGCGACGCGCTCGCCCAGATCAGGCTGGCGTTCGTGCAGATCGCCGCAGCCGACCAGGGCGCCGGCGGCCGGACCGGTCAGCCCGGCAGCACGGGCACGGGCACGGGCACGGGCAACGGCGCGGGCGCAGGCCCTTCCCCCGGCGCCAGCCGGGCGCCCGCGACCTGAAGCGATCGGTCGATCAGGCGGGCCGGCCGTCGAGCTTGGTGAGCCCGACGGCCTCCATGCGGCCGAGATGGCCGGCCGCCTCGAGGAAGGCCACCCGCGTCCCCGGCGCGATCGTGCGCGTGCCGTCGGCGATCTGGGTGCAGTGGAAGGCCCAACGCCCGCCCGCGTCGTCGGCCACGCTGCCGAGCCCCCGCTGCTCGTCGAAGGCCGTGACCACCCCGAGACGGACCGAACGCACCACGGCTCAGTGCACGATCTTGGAGAGCGGCAGCTCGAGGATGTCGGTCGCCCCCTCGTCCTTGAGCGCCGGGATCAGCGTGTTGATGTCGGCCTTCGCGACGACGGTCTCCAGGGCGAAGCCGCCCCCGCCCGAGAGCTCCGACACCGTCGGCGCCCGCATGGAGGGCAGGACGCCGACCACGGCGTCGAGCCGGTCGGGCGGCACGTTGAGCTTCACGAGCACCTTCTCACGCGCCTCGAGCGCGCCTGCGAGGAGCGTGTGCAGCTGCGCCATGGCGTGGCGCTTCACCGGGTCCTCGGCAGACGCGCGGTTGGCGATCAGCTCGGTGTGCGAGACGAGCAGGGTCTCGAGGACGCGCAGGCCCGCCGCGCGGAGCGCCCGGCCGGTCTCGGTGATCTCCACGACGCAGTCGGCGATCTCGGGGACCTTCGCCTCCGTGGCGCCGTAGGAGAGGGAGACGTCCGCCTCGATCCCGTGCGCCGCCAGCGCCCGGGTGGTGAGGTTCGGGTACTCGGTGCTCACCCGGAGGGGCCGCCCGTCGCGCGTCGACGCGTCGGCGAGGTCGGCGAGGCTCCTCCACGCGGAGCCCTCGGCGACCGCCAGGACGACGCGGATCGGCTCCGCGGTGGCCTTGGAGTAGGCGAGCTCCCCCAGGGACACCACGTCGGCTCCTCGCTCCTCGATCCAGTCCCGTCCAGTGATCCCGAGGTCGAAGAGCCCGTCGGCGACGTAGGCGGGGATCTCCTGGGGGCGCAGGATCCGCACCTCGTGGACGCGGGGGTCCGAGATCGACGCGCGGTAGTCGACGTCGGACGCGCGCGAGACCGCGAGGTCGGCAGCCTCGAACAGCTCCAAGGTCGCGCGCTCGAGCGACCCCTTGGGGAGCACGATGCGGAGCACGGCTCAGCGCTCGCGCAACAGACGCGCCATCTCGACGGCGGTCGCGGCGGCCTCGCGCCCCTTGTTGCCCTCGCCGGGCTCCGAGCGCGCGAGCGCCTGGGCGGTGTCGTCGGTCGCGAGCACCCCGAAGGCGACGGGGACGCCGGTGGAGAGCTGGACGTCTTGGATGCCGCGCGCGCACTCCCCCGCAACCAGCTCGTAGTGGTCCGTCTCCCCGCGCACGACGGCCCCGAGGCACACCACGGCGTCGGCCCCTCCCTCTGCGAGCGCCTGCGCGGCCAGCGGGAGCTCGAAGGCGCCGGGCGTCCAGGCGACGGTCACGTCGTTGCGGTCGACCCCGCACTCGGCGAGCGCGCTGAGCGCCCCCTCGAGGAGCCGCCAGGTGACCTCGCCGTTGAAGCGCGAGCAGGCGACGGCCACCCGCAGGCCGCGACCCGGCCGCGGTTCGGCCGCGAGCTTGCCCGGCGCGAGAACAGGCCCCGCCGCGAGCACCCTGCCGACGCGTGAAGGGAGGTCCTCGAGTGCGCCGGGGGGGATCCCCGGACCGGTCTGTGCGCCCATCGGCCTCAGCGCGCCCTCAGCGCGCCCCGTGCCCGCCGGCGTCGAGCCCCTCGATGAGGTGGCCCATGCGCTCGCGCTTGGTGCGCAGGTACGCGAGGTTCTCGGGGTTGGCGGCTGGCTGCAGGGGCACACGCTCGACGATCTCGAGCCCGAACCCCTCGATGCCCCCGTACTTCGCCGGGTTGTTGGTCATGAGCCGCATGGTGGTGACGCCCAGGTCCGCCAGCACCTGGGAGCCGATGCCGTAGTTGCGCGAGTCCACCGGGAGCCCCAGCGCGAGGTTGGCGTCGACCGTGTCGTGGCCCTCTTCTTGGAGACGGTAGGCGCGGATCTTGTGCGCGAGGCCGATGCCGCGTCCCTCGTGCCCGCGCAGGTAGACGACGACCCCGCGGCCCTCCTTCTCGATGAGCTCCATCGCGGCCTCGGGCTGGGGCCCGCAGTCGCAGCGCAACGACCCGAACACGTCGCCGGTCAGGCACTCCGAGTGGACCCGGACGAGCAGGTCGGGTCCGATCTCCCCCTTCACGAGCGCCAGGTGCTGGTCGCCGTCGAGCACCGACTCGTAGACGACCGCGCGCCAGTCGCCGCCTTCGGTCGGGATGCGTGCCTCGGAGACCTGGCGCACGAGCTTCTCGGTCCGCGAGCGCCAGCGGATGATGTCCGCGATGGAGATGAGCGGCAGCCCGTGGCGCTCGGCGAACCGCTCGAGCTCGGGGAGGCGCGCCATCGAGGACTTGTCCGCGCTCACGATCTCGCAGAGCACGCCCACCGGCGAGAGCCCCGCGGCGCGGGCGAGGTCGACGGTGGCCTCCGTGTGGCCCGCCCGCTTGAGGACGCCCCCCGTACGGGCGCGCAGCGGGAAGATGTGCCCCGGCCGGTTGAGGTCCGACGGGCGCGTGCGGGGGTCGACCAGCGCCCGGATCGTCGCCGCGCGGTCGGCGGCGGAGATCCCGGTCGTCGTCGTGGCGCGCGCGTCGACGCTGACCGTGAAGGCGGTCCGCTGCGACTCGGTGTTGTCGCTCACCATGAGCGGCAGCTCGAGCTCGTCTGCGCGCTCGGGAGTGACCGGCACGCAGATCACCCCCGAGGTGTGCGCGAGGAAGAAGGCGATGGTCTCGGGCGTGGCGGCCTCGGCGGCCATGACGAGGTCACCCTCGTTCTCGCGGTCCTCGTCGTCGACCACGACCGCCATCTTGAGGCGCGCCAGGGCGTCGATGGCCTCTTCGACCGCCGAGAAGGGCATCAGGCCGCCTCGCCTGCGGGACCCAGCTCGACGCGGAGGTCCTCGCCCAGCTGGTCGACCGACACGATCCGCCCGCGCCAGACGTCCGCGATCGTCGCCGCGCCGGGCCCGCGGAAGATCGGCGCGCCGTCGTCGCCGCCGAAGAGCGCGGGTGCGAGGTACACGACGTAGCGGTCGACGAGCCCGGCAGCGTGCAGCTCGTGCGCGACCCTCGGACCGCCCTCGACGAGCAGCTGGAGCACCCCGAGCGCACCCAGCCGCTCGAGCACGGCCTCGGGATCCCCCGACAGCTCGAGGGCCGGATGGACCCTCGCCTGGCCCGGGGCCCGGCCGAGCACCACCCGGAGGGGCTGGCGCACGCCGTCGGAGGTCGAGACCAGCCGCACCGTGAGCTCGGGGTCGTCGGCGCGCACGGTCCCCGCACCGACGAGCACCGCGTCGGAAGCCGCACGGAGCGCGTGGACGTCCCGACGAGACTCCTCGCCGGTGATCCAGCGGCTCGAGCCGTCCGGCGCCGCCGTTCTCCCGTCCATCGTCGCGGCGAGCTTCAGGACGACCCACGGCCTCCCGGTGCGCCGGTGCTTCAGGTAGGGCGCGAGCTGGCGCTCCACCTCGGCGGCGTGCTGGCCGAGGGTCACCTCCACGCCCGCCTGCCGCAGGGCCTCGATGCCGCGGCCGTCGACGGCGGGGTCCGGGTCCCTCACCCCCACGACCACCCGGCCGATCCCGGCGGCCACGATCGCGTCCACGCACGGGGCGGTCCGCCCGAAGTGCGCGCAGGGTTCGAGCGTCGTGTACAAGGTGGCGCCCGCGGTCGTGTCGCCGGCTTGCGCGGCGAGCCGGAGCGCGCCGACTTCGGCGTGCGGGCCGCCGGGCGGCGCGGTGGCGGCCTGGTAGGTGGCCGCGTCGGTCACGAGGACCGCACCCACCCACGGGTTGGGCGAGCTGTGCAGGCGCGCGCCGGCGGCCGCGGCGATCGCCCTGGCCATGTGGCGCTCGTCGCGCTCGTCGCGCTCGTCGCGCTCTTCGCGCTCGTCCTGCGCCGTGCCGGGCGTCCCGGCCATCGTCGGCTGCACCTCGCCTCCACGCTCCTGCGGCACGCCACGTGCGCGCCTGTGGCCAGGGAAGTCTACCGGGGGCTGCGGCGCCCCTCGCCGTTGAGAAGGAAGCGCCGGCGCCCGAAGCGAGCTCAAGCTCTTCGACGCGCTGAGTCGGTCAGCTCTCGCCCTGCGCACCCGGGCCCGCAGGGAGCTCACGCCGAGAACAGTGCGCCCTCAGTCGCCGGCTGCGACGTCGACGGCGTTGATCCGGACCGCGCGGATCGTGACGACCACTCGCCCGGGGCCGCCGTCGTCGAACTCTCGGAGGTCAGCGCCGTACTTCTTGCCTGCGCGTGCAGCGAATTCGTAGTCCGGGTCCTCGGCGATCTCGGCATCTCCCCGCAGCTCGAGATAGCGGGTCGGTGCGGCACGGTCGAGGATGAGGAGGCTGCAGGCGGGGTTGGCGAGCAGGTTCTTGGTCTTCTGACGGCCCTTGTGGAGCGAGAGCCGGACGTGGTCGTCCTCCCAGAGGAACCATACGGCAGAGAGCTGCGGGCGGCCGTCGGGCCCGATCGTCGCGAGCACGGCGACGTCGGCGTCGAGGAGGTCGCGGTGGGACGGGGGCACGATGGGAGGGGCCATGCGCGCGACGAACGCCGCGGGTGCGAGCGCTATTCCTTCCTCAGCGGCGCACGTGGCCGCTCACCGACGCGCGGATCTCCTCGGCCGCCTCCCACGGGCGGTCCGCACCGAAGATGGCGGAGCCCGCGACGAACACGTTGGCCCCCGCAGCGGCCGCCCGTGGCGCGCTGACGCGGTCGATCCCGCCGTCCACCTCGACGTCGGCCGAGAGGCGCCGCTCGTCGAGCGCGCGGCGGACCGCCTCGACCTTGGAGAGCACCTCGGGCATGAATTCCTGGCCGCCGAACCCTGGGAACACCGTCATGCACAGCACGAGGTCGACCCCTCCGAGGTAGGGCTCGACCGCCTCGAAGGGCGTGTCCGGGTTCGCCGCGAGCCCCGCCCGCAGGCCGAGCGAGCGGCACTCGCCGAGGAGCTCTGCGGTCCGCCCGACCTCGACGTGGACCGTGCACCCGTCAGCCCCGGCGTCCCGGAACGCTTCGAGGTAGTCGCCGGGGTCGGTCATCATGAGGTGGCAGTCGAAGTACAGCCCCGAGTGCTTCCGCAGGGACGCCACGACGGGGGGGCCGATCGTGAGGTTCGGCACGAAGTGCGCGTCCATCACGTCGACATGGAGCCAGTCGGCGACGCTTGCCACCTCGCCGACCGCTTCTGCGAGGCTCCCGAAGTCCGCGGAGAGGAGCGAGGGGGCGATCTTCAGCGCGCCGGGCGCGCCCGGGTCCCGTGGCACGGCGCCCAGCCTACGAGCCGCCGAGCCGCTCCCCGGCGACCGGACGCGCCCCGCGCAGCCAGTCAGCCGCGTCCATCGGCGCGCGGCCTTCGGGTTGGACACGGCGCAGTCGCAAGGCGCCCGAGCCGGCCACCACCGCGTCGCCTCGGAGAGTCCCCGGCGCAGGCCTCGTGCCGGTCTCGTGCCCCTCGTCGTCGACCGCCTCGGCATCGAGCACGAGGAGGCGCCGTGTGCGCCAGGTAGTCCACGCGCGATCCAGGCGGACCACCCGCGCGAGCTCGGTCGCCGGGCGCTTCCATGTGAGGTGGAGCGCCTCGGGGTCGAGCTTCTCGGCGTAGGTGGGCTCGCCGCGCTGGGGCTCGGGCTCGGGAAGGGGGCCGCTCAGGACCTCGAGGAGCAGGCGCGTGCCGACCCCAGCGAGCCGGTCGCGCAGCGTCTTCAGGTGCTCGCCCGGGGCGATCGCAACCGCTTCGCGTGCATAGATCGGGCCCGTGTCGAGCCCGCGCTCGAGCGCCATCACGCTCACGCCCGTCACCTCGTCTCCCGCGAGGATGGCCCGCTCGACGGGCGCGGCGCCGCGCCAGCGAGGCAGCAACGAAAAGTGGAGGTTCACCATCGGCAGGCGTTCGAGCACGCGGGCGGGGACGATGCGGCCGTAGGCGACGACGACCCCCAGGTCCGCGCCCGTCTCGAGGACCGCGTCGACGTCGTGGGCGACGGGGATCCCCAGCGCCTCGGCCTCCTTCTTCACCGGGCTCGGCGAGGCGCCGGCTCCCCTCTCCCGGCGGCGGTCGGGGCGCGTGACGACGAGCGCCACGTCGTGCCCCGCATCGACGAGCGCCCGCAGCGACGTCGCCGCGAGCGCGGGAGTGCCCAGGTAGACGAGGGTGCGGACCGCTGCCGCCTGCCCTAGAGGTCAGCCTGCGAGCACACGGGCGCGCAGCGTCCTCAAAGCCTCGCGCCGCTGGTCCTCGTCGAGGCGCTCGATCAGGAGGGTGCCGTCGAGGTGATCGACCTCGTGCTGGAAGACGCGCGCCGGGTACTCCTCGGCGTCGATCGACACCTCGGTGCCGTCGAGGTCGAGCCCGACGAGGTGCACCCGGTTGGGCCGGACGATCGTCCAGCTGAGGCCCGGCACCGACAGGCAGCCCTCCTCGAAGGCCCACTCTCCGGAGGTCTCGGTGATCCTTGGGTTGATGACGACGTGGGGACCTTCGCCGACGTCGTAGACGAAGAGGCGCCGCTGCACGCCGACCTGGTTGGCGGCGAGGCCGACGCCGGGTGCCGCGTACATGGTCTCGAGCATGTCGTCGACGAGCTTCGCCACACGGCCGTCGATCTCCTCGACGTCCTTCGTGGGATGCTTGAGCACGGGGTCGCCGTACGTGCGGATCGTGAGCACCGCGTCCAGCCTAGACGTCGACCGGGTCGATGCGGGCTCCTTTGTGCAGGGGCGCGACGGCGTCCGCGAGGGTCCGGTGGTCCGGCGCGCGAAGGAGCCAGCGCCCCGGACCGAGCGCCGACACCTCCACGCCCTGGGCGCCGAGCACGGGGGGCTCCTCGGACCGCACGGTCGCGAGCGCGGAGAAGGGGGGGAGCCGGAGCTCGGCTCGCAGCCCGAGCTCTGTGAACAGTCCCGGGTCGCCGGCCGCCGCCGCCGCGAGCACGTCGTGGCCGGGCAGCCGGGTCTGCACCATCACGAGGCCCGGGTCGCCGCGTCGGGGCGATCCCCGGCCCCCGACGAGCCGCCCCGCCCGCACGAGCAGGGCGAGCGACTCCTCGCCCGCCACGAATCGGGGTGCGAGCAGGTGCTGGTCGAAGTCCAAGAAGGCCACTGCCGCCGCGTGGCGCACCCGGTGGAGGACCGCTTCGGTGCCCACGAGCACCGCCGTGTCGGGGACGGCCTCGACGCCGGGGCGCCCCGACACCTCGGCGACCGGCACCCCGAGGAGCGCCTCGAGCTCTTCGCGCACGCGACCGACGCCCTGGCGGAGGGTCTTCAGGCGGGACGACCCGCACTGTGCGCAGACCATCGGGCGGGTCGCGCCGCAGCCCCTGCACACGAGCACGTCACCTGTCGACTCCACTGCGCGCCCGCAGACGGCGCAGCGCGCGAGCGCGCCGCAAGCCGTGCACGCGAGCAGCCGAGCCCTCCCGGTGCGGTTGAGGACGCACACGAGCCGCCCGCCTTTGGCGAGCACGCCGCGTGCGAGCCGGACGAGCTCCTCGGAGAGGAGGCCGGTGCGGGGATCGGCGGCCCGGCGGTCGACCACGTGCAGCGCGGGCCACCGCGCTCGCTCGTGCGCCCGCGGCTCCACGACGGGCCGGCCGTAGCGGACCCGCTGGACCGCGCTCGGGCAGGGGGAGACGAGGACGCACGGCGCGCCGTCGCGCCTGGCGCGCTCGGCGACGACGTCCGCCGCGTCGTAGCGCTCGTGGTAGTCGTGCGCATCGAGCACCACCGCCGCCCCGAGCCTGGGCACCGGGGCCCAGGCCGCCGCCCTCGACCCCACCACAACCGGCCACCCGGCCGCGGCCTCCGCCCAGCTCGACGCCACCTCGAGGCCTCGTGCGCGCAGCCGCCCCGTGAGCCGCTCGGCCCACCCGGTGCCCGGCGCGAGGACGAGCGCCGGCCGCCCGGCCGCGTCGGCGGCGGCGACGGCCTCGAGGACCACGCCGAGGAGGTCCTGGTCGGGCGGCAGCCGGCGCAGCGTCACCCAAGGCTCCCACGCCGGGGCGGTGGGGCCCGGGACCGCGCCACGGGGCGCTGCGGCGACGCCCGACCCTGCGGAGCCCCCCCCAGCCTGGCCCCGGTGCGCGAACGGGGCGGCGGGGAGCTCCCAGACGTTGCGGGGCGGCGAAGCCGTCCTGAGCAGCGTGGCGAGGGGGATCGCCCAGCGCCACGACGCCCACTCTGCGAGCTCGAGGACCGCCGGGGGCGGGCCCCATCCCGAGACCCCCGTCACCTCTCGCGGCGCCACCCCGGGTGGCGGCGTCACGTCGCACTCGACGACCCACGCGCCGACCCGGCGTCCATGGAACGGCACGCGCACGCGCGCACCGGGCCGCATGCCCGCCCGCCAGCGCTCGGGCACCGCGTAGTCGAAGCGGCGCCGGCTCACCGCCGGCACGTCGCAGACGACGCGGACGATCAGAGGCCCAGCGCGCGGCGGAGGTCCTCCACCTTCGGCGTCTGCTCCCAGGTGAACTCCTTGTCGCTGCGGCCGAAGTGCCCGTAGGTGGCGGTGCGCCGGTAGATCGGGCGCCGCAGGTCGAGGTCGCGGATGATCGCCGCGGGACGGAGGTCGAACAGCTCGTCGATCGCAGCGACGATCCGGCCCGGATCGACGGTCTCGGTCCCGAAGGTCTCGAGCGAGAGCGACACCGGACGTGCAAGGCCGATCGCGTAGGCGACCTGCAGCTCGCAGCGCCGCGCCGCACCGGCCGCCACGACGTGCTTGGCCACCCAGCGCGCCGCGTAGGCCGCAGAGCGGTCGACCTTGGAGGGGTCCTTGCCCGAGAACGCGCCGCCTCCGTGGCGCGCCATGCCGCCGTAGGTGTCGACGATGATCTTGCGGCCGGTGAGGCCCGCGTCCGCGTGCGGGCCTCCGAGCTCGAAGCGGCCGGTCGGGTTGGCGAGGAGCCTCATGTGCGCGGTGTCGAGGTCCTTGGGCAAAAGCGGGTGGACCACGTGCTCGCTCAGGTCCGGGAGCAGGAGCGTCTCGAGGTCGATGCCCGGCTGGTGCTGCGTGGAGATCAGCACGGTGTCGATCGCGACCGGCCGTCCGTCCTGGTAGGCGACGCTGACCTGGGTCTTGCCGTCCGGGCGCAGGTAGGGCAGCACGCCGACGCGCCGCACCTGGGACAGCCGCTGCGAGAGGCGGTGCGCGAGCCAGATCGGCATCGGCATGAGGTCCGGCGTCTCGTCGCACGCGTAGCCGAACATCATCCCCTGGTCCCCCGCGCCCTGCGCGTTGAGCTGGTCCTCGCCTCCCGACCCGCTGCGCAGCTCGTAGGCCCGGTCGACGCCGCGCGCGATGTCGGGCGACTGGCCGTCGAGCGCCACGATCACCCCGCAGGTGTGGCCGTTGAACCCGTACGCGTCGTTGTCGTAGCCGATCTCGGTGACGACCTCGCGCACGATCGTCGGGATGTCGACGTAGGTCTCCGTCGTGATCTCGCCGGCCACCACCACGAGCCCGGTCGTGAGCAGCGACTCGCACGCGACACGGCTCATCGGGTCCTTCTCGAGCAGCGCGTCGAGCACCGCGTCGGAGATCTGGTCGGCGATCTTGTCGGGGTGCCCCTCGGTGACCGACTCCGAGGTGAAGGTGGTTCTCATCAGCGTGCTCCCGTGTCGTCGGACTGCCCGCCCAGACGTGCGACCACCCGGTCCAAGACCGCGTCCGCGACCCGTCGCTTGCTCTGCAGCGGCAGGGTCGTCGTGGCGCCCTCCGAGTCGAGGACGACGACCTCGTTGGTGTCATGGTCGAAGCCCGCGCCGGGCGCCGACACGTCGTTGACCACGAGGAGGTCCACCCCCTTTTGCTCCAGCTTCTTTCTCGCCCCCACGAGCGCGTCCTGCGTCTCTGCCGCGAACCCCACCAGCACCTGCCCGGGCCGCCGGGCGGAGGCGAGCCCCGCCAGGATGTCGGGGGTCGGCTCGAGGACGGGCTCGGGGACGCCGTGCATCTTCTGGCCGGCCGCCTGCACCGGCCGAAAGTCCGCGACCGCCGCGGCCATCACCACGACGTCGGCGTCCTGTGCGGCCGCCTCCATCGCGGCGTGCATCTGCGCGGCGGACTCCACCCGCACCACCTCGGCCCCCGGGGGCGGCATGAGCGCGGACGCGGTCACGAGCGTCACCTGCGCCCCGCGCGCGAGAGCCGCCTCGGCGATCGCGTGGCCCTGCTTCCCCGAGGAGCGGTTGGTGAGCACGCGCACCGGGTCGATCGCCTCGCGCGTGCCGCCCGCGCTCACGACCACACGGCGCCCAACGAGGTCCCGGCGGGCGGCCAGCAGCCCCAGCGCGGCCGCGACGATCGTCTCGGGCTCGGCCATCCGGCCGTCGCCCTCGTCTCCACCGGCGAGCCGGCCCGTCTCGGGCCCCACCACGTGCACGCCGCGGCGCCCGAGGGTCGCCAGGTTCTCCACGACCGCCGGGTGCTCCCACATCTCGGTGTGCATCGCGGGGCACACGAGGACCGGGGCGCGGGTGGCGAGGAGCGTGGCGGTGAGCAGGTCGTCGGCCATCCCGGCCGTGTAGCGCGCGAGGAGGTCGGCGGTCGCGGGTGCGACGACCACCAGGTCGGCCGCCTGACCGAGCCCGGTGTGCGCGATCTTGCCCTCCCAGCGGTCCCAGAGGTCCGCAGGGACGGGGTCCGACGCCAAGGCGCTGAACGTCGCCTCGCCGACGAACCGGCGGGCCGCGTCGGTGAGGACGGGGGTCACGCGATGGCCCGCGTCCACGATGCGCCTGCAGACCTCCACCGCCTTGTAGGCGGCGATGCCGCCGGAGACGCCGAGGACGACCCGCACGGGGACCGGGGCGAGTGCTTCTTCGAGGATCCCGGCCGGCCCGGCTAGCCGGCCGACGGCCCCTCGTCGACGATGGCGGGGTCCTCGCCGAACGCACCTCCCGCCACGGCCGCCTCCATCGCCTCTGCCAGCGCGCGCTGCTCGGCGTCGTCCTCTTCTTCCCCGGCGGCGCGCTCGTAGACGATCTTGCCGGCGGCGATCTCCTCGAAGGCGATCGAGATCGGCTTGCCCGACACCGAGGTGACCTGGGGCGGGACGACCCGGCCGAGCCCCTCGCCGAGAGAGTTGTAGTAGGCGTTGATCTGCCGGGCACGCAGCGCGCCGAGCGCGACGAGGGTGAACTTCGAGTCCACCTTGTCGAGGAGCTCCTCGATCGGCGGGTCCATCAGCGTGCTACGGGGCATCGACGTCCTTTCTGCGGGTCTTCGACACTATACCGGCCAGATCCTCGACGGTCTGCGCCAGATCCTTGTTGACGACCACGTGATCGGCGAGCTCCCGGCCCCGCTCGACCTCCTCGCGGCCCTTCTCGAGCCGCCTGCGGATCTGCTCGTCGGGATCGCCACGCGCGACCAGCCGCTCGCGCTGGACGTCGAGGGAGGGCGGGAGGAGGAGCACGACCACCGCGTCGGGCTGCTTCGCCAGGATCTGCTCGGCGCCCTGGAGGTCGATCTCGAAGAGGACGTCGCTGCCCGGCGGCGGGTCCGGCATCGGCGTCCCGTAGAGGTTGCCCAGGTACTCCGCCCACTCGAGGAAGCGGCCCTGCGCGATCCGGCGGCGGAACTCCTCTGGCGTCGCCCAGACGTAGGCGTCCTCGGGCTCGCCGGGCCGTCTCGGCCGCGTCGTCCACGAGCGGCTCAGCCACAGGCCGGGCACGCGCGTCGTGAGCGCCGACGCGACGGTGCCCTTGCCCGCGCCCCCGGGCCCGATGAGGACGAACGTCGTCAGCGCGAAGCGGTCTGCTCGAGCAGATCGGCCCGCTGCTTGGCCCCGAGACCCTGCACCCGCCGGGTCTCGGCGATGCCCACGGCGGCCATGAGCCTGCGGGCCTTCACCTTGCCGAGGCCCGGCAGGGACTCGAGCACGGCGACCACCTTCATCTTGCCGACGGTCTCGTCGGACTCCGCCTGGTCCAGGAGCTCGGCCAGGGTGAGAGAGCCCATCTTCAGCCTCTCCTTCACCTCTGCCCGTTCCCGTCGCACCTTGGCGGCCTTCTCGAGCGCGGCGTGGCGCTGCTCGGGGGTGAGTGCGGGAGGTTGCGGCATGGGGCCGACTGTACAGCCTCCGCCGAGCCGGACGCCGCACCCAAGCGGCGAGGGTGACCGGGAGGGTGCCGGTGCGGCGCTCATGGGAGCACCGCGGCGAGCTCGTCTCTCAGGCGGCCGGCCGCCGCGTGGAGGCCCTCGGGCCCACAAGACAGGAGGCCGCGCGACGCTGCGGGGAGCACGCTGCGCGGCGGGCAACCCGAGAAGCGCCGAGCCACGTCGGAGACGGTGGCGCCCTGCGCGCCGAGGCCGGGCGCGAGCACCACCCCGCCCAGCTCGCCGAGGCCCTGGGGGGGTGTGCCCCCGGTTGCGCCGACGACGGCGCCGACCGAGCCCAGCGCCGGGCCCGGCCCCGCCCCTCCCGGTCCCGCCCGTCCCGGCCCCGCCCGGCCCAACCCCGCCCGTCCCGGCCCCGCCGGGGCGGCGAGCTCCTCTGCGTTCCATTGTCCGATCCTGCCGAGGATGGCCTGCTCGACGGTGCTCCCGTCGCAGAGGACGGCCCCTTGGACCTCCCGGCCCTCGGGGTTGGAGCTCGTGACCACCACGATGAGGCCGCGGCCGGTCGCTCGGGCGGCCAGGACCATCGGGAGGAGCGCGTCAACCCCGACGTAGGGGGACGCCGTCAGCGCGTCGGCTGCCAGCGGGCCGCGGAACCACGCGTCCGCGTACGCCTCGGCGCTGCTTGCGATGTCGCCGCGCTTTGCATCCGCGATCACGAGCATCCCTGCGTCGCGCGCCACCGCCACGACGCGCTCGAAGGCGGCCAGTCCGGCCGCGCCGTGCCGCTCGAAGAAGGCGACCTGGGGCTTCACGACCCCGACGACGCCGTGCAGCTCCTCGATGCAGCGCTCGCCGAAGGAGACGAGTCCCTCGGCGTCGTCGGGGAGCCCGAAGCGGTCGAGCACCGCGCGCGACGGGTCGATGCCGGCGCACAGCGGGCCGAGCGAGCCGACCGCAGCGCGGACGCGCTCGCCGAAGCTCTCCTCAGCGCTGCGCCGCACCGACGATCTCCTCGACGCTCGTCGCGCGACGCGCGCACCAGCGCGCGAGCTCCTCCTGCACGCGCCAGGGGGCGCGCGGGTCGGCGAAGGTCGCGGTGCCGACCTGGACGGCGTCGGCCCCGGCCATGAGCAGCTCCACGGCGTCGACGCCCGACGAGACCCCGCCGACCCCGACGATCGCCGCTCCCCGGAACGCGCGGCGGCAGTCGTAGACGGCGCGCACCGCGACCGGGTGGAGCGCGGCGCCCGAGAGGCCGCCCGCCATCGGCGCCCGGCGTCCCTCGACGTCGACCCACATCCCCGGCATGGTGTTGACCAGCGTGAGCCCGGCGGCCCCCGCCCCGAGCGCCGCGTCGGCGATCTCGACGATGTCGGCCACCGCCGGGCTGAGCTTCGCCCACACCGGGATGGCGCTTCCGCCCGCGCCCGCGGCGCTCCCGCCCAGCGCGCCGACGGCCGCCGCGACAGCAGCCGCGGTCGAGCCGGGCGAGTGGGCGAACACGTGGCCCGAGAGGTTGGGGCAGCTCACGTTCACCTCGAGCGCGACCACGCCCGGCGCGCCGGCGAGCGCGGCTGCGGCTGCGGCGAACTCCTCGGCGCTCCGTCCCCAGATGCTGGCGACCACGGTCGCGTGCCGGGCGAGCAGGGCGGGGAGCTTCTCGGTGCGCCACGCCGCGACGCCCGGGCCCTGCAGTCCCACCCGGTTGAGCATCGAGCCCCCCGCCGCACCGTGCAGCCGCATCCCCTCGTTGCCAGGCCACGGGTGGGCCGCGAGGGACTTCACGACCACCGCTCCGAGCGCCTGCAGCTCCCCGTAGCCGGCGAGCTCCGCGCCGTGCCCCGAGGTCCCCGACGCGGTCAGCACCGCTGAGCGCAGCTCGACCCTGCCGACGCGGGTCGCGAGCAGCGCCGGGGTGGCCGGGGTCGCCTGGGCGCTTCGATCAGCGAGGGTCCGGCGCATCGTGGAGCTCCTGGAGACTGCGCACAACGAGCGGGTGGACCGCCCGGTCGGACATGCCCGCGAGGGCCGCCTGGGCGGCGGCGAGCGTCGTGATGCACGGGACGTGGTGGGCGAGCGCGGCCGCGCGGATGTGCATGCCGTCGTCGCGCGACCCGCGCCCGCTCGGGGTGTTGACCACCATCTGGACCTTGCCGCTCGCGATCAGCTGGACCGCGTCTGCGGCGATCCCCTCCTCCCCCACCTTGGCCACGAGCGTCTCGACCGCCACGCCCTGGTCACGCAGGTAGCCGGCGGTCCCGAGCGTCGCCGCGACCGAGAAGCCGAGCTCGCTGAGGCCGCGCGCGAGCGCGATCCCCGCCGGCTTGTCGCGGTCGGCGAGCGAGAGGAACGCGGTGCCCGCGCGCGGGAGCTGTGCCCCTGCGGCGAGCTGGCTCTTGGCGAACGCGAGCCCGAACGTCGTGTCCACGCCCATCACCTCGCCGGTCGAGCGCATCTCGGGACCGAGCAGCGTGTCGACGCCAGGGAACCGGTCGAAGGGCAAGACCGCCTCCTTCACGCTCACGTGCCCGGGGCTCGCCACCGTGCCGCGCGCGTCCAGCACACCCTCTGCGCGCAGCGATTCGAGCGTCTCTCCGACCATGACCCGCGCGGCGAGCGCCGCGACCGGCACGCCGGTGGCCTTCGCGACGAACGGCACGGTCCGGCTCGCGCGGGGGTTGGCCTCGAGCACGTGGACCACCCCGTCTTTGACCGCGTACTGCACGTTTAAGAGGCCTTCGACCGCCAGCGCCTCGGCGAGGGCACGGGTGTGGCGGTCGAGCGCGGCGAGCACGTCGTCGGACAGCGACTGGGGCGGCAGGGCGCACGCCGAGTCGCCCGAGTGGACGCCCGCCTCCTCGACGTGCTCCATCACCCCGCAGACGAGGACCTCGCCCGCGCGATCGCGGATGGCGTCGACGTCGACTTCGATTGCGTCCTCCAAGAAGCGGTCGACGAGCACCGGGCGCTGCGCGGTGACGCCGCCCTCGCGCTCGAGGCGCAGGCCCGCCATCACCCGGCGGAGCTCGGCGTCGTCGAACACGACCTCCATGGCCCGCCCCCCGAGCACGTAGCTCGGCCGGACGAGCACCGGGTAGCCGACGCGGCGCGCCACCGAGACGGCCTCGTCGACGGTGGTCGCCGTGCCGCCGGGCGGCTGGGGGATGCCCAGCTCCTCGCACAGGGCGTTCCACTGGCTGCGGTCCTCGGCCCGGTCGATCGACGCAGGGCTGGTCCCGAGGACCAGCTCGGGCGGCAGCGAGTGGGCGAGCTTCAGCGGGGTCTGCCCGCCGAGCGAGACGACCACGCCGGCCAGGCGCCCGCCGGCGCGCCACTCGGCGTCGACCACGTTGGCGACGTCCTCGGCGGTGAGCGGCTCGAAGTAGAGGCGGTCGGAGGTGTCGTAGTCGGTGGAGACGGTCTCGGGGTTGCAGTTCACCATCACGGTCTCGTAGCCCGCCGCCCGCAGCGCCGTGGACGCGTGCACGCAGCAGTAGTCGAACTCGATGCCCTGACCGATCCGGTTCGGCCCGGACCCGAGGATGACCACCCGGTCGCGCGCCGAGGGTCGGACCTCGTCCTCGTCCTCGTAGGTGGCGTAGTGGTACGGCGTGAACGCCTCAAACTCCGCCCCGCACGTGTCGACGGTCTTGTACGTCGCCACCACCTTGGCCGAGAGCCGCGCCGCGCGCACCTCTTCCTCTGCGCAGCCGAGGAGGTAGGCGAGCTGGGCGTCCGAGAAGCCCAGCTGCTTCATCCGTCGCCACGCCGGCCGGTCCAGCGCGTCGAGCGCGTCGGGCAGGTCGCGGCGCGCGTCGGCGAGGCGCGCGATCTGGCCGAGGAACCACGGGTCGATGCCGCTCGCCGCAGCGACGGCGTCGAGGCCGATGCCTCGGCGCAGCGCGCACTCGACCTCGAAGATCCGCTCGGGCGTGGGCACCGCGAGCCGGCCCACCAGCTCCTCGTCCGAGAGCTCGTCGAGCTCGCGCTCGTGCGGGTCGGCGTTGAGCCCGGCGCGTCCCTGCTCGAGCGAGCGGACCGCCTTTTGGAGCGACTCGCAGAACGTGCGGCCGATGGCCATCACCTCGCCCACCGACTGCATGCGGGTGCCGAGCCTCCCCTCGGTCCCCGGCAGCTTCTCGAAGGCCCACCTCGGGATCTTCGTGACCACGTAGTCGATCGTCGGCTCGAAGCTCGCGGGCGTGGCCCGCGTGATGTCGTTGCGGATCTCGTCGAGGGTGTAGCCGACCGCGAGGCGGGCCGCGATCTTGGCGATCGGGAACCCGGTCGCCTTGGAGGCGAGCGCGGACGAGCGCGAGACCCGCGGGTTCATCTCGATGATGAGGCGCTTGCCGGTCCGGGGGTCCACGGCGAATTGCACGTTGGACCCGCCGGTCTCCACCCCCACCCGGCGCAGGCACGCAAAGGCGTCGTCGCGCATCGCCTGGTACTCCACGTCGGTCAGGGTCTGGGCCGGCGCGACCGTGATCGAGTCGCCGGTGTGGACGCCCATCGGGTCGAGGTTCTCGATCGAGCACACGACCACGCAGTTGTCGGCGCGGTCCCTCATGACCTCGAGCTCGTACTCCTTCCACCCCGCGATCGACCGCTCCACGAGGATCTCGCCGACCGGGCTCGCGTCGAGGCCGTCGGCGGCCAGGCGGACCAGCTCGTCGCGGCGCTGCGCGATGCCGGTCCCCTTCCCGCCGAGGATGAAGCTCGGCCGGACCATCACGGGGTAGCCGACCTCGTCGGCGATCGAGAGCGCCTCGTCGAGCCCGTGCGCGAAGCCGCTCTTCGGGACCTCGAGCCCGATCTCGGTCATCGCCTGGCGGAACAGGCCGCGGTCTTCGGCGGTGCGGATCGCGTCGGGCCGGGCGCCGATCACCTCGACTCCCTCGAGCGCGCCGCGCTCGAGCAGCGCCATGGTGAGGTTGAGCGCGGTCTGCCCGCCGAGCGTCGGGAGCAGCGCGTCGGGGCGCTCCCTTGCGATGATCGCCTCGAGCACCTCGGCGTCCAGCGGCTCGACGTAGGTCCGGTCGGCGGTCTTGGGGTCGGTCATGATCGTGGCAGGGTTCGAGTTGGCGAGCACCACCCGGTAGCCCTCCTCGCGCAGCACCCGGCACGCCTGGGTGCCCGAGTAGTCGAACTCGCAGGCCTGGCCGATCACGATCGGCCCCGAGCCGATGACGAGCACCGACGAGATGTCGTCGCGCCGCGGCACTACCCGAGCATCTCGGCGAACGCGCCGAACAGGTACCCGGCGTCGTGGGGGCCCGGGCCCGCCTCGGGGTGGTACTGGACGGAGAACGCGCCGGCCGAGTCGACGCGCACCCCTTCGACGACCCCGTCGTTGAGGTCGACGTGCGTCACCTGCGCGCCGGGCACGCCGGCCACCGCGTAGTTGTGGTTGTGGCTGGTGATCTCGACGGCCCCGTCGGACAGCCGGCGGACCGGGTGGTTGCTGCCGTGGTGGCCGAAGGGCAGCTTGTAAGTGCTCCCGCCGAGGGCGCTGCACAAGAGCTGGTGGCCGAGGCAGATCCCGAAGATCGGCACCTTCCCGAGCAGGTCGGCGACCGCCGCGGTCGGCCCGGCGAGCGCGGCGGGATCTCCGGGCCCGTTCGAGAGGAAGACGCCGTCGGGCTCTCTGGCGAGCACCTCGGCGGCCGGAGTCGAGGCGGGTACGACCGTGACCGTGGCGAGCCTGCCGAGCCGGCGCAGCATGGTCTCTTTCACCCCGAAGTCGTACGCCACGACCCGCCGAGGCCCGTCCCCGCGCACGTAGGGGGCGGACGTGGTCACCTCCCGCACCAGGTCGCGTCCGTCGGTGGGCGGCGCCTGCGCGGCCGCCTCGCGCAGCACGGTCTCTTCTGCGGTGCCGAACGCGCAGGGCATCGCGCCCTTCTCGCGCAGGTGGCGGGTCAGCCGGCGGGTGTCCACCCCGGTCAGGGCGGGGATCTTGCGGCGGGCGAGCCATCCCTCGAGGCTCTCCGACGCGCGCCAGTTGGACGGGGTCGGCGTGAGATCGCGCACGACGACGCCGCAACAGCGGGGACGGCCCGACTCGTCGTCGTCGGCGTTCACCCCGTAGTTGCCGATGTGCGGGTAGGTGAAGGCGACCACCTGCCCCGCGTAGGAGGGGTCGGTGAGCACCTCCTGGTAGCCGCTGAGCGCGGTGTTGAACACGAGCTCCCCGGTGGCGACAGGCTGGACGGAGCCCGCCGCCTCCCCCTCGAACACCTCGCCGTCCGCAAGCACGAGGAGCGCGGGCTCGCGCCGGGCTGCGCTCACCGCACCGGCTCCCCGTCGATCACGACGGCCTCGCCCGCGACGATCGTGTGGCGGCTCCGGCCGGTCATGGTCCACCCGGCGAACGGCGTGTTGCGGCTTCGGCTCGCGAGCCGCGCCGGGTCGACGGTCCACGTCGCCTCGGGGTCGATCACGCAGAGGTTGGCGGCCGCGCCCAGCGCGACGGGGCCGCCGTGGCGAGGCGCGAGGCCGGCGATCGCGGCGGGCCGCCAGCTGAGGCAGGCCAGCGCCGCCTCGAGGCCCAGGACCGAGAGCGCGACCGAAAGGGCCGTCTCGAGCCCGAGCATCCCGGGCGGGGCGTGGTCGAAGGGCAGGTCCTTCGCCTCGGGCGGGTGCGGGGCGTGGTCGGTCGCGATGGCGTCGATGGTCCCGTCCTGCGCCCCGGCGCGAAGCGCTGCCAGGTCGCCGGCCTCGCGCAGCGGCGGGCTCACCTTGAAGATCGGGTCGTAGCCCGCGCACGCCGCGTCGGTGAGGACCAGGTGGTGGGGGGTCACCTCGGCGCTGACCGCGATCCCCTCGGTCTTCGCCCGGCGGACCAGCTCGACCGAACCGGCGGTCGACAGGTGCAGCAGGTGGAGCCTGGCGCCGGTGAGCCGGGCGAGCGCGAGGTCCCTTGCGACCATCGACTCCTCGGCGGCCGCGGGGACCCCCGGCAGCCCCAGGCGCGAGGACCACGCACCCTCGTGCATCGCGCCGCCGGCGGCGAGGCGGTCGTCCTCGCAGTGCTCGGCGAGCGTGACCCCGAGGTCCCTCGAGTAGTCGAGCGCCCGGCGCATGAGGGCCCCGTCTTGGACCCCGGCGCCGTCGTCGGTGAAGAGCCGCACCCCGAGCGCGGCGAGCTCGGCCATCGGCGCGAGCCGCTCCCCCGCCCTCCCGACCGTGATCGCGCCGGCAACGGCCACCTCGACCGGCGCCGACGCGCCGAGCGAGAGCACCTCGCGGGCGACCGCCGCGCAGTCGACCGCCGGCTCGGTGTTGGGCATGGCCACGACGGCGGTGTACCCCCCGAGCGCGGCCGCGCGGGCCCCGGACTCCACCGTCTCCGCCTCCTCCCTGCCGGGCTGGCGGAGGTGCGCGTGGAGGTCGACGAGGCCGGGGGCGACCACGCAGCCCGCCGCGTCGAGCACCCTCGCTCCGAGGGGGGCCTCGCGCGCGGCGTCGGGACCGAGCGCCCGGATCGCCCCGTCGGCCACCACCACGTCGGCGCGCCGTCGCCCGCCGGCGTCGAGGACCTCGGCACCCCGGATCACGAGCGCGCGGCTCACATCGCCCCTGCGAGCAGTCACATCGCTCCCCCGAGCAGGAGGAAGAGCACGGCCATGCGGACCGCCACGCCGTTGGCGACCTGGCGGACCACCACCGCCTGGGGGAGGTCGGCCACGTCGCTCGCGATCTCGACGCCGCGGATCATGGGGCCGGGATGGGTGACGACCGCGTCGGGGCGGAGCCGCGCGGCCCGCCTGGCGGTGAGCCCGAAGCGCGAGGTGTACTCGCGCAGCGTCGGGACGAAGGCCCCGCTCCCCCGCTCGGCCTGCAGCCGAAGGAGCGACACGACGTCGGCCTCCCCGAGGGCCGCGTCCAGGTCGTCGGCGACCTCGACGGGCCACCCCTCGAGCGAGGGGGGCAGCAGGCTCCTCGGAGCGACCAGGGTCACCGAGGCGCCGAGCGCGCTGTAGGCGAGCACCTGGGAGCGCGCGACCCGGCTGTGGCGGATGTCCCCCACGATCACGACCCGGAGCCCCTCGACCGTGCCGCGCACCTGGCGGACCGTGAAGCAGTCGAGCAGCGCCTGGGTCGGGTGCTCGTGCCAGCCATCGCCGCCGTTGACCACCTTGCAGCGCTTCACCCATCGGCTCACCTGGAGCGGCACGCCCGCCGACGCGTGGCGCACCACGAGCGCGTCCATGCCCATCGCCTCGATGGTCTCGACCGTGTCGCGGACCGACTCGCCCTTCTTGAGCGAGGAGGCCGCCGCCGAGAACGAGAGCACGTCGGCCGACAGCCGCTTCGCCGCGGTCTCGAAGGAGAGCCGGGTGCGCGTCGAGTCCTCGAAGAAGAGCGTCGCGATCGCCTTGCCGCGCAGCGTCGGGACCTTGCGGACCGGCCGCGTCGCCACCTCGGCGAACGCGTCGGC
Organism: Acidimicrobiaceae bacterium; assembly: GCA_027339205.1. Taxonomy (GTDB): domain Bacteria; phylum Actinomycetota; class Acidimicrobiia; order Acidimicrobiales; family RAAP-2; genus JAJYVT01. Next base: position 10,787 of record DAHWOV010000046.1, on the reverse strand, counting down.
GACGCCGAAGACCTCCTCGATGCCGTCGCGGCCGAGGTCGGCGACGGAGAGCAGGTGTGTCACTCGAGGGTCCCTATTGCCACGCCGTCCTCGGAGACGGCGACCATCTCGTCGTGGCGCGTCGGCAGGTTCTTGCCGACGTAGTCGGGGCGGATCGGGAGCTCCCGGTGCCCGCGGTCCACCATCACCGCCAGCTGGATCGCACGGGGCCTGCCGAAGTCGCCCAGCGCGTGCAGCGCCGCGCGCACGGTCCTGCCCGTGAACAGCACGTCGTCGACGAGCACCACGACCTTCCCGGTGAGGTCCCAGGGGATCTCGGTCGCGGCCTCCGGGAGCACGGGGCGCAGGCCGATGTCGTCCCGGTAGAAGGCGACGTCGATCGTCCCCACCCCGACGGTGACGCCCTCGGCCGTCTCCAGCGCCTCGGCCATGCGGTGGGCGAGGGGGACGCCGCCGGTCTGGAGCCCGACGAGGACCACGTCGTCGAGCCCGCCGTTGCGCTCCGCGACCTCGTGCGCCATCCTCACCAGCGCGCGCCGCACGTCGTCGGCGGAGAGGACCTGGGACCGCGGAACGAAGGTCCGACCGCGGGTGTGACTGCGCTCGCGTTCGGCCACCGCTCCTCCTCCCGTGCGGGCCTCACGGGACCCGCTTCACGGTCGGCGAGAGCCTAGCGCACGCGGGCCGCGACGGTGCTCAGGATCCCGTTCACGAAGGCGCCGGACTCCTCGGTGGAGTAGGTCTTGGCGAGCTCGACAGCCTCGTCGATGACGACCGCGACCGGCGCGCCTCCGGCCTCCAAGAGCTCGGCGACGGCCATGCGGAGGACGAGCCGGTCGAGGACCGCCATCCGGTCGAGCCGCCAGCCGACCGAGGCCTCCGCGACGAGCGCGTCGGCCCGGGGGGCGTGGCGCGCCGCAGCGGTCACGAGGTCGGCGGTGAAGCGGTCTGCGGGCACCGCCAGCGCCGCCAGGACGCCGGCGGGCGTCTCGCCTTTCATCTCCGCCTCATAGAGCAGGCCGAGCGCGCGCTCGCGCGACTGGTGGCGCGTCGGCTCGTCGGCTGGCACGTGGTCCATGGCGGCGGGCTCACGCCCGGGTCAGGTACTCCCCCGTGCGGGTGTCCACCCGGATGGACTCGCCCGGGTTGACGAACAGCGGGACCTGGACGACGAGGCCCGTCTCGAGCGTGGCGGGCTTGCGCGCGCCCGAGACCCGGTCCCCTTGGACGCCGGGCTCGGTCTGGGCGACCTCCAGCTCCACCGCGGCCGGCAGGTCCACGCCGACGATGTCGCTCCCGTGCATCTGGAGGTAGACGGCGTTGCCCTCCTTCAAGAAGCTGGCGGCGTCGCCGAGGGCCGACCGGGGGACCTGCAGCTGCTCGTAGCTGGTCGCGTCCATGAAGACGTAGTCGTCGCCGTCGCGATAGAGGAACTGCATCTCTCGCTTGTCGATGATCGCCTGCTCGAGCTTCTCGTCCGCGCGGTAGGTCTTGTCGACGACCGCGCCCGTCCGCACGTTCTTGAGCTTGGTACGGACGAACGCCCCGCCCTTGCCTGGCTTCACGTGCTGGAACTCCACCACGGTGAAGAGGCCCTCTGGGAGGTCGAGCGTCATCCCGTTCTTCAGGTCGTTGGTGGAGACTGGCATTGATCCTCTCGCTCGGGTGTGCTCGGTGCTCGGCGGTGTGTCGTGGCCGGCGGTGTGTGGCCGGTGGTGTGTGGCCGGCGGTCGGTGCTCTGTGGCCGGTGGTCTGTGGTCGGCCGTCTGTGGTCGGCGCTCTGTGGCCGGCGCCGCCCCGCTACGGCGCGACGGACTTCCCGAACGCGCTCAGCGCCCGGCTCCCGGTCTCGGTCACGACCAGCGTGTCCTCGATCCGGGCGCCGCCAAGGCCGGGGAGGTACACCCCCGGCTCCACGGTGACGACCATGCCGGTCGCAAGGGTAGCAGTGCCGAGCGGGCCGAGGGCCGGAGCCTCGTGGATGTCGAGGCCCACGCCGTGCCCGGTCCCGTGCTCGAAGCGCTCCGCCCAGCCCGCCGCGGCGACCACCTCGCGACAGACGCGGTCGACCTCCCGGCACTCGGCCCCGGGGGCCACGGCCGCCGTCCCGCGGGCTTGGGACTCCCTCACGACCTCGACGACCCTCGCGAGCTCGCCCGAGGGCTCCCCCCCGACGCAGAAGGTCCGCGTCATGTCCGAGCGGTACCCCTCGACGGTCGCCCCGAAGTCGACGACCACCAGCTCGCCGGGGCCGATCGTGCGCCCCGTCGGGCGGTGGTGGGGCTTGGCCGAGTTGGGCCCGGAGGCGACGATGGTCTCAAAGGCGCTGGACTCCGCGCCGTGGCGGCGCATGGCCGAGTCGAGCGCCAAGGCGAGCTCCGCCTCGCTCACGCCCGTGTCGAGCATCGCGAGGACCGACCCGAGCGCGGCGTCCGCGACAGCCGCGGCCCGCGCGATGCGGTCGATCTCGCCTGGGTCCTTCACCTCACGGAGCGCTTCGACGAGCCCGCTCGCAGGGACGATCTCGCCGAGGAGCTCCACCCAGCTTCGGCTGTCGGCCCAGCTCACGTGGTCGGCCTCGAACCCCACTCGCCCGGCCCCCGACACGAACGCCTTCAGGGCGTCGCGCTGGGCACGAAGGTCGCCGACGAAGATGTCGGCGCTCGCCCCCGCCGCCGCCAGCTGCTCTTCGGACTGGGTCCGGTAGCGGCCGTCGGTGGTGAGGAGGGCGTCGGACGGGCCGACCGCGAGCACGCCGGCGGAACCGGTGAACCCGGTGAGGTAGCGGACGTTCACGAGGTTGGTGACGACCAGCACGTCCACGCCTGCGCCGGCGAACCGCGCACGCAGCCGGTCGAGCCGATCTGCGAGCTGCATGGGCCTCATCGCGGGGCCTCCCCGGACCGGGCACGGCCCGCCCTTGAGGTGCACAAGCGCACCGCGGCCTCGATCGCGAGCTCGTAGCCGAGACCCCCCATGCCTGCGACGAGCCCGTCCGCCACCGGCGCGACGACCGAGGTGTGCCGGAACGGCTCCCGGGCCGCGGGGTTCGAGAGGTGGAGCTCCACCACCACGCCGTCGAAGGCGGCCAGCGCGTCGTGCAGCGACCAGCTCGTGTGGCTCAGCGCCCCGGCGTTCACGACGATCGCGTCAGCTCGGCCACGCGCCTCGTGCACGGCCTCCACGAGCACCCCTTCGTGATTGGTCTGGAGGTGGTCGAGGGTCCAGCCGTGGGACTCGGCGACGGCCGCCGCGCGCCGCACGTGGTCGTCGAGCGCGTCCGTGCCGTAGACCTCGGGCTCGCGGGCGCCGAGGAGGTCGAGGTTGGGTCCCGACAGGAGCGTCACGTGCACGAGAGCTCCTCCAAGGCGCCGAGCGCGTCGTGCGGCGCGACGCCGTGGACCAGCTCGACGCCCCGCGGCCCGTCGAGGACCAACGCGAGATCGTGCGCCGCCTTCTTGTCACGCGCCATGTACGCCAAGAGCTCCTTCACGTCGACGCCCTCGAGCTCGGAAGGGAGCCGGTCGGACAGCCCGAAGCGCCTCACCGTCTCGCGGTGCAGCGCCACCCGCGCCTCGTCGATCCTCTCGAGCCGCCGGGCGAGCAGCGCAGCGTAGACCAGGCCGACCGCCACCGCCTCGCCGTGGCGGAGATCCGCGCCGGCGTCGAGCGCGGCCGCCTCGAGCGCGTGGGCGAGCGTGTGCCCGTAGTTGAGCAGGACACGCCGGCCGGTCTCGCGCTCGTCCTCGGCGACGAACGCGGCCTTGACGGCGACGCAACGCGCGACCTGCGCCTCGAGTGTGAGCATGGCGAGGGCGGGCTCCCCGAGGAACGTGTACTTGGCCATCTCCCCGCGCCCCGACGCCCATTCGCGCTCGGGCAGCGTGGCGAGGAGCGCGGTGTCGCAGAGCACGCCTGCCGGCTGCCAGAACGCCCCGACGAGGTTCTTGCCCTCCGGGAGGTTCACGCCGGTCTTCCCGCCGATCGCGGCGTCCACCTGGCCGAGCAGCGTCGTGGCGATCGTGCAGTACGCGACGCCGCGGTGATAGCTCGCCGCGGCGTACCCCGCGAGGTCGGTGACCACCCCGCCGCCGACCGCCACGACCACGTCGCCACGCGCCAGGCCGGCCGCGGCGAACCCGCGGCAGAGCTGCTCGACGCTCGACAGCGTCTTGGCGCGCTCACCCGCCGCGACCGTGTGCACCTCGAAGGGGACGCCGGGGTCGACGCCGGCGAACCACCCGGTCGCCGCGACCACCTCGTCGGTCACGACCGCCGCCTGGCGCGCCCCCGGCGCGCGCCGCGCCACGAGCGCCGCGAGCTCGCAGGACGCGCCAGCGCCGACGACGACCTCGTAGGCGCTGCGCGCCGCTCCCCCGGCGCCGCCTGTGCCGTCCGCGCCGCTGACGCCGGACACGCCGGGGGGAAAGACCGGCACGGTGATCACGCGGCGGCGGTCACGGCTCCCCTGCGGCGCTGTCTTTGGCCCGGCGTGCGGCCCGGCGTGCAGGCCGGCGTGCAGCCCCGCGTGCGGCCCCGCGTCGACGTGCTCGAGCACGCGCGCGGCCACGGCGTCGGGAGACAGCTCGTCGACGTCGACGACCACGTCGGCCACCCCCTGGTAGACGGGGCGTCGCTCGGCGTCGAGGCGGGCGAGCGCCGCTGCGGGGTCGTCGCCGAGGAGCGGCCGATGGTCAGCGCCACCCCGCCCTCGGTCCCCGGCAGGATCGGCGTCTGCCAGGATGCGCCGGAGGAGCGTGTCCGGGCTCGCCCTCAGCCAGACGACCGTGCCCGCCCGGCGCAGCAACGCCCGGTTCGCAGGCGAGAGCACCGCGCCGCCAGCGACCGACACCACGGCTGGCCCGTCGCCGTCGAGGGCGGCGGCGAGCGCCTGCTGCTCGAGCGGCCGGAACGCCTGCTCGCCCCCCGCTTCGAAGAGCTCCCTCACGCTGCGGCCGGTGAATGCCTCGACCTGCTCGTCGGAGTCGACGTAGGGCCACCCGAGCTCGTTCGCGACGAGGCGGCCCACGGTCGACTTCCCCGCCCCCATCATCCCGACGAGGAGCACGCGGCGCGCCCCTTCGGGCGCCGGGGCTGGCCTCATCGGGGCTCGGGCGGTGAGAGGGTCTCGCCGAGCGAGGCCAGGTACCCGTCGCGATTGCGCACGAGCTCTGCGACGGAGTCCCCACCGAATTTCCGGAGCGCCTCGCTTGCGAGCACGAGCGCGGTCATGGTCTCGGCAACCACCCCCATCGCAGGTACCGACGTCACGTCGGTGCGCTCCTTGAAGCTCACCGCCGGCTGCCCCGTCCGCACGTCCACGGTCTCGATCACCGGGCGGCTCAGGGTGGCGAGGGGCTTCATCGCAGCCCGAAGGAACACGAGGCCCCCGACCGAGATGCCTCCTTCGATCCCACCGGCCCTCGCCGTGGGGCGCGCGTAGCCCCCCGACGCGACGGCCGCGGGGTCCACCCGGATCGCGTCGTGGGCCTGCGAGCCGTGCAGCCCGGCGACCTCCCAGCCGTCACCGACCTCCACGGCCTTCACCGCCTGGATGCTCATCAGCGCCTGCGCGAGCAGGCCGTCGAGCCGGCGATCCCACTGCACGTGGCTCCCGAGGCCGACGGGGACGCCGTAGGCGAGCACCTCCGCCACGCCGCCGAGCGAGTCGCCGGACTTGGCGGCCGCCTTGACCGCCGCGACCATGCGCTCCTCGGCCTCGGGGTCCGCCGTCCGCACCGGCGAGGCGTCGATGCGCGCCAGGTCCTCGGGCACCGGGCGCGCCGCGTCCTTCGAGCGCTCGGCCCCGAGCTGGACGACGTGGCTCAGCACCTGGACGCCGATGCGTGCGAGGAGCAGCTTGGCCAGCGCGCCTGCGGCCACCCGTGCGGCGGTCTCGCGCGCCGAGGCGCGCTCGAGCACGTCGCGAGCGTCGTCGAACCCGTACTTCTGCATCCCTGCCAGGTCGGCATGCCCGGGCCGGGGCTGGGTGAGGACGTGCGAGGGCGCACCCGGGGCCGGGGACATCTCCTCGGTCCACTTGCGCTCCCACTCCGAGTTGCCGATCTCGATGGCGACCGGCGAGCCGAGGGTCCTGCCGTGCCGGATCCCGCCGAGGAGCGCGACCTCGTCCGCTTCGAACCGCATCCGCGGTCCCCGGCCGAACCCGAGGCGCCGGCGCCCGAGCTCGACGGCGACGTCCTCAGCGGTGACCCGCAGGCCGGCGGGGAGCCCTTCGATCACGACGACGAGCGCTTTGCCGTGCGACTCGCCGGCAGTCAGAAAGCGCAGCACCTCACCACGCTACCGAGACCACACACCACCCGCGCTCTGTGGACCCGGTCCAATGCAACGGGCCGGCGTCGGGCTCGCGCTCGGGCTCCAGCTAGCGGACGTGGAGCCAGAGGCCGCCCAGCCACGCACCCCAAAGGACGCCGAACATCGTGCCCACGGCGAGCGCGGGCGCGAACGGGAAGCGGCGGCGACCATGGAGGAGGAGCACGACGACACCCATCAGGGCCCCGATGACGAAGCTCGCGAGGAACCCGAGGTAGAGCGCCGAGAAGCCGAGCCAGCCGAGCGCGCCGCCGCACAGCCCGGCGAGCCTCACGTCCCCGAAGCCCATGGCCTTGGGAGAGACCCACCACACCGCCCCAAAGACCCCGAACGCGACCGCCGCCCCGATCAGCGCGTCGAGCATCGGCCGCCACTCGCCGTTTGCCGCGGAGGCCGCCAGGAGCGCGATGCCGACGAGGGCTGATGCGGCGTAGACGATGCGGCGCGGGACGAGGCCGGTCCGAAGGTCGGTGACGGCGAGCACGGCGAGCGCCCCCGCGAGGACGCAGTACGCCGCCAGCTGGGGCACCGCGCCGAGGCGCACGGCGGCGAGCGCGCACGCGAGCGCGCCCAGCACGCCGAGCGCGGCCGCTTCCACGACGACGCCGGCGCGCGCGCTCGGCGAGGCCTCGACAAACCGGCCGGGCGCGCCCTTTGCAGGAGGAGGCGATGGAGGGACGGGCGCCGGTGCGCCGAGCAAAGGAGCGCCGTCCTCGGCGAGGGCCGGGCGGGGGTCGGCAAGGGCCGGACGGGGGTCGGTGAGGGCCGGACGGGGGTCGGTGAGGGCCGGGCGGGGGTCGGCGAGGGCCGTCGCGTCGGCAGCCGAGGGCAGCTCCGCCGCAGGTGCTGGAGGTCGGCGGACCCGGCGCGCGAGCGAGTCGAGGAACGGGCCGGCGGCCGCCCCGCCGATCCCGCAGACGGCCACCACCCCCCAGGCCGTCACGGCGCGACTAGTAGTACGGGTTGGCGCCGCCGGCGTGGTCGGTCACGTCGACGACGCGGCTGAGCTCGGGCACCTCCTCGCGCAGGGCCGCCTCGATGCCCTGGGTGAGCGTCATCCTGGACATGGCGCATCCCTGGCAGCCGCCGGAGAGCCGCAGGTACGCGACGCCCCCACTCTCGTCGATCGCCACGAGGTCCGCACGTCCCCCGTGGGCGGCGATCGACGGGTTGACCGCCTGCTCGAGCACCGCGGACACCCGGCTGCCCAGCGGGCCGCCGAGCCCGGCCGCCATCACCTCGGCGGGGACGCCCAGCTCCTCTGGTTCCGGCACGTTGGGGTTGATGAGGACGAGGCCGCCCTCCCCCTCGCTGTTCCACTCGAGGCGCGCACCGCGCAGGCGGTCGACGCTCGACTTCGGGACGACGACCGTGAGGTCCTCGTCGTCGACGACCGCGTCGTCGTCGCCCGCGTCCGCAACGGCCTGGAAGTACAGGTCGTAGACGAACTCGGCTTGCCGCACCCCCCGCACCTCGAGCCAGAGCGCGAGGCGGTCGGGGTCCGGCTCCTCCGAGAGGGCCTCGCGCACCACCCGACGCGCCTCGGGCGTGAGCGTCACGACGGCGAGCTGCGCAGCGGTTCGAGCCATCGCGTCATTGTACGGGATAGGGTCCGCCGCCATGGTCACCCGCGAGCGCCCCGTGCCCGTGCACGAATGGGTGAGCTTCGAGGATCCCGACGAGGACCGGACCTGGGTCTTCGACGTGACCTTCCTCACGAGCCGATGGACGTGCATCTACGGGCACGGCTGCCAGGGCGTGCTGACCGAGGCGGCTCCCGAGCTCGTGCAGGGCTGCTGCTCCTACGGTGCGCACTTCGTCGACGACGACGACGTCCGGCGCGTCGAGCGAGCGGCCGCCACGCTCACCGACGACGACTGGCAGTTCCGCGCCCGCGCCGCCCGCAAGGGGGTCACCCGCACGACCAAGAAGGGGGAGGTCGTGACCCGGCTCGCCGACGGCGCCTGCATCTTCCTCAACCGTCCCGGCTTCCCCAAGGGCCCAGGCTGCGCGCTGCACCAGGCGGCGCTCGCCCGGGGCGGCCGTCCGCTCGACCTGAAGCCCGACGTCTGCTGGCAGCTCCCGCTGCGCCGGGAGGACCACGTCGCCGACGACGGGCACGTGACCTCGACGGTCGGCCAGTGGGACCGCCGCCACTGGGGTGCAGGGGGCGAGGAGTTCGCCTGGTGGTGCACCGAGGAGAAGGGGGCCTTCGTAGGCGCGCGTCCGGTGCACGAGGAGATGGCCGACGAACTCGTCGCCATGACCGGGAAGGAGGTCTATCGGCTGCTCGAGGCCTACCTCGAGGACCGCAAGCGCCGCGTCGGCGTGCCGCTCCCGCACCCCGCGCTCCGCGGGCGGCGCTGAGGGCTTCAGCGGGCGGCGCTGACGGCTTCAGTCGTCGAGCGGGTCGTGCTCCGAGTCGTCGTGCGAGGGAGCGTACGACCCGAGGATCCGGTCGTACTGGTCCTCCTCGGCGAGGCACCAGGACGCGTGGACGTCCTCAGGCTCGGCTCCGCACTCCGGGCACCGCTCCCCGGCGGTGGTCACCGAACGCTTGAGGCTTCGCGCTTCTTCGAAGCGCCGATGGCGTCCCTTCTTCACGACCACTCCCTTGCTGCCCGCCCGGGCCCGAGACGCTTTGCTCGACCGAGCCGGGGGCCATGTAGACGACCTCAGCCGACATCGACCCGCCGGGGCGGGCGTTCGGCCGCTCGTCTATTGTAGTCGTTCGGCGGCGCCGCACCCGTCGCCTCGGCCTCCCCGGTTGCATCGGGGCACCGTGGAGCATGCGGAGGGCGCCCGTGCGTGGACCAGCGTGCGTGGGCGCCCGTGCGTGGACCAGCGTGCGTGGGGAGTCCACCTCCTCGTAAGCTGAGCCGGCGATGGAGTTCGACCCCGACGCCATGGTCCTCAGGTTCCGCGAGCGCGCCCAGGCCGTGAGAGAACGCGGCCTCCCCCCCGTGGAGGGGCCGGAGCGTCAGCGGTTCAGGGAGCAGGCCCAGCTCGACTACATGGACTTCGCCATGCTCGGGGACGCCGAGGCGACGCTCGAAGACGGCGTCCTCACGTTGCGCGTCGACCTCAGAGCGCGCTGAGCCCGCGGCTGGCTCATCCGCCGTAGCTCATGCGGGTGTCCTCCATCCGCAGCACCGGCGGCATCTCGTCGTCGGGTCCGAAGACCCCGACGACCTCGCCCACGAAGAGATCGTGGCTGCCGAGCTCGAGCCGATGGCGCACCGCACAGTCGAGCCACGCCACCGCACGGGAGAGCACCGGCGCACCGGTCGTGTGGACCTCGACGTCCTCGCCCGCCATCGACACGACGACGCCGTCTCGAGACAGGATCTGCGACGGGGGCACCGGCTTCACGAAGCGTCGGACGACGGCCCGGTCTTCGCGCGACAGGATGCTCACCGAGAAGGCGCCACCCCCCGCGACCAGTCTGCGGGTCACCGATCCCGCGTCGATCGCCACGGCAACGAGCTTGGGGCCGGTCGCGACCTGGACCACGAGGTTCGCGGTCATGAGGTTGGCCTCGCCGCCCGCTGCGCTCCCGATCACGTAGAGCCCGGTCGGCATCGACCACAGGACGCGGCGTCGGAGGCGGTCGTCGAGCATCACGGCTCGAGCATCACGGCTGGGGCGCCGGCGGTCGGACACCACGGCTCGGGCGCCACGGCTCGGGTGCCGGCGGTGGGGCGTCTGCGGTCGGTCGTCAGAGGCATCAGGAGCCCTCAGAAGAGGGATGTCCCTGTGAGGTCCGGGACGGTGGTCGTCGTGGTCGGCACGCTCCGCCCGGTCAAGAGCCGCACTCGGCGGAGCGCGAGCCCGAAGAGGTGCGCTGCCCGCGCGCGGTCCGTCGCCGCGCGCGCGAGCAGCGGCGAGCTCGCCGACGGCGCGCGGTAGCAGGATTCCGCGGCGTCGTACTCGAGGCTGTAGCCGCGTGCGAGGAGCTGGGTGAGCGCGCCGTCGGGCGAAGGCAGCTCGTCGTTGAATGTCTGTGCGTCGTTGGCCATCGCGGCGCACACCGTGTGCAGGGTCGTCATGCTCGCGTGCGTCGAGAGGGCCCTTCGCATCGAGGCGCCGTCACCTTCGAGGGTCCCGACGTCCTGGCCGAGCTTCGTGCTCGACGCCCACGCCGCCAGCTGCTGCGCGGGCGTCCCCGAGGGGCTCCGTCCCACCGAGACGAAGGCCACGACACCGACCGCGGCGACCACCAGCGCCCCGATCCACAGCCACGCCTTGCCGATCACCCGAGCCAGCCTCTTTCGCTCATCGCGCGACGAGGAGGTGGTAGTCGCGCCGCCCGCGCCGCAAGAGGACGTAGCGGCCGTGGAGGAGGTCGGCCGGCCCGATCGACTGCTCCTCGTCCTTCACGCGGCGGTTGTTCACGTAGACACCACCTTGCGCGATGGTGCGGCGCGCCTCTGCCCTCGAGGCGGCGAGCC
>DAHWOV010000035.1:0-2082 GCA_027339205.1 Acidimicrobiaceae bacterium | reverse complement strand
TTGATGCGGAAGCCGCTGCAGCCGACGCTTCGCACACCGCTCCGCGGTGCTCGACGCCGGCCCGCAGCATCCATTCCCGAGCGTGCCATTCAACGTTCGCATCCAAGGCAGAAGCCCACTGCGGCAGTACCGCACGCTAGGGCGGTGTTGATTTAAGGCAGCCCTTCGCGGGTGCTCGCGATTTTCTTTCCGGGCGACAAGACTGTTCCCATGCAGGGAAGATCCACTCCAGAGCGGCAGATGCTCGATGCCGCAGCCTTCTGCCGGAGCCTCGTCGAGGCCGGGACCGTCTACGCGTTCTTGGCCGACCACCGAGAAGAGCTGTTCAAAGAGGAGGAGTTCGCGGACCTCTTCCCCTCCGGTCGCGGCCGCCCCTCGATCCCCGCGGTGCTCGTCTGCTCGGTGATGGTCCTGCAGGCGCTGGAGGGTCTGTCGGACCGCGACGCGATCCGCCAGCTGCGGACGCGCATCGACTGGAAGGTCGCTTGCGGGCTCGCCCTCGACGACCCGGGCTTCGACTTCACCGTCCTCACCTACTGGCGGACGCGCCTTCGCAAGTCCTCCCGCCCGCAGCGGATCTTCGACGCGGTGCGCGCCGTCGTCGAAGCGACCGGCGTGCTTGGGGGCAAGCACCGACGGGCCCTCGACTCGACGATCCTCGACGACGCCGTCGCCACCCAGGACACCGTGACCCAGCTCATCTCCGCGATCAGGAAGGTGCGGCGGACGGTCCCCGAGGCGGCCCTCGTCCAGCTCTCGACCGCCACTGACGAGGGCGGCAAGCCGGTCATCGAATGGTCGGACCACTCCGCGCGCGACGCCCTCGTCACCGGCCTCGTCCATGATGCCGAAGCCGTGCTCGCCGCCGCCGAGCAGAGCCCGTCTGCCGAGCTCGCCGCCGACACGATCGGCCTGCTCGCCCTCGTGGCGGGCCAGGACGTCGAGCCCGGCGAGGCCCCCGGCAGCTGGAAGATCGCGAAGAAGGTCGCGAAGGACCGGGTGATCTCGACTGTCGATGTCGAGGCCCGCCACGGGCACAAGTCGACCGCCGTGCGGACCGACGGCTTCAAAGCCCACCTCGCAGCCGAGCCCGACACCGGGATCGTCACCGCCGTCAAGGTCACCCCGGCGAACGCCCCCGACGGTCCGGTCGGCGTCGCGCTGATGCAGGACGAGCCGGACGGTCTCGAGGTCCTCGCCGACTCTGCCTACGGATCGGGGACGACGAGGAGCGAGCTCGGGGAGCGCCGCCACCGCCTCGTCATCAAGCCGCTCCCGTCCCGCCCGGTCGTCCCCGGTGGCTTCGTCCGTGACGACTTCGCCGTCGACCACGACGCCCGCACGCTCACCTGCCCGGCGGGCCACACCGCTTCGGTGTCCAAGGCCGGAACCGCGAAGTTCACGCCGCACTGTGCGGCCTGCCCGGTCAAGGCTCGCTGCACGAAGGCCACGGCGCGCAGCTTCACCGTCTCCGAGCACGACCGAGAGCTCGTCGCGGCGCGGGCGGCCTGGCGAGACGAGGGGCTGCGCGGCACCTATCGAAAGCACCGCCCGATGGCCGAGCGCACGATCTCCTGGCTCGTCGCGAAGGGGAACCGGCGCCTTCGCTATCGCGGCGTCGAGCGGAACGAGGCCTGGGCACACCGGCGCGTCGCGGCGTTGAACCTGCGCAAGCTTGTCGTGCTCGGGCTCACGAGAGAAGACGGGAACTGGGTGCTCACGACGACGTAGTGGGTCCTCGGGAGCGTCCTAAGGAGGGCACGACACCTGTTGGCCCGAGGCCAAGACCAGCGCGACCGGATCTTCCCCCTCAACTCCGGTCCTTCGGTGCAGGCTTACCCCCGAGGACCCGACGAAACGCTACGTGTGGCTGCGCTGGGAGGAAAGAGCGTTGTTCAACGGCGCCCTAGCCGCCGTGCGGCTCCTGCGCCTCGCGTGCCGTGCGTCCGTGCTGCGCCCCCCCGGCGCGCTCTCGAGCCGCCGTACGCCGTCGGGCTCAGGACTCGACGCTCGCCGGCGACCGCGGCTCGGGTGGCCGGCCCGAACGGGCGTCGAAGAGCCCCGCGATCGCGCTGGCTGGAA
>DAHWOV010000012.1:0-2949 GCA_027339205.1 Acidimicrobiaceae bacterium | reverse complement strand
ACACGGTCCGGGTACGCCATGAGGACGGTCTCGACTCGGCGCCCGTCGGCGAGCTCGAAGAGCCACTTCACGGTGCCCCCGTCGTCGGCGCTCCGCCGCGAGATCTCGCCGAGCGCGACGGGCAGCGCGCCCTCGAGGCGCCCTCGGAGGGAGCGGGGCAGGTCCGTCATCTCCCCAGGGCGGCGCGCGCGGCGATGCAGGCCGTCCCACACCTGGCGGACGCGGTAGGGGGGCTCATCGGCGAGGAGACCGGCGAGCTCCTCGCGCGACAGGTCGTAGGCGGACCGGGGCGCGGGCGGTGCGGGCGCGGGGGGGACGGGGGTCATGCCTCGGGCTCGGAGAAGTCCTCGGAGAAGTCGAGGAAGAGGTTCGGGTCGGCCGCGAGCGACAGTGGGCTCGGGCCGTCGTGCGCCAGACGGAAGGTGCCCGCCGCCGCCACCATCGCGGCATTGTCGGTGCACATCGCCATGCTCGGCAGGTAGGTCGGGACGTCGACCGCCTCAGGGGCGCGCCGGCGCAGGAGCGAGTTGGCGGCGACCCCGCCGCCGAGGCACAGCCCCTTGGCGCCGACCGCGCGGACCGCGCGGGCGGCCTTCGTGAGGAGGACGTCGACGACGGCCTCTTGGAACGCCGCCGCGACGTCGGGGGTCGACGCCGACGGGTGGCGCTCGACGGTGCGAACCACCGACGTCTTGAGCCCCGAGAACGAGAAGTCGTAGCCCTCGCCGAGCATCGCCCGGGGGAACGAGAACGCGGAGGCGTCGCCCTCCCTGGCGACCCGGTCGATCGCGGGACCGCCCGGGTAGCCGAGCCCGAGATAGCGCGCCACCTTGTCGAACGCCTCGCCCGCCGCATCGTCGATGGTCTGGCCGAGCAACCGGTAGCGCCCGGGCGCTGCTGCCTCCACGAGGAGCGTGTGCCCTCCGGAGACCAGCAGCACCACGAGGGGCCACGGCAGACCTGGCTCCTCGATCACCGGGGCGAACAAGTGGCCCTCGAGATGGTTCACCCCGACGAAGGGCACGCGCCAGGCCATGGCGAGCCCCTTGGCCGCGGAGAGCCCCACGAGGAGCGACCCGACGAGCCCCGGGCCGTACGTCACCGCCACTGCGTCGGGCCGCTCGATCCCGGCGCGCGCCATCGCCTCTGCGACCGCGGGCATGAGCAGCTCGACGTGCGCGCGTCCCGCGATCTCGGGGACCACGCCGCCGAAGCGCGCGTGGAGGTCGATCTGGCTCGAGACCACCGACGATCGCACGAGGCGCCCCTCTGCGACGACGGCGGCGGCCGTCTCGTCGCACGACGTCTCGATACCGAGCACGTTCACGCTCTTCGCGCCTCTTCGGCCTCGATCCGGGCGAGTCGGTCACGATACGCCGGAGCGTCGATGTCGTAGGCCCACATGACGTAGGCGTCCTCCCCGACGAGCTGGTAGTAGCCCTTCCGGATACCGACGGGGACGAACCCGAAGCGGCGGTAGAGGGACTGCGCGCGCCCGTTGCCGACGGCGACCTCCAGCGAGACGTGGCGCGCGCCCTCTTCCTGGGCGATGCGCATCGCCCCGAGCATGATCTGGGTGCCGATGCCACGCCCCTGGTGCTCGGGGGCGACCGCGACCGTCGTCACGTGCGCCTCCTCCTCTACGAACATGAGTCCCACGTACCCGACCATCTCCTTGCCGATGCGAGCGACCCGGTACGCCCGGCCCCTCCTCTGGGAGAGCTCGGAGACGAACACGGCGTGGCTCCACGGCTCCGGGAAGACCACCTGCTCGACGGTCGTCACCCACCGCAAATCGCGCCGGCGCATGCGCACGAGCTCGATCACCGCTGCACCCAATTGATCCGGGCGTCGGCTTCGCGCAGGTACACCGGTCGTACCGCGGCCGGCGGCACCGGAGCCGCTCCAGTGGCAAGCCTACCGGCGGCGATCTCGACGAGGACGCGGGGCGAGGGCTCGGCGATGCCCGCGACCTCGAGGCCGGCGTCGGCGAAGACCGCGGCATAGCGCGTGGCCCCGGTCCCGACGACGAGCGTGCCGGGCGCCGAGGCGAGCTCCTCTGCGAGGGCGGAGGGCGAGCAGCGCGAGGGCGTCTCGACCCGTGCGCCCGGTCCGGCGCATCGGGCGACGAACACCTCGCCGCGACGGGCGTCGACGACGGCCGCGACCGGCCCCTCCCAGCCGCAGCCGTACGCCTCTCGAGCGAGGACCTCCACGCTCGTCACCTCGACGATCCCGATGCCGAGGCCCTCTGCGAGGCCCTGGGCCGTCGCGACGCCCACACGCAGGCCGGTGAAGAGCCCGGGGCCGACGTCGACGGCGATCGTGTCGACGTCGGCGAGCGTCGCCCCCGCCTGCGAGAGGACGTGGTCGATCGCCGGGGCCAGCGCCTCGGCGTGGCGGCGGTCGCCGAGCAGCCACGCCCCGGAGACCGGGCGGTCCGCGTCGGCGAGCGCAACGCCCACCAGCCCGGCCGCGGTCTCGATCCCGAGCAGCATCATGCACCTCCCGTCCCGGCGTGGAGGGCTGCAGCGACCTCGCCGCGCCGCGTCTCCTCCCCGCCGCTCACCGTGACGACCCGGTCGTCGTCGCCCGCCTCGGAGCGAGCGATCGAGACCGTCCAGGTGACCGGTCCGAGCGCGGGGCGCGCCACGTCCCCCCACTCGACGAGCACGACACCGTCCTCGACCAGGTCCGCGAGGCCGAGGTCGGCCACCTCTGCGAGGTGGTCCAGGCGGTAGACGTCGACATGGACCAGCTGCCCGAGCGCGCACGGGTACTGCCGGACGAGGGTGAAGGTGGGGCTCGTGACCGGCCCCTGGACGCCGAGGCCGCGCGCGAACCCTTGTGCGAAGGTCGTCTTGCCGGCTCCGAGCGACCCTTGGAGCACGATGACGTCGCCGCGGCGCGCGGCGCCGGCGAGGCGCGCCGCCAGCTCACGCGTGGCGG
>DAHWOV010000008.1:0-5643 GCA_027339205.1 Acidimicrobiaceae bacterium | reverse complement strand
CGGCGTCCGCCGCGGCCACGCCGTCGCCCGACACGGTGCACCCGCTCCACGCCGCACCTGCCGCGACCTACACCGACGCCTTCAGCCGCGCGCTCGTCCGCATCGCGGCACGCCGACCCGAGGTGGTCGCGCTCACCGCAGCCATGCCGGGCCCGACCGGGCTCCTCGCCTTCCAGGCGCGCTTCCCGGACCGCTTCTTCGACGTCGGCATCGCCGAGCAGCACGAGGTGACGTCCGCCGCCGGCATGGCGATGGGCGGGCTGCGCCCGGTCGTCGCGGTCTACTCGACGTTCCTGTCGCGGGCCTTCGACCAGATGAACCTCGACGTCGGGCTCCACCGGCTGCCGATCGTGTTCGCGCTCGACCGAGCCGGCATCACCGGCGACAACGGACCGAGCCACCACGGCATCTGGGACCTCGTCCTGTCGCTGGCCATCCCCGGGATGACCGTGTTCGCACCCTCGAGCGCCGAGGACCTCGAGACGATGCTCGAGACGGCGCTCGACCTGCCCGGGCCCTCGACGCTCCGCTTCCCCACCACCCCTGCCCGCCACGGCGAGGCGGGGCGCGGCCTCGAGGCGCGCCAGGTGCGGGCCGGCGACGGGTCCGTCTGCCTGCTCGGCGTGGGCAAGCTGCTCAGGGCGTGCGAGCAGGCGGCCGAGGAGCTCGCGGGCACAGGCATCCACCCGACCGTCTGGGACGTCCGCGTCGTGAGCCCGGCCGACCCCGCGATGCTCGCCGATGCCGCCCGGCACCAGCTCGTCGTCACGGCGGAGGACGGCCTGCGCACCGGTGGAGCGGGCACCTTCCTCGCCGAGGAGCTGCAGCGGGCCGCCGACGAGGCCGGCGCCAGCGCGCCCCCGGTGGCCCGCCTCGGCATCCCCCGCGCCTATCTCCCGCACGACAAGCCCGACGAGATCCTCGCCGGCGTCGGCCTCGACGGGCCGGGGATCGCCGCCGCCGTGCGCAGGGCGCGGCGGCTCGGCGATCAGGCTTTGTTGGCGCCGTAGGTGCGCACGAAGTCGTTGACCGTGTAGTAGGCGTCGATCGACTCGCCGGCGTCGCCCCAGAACCCCTCCAGGACGTCGTAGGCCATGACGCCCTCCGACACGTAGTGGTTGTTCACGTCGGTGATCTCGAGCTCGCCGCGGCCGGAGGGCGCGAGCGTCCTTATGACGCCGAAGACGCCCGCGTCGTAGCAGTAGATCCCCGTGACCCCGAAGTGTGACGGGGGGTCCTCGGGCTTCTCGACGATCCGGACCACCCGGCCCTCCCCGTCGAGCTGGGGGACCCCGAGGTGGCGGAGGTGGTCCGGCTCCTCCACCGGCGTGAGCAGGATCCTGGCGCCCCCTGCCTGCACCTCGAAGGACTCGACCATTGGTCGGAGCGACCGCTCGACGACGTTGTCGGCGAGCATCACGAGCACGCGGTCCCCGTCCGCGAACCGCTCGGCCAGCCCGAGCGCCTCGGCGATGCCGCCGGGCCGCTCCTGGTAGGCGTAGCTGAGGCGGTCGATCCCGTACTCCTGGCCGTTGCCGAGGAGGCGGAGGAACTCACCCGCGTGCGTCCCGCCGGTCACCAGCATGATCTCGGTGATCCCTGCGTTCACCAGGGCCTCGATCGACCACTGCACCATCGGCCGGTCGTAGATCGGCAGCAGGTGCTTGTTCGTGATGCGCGTCAGGGGGTAGAGCCGGGACCCCGTGCCCCCTGCCAGCAGGACGCCCTTCATGGCGGCACACCATACGGCGTGGAGCCGGCCGGACGTGACCGGCGGGCGCCGGGGTCGGTCCAGGCGGTACCGGCTGCCGACACCGAGAGGCGGGTTCCGCACTCGGGGGCAGGCTTCCCGACGATCGCCCGACGGACCCGGCAGGACGGTGTCGCCAGGCGGCGACCGACTCGTCTCGTCGGTGCACCGACCCGCCGGACCGGCCGAGGCCCCGCGGGCACCTGTAACGTCGGCTCGATGGCAGCGACCGCGGCCGGCGAGGTCCAAAGGGCGCTCGCCACGGTCACCCGCGCGCTCGGGAGCGCCGCGGAGGAGCGGCCGGGGCAGGCGGCGATGGCGCAGGCGGTCGCCGCAGCGATCGCGACGCGGCGCCACCTCGCCGTCCAGGCGGGCACGGGGACCGGGAAGTCCCTCGCCTACCTCGTCCCCGCGGTGACCTCCGGCGAGCGCGTGGTGGTTGCCACCGCGACGAAGGCGCTCCAGGACCAGCTCGCCGAAAGGGACCTTCCCGCGCTCTCCCGCGCCCTCGACCGGCCGGTGTCCTTCGCGGTCCTGAAAGGGCGGGCGAACTACCTCTGCCTCGAGCGGGCCGCGGAGGTCGGCGGCCGCGGCGTGCAGCAGGACCTCGGCACGCAAGCCGAGCCCTCGTGGGCCGGCGACGAAGGGCGGCTCGTCGAGGACGTGCGCCGCCTTCTGGCGTGGTCGCACGAGACCGCCACGGGCGACCGGGCGGACCTCGCCTTCGAGCCGCATGCACGAGCGTGGGACATGATGAGCGTGGGGACGAGGGAGTGCCCGGGCGCGCACCGTTGCCCCGAGGGATCTCGCTGCTTCGCGGAGCGGGCGCGCCAGCGTGCGGCGGAAGCCGACGTCGTCGTGGTGAACACCCACCTCTACGGCGCACACCTGGCGAGCGGCGGCGCGGTCCTGCCGCCCCACGACGTGGTCATCTTCGACGAGGCCCACGAACTCGAGGACGTGATGACCCAGAGCCTGGGCGTGGACCTCGCGCCGGGCCGGCTGCGCGCGCTGCACGCCTCGGCGCGCACGCTGCTCCACGACGCCGAGACCCACGGGCTCGACGACGTGGCCGAACGGCTCCGGGTGCTCCTGGCCGCACACGTCGGCCAGCGGGTGCTCGTGCCGAAGGGAGCTGTCGGAAGACCGCACCCGGCTCGCACGGGCGCACGCCCGGACGGGCGCGACCGCCACGTCTTCGGGGTGCCCACCGGCGGTGCCGAAGCTGCGAGCGCGAGCGGCACACGATCGCGGCTCGGGACCGTCCCCGGCGGCGAGCCATCGAGCACAGAGCTGTCCTCGCTCCTCGAGCTGCTCCGCGCTCGGCTCGAACGGCTGCGGACCCGCCTCGCCACCGAGGCGGGGACCGGCGAGCGGGTCAGGCGGCGGGCCGGGGCCATTGGCGCCAAGGCGGGGGCGGCCGGAGACGCCGCAGCCGTGGCCAGGGCGCTCACCGCTGCCGCACATCTCGAAGGGGACCTCTCGCGGCTCCTCGCCCCCGGCGAGACGGACGTGGTGTGGATCGACGGGGGCGAGCGTGCGCCGGTCCTCAGGGTGTCCCCCGTCGACGTCGGTCCGGTGCTCGCCGCCACGCTGTGGGGCTCGGTGCGCTCGGTGCTCACCAGCGCGACCGTCCCCACGGGCCTCGCCGCCCGACTGCGGCTCGACGACTTCGAGGTCGACCACCTCGACGTCGGCAGCCCGTTCGACTTCCGCTCCCACGCCCTGCTCTACGTTGCCCGCCACCTCCCGGACCCCCGGCACGAGGGTGCGAGGGCAGCGATGCTCGAGGAGCTCGCCACGCTCATCTCGGCGGCCGGCGGGCGGACGCTCGCCCTGTTCACGAGCCGGCAGGCAGCGGTCGAAGCGGCGTCGGCGCTCGCAGGGCGTGTGGCGTTCACCGTGCTCGTCCAGGGGGATCTCCCGAAGCCCAAGCTGCTCGAGCAGTTCTCGGGCGACGAGACCTCGTGCCTGTTCGCCACGCTCGGCTTCTGGCAGGGCGTCGACGTGCCCGGCCGTGCCTTGAGCCTCGTCACGCTGGACCGGCTCCCTTTCGGCAGACCCGGGGACCCGCTGCTCGACGCGCGACGCGAACGTGCGGGAGCGGCGGCGTTCTCCCTCGTCGACCTGCCACGCGCCGCCGCGCTCCTCGCGCAAGGGGTGGGACGGCTCATCCGCAGCGCCACCGATCGCGGTGTGGTGGCGGTGCTCGACTCCAGGCTGGCCACCGCCGGCTACCGCAAGGTGCTGCTCGAGGCGCTGCCCCCGATGCGCCGGACCGTCGAGCGTGACGAGGTGGTCAGGTTCTTGAGCCAGATCTTGACCGAACGCGCAGAGGGCTGACCCGTCGGTGCGCCGTCTCGATCGGTTGGACGAACCCAGCGGCCGCGGTGCCCGGAGCGGCTCAGGCGGCGCGCCGACGCGAGGCGGACCGAAGTGCGCCGTCCCCTCGCAGACGCCACCCCGTCTCTACGAGGACCCGACCTGGGTGAGGCGAGAGCTCTCTGGGCTCTCCCTGAGGAAGGGCTGCGTCGCCGCGTCGTCGGAGGGTCACCAGCCGGCGCAGGTCCGCACTCCTCTGCGCAGCGAGCTTGTTCGTCGTGGACCAGTGTTGCCGTGTCATGTGACGGAGTATACCAGGTTTTGATAGGGATGCAGCTATACATGGATATAGTGATCTAGCTATGCCGATTCTCGAGCGTGGTGAGGCCGTCCAGCACAGGGTCGACGTGCGCCCGTCGGTCGCCATCGAGCTCGAGTGGCTGCTCCACTCGGCGCTGCGCGAGGACTTCCGGGCCGAACAGCCTGCACTGCACGCGCTCTACGACGTGCAGCGTCCCGACCTGCTCGAAGTCGTGCGTGCGATGTGGGCCGACGAGGGACAGGCCGCCAGGTCGCCCATGTACGGCGCCTTCACCGAGCTGGTGCTCGTCGCCCACCACGGCGGGCTCCTCTTCGGCGACGACGCTTCGGCGCTGATCGCGCAGCTGCCGGACCTGTGCGCGTCGGTGCCCTCGGGCACGAAGGACTGGCCGCTCGCAGCCGAGACGAACGAGGACCGGCGGATCGCGCTCCAGCGCCTCTCGCGCCTGCGCCGCTCTGGAGAGGTGCGCCGTCGGTTCGTCGACACCGTGCGGCGGGTCTGGGATGCGGCATCGGACGTCTGGGAAGCCGACGGCCGCGCAGCGGTGGCCGAGACCGTCGCGGCGAAGCAGGCGATGCTCGCGAAGGGCGCCGGCTGGCGAGACCTCGTGAGGAGCTCCCCGCATTTCGGCGAGAACGCCGAGCGCGCCGTCGCCGCCCTTGCGCCGCAGGGGGAGATCGTCGTCGTCCCGGCCTACTTCGCCCACCTCGGGCTCCTCTACGACCTCCCCGGCTACGTGGTGCTCGGGATCCGGGCCGACGAACCGGGGCACGCAACGCGCGGGCGCAACGAGGAGCTCTCACGCCGCCTTCGCGCGCTGTCCGACCCGACCCGGCTCGCCATCGTCGACAGCCTGCGCACGAAGCCCCGCACCATCACCGAGCTCGCCCAGCGCTTCGGTCTCGCGCAGCCCACCGTGAGCAATCACGTGAAGCTGCTCCGCGACGCCGGGATCGTCACCGAGCTGCGCGAAGCGACCCGGAAGAACCTCGTCATCGACCCCGAGGTCGCCAAGACGCTCCTCGAGGACCTCGCACGCCACCTCGGGACCACCGCGCCGCCAGCCTCGCCGCCAGCCTCGCCGGAGGGCCCCTGACCCCGGTTCCCCGGGCCCCTGACCCCGGTTCCCCGGGCGCCTGCCGTCCCCCGGCGCATGCCGTCCTCCGGCGCTCAGCGCTCGGGCTCGAGCACGAGGAGCCGGTCGCCGTGCTCGAGCGTCGGGTCCTCCACCACTCCGATGACCACGCGC
>DAHWOV010000124.1:0-37970 GCA_027339205.1 Acidimicrobiaceae bacterium | reverse complement strand
GGTCTGCAAGATCCTCCTGAGCAGCCTCGACAGCATTCCTCAGGACGTACTCACTGGCGGTCTCTCCGTGGGCGTCGGCGGCAGCTCGAAGCACCGTGTCTTGAGCTGGGGTCAAGCGGAGATTGAGCCGCTCACTCTTCGTAGCCATGAGGGGACTGTACACCATTTGACGTACAGTTCAATCGCAGCTCTCCTAGCTGGGCATTTGGCGGCGGAGGCAGCCCGTCGGGACCACGACCTCGGGGCTGCCCCATAACCTCCGGCCCTCTGCCGGCCCGAGGGCGCCCCGAACGCCGGTTCGCGGTCGGGATCAGCGCACGACGGTCCGATATGGAGCGCCGACCGCACCGACTGCGCTCCTGATGCCCGGGCCGTCGTCACCTTCCCACACGCAGAGAGCCGCGCCGAGGTGCTCGGCGGCGGCGGCGGCCTCCGCCCCCAGGGTTGAGACGCGCTGAGCGTCGGCGATCTCTGCCATCCGGTGGACGAGCACTCTCATCGGCACGACCTGAACGGGCTCGGAGAGCGCGAGGAGAGTACGGCCCAACTCGCGACGGTGTTCGACGGGCCACGAACCGGTCAACGCACCGCCACGAGCGGACACGACGCTCCGTGACAGCCTGTAGAGGTACAGGTTGGTCGTGGCGGGCTCGTGCTCGTCGAGGATCTCCGCCAACTCCGTGCTCAGGTCGTCTGCGAGCAGGTCTCGGAGGAGATGGTCATCGAGCAGTGCGACCATCAGCTGGTCGCCAAGTCGGGATCTCGGACAAGCGAGGCGACGAACTCAGCGTGGGCATCTCTGGGCAGCAGATCGTCGAGCAAACGACGGGCGTCACCCCTGGGCAGCATCATCACCGCGAACCCGAGGTCGAGGACATCAACGGGGCCGCCGTGGTCGAGGCTCCAGCGGTGTCGGGCCGCAGCCGGCAGTGACAGC
The DNA here is from genome assembly GCA_027339205.1 of Acidimicrobiaceae bacterium. Taxonomy (GTDB): domain Bacteria; phylum Actinomycetota; class Acidimicrobiia; order Acidimicrobiales; family RAAP-2; genus JAJYVT01. The sequence continues at coordinate 37,033 of DAHWOV010000124.1, read as the reverse complement.
TGGCCGGAAGACGAGACGAGAAACTCCTGGATTCTGGGCATGATCCCAATATACTTGGTAGCCGATGGATTGTCACCAAGTAGTCCGCCTTGCGGATCGTAGCGGGGCGCCCCAACCGCCTACCCCGAAGATCAGCGACGTTCGAAGTCGAGAGTGCTGCCTACCGCCGGTTACGCGCGCAGGGGCAGTCAAGCGGAAAAGGTGGTGGCGTGACGGCGAGGGGAACCGGGTCAACTCCACCTTTCGGGTTCCGCGATTCCGGCGACGGCGGAGGGCGGCGGCTACAGGCCCCTCGGTAGGCTCCCCACCGGCGCCCGGATCGCCGGACAGCCAAGGAGGCAACCTCGATGGAACGACCCGAAGCGGGATCGTTCCCGGTTGGCAGCGGAGGAAGTCTTCCCTCCGACACGCGCACGCAGCGAACTCGAACGACTCTGTCGACGCGTCGGCTCCCGAGGGCACAACTCGGGGCACAAACTCGTCGCGTCAGGCGTGCGCGTGCGGTCGCAAGCGAACGCAGCCGGGCGCGAACACCCAGCTCGTAGGATGCTGGTTCTCCATCCACCACCTGCGGCTGACAGCTCAAGCGTGGCACACCCGGACTTCTCCCACCGCGTGCTTGAAGTGGGCATGACGGTCGCGCGTCCGTTACGCAGCCACAAGATCTGTACTGCCCGAGCGATGATCCGAACCAGCGCCAGCGTCAGTCATCGCCCGGGCAGACGAACCGGCCAACGACTCCCTGTCGAATGCCACTCGCTCAGAGCGTGCCCCCTGCCGCTCAGAACCATGCGGCGAAGAACGGATCGTCGACAGCCGGGACGTCGTCTCGGCGGACGACAATCTCCGCGCGAGAGGACGAGACTCTCCATCCGGTGTTGCTTGGACCCGGCGAGCACCAGCGGGACACGCCGGCACTGGTCGCACGGGCCCTTCAAGCGCTGCGGCAAGTGGGGGTCGAGAACGGTGACAGCCTGGAGCTCGTCGAGAAAGCCCGTTCTGGTCGAAGGACGTCGGTGGTGCCACACGGATCCGCCGAAGGAGCCCGGCAAGACCCGCCGAAGGAGGTGCCACGGCCCGCCAGGCACCTGGTAGAGCCGATGCAGGAGCAGACCGCAGGCACTCGTCGGGCTCCCAACTTGCAACAGGTTCACACTGACGATCGCGGGCTCGGGTGCCTGCTTCTTGAGCTCCGTGCAAGCCCACAGGACGAGCGAGGACTTCCCGTACCGGCGCGGGGCGGTGACCACCACGCCGATGTGCTCCGTCAACCGGCGTACTGCTGAGTACACTTGGCGACTGATTCGATGAGCGCCTCGTTCGGGTGGCACGGTTCTTCGCTCGGTGACCACTCTGCCTTCGGTTCACACCCAGCCGCAGTTCTCGTGCTCGGTCAACACGCCGCTGGCTTCGTCGCGACTCCCAACGTGAAGTAGCTCCACGGCTTGGGCCCGGCCGCGTAGCGCTTCTCCTCGCGCTCGAGTCCAAAGCCCGCCCCGACCACGAGCGCGGCCGCGTCGCGCGTCAGGTGGCACCCGCCGGCGCAACGCCGTTGCAAGGGCTCGAGCCGCCGCTGCCAGGCAGCCACGCTCGGATCGGGGGCGATGCCGTGCTCGAGGAAGTGCAGCGTCCCGCCTGGCCGCAGGACACGGAAGAGCTCGCGGAGCACGAGCACCGGGTCGGGGACCGTGCAAAGCGTGAAGGTCAAGAGCGCACCGTCGCAGGTGCCGTCCGCGATGGGCAGCGCCTGGCCATCCGCCGCGACGTGCTCGACAGTGATCCGGCTGGCCGCGATGCGCCGCTTCGCGAGCCGTCGGGCCACGGCTGCCGGTTCGACCGCGAGCACCACCTCGACCTCGGGGGGATAGTGCTCGACGTTGAGCCCCGATCCGGCGCCGATCTCGACGACACGCCCGCGAAGTCCTCGTGCTACCTCGGCTCGCCACGGTCTCATCGCGGCCACGGCGCACGCACGATCGACCAGGCGGGGCAGGATCTGCTCTCGGTAGACACCCACTGCCACAGGACGGTACAAGAGGCACGGGTGCAGCGGGCGGTCGGAGCGCTCGGATCGGCGACCACCCCGACCGCACACGGCGCGCGATCCTCGCCCGCTCACGCGGGCGCAAGCATACTGTTGCATGGACATCTCCTTGCTGGATGACGTGCAGCACTTTGCGGAGGTAGCCGACAAGTACCTCCGGCGAGAGCGCTTCAGCGCGAACGTGATCGCCACGACCGTCGAGGCCGTCTGCCGGGGCGCGGTGCCACCGCCATCAGGTGCGGCCTGGGTCGTGGTCCGTGAGGGCGACAGCGTGCAGGGCGTGGCCATGCACACGCCACCGTTCCCTCTCTTCTTGCCGCGCCTCGAGCACCGAGTGGTCGACGCGCTTGCAGGAGCGCTCCAGGAGGCGGGGCGCACGCTCCCCGGCGTCACTGGCGAGCGGACAACGGTCGCCCGGTTCGCCGAGGTGTGGCACGCCCGAACCGGCCAGACCAGCCGGCGCCGTGCCTCGACGCGCATGTACGTGCTCGGCACCCTGCGGCCGCCGCACCGCGTGTCCGGAGGGCCGCGGTTGGCGGTCGCGCCCGATGCCGGATTGGTCGCCGAGTGGCTCTCGGAGTTCCACGATGAGGCAGCCCCCGGCGCGCCGACGGACGACTGGGCTGCAGCTGCCCATCGGCACATCGCGCACGGCAGTCTCTGGCTTTGGGTCCGCGACGACATGGCGGTGTCAATGGCGGCGGTACGTGCACCTGCCGCGGGGGTCGCCCGGATCGGACCGGTCTTCACCCCACCGGGCTTCCGACGGAGTGGCTACGGCGCAGGGGTCACCGCCGCGGCATCCCGTGCGGCGATCGACGCCGGGGCGGAGGACGTCGTGCTCTACGCCGACCTCTCAAATTCCGACGCCAACTCCATCTACCGGGCGATCGGCTACCTGGCGCACCACGACGCCGAAACGCGGGACTTCGAGAAAGGCGCCCCCGGACGCTGCTCGCGCGCCTGACCGCACGGCGCTCTGGCCGCGTAGCTTTGACGCCTTGGCGAAGACGGCGACCACCGAGCCCGAGCGCCGACAGGCCCGACCGGGACGATGCCCCAGCAGGCCACGCTGCGCGTGCACGCCGATCGGCGCGTCCGCAGCGCCGTCGCGTTCCATCCGTCCCGCCACCTCGACAGCCACGAAGAGCGCGGGCACGAGCGGCTCCATGGCCTCTTCGGCGTGCCGTCGGCAGCCGCCACCCGCCGCTTCAGCGCGTCGAGCCTCGAGCAGCTTCACGAGCCCTTGGCGGCACGCTGATCGAGCTTCCCCAGCGACATCTCTCGGCGGCACGCTGCCCGACTGAGACGGCCTCGTGGCCCAGGAACTGGCAGGCGCGAGGGCAAGAAGCTCGGCTCGCGGGCATTGCGGGCGTCGTCGAAGTACTCCCGGACCCGCTTCGAGCCCCAATGGATGCACTTTCGTCTGCCCGTGAGCGTCGAGGAGCTGAGATCGCGTGCCATCGAGATCGCGAGCTGCTCGGCCGCGTGCCCCCGCTGAGTGGCGGACCCCTGCTCGGCCGTCCGCTCAGCCGAGCGGCGGCACGGGGCGGCGACCGCCGTAGATGACGTGGTCGAGCTGCTTCCAGTACACGTCGATGCCCTCGAAGCCCGCGCGGCGAAGGAGCTCCAACTGGGTCTCGAGCGGGATCATGTACCGGACGTGGTTCTCGTAGCGCATCTGCTCCTCAGGGGTGCGATGCAGGCGCCTCGCAGCGGCCGTCGGGTCCTGGCGATCGCCTGCTCGCCGCCACGCGGCGTCGACCACGGGGTCGTCGGTGCTTACCGGGTCGTAGTTGAGATACCAGCCGCCAGGCGCCAGGTGGGCAGCGATCTGGGCGAACAGCTCCTGCTTGCGCGGGTCCGGGAGGTGGTGGACGCACAGGGAGCTGATCACCGCGTCGACCACGCTCGGCACCCCGCCCGGCCAGCCGCCCCCGCTCAGGTCGAACTCGACGTAGACGAAGCGACCCGCGTACCCCGACAATGCGCGCCTTCCCTCCGCCGCCATCTGGGGGGAGTACTCCACCAGGATCCCTTCGGCTCGGGGAAAGCGGTCGAGCACGACCTGCGACGCGGCACCGGTGCCGGCGCCGAGATCGACAAAGGTGAACGCCTCATCCTCTGCGAACGGCAGGAGATCGGCCATGAGACGGCGGTGATGTGCCCGTCCCCGCTCCCTCTCTGTCGCGCTGGCGACCCACTGAGCGACCATATGCTCGGACTTCCAGACCTCGTCGTTGGTGTCCGGGGCGCCGAGCTCCCCCGCGTCGGCTGCGTCGCGCACGTCCGCAAACCTACCCGCCTGCGGCAGCGGGTCATCTCGTCCTGCAGCCTCGGCCCGTGCCCGAGGTTCGGTGCGGAACCGCATGTCCCGCGCTCTCGGGCTCGCGGCGGCCCGTTCCCCGTCCTCCGCCGTCACGGGCTCGATGACGAAGGAGCAGCTGAGAAGCAGGGCGCGAGCGAGGTTCCAGTCCCGCCCGTGGGCGCGGACCTTCTGGGCGACCTCGGACCAGGCGGCCGCGCCGCACGCTCCTCCGGGTCAAACCGGGCCGAAGGAGAGAGCCTCAGGCGTTGCTCGGCGCCCGCTCCTCGCAGTGCCACTCGACGCCGTGCCGCTCGAGAAGGTCGAGGAACGGTTCTGCGGGAAGGGCTTCTGGTCCGAGGACCCCGCTGCCCGACCAGGCGCCCGACTCGAGCAGCTCCAGCGCGACGACCGGGTTCATCGCGGTCTGCCAGACCACGGCCTGGGAGCCGAACTCCCTCATGCACCACTCGTTGTCAGCTACGTGGTACAAGTACACCTCGCGAGGCGATCCGTCCTTGCCGGTCCCGCGGACCCAGGTTCCTGCGCAGGTGAGGCCGGTGATGCGGTCGCCGATCTCGGCGGGGTCCGGGAGGCAGGCGGCTACGACGTCACGGGGGGAAACCTCGACACCCCCGACGCTGACCGGCACCGTCGAATCCAACCCCAACTGGTGGAGCGTCTTCAGGACGCCGATGAACTCGTCTCCCAACCCGTACTTGAACGTCACCCGACCGGCCTCCAGCCACCGCGGGATAAGGAGCACCTCTTCGTGCTCGACGTTGACACACTCGATCGGCCCGATCCCCGCCGGGAAGACAAAGGTCTCGGGCTCACTGAACGGCTCGGTCGTGAACCACTCCCGTCCGCGCTCCCAGACGACTGGCGGGTTGAGGCACTCTTCGATCGTCGTCCAGATGGAGAACGTCGGGCAGAAGTCACATCCTTCGACCACGAGGTTGGCGCCGTCCCTCACGCCGATCTCCTCGATCGACGAGAAGAGGTTGTCCGAGGCATTCCGGGCGAAGACGTCCGACAGCCCTGGCTCGACCCCGATGCCGCAGAGCGCCAAGCACCCCTGCTCTTCCCACTGCGCGGCCATGGCGAACTGCTCGTCGCCGAGCTTCACGCCAGGGGTGTGATAGGGGTCGCTCGGGTGCGGCCGGGAGAGCGACATGGCCATGTCCATGTACGTGACGCCTGCGCCGAGCGCGGCCCGGAAGATCGGCATCACGAAGCGGGGGTCAACCGCGTTGAGCACCGCGTCGATCCTCTCGGACCCTATGAGCTCCGCCAGCTGACGCTCGTCGGCGGCGTCGACGCGCCCTGCCACGAACCGGTCTCCCGCACCGGCGACGGCGCGCTGCGCGCGTCGCAGTGTGGTGTCGGCGACCACCACCCGTTCGAACAGGTCCCACTTGGCCGCGGTCCGCGCGACCGCCGTCCCTACCCCGCCAGCACCGACCACGAGCACCCGCATAGTGCACCTCTTAGTTCATGGAGGTTCGCACGTCCACTCGTCCCTCGCATGCCGCTCGCGCCCCAGTGAGGCGGGTGGCGAGACGGGGCGCAGGCGTTTGTCCGTTCGCAGGACGGTGGAGACTGCTGGCAGGTTGCCGTCGTCGACGCCGAGCTCAGCGGGCACTCCCTCCACCTCCTCTCGCGGTGCAGATCACCGCGCGGTCAGGTTCTTCGGCTGCATCTCGCTCGAGGTGGCACCGCGCAGACACGGGTGATCATCCCCGAACCGGACGTCACCATCGAGGGCCATCCCCCCCGTGTCGCCGGTGGAGGGCCTTCATGCTGCCGGCACCGGCCAAGTCCTCTACGCCGTCGAGTCGTCACCCAGCCCCGGTGGCGCGAGGACGGTACCGCCTGGGTCGGCGATCGCTCCGATCGGTGCGTTCGCACCGTCCCTGGAGGTCTCCTCTGCGAGCGCGTCGATGTTGAGGATCTGCGCGCCGCGGTCCGCGCCGCCCGTGGTACGCCATGTGGACCGCGCCTCTTGAGCCACGGCGATCGGATGCCTGTGCCATGCTGGCCGGCGTTGATGCTGCAAGCTTGCCTGAACGGGGCGCGGGTTCCAGCTGGGAGTCCTCGCATCCCGGTGACGCCCGCAGAGATCGCCGAAGCCGCTGAGGCCAGCCTGCGAGCCGGGGCTGACGATCTCCACGTTCACCCCAAGGACCCAACCGGGAAGGACAGCATCGACCCCGAGATCGTCGCTGCCGTGCTCGTCGCGCTGCGTGAGCGCTGCGGCAACGTCCCCGTCGGCATCACGACCGGCGCCTGGACGGGCTCCGGCGACGACCGCTGCGGGCACGTCCGGTCCTGGACCGTGCTTCCCGATCACGTGTCGGTCAACTTCCACGAACAGGGAGCCGAGCAGCTCGCAAGGCGCTGCCTCGACAGGGGCATCGCCGTCGACGCCGGCATCTGGAGCCATACCGACGGTCTCGAACGCCTCGTCGCAAGCGGGCTCGCCAGCTCCTGCAGGCACCTACTCCTCGAGGTGACGGATGCCGACGTCGACGCCGCCTTGGTCTCGGCCGAGGAGCTGATCAACCTTGCGGCGCCACTTGCTCGTCCGTTGCTGCTCCACGGAGAAGAAACATCAGCTTGGCCGTTGCTCGCTCTCGCGGCACGACGCGGTCTTGCCGCGAGGATGGGGCTCGAAGACACGCTGCTGCTTCCCGATGGCAGCTCAGCGAACGACAACGCCGAGCTCGTGTCCATTGCACATCGAGAATGCCGTGCATCGCGTTGACCAAGGAGTCCTTCTGGTCGCCGCGCGCCACAACTTCAGAAGAGCCATCGCAGCGCCACCTCGTACGGGCGAAGATATGGAGCACGCTGTTGCTGGCCCACCCCGACTGGGTCGAGATTGGCGCTGATCCATGGCGACGATCCTTTGCGCTCCGTGCTCGCCGAACCAGACCACGCGCAGAACCTGCTCGAGATCGTCCTCTCGGTCCTCTGAGGAGGAGAGCTGGTGGTCCACCCGATGCCACTTCGGCGCACGATCCTTAAGGAGGATCGAGGTTCCTCACGAGCCTGCCACCCCACGGCGGGCGCGTCGTGGACGGTGGCCCGGGAGCACTGGGCTACCGTCTCAGGCGATGAGCGAGGAGCCACCCAGACAGCCGGGCAGACACGGGACACCAGCCGTCCACGAGATCCAACGGCTCTCGGCCGAGCATCGTGCGGGACGCGCGCGCCGCGGGCGGAGGCGGCCGTCTCCTTCGACCTCGGCCGGCGCGTGAAGGGAGGAACGTGGCCAAGTCCGACGACCACAAGAAGAAGAACCCGGCCCGGCTCGACGCCGAGCACTGGAAGACCGAGCCCGACGAGCACGACTATCCGGCTGCAGGCGACTATCTCAGCCTGCTCTGCTCCGACGAAGAGGTGCATCGGCTCGTGGATGGGCTGAAGTGCGCCCCACTCGTGCACCGGAAGGCGAAGGACCTTCTCCGAGCGAGTCGGCTGCCGCTTCTCGGCGTAGACAACTTTCACGTCGGCGAGGACCTGGAGAAAGTCCGCCGTGGCGAGAGGCTGTCTCCCGTCCTGCTCGTCCGCGGCGATTTCACGTCCGGCGTGGCGCTCACCGTCGCAGACGGGTACCACCGGATCTGCGCCAGCTACCACCTGAGTGAGAACGCCGAGATCCCCTGCAGGATCGTCGAACAGGTGCAGCCCGCCGGTGCCCTGAGCCCCCGCTCGACGGCTTCGGAACCGACAGGAGAACCTGCGGAGCCGCCCGTCGTCACCAGGCGCCCAGCGCCGACGTAGTCAGCGCTCGTCCCGCTGCCGGGAGGTCGACGGCTGCCGCGCACCGCTCCATGACGGGCACAGGGCGTTCGTCCGCGTGCTGCCCGACACGAGCTCCAGCATGGGCGAGATCGGGATCTGGATCACGTCGCTCGTCTGCGCCTACGACAAGTGACGAGAAGTGACAAGTACGGTCCGAACTAGCATCAGCTCGCGAGGGAGACGGAGGGGCGGCATGGACGTCGACGGTGCGGCGCGAGAGGGCGGCGAGAGCAGCGCCGAAGATTACTCCTCAGGGTTCGAGCGAGCGCTCGACGGTCTGCGTGCGACCGGGGCGGGCGTCACCGTCCGGGCGCTTGTCGAGCTCCTGGCGGAGCACGGCTCGGAAGAGGGCCGAATGCTCGCCGAGTACCAGCGGCTGTCGGAGCTGGTGGCGGATCCCGCCGCTCGGTACCTGTTCCGCCTGATCCTGGACGACGAGCGCAGGCACCACCGCATGCTCGTCGAGCTCGCGACGGAACTGGCCTGGGGCACGTACGGGGGGACCGAGACGTCGGTGCCGCCGCTCGGCTGGCACCTTGACGAGGATCTGGCTGAGGCAACCCGGGCCTTGCACGCCTTTGAACAGGAGGATCGCCGCAAGCTGGAGGCGCTGCGCAATCGGCTCCGCCCCTTCGAGGAGTCCACCTTGTGGGGGCTCATGGTGCAGGTGATGATCCTGGACACCGAGAAGCACGCCACGATCCTCGAGTTCCTCGAGCGGCACCGCCGGCGCGACTGACGCGACCGCCTGCGGGGGCCTTCAGCTGGCGCGCTCGAACACTGCGGCGATCCCTCGCTGCCGGGGTGGTCATGCCAGCGCCCGGGTTTCTCTCCGCCCTCAGCACTCCACCTCCGAGAGCGCCCAAGCGGTCGCCGCCGAATTTCCGGGGGAAGTAGCTATTCCATCGGTCGAAGCGGTGCCGGTCCACCCTCGTTGCCCTGATCGGTCATCCACTCCTGCGCCCACAGTTCGAAGCAGTCACTACCCCATGCGAGCTAGCTTCGACCGAAACGTTCCTGCGCGTTCACCGTTTCTCCGGCAGGTGCGGGACACCTGCGAAGCCCTTCGACGGCTCCCTCCGCCTCCGACGCGCTCTCCGGACGGCACGGGCATGACACGACCGGCTCGTCACGGGCGCCCTCTCAGCCAGGCGCGCGCTGAGTGACACTGGATCACAGGTACTCCCATGGCGCACGCGGGAGTGCTCCGGGTGGGTCCGCGACGAAGGCACGTCTGCCCAGCCCCGCATGATCTCAGTGGATCACGTCCTCGAGGGGCCGCCCGGCAGCGAGACCGACTCGAGCTGCGAGGACCCGTAGTTCGTGACGAACGCTTGGCCGCCGCTCCGAGTAGCGGCAACCTCACGCGGAAAACTGCCCGAGCGGAGGTACCCGCTGAGCGTCGGCCGTCCATCCGAGTCCAGATGCAGCAGCGCGAGGTTCGCACGCGGCGCCGTGTCGAAGCGGTTGGAGTCCGCGACGAGGAGCTCCGTCTTGCGGTTGACCAAGGCCAGGCCGACCGGCTCTGGTCCGACTCGGACACTCCCTCTCAGGGCGTGCGACGGGTCACGGGCAAGCGACCTCGACGAGAACCAGAGAATCGAGTCGGACCCGCGCGCCGTGACGTACACCGACCCATGTGCAACGACTGCTCGCACCGGGCTGCATCCGGCAGGCACAGTCGTGAGGATCGAGCGGGATGGATCGGTCTCTGCCGTCGCGAGATCGATGGTGGACAACGTTCCCTGCCGAGACGGTGGGGCCACTTCGCTCGTCACGTACAGGTAGCGGCCACCGGGGGACATGGCGATGCCGACAGGGTCTTGGGCGAGGGGCACCATGCCCACCGGCGTGTAGCGCGTGAACCCGGTGGCGATGGCCCTGTGGAGGTTGAAGACGGCGAGCTCGTCGCTGTTCTCGAGCGTCACGAACACGTACTTGCCATTGGGAGAGACGCTCGCCTCGATGGCACCGGTTCCCGAGCTTGTGAGCTGCCCCATTACCGCCGATCTCGATCCGTGCTCGGTGGCCGTGACGTCCAGCACGTAGGCACCGCCGTACCCGTCGGCGACGACGAGATACCGTCCGTCAGGCGTCAGCGTGACTCCGAGAGCCTGCTCGGGCACTGTGATCTTGGCGCGCAGACGGAGTCGCCCGTCGGTTCGCGCGAAGACGCCAACCGAATTGCTAAGACCGGCGAATACGAAACTTACATTCGGTGTCAAGGTCACTCCGAAGGGTTCTGTGGGTACTCGGAGCATCCTCGGTGCGACTTCGAGTCGCGGCGCTCTGGCGGTGAGGGACGAGCAGGTGATCCGTGCAGTGTCGGCCTCTCGCCACGCTGACTCCTGCAGGTCCGATGGCGACCTGATCGCTGCCGCGTTTCCCACCAGCGTGATGACAAGGACCACGGCGACCGCGCAGAGGAGACGACGGAGTCGGCCTCTTGGGCCGCGCACCCTGCTGCCCGTGCACCTGACCGTTGACAGTCGACTGCGATATCCAGTGCGAAGCAAGGTCAGGTTGTCATCTCGTCGGGCTCGTCGCCCTTCTGCACACCCGTATCCGCGCCATGTCACCGAACGCGAGCGGGAGGACGGACGTGATATTTCCGTGTGCAGTGGTAGCCGGACCCCTTTTCCAGATTGTCCCCACACTGCGGGAAGTCCTAGGCGATTTGCGGCCTCCCCGCTCTCGTCGATCGGCCCCCCTGCCGGGAGTCGTCACTGGACACGGCGCGCTCCTCGAACACGGAGCCGCGACGGTCCTCGGTGCGCCGACACCGAGGCTTCTCTCCTGTCCGCCGCTGGGTCGAGCCTGCATGACGCCTCCCGTTGCCCACCAAGCACTCGGCAAGCTCGGTTTCATCGCGACGCCACGTGACTGCGCACAATTCCCTGGCCGTCATTGTCTGTGGCAGCCGTCATGCACCATCTGAACCGATGTCGGCAGGCCGTTCGCGAAGTACCAGGGTACTTGGATACCGGGTCGCGTCCGGTTCGCTGTCGGTGAGTGACCATGGAGGAGCGGCTGAGTTTCGGCGAAAGAGCGAGACCGTCGCGGGGTCGGGCGCCCGGGCGAGCCGGACGAGGAACTCGATGGGATCCACTTCTTGTTGGTCGGCGGTGCGCAGCGCGCTCATGATCCGGCCCTGGGTCCCAGCCCCTCGCCGGGTCCGGTTGCCTCCCCAGACCTTGCGGTCAACGACGGCGGGCCTGACCTCCTGCTCGGCTCGCCAGTTGGTGGCATCGACGCCAGGGCGGGTGAGGTAGGTGAACAACGCGTACGTACCAGGTCGATAGGGGACGCGGGCGTCGCCCTCTATATGGCCCTTGTCATCGAGAATGACTCGTCAAGTCACAGCGCCGAAGTCCCCTCAGCGTGGCACTGACACGAAGTAGCGCCCTTGCTCCAGGACTTCAACGAGACCGCCGTTCGACGGCTCCCATCCCAGAACCTCGCGGGTGACCCTGCTCGACGCTGGCGTGTCGATGCCGACGAAACAGGCCAGAAGGCCGAAGCGGTCGACCACGTCGTCGCAGGCGACGGAGCGGGCCGTCCGCGCCTGATCCGAGGCTCGCAGGGATGTGTGTCGCCTCGATCTCCACCTCCACGATCTCTGGGTGGACCTGAAGCGGACGACGGGACTCGAACCCGCAACCCTCACCTTGGCAAGGTGAGTAGGCCGCTAGACGCCGAATGGTCCCGACACGACATCCCTGCTCAACGGCATAACGCGCAAGTCCCGATACGTCACGATCGGCCCCAACCGCGGGATGCTTACAGGATGGCCGCGGGATGAAGGGCGCTCGGAGTCTGGCACGCCGAGCACGTCAACCGCCTCGGCAATCTCGCCCTGGCAGGCGTCGGACACAACCTCGACCTCATCGTCAGCACGCAGGAGCCCGCACTGCGCGTACGTGCTCTCCTGCCCTCGTCGGCCACCGGCGGCCCTCCTGGCTCGAGCGAGCTTGGCAACGTCGACGGTCGAGTAGCGACGCCAACCGCCTGGGCTGGTCTCCGTCGGCGTCAACGTGCCGTCCAGCATCAGTCGCCGAACCGTCGCCCGCGAGACGCCGAGCGCACTCGCCACGTCGCCGGGTCCCATCGTCGCCAACGCTTGGTCCTTGACAACCGAGATTTCGGGACAAGCGTCCGCCCCCGTCTTGCCGACGCCCGGAGCTGGCCTGAGCAAACTCGCGCCACGGACCATTCCGCCCGCAGTGCGCATCTGCCCCTGCCTGGGCCCCGAGCCGGGCGATCGCTCAGCCCGCTGGCTCGGCGCCGCTTGACACTTCGGCAAGAAAGTCAGCCACGAGGGGGCCGGTGACCTCGCGATGCCAGAACGTCTGGAGATGGCCGTAGCCGGGCAGAACTATGGCTCGCCCGCTCGGCAGGCGCGCAGCCGCACGATGGGCGGCTTCCCCGGGGGCTTCCATTTCCCCGGAGATGAGCAACGTGGGGGCAGAAAGGAGCGGAAGGAGACTCCAGGAAGATTCTGCGTCGGCCCATGCTTCAATCGTCAGAGCGAACATCTCGGCCTCGGTCGTCGCGAGGTTGTCGATGAACCATGCCAGCGGCGGTTCGGACTCCTCCGCCGCCATCGCGTCCATCGCCGCCCGCATGCCGGCTGCGCGAATCTCAGCTGCCCTCGCCGCAACCTCCTCCGAGCCGGCATTCTCATCGTCGTGGGGCTCGGGCACGCTCCCGATGGCCACCAACGCCGAGATCCTCTCGGGGTGGGCGACCGCCACCGCGAAGCCCACCCTGGCACCGCCCGAGTAGCCGACCATGGCGGCCCGGTCGATCCCGGCGGCGTCGAGCACAGCAATGACGTCGGCTACGTATTCCTCGATACGGTGGGCTGCGATGCCGGTCGGCCGGTCACTGCGCCCCCGACCCCGGTGATCGAGGATTAAGCAGCGGTGGTCGGCAAGGTCCTCTGTATAGCCGGCCAGCGTCCACATGCGCCCGTCGCCACCCCCACCAGTGTGGAGGAGCACAGCGGAACCATCGCCCGTGTCCTCGTAATAAAGATGCACGCCGTCCCGCCCAATCGTCGGCACTCATGTCCCCCTTCTGCTTCAGGTAGGGAGGGGCTATCGGGCCCCGCGCACCACGCTAACCTCGAACCTCGGGACTGCTTGTTTTCGCAGTCGTCCTGAGACTCAGCGGGGCGGAAAGCCGAACCGCAGCCGCTGTCCCCCCCACCAGGAAACGGTGATGTCGAGTTCGGGGAAGCCGGCGTCGATGAGGACCGGCGTGTAGGTGCGCAGCGCCAGGTCGACGCGGACGTGGCGTGGACGGCTCCGATGGGTCAGGCGCCAGTACTCGGACCGCCCAAGACCGATGCGGGCATCCGCACGCTTGCGATCCCCGCCAACATCATTTCCGCCGTCAGAGACCACCTTGAGCGCTTCACCGGCGCCGAGCCCGAGGCGTGGCTCTTCGCCACCGGGACCGGCACTCCCCTCTCGCCCCGAAACTTCAACCGCGCCTGGTCCGATGCCCGCAGGGCAGCGGGCCGGCCCGATCTCCACCTCCACGATCTCCGCCATTCCGGTCTGATGTGATGAAGGAGCGCCTGACCGCTCCCGCGTGACAGACCTCGGTGGCTGAACCGGGATCGGCGCCGGCTCGAGGAGCTGCGCGATGGCGCGTACGCCACAAGAGCGCAGCGAGGTCCGCCCTCGCCGTGGAGGTCCGAGTCCGAGCAGACTCGGGGTTGCCAAACCATCCACTCCACGACGAAGGAGGACCAAAGTGCTGCAACCCCAACCCTACGTCGGCATCGACCTGCACCGACGCCGGAGCGTCATCGTCCAGCGCAGCCACGAAGGCGAGACCCTGGCGGTCACCCAGGTGACCAACGACGACGTGCTCGCGTTCGCAAAAGCGGTGACGGCCGCCGGCGAGCACCCACAGGTCGTGATCGAAGCCTGTTACGGCTGGTACTGGGCGGTGGACCTCTTGGAAGACCTCGGTTGTCGGGTCCACCTGGCGCACCCGCTCGGCAACAACTGGGGTCACCGGAGGGTGAAGAACGATCTTCGAGACGCAGAGGACCTGGTCGACCTGCTCCGTCTCGGACGCCTGGCGGAGTCCTGGATCGCCCCCAAAGAGGTCCGCGAGCTCCGAGAGCTCGTCCGCCACCGGGCCAAGCTCGTCAGCTTGCGCACGAACCTGAAGCTCCAGGTGTACTCGGTGCTCGCCAAAGAGGGTGTCTGCGTGCCGATGACCGACCTGTTCGGGGTGGCCGGCAAGAAGCTGCTCGCAAGGGCGAAGCTCGCCCCCGCCTACGCAGCGCGCGTCGAGTCGCTCTTAGACCTGATCGAGGCCTTCGACAACCAAGTGGCGATCTTCGAGCGCGACGTCGAACGCGAGCTGAGAGACGATGCCGGCTATCGGGCCATCCAGGACATCCCGGGCGTCGGGCCGGTCTTCGCCGCGGTCTTCGTCGCCGAGATCGGCGACGCGACGAGGTTCACCTCACCAGCGCACCTGTGCTCGTGGGCGGGGCTCACGCCCAAGCATCGCGAGTCCGACACGACGGTCAAGCGGGGCCCGATCACCAAGCAGGGGTCGCGCCTCGTGCGCTGGGCGGCGGTCGAGGCGGCTCAGCGCCAGGCGGCCGGCACCAAGCTCCGTGCCGACTTCTCCCGCATCGTCGCCAACCACGGCGACACCGCGGCCGCCCGCAAGGTCGCCCGCGTCGCCGTGGCCCGAAAGATCGTCACCCTCGTCTACTACGGCCTGAGAGACGGCACCATCCGCTCCAAGGCCATCGAGGCGGCGTGACGCGGTCCGGACACCACCAGGCGCGTGACCGTTCCAGGTCATGGCCCCCGGTTCTCCGGCGTGGCCGCGCGTTCTGATTGGCCCCGCCTGGTTGGTGGCCGCAGCACTCCATGTGCACGAGCACGAAGGAATGACCGGCACCCGCGTCCTGTGGCGTGCCCTCCGAAGCTCGCTTCGGTCTGGAGACGAACACCTCGTGTCCCATCCCTCGACGAGGAGCTGACGCGATGATCCACTGAACACCCTTCAGCACACCGGGCCGCCAGACGACGCGTCCAGGAAGCCCCCGGCGGGGCTTCCTGCTCCATTGTGCTCTGCGACACTGCCCGGGCCGTCAAGGCGCTCCGTCGCACCTTTGGTCCGCGGGTGCTGACGCGGAGTCGGTGCGTTGCTCCTGCGGCCTTGACTGCCCTCGTCATCCCCCGGCGGAGACCGGGTCGTCTCTACGCGCCTCGTGGCGACTACTCACGCCACGAGAACTGGCCCGTACTGAAGCAAGGAGTCGCCCCTTCGGGTCGACGCTGCCCTTGACAAAGGGCGCTCCTTCAGGAATGACCTGGGCGGCAGCGACCGGGGCCAGCGTCGCCGACCTCATGCGCCGCGCTGTCCACGCCAGTGCCCGCGCCGCTATCCGCTACCAGCACTCCACGAGGGACAGCGACCGGGCGATCGCTGACGCGCTGGCCGCCTTGGCTGCGCCCGTATCCGAGCTTGCTCCGCGGGATAGCCGCGGGATGGAAGCCCCCTGACGCGCATCACCCGGGGCAAATACCCCGGTTGACCTGGAGCGGACGACGGGACTCGAACCCGCGACCCTCACCTTGGCAAGGTGATGCTCTACCAACTGAGCCACGTCCGCGTGTGCCGGACACTCTACCGCGCCCGCCGACCCACGTTGAGCCCCCGGCACACGCTCGAGCTCGTCAGGCCGAGGCCGCCGCCACGAGCTCCGCAACCGCCTCGTGGAGATGGGATGCGACCTCGTGGACGTCGGGCACGAGGCTCGGGCAGCTGACGACGCCGAAGTGGACCGTGCCCCGGTAGGTCATGCTCGTGATGTTGAGCCCCACCCCGTCTGCGACCGGGCCGGCAGGGTA
Organism: Acidimicrobiaceae bacterium; assembly: GCA_027339205.1. Classification (GTDB taxonomy): domain Bacteria; phylum Actinomycetota; class Acidimicrobiia; order Acidimicrobiales; family RAAP-2; genus JAJYVT01. The sequence goes on along the minus strand of DAHWOV010000124.1, from coordinate 20,979 downwards.
CACCGCGGACACCCGGCTCCCGGCCCACCACAGCGACACGTCAGGCACGAGCACGCTGGAGACGACGACGTTGGCAGGTGGGGGGAGCCGATCGAAGAGCGAGAAGCGATCGACTGCGCGCATCACCGCGGAGACGACAAGGGGAGGCACGACCCGGAGCAGGGACTCGAGGAGCTCACCACCGGCGACGCTCTCCTGGCGCTTCGCCACCCTGCCGGCCGCGGCGATCGCGTGAAGGCGAGCGATCGGGTCTTCGATGGTCGTGGCGAGCGGCACGAGCATCCCCGAGACGTAGTTGCCGACGTGGGCACGCCGTGTCGAAGGGACCGACGGATGACCCCGGGTCGACACCGGCACGAGCGCCACCAGTGGGCGGGGCAGCAGCTCCCCACGAGACGACACGTAGCGCCGGAGCGCACCGCCGACCACGGCGAGGATCACGTCGTTCATGGTCACGGCGAGCTCGACCGGCTCCCCCTTTCCGTGCGCACCCACGTCGCGCCGTACGAGCTCGAGGTCCGCGAGGGGAACCGACGAGCTCGCGAAGCAGCGCTCGGGCGTCATGGCGCCATTGAGCGGGGTTCGCGGGGCGCTGAACGGTGCGGGCGGGGGTTGCAGGCCGCGTGAGAGGAGGTCTCGGTTCTGCTTGCTGAGCGCGACGACTGCGTCCGCGCTGCGCTGGAGGAGCTCGCCGGCCGCGCCGAGCTGGTGGGCGAACGAGCTCACTGCGTACTTCCACATTGCGACCGTAGAAGGGCCTGCCGGGCCCTCCGGGGTCAGCGCGTCGGCCCGGTCCTCGCCGTCCCTCTTCGGCTCCGCGGGCTCGGCGGGCTCGTCGGGTGCGAGATCGAGGAACGCGGCCATCGCGGTCGCCCCCGAGACGCCGTCGAGGATCGCATGGTGGAGGCGCGCCACGACGGCGGTCCGCCCGCCTGCGAGCCCGTCCGCCACGACCATCTCCCACAGTGGCCGGTCGAGAGCCAGCGGGCGGCTGAGCAGCTCCCCGACCAGCGCGTCCAGCTCGGAGGGGCCGCCCGGCGCCGCCACCGTCGCCCTCCGGACGTGCACGTCGAGGTCGATCCCCGGTGACTCGACCCACACGGGCCGCTGCAGGTCCCACGGCGCATGCACGGCCCGGCGGAGCAGCCGCGGCACCCGCCCGACCCGCTCCCCCACCACCGCGCGGATCTCGTCGAACCGTCGGGTCGCGAGATCGGGACCGCGTGTCTCGCCCTCCGGGGGGTCGAGCACCAGGACACCTGCGACGTGCAACCTGCCCGTCGGGGTCTCCATCGAGAGGAACGCCGCGTCGAGCCCTGAGAGTGGTTCCAGCACGACTCCTCCTGCGCCCCCGCCTGCCGCTGCTACCGGCCGCTGTGCCCGAACCCGCCGGCACCGCGACGCGCCGCGGGGAGCCGGTCCGCTCCGACGGGATCGAAGTGCGCGCGTACGACGGGCTGGACGACCAGTTGTGCGATCCGGTCACCCCGCCGTACCTCGTAGTCCTCGCGCGGGTCGGTGTTCACGAGGAGCACCGCCAGCTCGCCCCGGTAGCCCGAGTCGATCAACCCGGGGGTGTTGAGGCACGTGATGCCGTGGTGCAGCGCGAGCCCGCTGCGAGGCTGGACGAACCCCGCGTACCCCTCGGGGATCGCGACCACCACGCCGGTCGGCACGAGGGCACGGCCCCCACCGGCCGGGAGCTGCACGTCGGTCCTTGCGTACAGGTCGGCCCCTGCATCGCCCGGGCGCGCGTAGGAGGGCACCGGCAGTTCGCTGTCGAGCTGGTGGAGCGGAACCGAGAGGGCCTGTGACACCTGGGCGATGGTAACCGGACCTTCGGTCTGGTTCCTCGGGCGGAGCATGGCAGTAGCCTCTGGCAGCGATGCTGGCGTGGATGGATCTCGAGATGACCGGGCTCGACCCGTCGAAGGACGCGATCGTCGAGATCGCCACGCTCCTCACCGACGACGATCTCGTCGTCGTGGCTCAGGGCCCGGACCTCGTCGTGGCCGCAGGGCGTGAGCAGCTCGACGCGATGAGCGACGTGGTACGCGACATGCACACGCGCTCCGGGCTGCTCGCAGAGATCGAGGCCTCCGTGCTCTCGCTCGAAGAGGCGGGAAAGGTCACGCTCGAGTTCCTGCAAGCCCACATCTCGGAGCCTAAGACCGTGCCCTTGTGCGGAAACTCGATCGGCATGGACCGGCGGTTCCTCGCCGCCCACCTCCCAGAGATCGAGGAGTTCTTCCACTACCGGTCGGTTGACGTCTCGACGGTGAAGGAGCTCGCACGCCGTTGGCTGCCAGAGGCGCTCGCAGGCGCACCCCACAAGCACGGCAGCCACCGTGCGATGGACGACGTCAAAGAGAGCGTCGCCGAGCTCGCCTACTACCGCGAAACGGTGTTCAGGAGCCCATGACGCCGCCTGCCGAGTCACCGTCGCAAGAGCTGGCAGAGCCCGAGCGGCCCGACGCGCAGCGGCAAGAGCCGCCGGCGAAGGAGGCCATGAGCTACGAGGAGGCGGTCGCGCAGCTCACCGGACCCGGGCAGCTCTTCGAGATGGAGGCTCTCGACGTCCTCGGGACCCACATGCGCGTGTGGAAGGCTGCGCCTCCGTCGCTGCGGTCGGTGCTCGATCTCTCCCGCGGGTACGGCGACGCCGACTTCCTCGTGTACGAGGACCAGCGGACGACTTACGCGCAGCACTACCGGATCGCTGCCACCGTCGCCCACCGCCTTCGCGACGACCTCGGGATCCGAAAGGGGGACCGCGTGGCGATCGCCATGCGCAACCTCCCCGAGTGGGTCATGGCGTTCTGGGGGGCCGTCGCCGCCGGGGCGATCGTGGTGCCGCTCAACGCGTGGTGGACCGGAAGGGAGCTCGCCTACGGGCTCGAGGACAGCGGCGCGGCGGTCGCGTTCGTCGACCCCGAGCGCGCCGCCCGGATCTCCCCGCACGTCGGCGAGCTCCAGCACCTCCGAACCGTCGTGACCGCAGGCACCGAGCAGACAGCCGCCGCCGCGCCGCTCGGCCCGACGTTTGCCGAGCTGTTGGGCGAGATCGCCGCCGACATCACCCCGCCCGACGTGGAGCTGCTCGCCGACGACGACGTCACGATCTTCTACACGTCGGGCACCACCGGGAAGCCGAAGGGGGCGGTGGGAACCCACCGCAACACCTGTACGAACCTCATGAACCTGTTCTTCGCCCAGACGCTCAGCCAGCTGCGTTGGGGTGGCACGCCCGGCGACCGGACTGGCGCGCCGCGAACCTGCTCGCTCCTCACGGTGCCCCTCTTCCACGCCACCGGGTGCCACGCGATCCTCGTCACCAACACCGCGGCCGGCTCCAAGATCGTGCTCATGCGCCGATTCGACCCCGAACGCGCCCTCGAGCTCATCGAGCAGGAGAAGGTCACCGTCTTCGGGGGCGTGCCGACGGTCGTGATGCGCATCCTCGACTCGCCTGACCTCTCGCGTCGGGACGTGTCGTCCGTCCGGTCCATCTCCTACGGCGGCGCGCCCGCACCTGCGGATCTCGTCCGGCGCATCCGCGAGGCGTTCGGGACCGGGCAGCCCGGGAACGGTTACGGCCTCACCGAGACCTCTGCCGCAATCGCCCTCAACTCGGGTGAGGACTACGTCCGCAAACCCGACAGCGTCGGCCGCCCGCTTCCCGTGATCGACGCCGCCGTGGTGCCCGAGGGCTTCTCGGGGGGTGCCCCCCCGCCGGTGGCCCCCGGGGTCTCCGGCGAGCTCTGGGTGAAGGGGCCGAGCGTCGTTCGCGGGTACTGGAACCGTCCCGAGGACACGGCCCGCGCGATCACGACAGGGTGGCTCCACACCGGTGACATCGCGCGCATGGACGAAGAGGGGTTCGTCTTCATCGTCGACAGGGCCAAGGACATCGTGATCCGCGGCGGAGAGAACGTGTACTGCGTGGAGGTCGAGGACGCCCTCTATTCCCACCCCGCGGTCGCCGACTGCGCCGTGATCGGGGTGCCGCACCCGGTGCTCGGTGAGGAGGTCGGCGCGGTGGTCGTGCTGCGTCCTGGCCGCAAGGTCAGTGCGGACGAGCTCGCCCAGCACGTCCGCGATCGCCTGGCGGCGTTCAGCGTGCCGACTCGCATCTGGTTCCGCGCGCGTCCGCTGCCGCGCAACCCTGCTGGCAAGCTCCTCAAACGCGCGCTTCGCGACGAGGTCCTCGGCACCGGGACCGGCACGACCGAATGGGCAGGCGACCCGAGCGTGTGGGGCGGGTGACCCTCGCGGCGGCCCGCACTTCGCGCGCCTGACCCTCGCGGCGGCTCGCCGTCGCGGCTACTACTTGTCGGGCTGTGGCGTCATCCGGAGGTAGGGACGCAGAGTCCTGAAACCCTTCGGGAACTTCGTCTTGGCTTCCTCGTCGCTGACCGACGTCGCAATGATGACGTCGTCGCCGTCCTTCCAGTCGACAGGCGTCGACACTTGGTAGTGGTCGGTCAGCTGCAGCGAATCGAGCACCCGCAGGATCTCTGCCATGTTGCGGCCGGTCGATGCGGGATAGGTGAGCGTCAGCTTCACCTTCTTGTCCGGACCGATGATGAAGACGGACCTGACGGTCAGCGTGTCGCTGGCATTGGGGTGGATCATGTCGTAGAGATCCGCGACATGGTGGTCCTCGTCGCCGATGACCGGGAAGTTGAGCGCCTTGCCCTGGGTGTCCTCGATGTCTGCGGCCCACTTCTTGTGGGACTCCACAGAGTCGACCGACAGTCCGATCAGCTTGGTGTTGCGCTTGTCGAACTCCGGCTTCGCCTTGGCGAAGGCTCCCAGCTCGGTGGTGCACACCGGCGTGAAGTCCTTGGGGTGGGAAAAGAGGATCCCCCAGCTGTCGTCCAGCCACTCGTGGAAGTGGATGGTGCCTTCCGTCGTGTCCGCGGTGAAGTCCGGAGCGGTGTCACCGAGTCGAATTGCCATGTAGTCCCCTTTTGCTTCTGGACCCTCTCGTGGACGTTGCCGTCACGCACAGATGGTCACGCATAGATGGTCACGCACAAATGTCCGACGCTTCGAGGTTAGCAGCGGTTCCTGCAAACCATCCCCAAGAGCCCGTGGCCGCGCCAGCCCTTGGGCGCCACCGTTCCCCGGGGTCGCCCAGCGCCCCGGCGGGTGGCCGCTCGCGTGCGATGATCGCCGGATGGAGCCGGAGACCGTGGTCGTGTCCCGGGAGGGACCGGTCACGGTGGTGACGATCGACCGTCCACCCGTGCGCAACGCGGTGGACGCCGCGACGGCGACGGCCCTGCACGGCGCCTTTGCCGACTTCGACGAGGACGCTTCGGCCCGCGTGGCGGTGCTCACGGGTGCCGGGGGCACGTTCTGCGCCGGTGCCGACTTGAAGGCCCTCGCCGCGGGCGAGCGCCGGCCCGTGCGCGAGGGAGGCCCCGGCCCCATGGGCCCCACCCGCATGAGGCTCGGCAAGCCGGTGGTGGCGGCGGTGGAGGGCTTCGCAGTGGCCGGCGGCCTCGAGCTGGCCCTGTGGTGCGACCTCCGCGTGGCTGCACGAGATGCGGTCTTCGGCGTCTTCTGCCGCAAGCTCGGCGTCCCGTTGGTCGACCTCGGCACGGTCCGCCTCCCCCGGCTGATCGGCCACTCACGTGCCATGGACCTCATCCTCACGGGCCGCGCCGTGGGAGCCGAGGAGGCACACACGATCGGCCTCGTCAACCGCATCACCGCTCCCGGCGGATCGCTCGAGGCGGCGGTGGCGCTGGCTGCCGAGCTCGCGGCCTTCCCCCAGGCCTGCCTGCGAAGCGACCGGCTGTCGACGCTCGAGCAGTGGGACATGAGCGAGGACGAGGCAGCGGTGAACGAGGCGCGGCGCGGACGGGCGGTGATCGAGGCGGGCGAGGCGCTCGAGGGGGCACGCCGCTTCTCGGCGGGCGAGGGACGGGGGGGCGCCTCGATAGCCCCCTCGGAGCGCCCCGCGGTCGAGCGCCCCGCGGACGAGCGCCCCGCGGACGAGCGGCCAGCGGACGAGCGGCCCGCGGTCGGGCGCCGCTCCGAGAGGAGCCCTGGCCATGACAGGTGACGGCCGCCCGACGGTCGCAGCCTTCGACTTCGACGGCACGATCACCTACGGCGGCAGCGTGGTGCCGTTCCTCGTGCGGGTCCGCGGCCTTCCCCCGGTCGTTCGCGCCGTCGTGGAGGACCTGCCCAGGCTCGCTCGCGCAGCCGTCGTCGGGGGCACCGCCGCCGACGAGGCCAAAGAAGCCCTCTTCATGCGGCTGCTCGCGGGCGTTCCGGTCGACGAGATCGACCGCATCGGTGCCGCGTTCGCCGAGGAGCTTCTCGAGCGTCGCCTCCGGCCCGACATCCGCGACCGCCTTGAGTGGCACCGCGAGCAGGGACACCACGTGGTCGTGGTCTCCGCGTCCCCCGAGTGCTACGTGCGCCCGGCGTCGGAGCTGCTCGGGGCAGAGGCAGCCCTGGCAACCCGCCTCGCCGTCGGTGGCGACCTCCTCACCGGCCGCTACGAGGGGAGGAACTGCCGCGGCGCCGAGAAGTACGCCCGCCTCATGGCGTGGATCCGTTCCCAGGGCCTCGGCGCGGCGCACCCCGTGCTCTGGGCTTACGGCAACAGCCGGGGAGACCGCCGGCTGCTCGAGGCGGCCGACCACGGCGTCGACGCCGGCCGGCTCGGCCGGTTCGGCCAGCTCCGTCGCTTCCCGCGGCTCGCGGCGATCGCCGACGCGGGCGCGACCACACCGACGTGGAGGGCCGGCAGGGCGCGCTGAGCTCGGCGGCCCGCCCGGGAGAGGGTGCGGCCAGGTGACGCCGGCGGGTAGAGCGGGTCGCAGCGGGTAGAACGGGTCGCATGCGACTCGGGCTCCACCTTCCGGACTACACGTGGCCCGCCGGCCCCGCGGCGCTCGGCGCGCAGCTCGGCGCGGTCGCCTCCGCCGCCGACGAGGCCGGGGTCGACCGCATCAGCGTGATGGACCACGTCTGGCAGATCGCCCACCTCGGGCCGCCCGAGCACGAGATGCTCGAGGCGTACACCACCCTCGGGTACCTCGCCGCCCGGACGGAGCGCGCGTCGCTCATGGCGCTCGTCACCGCCACGACCTATCGCAGCCCGGGGCTCCTCGCAAAGATCGTGACCACGCTCGACGTGCTCTCCGGCGGCCGCGCGTGGCTCGGGATCGGCGCAGCGTGGAACGAGGAGGAGTCCAACGGCCTCGGCCTCCTGTTCCCGCCGCTCGCCGAGCGCTACGAGCGGTTGGAAGAGACCCTCCAGATCTGCCTGCAGATGTGGTCGGGAGAGGACCGGCCCTACGAAGGCCGCCACTACCGGCTCGGCCGCACGCTCAACTCGCCCCAGCCGCTGTCGCGGCCGCACCCTCCGATCCTCATCGGCGGATCGGGTGAGAAGAAGACGCTGCGCCTCGTCGCGCGCTACGCCCAAGCGTGCAACCTGTGGAACGACGAGCACCTCGCGCACCGGCTCGACGTGCTGCGCGAGCACTGCGAGCGCGAGGGCCGTCCCTACGAGGACATCGAGAAGACCGTGTCGTACCGGTTCGACCTCGGCGAGCGGGGCGAGCACGTCGACGAGATCCTCGAGGACCTCGGGCGGCTCGCCGGGCTCGGGATCGAGGTCGCCCACGGGAGCCTGGCGCGTGTCTTCGAGCCGCGCACGATGGAGATCGTGGCCGACCGGCTCGTCCCGGGCGCCGCGAAGCTCTGAGAGTCTTGTGGTGCCGCCACCCGCGGCGCACCCAAGTTGAGCGGCCGGGTCACCCGGTGAGGTCCTTTCCCATCTGGTCGACGGCTGTCTGGGTGACGGCGAGGGTCCCGCCGAGCACGGTGAGATCCGTGACACGCATGCCGCCGATCCCTGTCGTCCCGGCGAGCTGCAGGTACGCGGTGAGCGCCGCGCCGACTGTGGAGGGCGTCTCGGTGAGCACGAGCGGCGCGGGGGCGCCGGCGCCCGGGCCGTCCGCGGCGACGACCGCCCCTGCGAGCCCGTCGCTGTAGCCGTTGCCCCGGGCGACCGTCAGCTCACCGGTTCCCTGCCATCCCGCGCCTGTCGGGGACGGTGCCTCTTCGAGCTGGGCGAGCTCGACTGCGGTCCCGGTGGCGTCGGCGCCGGCCACGCGCAGCACCGACAGACCGAGCTGGGCGAGCGAGGCGACCACGCCGTTCGACACGGCGAGCTCACCGCCCATCACGACGACCTGGCGGACGCCCAGCGCGCGCACCGCCGAGGCGACCTGGGGCGACAGGGTGCTCGGTGTGGTGAGCAGGATCGGAAGTCTCTCTGCGTACGCGAGGGTGCTCGCGGTCTCGGCGTCCTGGAACCCCGTGCCCCTGGCGACGACCGCCGTCGTGAGCGTGCCGGTGGCAGCCGGCCCCCTCGACGCGCTGCCCGCCGTCGCGTTGTAGCGGCCGTCGCCGCCTGTCGCGTTCGTGCCCTGGTAGGCGCCCGAGAGATCCATCGCGCCCACACCGCCGAGCTTGGCCGCTTCCGTCGCGACCTGCGCCGCGGTGTCGTACTGGGTCTGTCCGAAGAGCCGGGTGACCTCGATGTCGCCTCCGCTGGCCGTGCCGCCCCCGCAGGCGTGCACGGGCATCCCCTCGATGGTCGTCACGACCGATGTCGAGATCGCGAGCGGTCCCCCGACGACGTACACGTGCGTCACCCCTTCGGCGCGAAGCGCTGTGGCGGTCACGCTGGACAGCCGTGTGGTGGGCGTGAGCAGCGTCCCGGTGCCGAGCGCGCGGGCGAGCGGCGCGCTCGCGAGGGCGTCGGGGTAGCCCGCGTCCGTCGCCAGCACAACCGGACGTGTCGGCCCGGACCCTGGGCAGCTGCCTGCGGCCGGTGTGAACTGGTGCTCGAGCTCCTGGGCAGCGGTGGCGTCCGCTGTCGGTCCCGAGATGCGGGTGTCGGCGAAGGTGGCCGCGGTCCCGGGCAGCGTCGCGATCGTCGCGGGCGCGTAGTAGTGCTCGACGATCTGCTGCCAGGTCCAGTTCCCCGCGCCGCCATCTGTGCCGACCGCGTACCCGAAGGCACCCCACTGCCCCATCCCGATGCCGTGGCCCCATCCGTGGCCGGTCAGCGCGAGGGGCTGTCCGGGGGACTGGGTGATGGTGAAGTAGTTGGACTCGAGGTTGAACGCTGCCACGAATGTCGCGGCCGGCACGGTCTGGCTGGTGCCGTTGCCCGAGATCGTGAGCTCCGTCGCCCTGCCGCCCCATGTGCCGTAGCCGTTGCGGGCGGTGACCTCGACCACGGGCGATGTCCCTTCCTTCGGCCAGTGCGCGTGGACTGTGGAGAGGGGGATGGTGACGCTCCAGTCGTGGTTCGTGTTGCACAGTCCCGGGTTGCCGGGTGTGAGGCACACCGCGTCCCCTGCGTCGGGGACCGGTGTGAAGGGCGACCCCTCGGCGCTGCTCGAGGTGTACCCCCCGGTCGACGCGGAGTACTCGGTGGCGGCGATCGCGCCGCCGAGCATCTCCATCACTTGGCCGGCGGTGCCCTGGGCGGCTGCCGTGCTGTTCGCCGTCAGGTACTCGGTCCCCCGATAGGTCTGACAGGTGAGGTCGCAGGCTGTCGCGTAGCCGCCGTACCCGCCCGGCGACGCGAGGACGTACGAGCGGACCGCGACCGCCTGCGCCTCGAGCGCCTGGAACCCCCATGGGCGACCCTGTGGGCCCTGGCCGCCGACGTTGCCCCAGTCCGAGATCGACTCCGCAGGGACGACGTCCGCGACGTACTGCTCGAGCGGCAGGGTGTTCACGGTCCGGGCCTGCCCGGCGGAGTTGTAGACACCTTGGAGCACCCCTTGGACCTGCAGCTGTGTGTGGTCGTCCGCGCACAGCGTGAGCAGCGTGCCTGTCGACGCGGGGCGCACGAGCGGTGTCTGCACGACGTTCCCTTGCAGCGGCACCCACGGACCGCCGCAGCCTGTCCCGGTCGCCACGCTCCAGCTGCCTGTGCCGGTGGGCGTGTACATGACTGCCTTCGCGCCCGGCGCGCCGGTCGCGACGAGCCCGCCCGGTGAGGCGACGACGAGGACCGATGTGTCGTTCTCGGTCATCGCGATGCGGACCTGGACGGAATCGGAAGGAAGCGAGGCCTGGGTGGAATGCTCGATCGGGACGTTCGCCCGAGAGAGCCCCGCCGCAGGGGGCGCCGCACCGGCCGTCCCCGGGGTGGCGAACGCGATCGCGGACAGTGCCGCGCTCGTGAGCGCGCATGCGAGCACACGCGCGGGACGGACGGCGTGCAGCCGCGCCGTTGCCAGGGGTGTGGACCGTGCGATGCGCAATGGTAACGCTCCAGCCGTGCGCCGCGGCGCATCTCGGCCGAGGAGCGGTGCGCCGGGGGCGCCGCCACGACGTCTGCGCGTGCCTACACTGGCGCCCCGTGCGCGTCGACCAGGTCATTCCCTCGCTCGCGAGCCGCGACGCGATCGGCGTGCACACGGTCAACCTCACCCGCGCGTTGCGGGCGTCGGGCATCGACTCGGACATCTTCTACGGGACTTGCACCCCCGACATGGCCGAGATCGGCCGCCCGGTCGGCACCCTCGGTCGCCACGTCCGCGACCGCTTCCTCCTGTACCAGGCGTCCATCGGCAGCCCGGTCTTCGACACGCTCATGGCACGAGACGAGCCCAAGCTCGTCAACTACCACAACATCACGCCGACCGATCTGCTCGCGCCCTGGGAACCCGACGTCGCCTACGAGACCTCGCTCGGGCGCGCGCAGTTGCGGCGGCTCGCGCCCCAGTGCCTGCTCGCCGTCGCGGACTCCCGCTACAACGAGCTGGAACTGCTCGAGGCGGGCTACGCGAAGACCGAGGTCGTCCCGCTCCTGATCGACATGACCCGAGCAGACCTGACGGCTGACGCCGCGACGAGCCAGCGGCTCGCTGCGCAGAAGGCACGCGGCGGGATCGACCTCCTCTACGTCGGGAAGGTGTCGCCCCACAAGGCGCCCCACGACCTGGTGAAGATGCTCCTCGTCTACCGGCGTGTCTACGACCCCGCCGCGCGCCTCCACCTCGTCGGCTCGCCGCTCGGCGAGCGTTACGGGCCTGCGCTCGGCGCCTTTGTGCGCGACGTCGGGCTCGCCGACGCTGTCGAGGTCACCGGCTCGGTCGGATCCTCGGCGCTCGAGGCGTACTACCGAGCCGCAGACGTCTTCGTCTGCGCGTCGGAGCACGAAGGCTTCTGCGTCCCGATCGTCGAAGCCATGGGGCACGAGGTCCCGGTCGTCGCATACGGGACGACCGCGGTGCCCGAGACCGTCGGGGACGCGGGGCTCGTGCTCCCGACCAAGGACCCGCTCCGCTTCGCAGCCGCGGTCCACCGGGTCGCGACGGACGCCGCGCTGCGCGCGCACCTGTCGTCTGCGGCGCAGCGCCGCGTGGAGCACTTCGCCCTCGACCGCTCGGCCGCCCGTTTCGTGGAGCTGGTCCAAGAGGCGCTCGGCGCGTAGGGCTCCCCCGGCCCGCTCCACCCGGACGCACCGAAGGAGCCCCGGCGCAGTCCCGGTCCACCCGGGCGCAGTCCCGGTCCACCCGCGCGCAGTCCCGGGTAGCCTGGGACGGTGCGGCGGTTTCCTCTTGCATTCGTGCTCGTGGGGCTCCTCGGCCTCCTGGCGGCTGGAGGCGCCGTGCTGGGCGCCTTCGAGGCGCCGACAGGTTCCAATCTGGCGGTCCACAACGGGGCCAACCAGACCCTCCTCGCGGCCCGCGTGAAGGGGAGCTACACGACCTCCCAGTACACCGGGCTGGTCATCTCGTTCGACTACCGCGCGCCGGACCACTCCTCGGAGGTCGCTCGCGGCCCAGGGGGGAAGGTGGAGGGCCGCAGGTCGGTCACCGGGGGCCAGGCGATCAGCGTCCTCGGCCCGGTGCGCCAGCTCCTCGGCATCACCAACTTCTCGTTGCAGGGCGCCTACTACTCGAGCGCGCAGCCGGCGTCGGTCCTGGTCCCGGCAGCCACACGCGCCAAGGTGACCGGCACTTACCAGACGCGGGTCCAGCTCGAGACAGGGTACGTCGTCGCGGTCTTCGTGAGGATCGACGCCCACGACGGCACCCAGCACGTCCTCGAGACCATGGACTACGAGCTCTCCCGGGTCGGCGGCTGGATCCGCTCGTCCTAGGACCGCGCGGCACCGTCGTGCGCGCGGTGGCGGGCCCGCCGCGCCACATGCGAAGACGGCGAGGGGGGTCGTGAACGACCGGGGCGGCGGCGTGGTCGTCGTGATCGCCGCCATGCCACGCGAGCTCCGTCCGATCGTGCGAGCGCTCCAGCTGCGGGCGGGCTCCGTCGGCGGGGTGCCCGCATGGCTCGGCGGTGGCGTGGTCGCGGTGGCCGTCGGCGTCGGTCCGGCGCGTGCGGGGGCAGGAAGCGCGAAGGTCCTCGGCGCGCTCCTCGCGACGCGCGTGCTCGTCACCGGCGTCGCCGGAGCCGTGGATCCCTCGCTCGGCGTGGGCGCGGTCATCCTTCCCGCCCACGTGGTCGACGTGCGAACCGGAGCACGTTTCGCGCCGTCGACGAGCGCGCGGAGAAAGGGCGTGCTCGCGAGCGTCGAGGGGGTCTTTGCATCCCCGGGGAACCCGCCTGGCGCGCTCGGCGGCTCGTGCCCGCTGCCGGAGGGCACCGTGGCCGTCGACATGGAAACGGCCGCCGTCGCCGCGGTCGCAGAGCGGATGGGGCTCCCCTGGGACGTCGTTCGCGCGGTCAGCGACACCGCCGGCACGCTCACGCCGCAGCTGGCAGGGATCCTCCGCCCCGACGGCCGGGCGGACATGCGAGCCGCGGCGCGTCTCGTGCTCGGAGACCCCCGAGCGGCGAGACGGCTCGCACGGCTCGGCCGGGGCGCAGCACGGGCGACCCGCGCTGCAAGCGACGTGGTCCTCCGCCAGCTCGAGGAGCTGGGGCTGCCGGATCCCGGCAAGGGATGACGGGCCCGACCGACACGGGCCCGACCGAGTGGAGCCCGGCGCGCCGGCGGATCGTCCCCCTCCGTCCGATGCGGGTGCTCACGATCCACCGGCGGGCCGTCCGGCACGGGCTCCGCCGCCCGGGAGACTTTCTAGCCGATCGTTCTGCCGAGCGCAATGGTCCAATCTTGTGTTCTGTTTAGCAGAACGCACGGCAAGCTGACCTGCCGTCGAGCCCCCCGGCGGCGTGCACGTCGCGCCCGGCCAGGACGCCGCCGCGTCCCGAGCGCGATCTCGCCACTGAGCAGGCAATACGCGGGCGCGCTCGACGCGGGGCCCTGCGGGACCCGACAATGGGGGGCGTGACCACCTCATCTTCGGCCGGGACCCAGGAGCGAGCCGCCGTCTCCCAGCGCCAGCACATCCTCGACACGGCTCTCGCTCTCATGTCCCAGCGCGGCGTCGACGGGACCAGCATGCGGGACCTCGCCGCGGCGGCGGGGCTCAACGTCGCCTCGCTCTACCACTACTTCGCGTCCAAGCGTGAGCTGCTCGTCGCAGTGCTCCAGGAGCGGGGGTTCATCGAGGACCTCGCGGCGTCGACCGGGCCGGCCGCGATCTCGCGCGACGACTTCGACGGCCTCGCCGACATGCTCGAGGACATCCTGGGCTCGATGCTCGAGGTCGAGGACTTCATCCGGCTCATGCTCGGGGAGGTGATGCGCGGCCAGGAGACCGCCCACGTCGTGGGGGTCGAGCTCTTCGACGCGACGCAGGCAGCACTTGAACGCTGGATCGAAGAGTCCGAGCCGACCATCTGCGACGGCCCGGGGGCGCCGGCGGTCGCCCGGGTCCTGCGGGCGTTCATCGTCGGGCTGTTCTTCGAGCACCTCGCGGGCGTCCTCGAGGCCCACGGCGACGCTCGTGAGGCATTCCGCGAGCGCTCGGCGGAGGCGGCGGCGGTGCTGCGCGCGCGCCTGTAGCCGAGCTCCCTCGGAGCTCGAGCGATTCAGCCCGGGCCAGGCAAGCCGAGGTGGCGCTGGAGCTCTGCGACGAGGTCGTCCATCAGCGCGGCGGGCGCCGACCCCGAGATCACGAAGAAGTTCCGCCCGCCCGACTCGTCGGGGGTGCAGTTGACGCGCAGGACATCCCGGCCGGTGTGCACCCGGAACCGGCGCTGCCGCACACCCACGAAGTCGGGTCCCTCGCGCTCGTCGAACATGAAGAACGACACGGTCGGCTCGGGGGGGGTGAACGGCGCGGGAGCCTGGAGGCGCGCCTCGGCGAGCGGCACCGGGACGACGCTCGCGGCGATCGCCTCACGCAGCGAGCGGAGCACCCTCGGCGAGACGTCCTCGAGCCGGTCCGAGGGGGCGACCTCCGCGACCATGCGCACCGGACCGACGAAGTTGCCGAGGATGTCCTTGGCACCCGGGCGGCTGCGATTCGAGACCGCCGAGGTGACCACGAAGCGCCGGGCGCCGGCCACGCGGGCGAGCGCGAGCTCGAGCCACGAGAGAACCACCACGAAGGGCATCGCCGCCATGCCGGGCGTCACGTCGACGAGGTGGCGCCAGTGCCCGGCAGGCACGTTGAAGAACCTCGTCCTCGGACGGACGCCGCAAGGAAGCGTCATCGGCCACGAGCCGGCGGCGACCGGCTCGTCGCGCAGCGCCCGCCAGTGGTCGACGGCGCGTTGCTGCACGGCGGCGGGCACCGGGTTGTCGAGCACCCACCGCAGGTAGCTCCCCTCGGACGGACACGGCAGGTCCGGGGGGGTCTTCCCCGCGTGCCGCGCGTAGGCGCGTGACAGCTCGGCCGCGACCATCGTGCCGGACTCGCCGTCCACGAGCGCCTCGGCGACGAAGATCGACAGGACGTGCGTCTTGGGCGCGACCACGTAGAGCGTCGCCCCGAGGCGCGGCTCGTCCCATGGCGAGAGGTCCCGGTACTCGGCCTCGACGGCCACGATCGCCGCGCTGAGCGCCTCGAGCTTCGGCCGGTCGTCGAGCTCGACGATCCGGACGACGCCAGGACGGAACTCCGTCACGTACTGCCTCGCCGACTCCACGTCCCCACCCGCTCCCGGCTCGAATCGGACGCGAAGGAGGTCGTGGGCGCAGACCACGTCGTCGACCGCGGCGACGAGCGCCTCGACGTCGAGCCTCCCGTTCAACTGGTACACCCAGCTCATGAACTCGCGGCTCGGGCTGTGCGGCGCCATGAGGAGGGACGAGCGCTGCGTGAGCGAGAGCGGGGCGCGCCGAACCGGCGCCGCGCTGCCCGGCGGCGGTGCCGCTGCTTGCGCGCCGGCCGGGGCCTGCTCGGTCGTGCTCATGGCGTCTCGATCTCTCCTCGTCTGCCTCGTGCCTGCTCCCGCGCCGAGTCCGGCGGCACCCTCGGAGCCCCCCTGCGCACCGAGCGGTCCAACCGTCCTGCCGCACACGAGTGCGACCGGCGGCCGCGCGGGGCGCCCCGGCACGGCGGCCTCCGAGCCGTCCACCGACCCCGGCGACCACGGATTCTGCCACCGCTCGGCGGACCGCTCCGCCGGCCCGCGTCCAGATGCGCTAGACCGCAGCCCGTGGGCACGATCGACGACATCCGCCGCTACTGGGACGAGGACGCTGCGACCTACGACGACGCGCGCCAGCACCGGCCGACCGACCCCGCGGTGGTCGCGGCATGGACCGCCGCCGTGGAGTCCGCCCTGGCGCCTGGGCCCTCCCGGGTGCTCGACTGCGGGGCGGGCACCGGCTTCCTCTCGCTCGTCGCCGCCCGCCTCGGCCACGAGGTGACCGCGCTCGACCTGTCCTGCGCCATGCTCGAGCGGCTGTCGGCTCGCGCGGCGGCCGAGGGTCTCGAGGTCCGCACGCTCGAAGGTGCCGCCACGGATCCCCCCGCCGGCCCGTTCGACGCGGTCATGGAGCGCCACCTGCTCTGGACCCTGCCCGACCCGGTCGCGGCGCTCTGCGCATGGCGAGAGGCGGCCCCCGACGGCCGCCTCGTCCTGGTCGAGAGCCTGTGGGGAGGAACCGACCCCGTCGAGCAGCTGCGGGCGACCGCGCGACGCGTCCTCGACCGCCTCCGGCACGCGCCGCCCGAGCACCACGCGCAGTACCCGGCGGCGATGAAGGACTCCCTCCCACTGTCCGCCGGGACGCACCCCGCAGCGCTGGCCGCGCTCGCCGCCGCCGCGGGCTGGCGCTCGCCGAGCCTTCGCCGCCTGCGCGACGTCGAGTGGGCCGAGCGGCTGGCGTCGCCGCTCCCCGAGCGGCTCCTCGGCTCCGCGCCGCGCTTCGTGCTGACGGCTCGATGATCGCCCGCCCGCCGCGCTCGCGCGGCGCCGGCCGTCACCGGCTGCGGGCGAGCACCTGGGCCATCACCGCACGCGCGCCGGGCGCCGGGCCGAGGTAGGTGACGGCTCCGCGCTCGAGCACCACGGCCGACGAGGCGAGGGCGAGGGCCCGGTCCACCTGCTGCTCGACGACGACGAGCGCCGTGCCCTCGCGGCGGACGTCGGCGAGCCCCCGGTAGACGTCGTCGACGACGCTCGGAGCGAGCCCGAGCGAGAGCTCGTCGGCGACCAGCACCTTGGGCAGCACGACGAGGACCTTGGCGATGGAGAGCAGCCGCTGCTGCCCGCCCGACAGCGTGCCGGCGCGGTCGTGGCGCCGCTCGCCGAGCACCCCGAAACGCTCGTAGGCGCGCTCGAGCGCCGGCGCCACGCCTCGGCGTCCCACCCGGTGGCGGAAGGCGAGCACGAGGTTCTCCTCGACGCTCAGCGAGTCGAAGACGCCGCGGCCCTCGGGCACGTGTGAGAGCCCTGCACGAGCGACCGCCCATGCAGGACTGCCCGTGACGTCGCGCCCGCCGACGCGGACCGACCCCGAGGTCGGCCGAACGAGTCCGGACACCACCCGTGCGACGGTCGACTTCCCCGCGCCGTTCGGCCCGAGCAAGGCGAGCGCATCGCCGGCGCGCACTGTGAAGCTCACCGCGAACAGGGCGCGGTACGGCCCGTACGAGGCGCTCACGTCGTCCACCTCGAGGACCGGCGGCGGTGCGTCGCTCACGGCATGCCGAGGTAGGCGCGCTGCACGGCCGGCGCCGCCATCACCTCGTGGAAGGCGCCCGACGCCACGACGCGGCCGAGGTCCATGACGACCACGCGGTCGACCACCGCCTCGACCATCGCGAGGTCGTGCTCGACGAGCAGCATGCCCATCCCCCGTGCGCGCTGCAATGTCCGCACGAGGCGCGCCAGGTCGCCGGCCTCGTGCTCGTCGAGCCCCGAGGACGGCTCGTCGGCGAGCAGCAGTCGCGGCGCTCCCACCACCGCACGGGCGAGCTCGACCAGCCGGCACGCGCCGAGGTCGAGCGCGGCGACCGGCACGTCGGCGACGTCGAGGAGCCCGACCGCCTCGAGCGTCGCATCGGTCGCGCCGCGCTCCTCGGTGGTCGGTGCGCTGAGCCCCAGCAGGTCACGCCAGAGGTGGCCGCCGCGGCGCGGGTGACCGGCCCGGAGCGCGACGATGAGGTGGTCGCGGACGGTGAGCTCGGGGAAGACCTCCAGCCGCTGGTACGTCCGCCCGATCCCGAGGCGCGCCCGGCGCCACGTCGGGAGCCGCCCGATGTCGCGCCCGTCGAGCGCGACGGTCCCGGCGTCCGGGCGGACCTGGCCGAAGATGCAGTCGAAGACGGTGGTCTTGCCCGCACCGTTGGGGCCGACCAGGCCCACGCTCTCCCCCGCCGCGACGTCGAGGTCGACGCCGGCGAGCGCGACCGTTCCTCCGAAGGACTTCTCGAGCCCGCGCACCGCCAGCATCACGACCGCCCGGTGACCGCAGGCGCGGTCCGTCGCTGCCGCCGGGCGAGCACGCGCTCGACCTGCTCGGTCGAGCGGCGCTTGTAGTACTCGACAAACCCTTCAGGATGCGCCGCGTAGGTGAAGGCACCGACCGCGAACACGACGAAGGTGAGGCCCCCCAGGCGTTGCGGCGCGAACTGGAGAAGTTGCTGGAGGACCACCAGCCCGAGCCCGGCCTGGAGCGCCCCTTCGACCGTCCCCACGCCCGTGGTCACGACGATCACGATGAAGGCGAGAGAGAGCTGGTAGTCGAACTCCCCCGGGGCGATCACCGTCTGCTGGATCGCGAGCAGCACTCCCCCGACGCCGGCGAGCGCGCCGGAGAGCGCGAAGGCGAGCACGCGCTCCCACGAGAGGCTGACCCCGATGCCCTCCGCGCCGAGCTCGCTGTTGCGCATGGCGGCAAGCAGCCGGCCGACCGTGCCGCGCTGGACGAGCGCCACCCCTCCGGCGCACACGACGACCACGAGGAGGGCCACGACGAAGTAGGCGTGCCCGTCGGGCGCGAGCAGGTCGAGCGGCAGCCAGCGTGCGCGCACGGGGAACCCCCCTGTCCCGCCGCTCACCACCTGCGCGGGGAAGATCGCCACGTCGAAGAGGAGTGCCGCCGCGAGGGTCATGAGCGAGAGCCCGAGCCCCCGCAACCGCAACGACGCCAGCGCGAGCAGCGCGGCGACCAGCGCCGCAGCGAGCGCGCCGAGCGCGCCGCCGGCAAGGAAGTCGAGCCCGAGGTGCGCGGCGAGCTGCCCGGCCGTGAACGCGGCGATCCCCGCGAGCGTCGCCTGCGCGAGCGAGAGCTGGCCCGCGGTCCCGGTGAGCAGCGTCACCGAGAGGAACACCACCGAGTACGCGAGCCCCTGGTTGAGCACGGTCTCCCACGCGCTGGGCATCCACGTGAGCATCGAGGTGACGAAGGCGAGCAGAAGCGCCCAGAAGCCCGTGCGGACCACCCGGTCGACCTCCCGTCCCCGCACGCGCGACGCGGCCGGCGGCGGCGGCGGGTCGACGTTGGAGAGGGGGTCGTCGGCCTGGCCCAGCCGGCGCAGGCCGGGGACGAAGAGGAGCGCGCCGACGAGCACGATGAACGGGAACGCGGGGAGCACCGCCGAGTACCAGAAGCTCGACGTCGGCAGGTAGCCCTGCGCGACCAGGCTCACGACCCCGAGGAGCACCCCGACCACCGCGGCGACCGTCATCGACCGGAGCGCCGCGCATGCCGCCGCGGCGATCGCGGCCACCATCAGCGTGATGTAGTCCTGGGGCGCGACGATCACCTCGGTCGACACGAGCAGCACGCCCGCGAGCCCGGCCATGAGGCCGGACACCGCCCACGCGGTCGCGGTCACACGGGGCGCGTTGACACCCTCGAGCTCGAGCAGGCGGCGGCTCTCGACCGCCGCGCGCATCTCGAGGCCGAGGTTGGTCGTCCGCAGCAGGAGGACGAGCACCACGAGCATGGCGGCCGTGAGGATCACGGCGCTCAGGTACGACCCGTTCACCGGGACGTCTGCACCGAGATGGAAGTACACGGTGTTGGGGTCGAAGAGGATGCTCGGCGCGCCCACCAGGTTGCCGTTGCCGAAGAGGACCGGCAGCAGCGCCGGGACGCCTACGAGGATGCCGAGGCCGGTGACGACTTTCGCCGTCGTGTTGGTGGCGGCGATGCGGCGGAAGAGCAGCCGGTCGAAGACCAGCGCCAGCCCGGGACCGAGCACGACGACGGCGCACACGAAGGCGGCCCACGTCGGCCAGCCGTGGTCGTCGACGAGCCAGGCGAACAGGAACGCCGATGCGTAGGCCTGCGCGCCGTACCCGAAGTTGAAGACGCCGGTCGTCAGGTACGTGAGGACGAGCCCCACCGCGAAGACCGCGTAGGCGCAGCCGTAGGGCACGCCCGGGATGGCGAAGCCGAGCAGCTGCTCCACGGGCGGCTCAGGCCCGGTGGGGCCCGGGGATCCCCGGCACCGGCGCCACCGGCTCGGGGTGCCGGACGTGCGACACCGCGAAGCACAGGTACACCTCTTTGCCCTTGCCGAGGACGGGCAGCGCCGCGGCACCCTTCACCTGCTCGAAGGCGCTGCAGGACGTGCGTGTCTGGAGGTAGTGCGCGGTCTTCCAGTCGACGGGCTCCTCGAGGCCGCCCGCCGTGAAGTCGGTGATGCGGTTGGTCGCGGCCACCACCGACGCCTGAGTGAGGTGGCGGCCGGCCGCCTTGATCCCCGCCACCATCAACGCGGCGGACTCCCAGCCGTCGAGCGCCAGCGCGTTGTCCGCGTAGCCGGGCGCGTAGCGGTGCATGGTCTTCAAGTACGTCTGGAGCCCCGGGTAGACGCCGGGGTACAGGCGCGCCGCGGTCTCGGGCACGTTCTGCACGTTGAAGTAGACGCCCTGGAGCAGCTGCTCGTAGCGCTTCACGACGGTCGCGTCGGCGCCGTCGAACCACAGCTGGTGGACGTGGAGCCCGTACTGGCGGATGTCCCGGGCGAGGGTGACGTTGCCTGTGACTGTCATGCACGACACGACGAAGTCGGCGCCCGCGCGCTGGATCCGCTGGACGTCGGGCGTGAGGTTGGCGTCGATCGGCGGGAGCCGCAGGTCTGTGAACACCACGTGGTAGCCCGCGCCTCGAAGGAGCTTGCCCGTGGTCCGGCAGAGATCGGACGAGGTCGAGACGCCGTAGGCGAGGATCGCGATCGACTTCGAGTGCGTCTTGTCGACGAGGTACGCCACGGCGGGCGCGATCGTCTTCAGCGGGAGGACCGAGCCGCCCGCAGCGAACAGGTTGGGTGGGCCCGACCAGTTGCCGTCGACGTTGTAGCCGTACGTCGGCGTGCACGTGCGCGCGAAGTAGGCGGGAGTGAACCAGTACGACGACACCGCGACCGCGAACGCGTGGTCCTGGTCGATGGCGGTGTGGACGTCGGTCTGGAACTGGCTCGCCAGCCCCGCGTCGTCGAGGTTGTACGCGAGCACGATCTTGCGCCCGTCCACCCCCCCGTGCGCGTCAACCATGCTGAAGTACGCCTTGATGCCCGGGACCAGGGAGCCGAAGTCCGCCGCGAGGATGCCCGAGAGCGTGGAGATGGCGGCGACCTTGATCTCCTTGGGGGTCACGCCGGGCGCCCCCGTCCCCGTCCCGGCCTTGCACTGCAGGGCGTG
>DAHWOV010000117.1:0-2450 GCA_027339205.1 Acidimicrobiaceae bacterium | reverse complement strand
GGTGGCGATCGCCCGCGCGCTCCTCGCGGACCCGGACCTCCTGCTCTTGGACGAGCCGTCCCTCGGCCTGTCGCCGACCGCGGTCTCGGCGGTGTTCAGCGCGCTGGAGCAGGTCCGCGACCTGGGCGTCGCGGTGCTCCTCGTCGAACAGCGCGCCGAGATGACCCTCGAGTACTGCTCGCGCAGCTACGTGCTCGCCGGCGGGCGCATCCAGCTCGAGGCCGACAGCACGACCGACGCGGACGCCGTCGTCGGCGCGTACTTCGGGAGATGAGCTGATGGCCGGGCGGGGGAGGGTGCGGTGACGGCGATCGGGTACCTGGTGAGCGCGATCTCCCTCGGCGCGCTCTACGCGCTGATCGCGGTGTCCGTGGGGCTCGTCTTCGGCGTCCTGCGGCAGGTCAACCTCGCCCAGGGCGAGGTGATCGCCTTCGGCGCCTATTCCCTGTGGATGATGCGGGACCTGCCGGCGTGGCTCGCGATCGTGCTGTGCTTCGGGGTCTGCGTCGCCGGCTCGCTCGTCCTCCAGGTGGCTGTGTTCCGCCCGCTGCGCGGCGCGTCGCCGCTCACCACCCTCATCGCCACCTTCGGCGTGAGCTACGGCCTCGAGGCACTGTGGCTCCTCGTGTACGGCCCGACAGGCAACTCGATCTCGGTGCTCTCGAGCCTCAACAACACCGCGATCGGCGGGCACGTCGCGCTGCGCTGGATCACCGTCGTCGACATCGGTGCGGCTGCGATCCTCCTCGGCGGGCTCTACCTCCTGCTCTTCCGCTCTGCGCTCGGGCTCAAGATGCGCGCGGTGGCGGAGGACTTCCGCACGGCGCGCCTCGTCGGGGTCCGCATCGACCGAATGGTCACCTGGGCCTTCGTCCTGAGCGGCATCAGCGCGGCGGTCGTCGCGGTGCTGGGCACCGTGCAGACGCCCTTCGTCACCCCGTCCTTCGGTCTGAGCCTTCTGGTCGTCGCGCTGGTGGGCGTGGTGCTCGGTGGGATCGACCGCCTCGGCAGGGCGACCGCCGGGGGCTTCGTCATCGGCTTCGTCAACTCCTTCGTCGGCTCGCTCCTGCCCGAGCAGGAGCTCGTCTTCGTCACCTCGGTCACCTTCCTCTTCGTGATCGTGGTGCTGCTGGTGCGCCCGGCCGGCCTGTTCTCGCCGCGTGCCTCGAGCGTGGAGCGACTGTGAGCAGGGCCGAGCTGATCAGCCCGCTGCGTCCCGCCCCCCGGCGGGCCCCCCCGGGCCCCCCGGCCGCCTGGCGCCGCCTCCGGCTGGTCGCGGAGCTCGTCGGCCCGCTCGCCGTGGTCGGCATCGTCGGGCTCGTGGGGATGGGCCTCTCCGCGGCCGACCAGGCCAACGCGATCGGGGTCCTGGTCACGGCGACGATCGTCGTCGGGATCTACGTCTTCATCGGCAACTCGGGCGTGATGTCCTTCGGCCAGATCAGCTTCGTCGCCGTGGGGGCGTTCGCCGCCGGGATCTACACGACGCCGGTCGGCGTCCGCCACACCACGATGCCGACACTGTTCGGCTTCCTCGCCGTTCCCCGGCTCACGAGCCTCGAGTCGTTGGCGCTCGCAGCGGGCCTCGGTGCGGTGTTCGCGCTGCTGGCGGGGATCGCGCTGATGCGCCTGAGCGGGCTCGCGGCGGGTATCGCCACCTTCGCCGTGCTCGAGATCACGTACAACATCTTGGGCCACTGGAGCAAGATCGGGCCCGGGCCCACCACGCTCGCCTCGGTGCCCGTGACGACCGGCATCGGCGAGGCGACCCTGGGGTGCGCGATCGTGGTCGTCGTTGCGTTCGCCTACCAGCGCACGAGGTCGTGCCGCCAGCTGCGGGCGTCGAGGGCGGACCCCCTTGCGGCACAGGGGATCGGCGTCTCGATCTTCACCCACCGGCTCGGGGCGTTCGTGCTGTCCGGCGCCCTGTGCGGCTTCGCCGGTGCGCTCTACGTCCACTCGCTCGGGAGCATCAACGTGACAGAGGTCTATCTCGGCCTCACCTTCACGACCCTCGCCATGCTCGTGGTCGGTGGCGCCCAGAGCCTGTGGGGGGCGACGCTCGGGGGCACGATCCTGGGGGTGCTATCGTCGTTCCTCTCCAACGCGGAGAGCGGCACGACGCTCCTCGGGCTGCACTTCACGCTTCCGAACGGGCTCAGCACGATCATCTTCGCGATCCTCTTCGTCGGGGCGCTCATGCTCTCACCGAACGGACTGGCGCGTGGGCGGGAGTTCCTCGCCGTCACGCTCCACGACAGGACGGCGCCACCTGCGCCACGCCCGCCCGGATCCGGGGAAGGGGATCGGACGGCGATCGCGGGGGGCCCGGCGGGCTGAGGAGCGCGCGGACGGCGCGGACGGCGCGGAGGCTGGCGAGCGCGGACGGCGCGGAGGCTGGCGAGCGCGGACGGCGCGGAGGCGAGGGGCGGAGGCTCAGGTGCCCCGGT
>DAHWOV010000115.1:0-31718 GCA_027339205.1 Acidimicrobiaceae bacterium | reverse complement strand
GACGCCTACGCCAAGGCGTCCGACCGCACCCGCAAGCAGTTCAACGCGGCGGTGTTCGAGCGCCTCGACGTGAAGGACGGCCGGCTCTGCCACGAGCAGTACCGGCCGCCCTTCGACGACATCTTCAGCGTGCCCGAGTTCTCATACGAAACTCGAGTGGAGGTGGCGGGAATCGAACCCGCGTCCTCCGGCTTCTCATTGGGCCTTCTCCGAGCGCAGCCGACAGGAGTATGTCGGGGGCGGTGCTGCTGCCGGCGGCGGCAACGCCCCTTATCCGGCGAAGAGTCCCCGCAGGTCAGCCGGAGCAGCCTGCGGGCAAGCTCCACTCGATGACGCCCGTTCACCAGCCCGTGGAGCAGGGGCTGGGCGGACGACGCTACTGATTAAGCAGCGTACGCGAGCTCAGGCTCGGCGTTTGTTTGGTGTTCCGGCTCTTTTACGTGGCTCCGGAGACCACGGCTCGCTTCTCCCAACTCGACGACCGAAGTCGAGACCTTTCACCCCCTCGCATTGATCTTGAATGCCTTTGCGGTCGCCCTCACGGGCGCGAACCCAGTCTACCGTGTTTCCCCTGGCAGCGCCGGGTCGGGTGAAGCTACCGACTGGACGCCGAGGGCGTACGCACCCGACCCCGCCCCTCTGCTTCATCGCCCTTCGTCTGTCATCTGTGCACGCCCCAGCGCTGGGCGTTGCGCAGCGCCCTGGCGGACTCACGTTCAGCCTCGCGGGTGAGAATCGCCTGACGCTTGTCGTAGAGCTTCCGCCCTCGAGCGAGGGCGAGTTGGACCTTGGCCCTGCCATCCTTGAAGTACAGGGAAAGAGGCACCAAGGTGAGCGATTGCTGCTGGGCGCGCCCCATCAGCTCGTCGATCTGCCTTCGGTGCACGAGGAGCTTGCGCTTACGAGAAGGCTCGTGGCCGCCAAAGCCCGTCGCGAACTGCCACGGCGGAATGTGCACTCCGTAGAGCCATAGCTCGCCGTCGTCCACTCGGGCATACGCATCGGCGAGCTGAGCCTTCCCCTCACGCAACGACTTCACCTCGCTCCCGTGGAGCACGATGCCGGCCTCGATGGTCTCGAGCACCTCGTAGTCGTGGCGAGCCCGCCGGTTGGTGGCGACCGTCCGGTCGCCCCGGCGGCCGTCACGCTGCGCGGCGCGGTTGGCGGCGACCTTCTTCGCTCGTCCCATTGCACGGTGAGGCTATGGCCACAGCGCTGTCAAAGTGTGCACGACAGGCCGTTCCGACCGCCCGAGTGCGCCTGGGCGCCTTGGCCCACCGATGCGTCAGCCCAGTGGCCCGCCCGTCACGCCCGCCCGTCACGCCCTGGCCGCTGGTCCGGTCATCCGTCTCCTGCCAGCCCGAGGTGGGTACGCTCGTCGAGCAATGCTGCGGATGCCTCGGGACGTGTACCTGCAGATGGTCGGGCACTGCATCTCGGGTCTCCCCGACGAGGCGTGTGGCATGCTGGCGGGGGACCCGTCGAGCGGGACCATCGTCCGGATGTACCCGACGCGCAACGCGGCGGCGTCCGCGCGCGTGTACTCGGTCGATTCGCGCGACCTGCTCCAGGCTGACCGCGACGCCGAGCGGACCGGGATCGAGCTCATCGGTGTCTTCCATTCGCATACCCACACCGACGCCTACCCCTCCGCGACCGATGCGGAGCAAGCGCCCGACCCCGATTGGCACTACGTCGTGGTGTCGCTGCGCGACACGCATCCTGTCGTGCGCAGCTACCGGCTCGGCGGGGGGCACATCGAGGAGGAGTCGGTGGTGGTCCTTGGCGGCGCCGCCGCGCCGGTGCCCGTCTGAGGGGCTGGCCGTTCTGGCTTCGTGCCGCTCGCGGCTGCCCGGCGGGCGGACCGTGCCCTGATCGGGAGTCTTCGAGCACCAACGCAGCCGGAATGGTCCTTGGTGGCACGGTGCCCGCGTGGTCACAGCCGCCGGCCAGGTAGAATCCAGACCCGAGAGGTCAACTATTCGGGTCCCTGGGATCCGTCCACTACCGGGAGGTTTCGTGGCTGTTGCAGTGGATGTCCGCCTGCCGACCGTGCTTCGCCCACAGGCCGGAGGTCTTTCAACGGTCACTGTGAAAGCCGAGACGATCGGTGACGTCCTGCGAGAGCTGGTCTCGGAGTTCCCAGGGATGTCCAGCCAGCTGCTCAACGAGGACGGATCGCTCCACCGGTTCGTGAACGTCTACGTCAACGACGACGACGTCCGCTACCTCGAGTCGCTGGAGACCCCGGTCAAGGAGGGCGACGAGGTGTCCCTCCTCCCGGCGGTCGCCGGCGGCTGACGAGGGAACCGCTCGCCCGGCCCGTGGGCGCACGCCGCAGCGTTCTCGACCTGATCGGGGACACGCCGCTCGTCGAGGTGACCGAGCTCAGCCCGAACTCCACAGCGCGCCTCTTCGTCAAGCTCGAAGGGCAGAACCCTGGCGGATCGGTGAAGGACAGGGTCGCTCTCGCCATGGTGGAAGACGCCGAGAAGACGGGCCTGCTGCGCCCCGGGGAGCCCGGACAGGTCCTCCTCGAACCGTCGTCGGGCAACACGGGCATCGGCCTGGCGCTGGTCTGCCGGGTGAAAGGTTACCGGCTGAAGGTGGTGCTCCCGCAGAACGTGTCCACTGAGCGGCGCCAGCTGCTCGAGGTGTGGGGCGCGGAGATCATCGAGTCCCCGGGCGCCCAGGGGTCGAACGGGGCGGTGCGTCTGGCGCAGAGGCTCGCTGCGGACCATCCCGACTGGGTGTTCCTCTACCAGTACGCGAACCCGGCGAATCCCCGTGCGCACTATGAGCGGACCGGCCCGGAGATCTGGAGGGACTGCCCGGAGGTGACCCACCTCGTCGCGGGGCTCGGCACGTCGGGCACTTTGCTCGGCGCAGGGCGCTATCTGAAGGAGCGCAATCCCGCGGTGCAGGTCTGGGCTGTCGAACCTCCGGTCGGTGAGACCGTTGACGGGCTACGGAGCCTGGACGATGGCTATGTCCCGCCCATCTTCGAGATGCTCGAGGGCGCGGCGCTTCTCGACCGCAAGACGGTCGTGCGTCCGCGCGAGTCCGTGGAGTGGGTGCGCAGGCTCGCAGACGTGGGGGTCTTCGCGGGGCTCTCGACCGGTGCGGCGATGGCGGGCGCAGCCCGGTGTGCGGTGCAGGTTCCCGAGGGCGAGCAGGCGGCGATCGTCGTCGTGTCCGCCGACGGCGGCTGGAAGTACCTGTCGAGCGGCGCCTGGACCGGCGACATCGACGAAGTCGCGGCGCGCGCGAGATCGACGATCTACTTCTGAGCATTCTACGTTTGCGCGCGTGGGGGCCGTGTTGGACGTCACCGGGTCAGCGTCGGAGCCCTGGGCCGCGACCTTGACTGTGCTCGGCTGCGACGGCAGCTACCCGGGCCCGGGCGGCGCCGCGAGCGGCTACCTCGTCGAGGCTGCGGGGCTGGTGATCTGGCTCGAGGCAGGCCCGGGCACCTTTGCCAACCTCCAACTGGTCACCGACCCCGCACGGGTCGACGCGATCATCCTCTCCCACGAGCACCCCGATCACTGGAGCGACGTCGACGCGTACGCAGTGTGGCGTCGCGACCAGGCGCTGCGCTCCCCGGTCGCCGTCTACGCCCCGCCGGGCCTGCGGGCGCGAGCGTACTTCGGCGACGACGGCGTCTTTGAATGGCACGACGTCGAGCCTTCGTGCCGGGTGCTGCTCACTCGGCACGAAGGCACCCGCGAGGCGGTCGTCTGCTCGTTCAGCGCGACCGATCACGGGCCGCCGACCCTCGCTGTGAGGCTCGACGTCACTGCGCCCTCCGAGGCCCCGCAGGCGTCCAAGTCGCTCGGCTACAGCGCGGACACCGGACCGGACTGGTCTCCCGAGGAGCTCGGTGCGGGCATCGGCCTGCTCCTTTGCGAGGCGACCTACACGAGCGACCGCGAAGGGAAGGCGCGCCACTTGAGCGGGCGCCAGGCCGGGGCGATGGCTGCCGCCGCCGGCATCGCGCGGCTGGTGCTTACGCACCGCCTGCCCACGGTCCCGGGCGGGCTGCTCGCTGCGGAGGCCGACGAGGCGTTCGGACGCCCCGTGCACCAGGCGGCTCCTGGAAGGGTGTTCGAGTGGTGACGACGTCGTCGGTTTTCATACGTCGTCGGAAGAACCGGTACTGTCGCCGTGGTATTGCCGCGCTGAGGTGCGGCGACGACGCCGGAAGGGGCGAGACGTGACGACCGACTCGGACACCACCACCTCGGACCCCATCACATCGGACCCCCGGGTGCGGCGCGCCGACGGACGTGCCCTCGACGAGCTGCGGCCGGTCACCTTCCAGCGCGACTTCACGGTGTTCGCTCCGGGGTCGTTCCTCGTGTCCATGGGCCACACGAAGGTTCTCTGCACGGCATCGGTGGAAGATCGAGTGCCTCCGTGGATGCGTGGAAGCGGACGGGGCTGGGTCACCGCCGAGTACTCCATGCTTCCGGGTTCGACGGCCGAGCGCGCGACGCGCGAGGCGGCGAAAGGAAGGCAGTCCGGTCGAACCCAGGAGATCCAGCGGCTCATCGGACGCTCGTTGCGTGCGGTGTGTGACCTCGTGGCGATCGGAGAGCTGCAGGTCACCGTTGACTGCGATGTGCTCCAGGCCGACGGCGGTACGCGTACCGCGTCCATCTGCGGGGCATACCTCGCGCTGCACGATGCCTTTACGAGGCTGATCGCGGCAGGGAGGCTGTCCACGCACCCCTTGACCGAGGCCGTCGCGGCGGTCTCGGTAGGCATCGTCGAAGGCGTGCCGATGCTCGATCTTCCCTACGCCGAGGACTCCAACGCCGAGGTCGACATGAACGTGGTGATGACCGGTTCGGGCCGCTTCGTGGAGGTGCAGGGCACGGCCGAAGGCTTGCCCTTCACCCGCACCGAGCTCGACGAGCTGCTGGTGCTCGCGCAGGCAGGCATCGGCAGGCTCCTCGCCATGCAGGACGCAGTGCTCGCCGAGCCTCCAGCCCGGCGGTGAGCCAGCTTCGTTCGGCGCGGCCTCGCCTTCAATGAGCGAGCCGGCCCCGCCGCGGCTTTCGCTCGTGGCCGCCACGGCGAATCCCGACAAGCTCGCGGAGATCCGCGAGATCCTCATGACCTGCGGTGGGCTTACCCTGCTCCCTCGGCCGAGCGACGTCTTGGAGGTGGAGGAGACCGGCGCCACGCTCGAAGAGAACGCACGGTTGAAGGCTGCCGCCCTCGCCGCCGCGACGGGGATGCCAGCAGTGGCCGACGACACCGGGATCGAGGTCGACGCGCTCGGCGGCGCTCCAGGGGTCTGGTCCGCCCGCTACGCGGGAGCGAGCGCGACGTACGCGGACAACGTCGGGAGGCTCCTCCGTGAGCTGGGCGCACTGCCGGACCGAGGCGGAGCGCGACGCGCCCGGTTCCGCACGGTGGCCCTGGTCCGGTTTCCCGATGGGCACGAGCTCTGGCGAGAGGGCGTGGTGTGCGGAACGATCACCGACGCGCCGCGAGGCCGTCGAGGCTTCGGATACGACTCCGTCTTCGTGCCGGACGAAGGCGACGGCCGCACGTTCGGCGAGCTCAGCCCGGGTGAGAAGCACGCGATCTCGCATCGGGGGCGCGCCTTTCGTGCATTGGCAGCTGCACTGCGCGCCGAAGCCGGCGAGCCCTGGGTCCGCGCCGGGCGCTCCGCGAAATCCCAGCTCCCGCCCCTTGGCGGATCGGCGCAGGAGGAGGAGAATAGAGGGTGAGGGTACCGTCGCAACGACGGCCCCAGGACGGAAGGGAGCTTGCGATGGCATCGACGAGCTCGACCGAGGAGGGCGGTCCGCCGGGCTGAGGGCGCGCCGCTCTGCTGTGGCGGTGCCTCACAGCCGGGACCATTGGGTGCGGCGTTCGGTTCGGGCCGCGGAGGTCCGGTCGACGACCGGCGAACAGACAGCGGCTTCCCACCATCGTGTCGCTCAGCACGACATGGAAGCCCGGCGATGATTCACAGCGGACGCAAGGAGCCGGCCCGAGGGCCGGCTCCTTGCACCTCGTCCCGCGTCGCGCCACAAGAGCACGTCGACCTGAGTAGGCGGATGTCGGGTCTTCCAACGTCATCGAGACCGTCTCCCCGCTTCGTTCCTCTGCCGGCGGCAGACCGCCTCGACGACGTCACAGACGGCGTCCGCTGGGCAGCGACGAGCCCTGGCGGCGCCGAGGAGCGACGCCAAGCTCACGGCGTCGACCGGTCCGGGCCTCCACGCCCAGAAGCGCTCGATCCCGACCTCGATCTCGCCCGCGACGCACAGTGCCGGCGGCATGCCGCCAGCAGCCTCGAGGACGCCGCCGACCACCTTTCCGTCGAACGACGTCGTGTCGACGCGTCCTTCGCCGGTCAACAGGAGGTCTGCAGCCCGGGCGCGGCGGTCGAGGTCGAGGAGCGCTGCGATGAGGGCGAACCCGCCGACTAGGCGGGCGCCAAGGGCCGCGAGACCGCCGGCGAGCCCTCCTCCGGCTCCGGCGCCGACGAGCCGGTCCACGTCGACGCCGTAGGAAAGGCGGTAGCGGACCGCAAGCCCATCCAGGCGCGTCCGCAACGCTCTCACCTGCGAAGGCGTCGCGCCCTTCTGCGGTGCGAAGGTCCCGGCTGCCGACCGGAACCGGGTCGAGACGTCACAGGCGACGACGAGCCGGGCCCCGCGCAGGCAGGCCTTTGTGCCGATCGCCGAGAGCGCGCCCCAGCCGCCGTCGGTGGTGGCGGTCCCGCCGGCACCGATGAGGACGCACCTCGCCCCTTCCTCCACTGCCACGCTGATCAGGTCGCCGACGCCTTCGGTCCCCGCTCGCACCGGCTCGTCCCCCGTGGGGGCCGCCAGGAGCTCCCGGCCTGCGGCGCGGGCGGACTCGATCACCGCGATCGGCCCGGCCTCCCGCTCGACCAGGTCGCCAGCCGGTCCCTCGAGGAGCCTTCGAGGCAGTCCACCGGGCACGAGGAGCCAGTCGGCGTCGACCGGCCCGCCGAGCGGACCGCGCACCGTGGTTCGGCGGCGCTCACCGCCGAGAGCGCGTGAGAGGACGTCGAGCGTGCCCTCGCCGCCGTCTGCGAGCGGGAGCTCGAACGCGCTCCACCCTGCCGCTCGCGCCCCTCTGGCGGCACCGGCGGCCACCTCGGCGGCGGACGCGGTGCCGCGGAACTTGTCGGGGGCGGCGAGAAGGTGCGGCAAAGCGTGCGGACGAGAGGACTCGAACCTCCACCCCCGAAGGGACCGGGACCTAAACCCGGCGCGTCTACCGGTTCCGCCACGTCCGCGTGGCCCCGGGCAGCACCGCGGCCGGGTAGCCTCGCAGCATGCACGCTAGTCCCCTTGTCGGACCGGTCGGAGCCGCTGGCCAGGACCCGTCCGTTGCTGTCGACGTCTACCAGCGCCTCCTGAAGGAACGCATCATCTTCATCGGGTCCGCCATCGACCAGAGCACGGCCAACACGGTGTGCGCCCAGCTCATCCTCTTGGAGGCAGAGGACCCCGAGCGTGACATCTCCCTCTACATCAACTCCCCGGGCGGGTCGGTCACCGACGGCCTGGCGATCTACGACACCATGCAGTACGTCCGGCCGGACGTCAGCACCATCTGCGTGGGGCTCGCGGCCTCGATGGGACAGTTCCTCCTGTGCGCGGGGGCACCAGGGAAGCGGTTCGCACTGCCGCACTCGCGCATCCTCATGCACCAGCCGTCAGGAGCAATGCAGGGCCAGGCCGCCGACATCGCGATCCAAGCCGAGCAGATCGTCTACCTGAAGCGGATGATGGCCGAGCGCATCGCCTTCCACACGGGCCAGCCGGTCGAGCGCATCGAAGCGGACTCCGACCGGGACCGCTGGTTCACGGCCGAGGAAGCCAAGGAGTATGGCTTCATCGACCAGGTGATCGACAGGTCCGCGGCCCAGGTGGGCGGAAGCTGACGGTGGCGCTCGAAGCGCCGGCGCAGCCGCCGGACGCGGGGTCAGCCGGAGTGACGAGCATGCTCGAGGGCGCGGGGTCGATCGCCACACGCCCGAAGACGACGCGGGTCGTCTCGGCGCACACCAGCGTCCTTGCCCGCCTCCAGGAGATCTGGCGCTCGCGCGAGCTGCTCCTTTATCTCGTCCGCACCGAGATCAAGGTCAAGTACAAGAATTCGTTCCTTGGCCTGCTGTGGTCGATGGTCTCGCCGTCCCTCACGCTCGCCGTCTACGCGATGGTCTTCGGCGTGTTCCTGCACAACGGCATGCCCGAGTTCGTGATCTACCTCTTCAGCGGGCTCCTCCTTTGGAACTTCTTCTCCACCGGGATCCTCACCTCGACCGGGGTGATCGTGAACAATGCAGGGCTCGTGAAGAAGGTCTCCTTTCCCCGTGAGATCCTGGCTCTTGCCGCGGTCGGGTCCGCGGGCGTGTTCTTCTTCTTCCAGGCATGCGTCATGGTCCTCTTCTTGGTGGTCCTGCAATGGGCCCCGGCCTGGTCGCTCCTCTACCTCGTCGTCGTCGCGCTGATCCCGACGCTCGTGCTGGCGTGCGCGCTCGGGATCCTGCTCGCCGCAGTCAACGTCTACATGCGCGACACCCAGCACCTCGTGACAGTGCTCGTCGGATCCGCATGGTTCTGGGCGTGCCCGATCGTGTACACCTACCAGACGGTCGGCCCCCGACTGGCTCAGCACGGCCTGGCCTGGCTCTACTTCCTCAACCCGATGACGGTGCTGGTCATGACCTTCCAGCGCACCCTCTACGGACGGCTCACAGTCAGGAACACGCAGCCTCCGCACGGCGTGCTCCCCGTCCTGCCCCACTGGCCTTTGAGCACCTACGTGTGGGGAGACGGCATCGTGCTGGCGTTCGGGCTGCTCCTCTTCTACGTGGCGATGGTGGTCTTCGGAAGGCTGGCAGGCAACTTCGCCGAGGAGCTCTGAGATGGGCACGGAGGCAGTCCAGGTCGAGGACGTCTCGAAGCGGTTCCGCCTGTACCACGAGAAGTACACGTCGCTCAAAGAACGCGTGATCCACGCAGGCAGGATCCCCTACGAGGATCTCTGGGCACTTCGAGACGTGTCATTCGACGTGCATGAGGGCGAGACTGTCGGCATCCTCGGGCGAAATGGCTCGGGCAAGTCGACGCTCCTCAAGTGCATCTGCGGGGTCCTCCAGCCCACCGCAGGGCAGGTGGTCGTGCGCGGGAAGCTGGCGGGCCTCCTGGAGCTCGGCGCGGGCTTCCAGCAGGAGCTGAGCGGCCGCGAGAACATCTACCTGAACGGCTCCATGCTCGGGCTCTCAAAGCGAGAAGTCGACCGGATGTTCGACGACATCGTGGAGTTCGCCGAGCTGGGCCAGTTCATCGACAACCAGGTCAAGTTCTACTCCTCGGGGATGTACGTCCGGCTCGGGTTCGCGGTCGCGGTCAACGTCGATCCCGACGTCCTCGTGATCGACGAGGTCCTTGCAGTCGGAGACGAGAGGTTCCAGCGCAAGTGCATGGAGCGCGTGAAGCAGTTCCAGCGCGAGGGACGCACCATCCTCTTCGTCTCTCATGCGCCTGACCTCGTGCGCAGCCTCTGTGACCGGGCCGTCGTGCTCGCCGACGGGGAGATGGTCGGCATGGGCACCCCGGGGGAGGCGGTCCGGCTCTTCCGGGAGCGCCTCCTCGAGGCCGGCGACATGCTGGGCGCACGCGAGGCGGAGGTCGCGCTCGACGTGTCGTCGGAAGAGGCGCCTGCTCTCGCCGAGGTGGGAGGCGGCGGAGGGACGGAGCCACCGTCGGGGCCGGCGGTCTCCGTGCTCGCCGGGGCCCCGGCCCTTCCCGCGGACCCGCGCGTCGGCGGACCGATCGAGGAGGCGGCATCACCCGGCCGGGCCCTCGTGAGCGAGAGCCGGCCCGTCCGCCTCATCGAGGTGTCCTGTGTCCTGCCCCCAGGCACCGCACGGCATTACCTCCTGCCCGGAGAACCGCTCACCATACGCGCGGTCTTCGAATCGAGCCGTCCGGTCGAAGGGGTCGTGTTCCAGCTGGACATTCGCAGCGACGAGGGGCTCGGGCTCTTCAGCACGGACAGCGACGTCCTGGGGGTCCGCTGCGACGTGCAGGCGGGCATCGGTGCCTTCGAGTTCCGCCTTGCATCGGTGCCGCTCCTCGACGGCGCCTACGACGTGAACGTCGGGGTGCAGACGCAGCGAGGGCTGAGCGACTGGAAGGAGCCGGCGTGCCGCTTCGAAGTGATGAACCCCGGGCGCGCCACCGGGACCGTGGCGATCCCGGTGGACGCGGGGCTCGTCACCGCGCAGGTCGTTGCCGCACGCGCCGAGGGGTCGGTGGCGTCGTGAGCAGCAGCGAGTCGGAGGACACCCCGATCGCCGACGACTACCTGCGCCACGTGATGGCCGAGATCGACGAGGAGGTGCGGACCCACCGCAGCGTGATCCCCGTCCAGCTCGAGCGCGAGCTCGACCAGATGTTCCTTGAGCACGCTCCCGTCGCCGTGCGCGGTGGCGACTTGAAGGATGCCCTCGGGATGGTCGACCAAGCGGCGCTCATCGATCCGGTGGTCCCGGTGGCCTCGAACCGGCTGGCCGGGAGCGCCGTCAAGAAGGGCCTTCGGTCGCTCATTCTCTGGTACATGGGGTGGGTCACCCATCAGGTGAGCACCTTCGGCCTCGCGGTGAGCCGCGCGCTCCACGCAATCGAGAGCCAGCTCGGGGACCTCCAAGAGAGGGTGCCGCCCGCGGGCGAGACGCTGGTGCTTGACGCCGGCTCGGCGGGCACATGGTGGGCGGCGCGCGTCGTCGACGCTTTGCGCGCCACGCCCGGACGCGTCCTGCACACCGCGTGCGGCGACGGCTGGCTCGTGAGCCTGCTCGCGGCCGCGGGCGTCGATGCCTATGGCGTGGACCCGCGCCCGGGGATCATCGGCGATGCCGAGCTCAGAGGGTCGGACCTCCGTCAAGAAGAGCCGCTCGTCCACCTGGACGCCGTCCCTCTCGGCTCGCTTGGCGGCGCGGTGGTGTCGGGGATCGTCGAGACGATGGACCCGGCCCGCCGTGACCAGTTCGTCTGCTCACTCCTCGAGAAGATGGGCGAGCACTCGGTGGTCGCAGTACACTCGGTCTCGCCGGAGGCGTGGCTGTCCGACGACGCACCCGTTGAAGCGGACCTCGCACCCGGTAAGCCGCTCCGACCGCGCACCTGGGGCCACCTCCTGGCTGCATGGACCGTGGACATCGTGCCGGGTCCGGAGGGCGCCGACTACCTCGTCATCGCGACGCGCTGAGCGATCGCGGTGCGCGTCGCCTTCGTCACGCCCCGCTACGGGCGCCAGGTCGTGGGCGGCGCCGAGTCCGCCGCACGCCAGCTCGCCGAGCATCTCGTCGCGTCGACCGGCTGGGCCGCCGAGGTCTTCACCTCGACGGCGCTGGACCACCTCACCTGGCGCAACGAGCTCGAGCCCGGAGTCGAGATGGTGGACGACGTCCTCGTCCACCGCTTCCGCGTCGCGTCGGGACGCTCCCGCGACTTCTACGAGCTCGACGGACGGCTGCGCCGGGCTCCGACGCTCGCCACGCAGGAGAAGGCGGAGCGCTGGGTCGACCTCAACGGCCCGGTCACCCCCGAGCTCGTGGACGCCCTGTGTGAGAGCGGCGCCGACGTCGCCGTCTTCTACCCGTACCTGTACTACCCGACCGTCCGGGCGATCGGGAGCGTGCCGATGCCGGCAGTGCTGCACCCGGCGGCCCACGACGAGCCGGCGCTGTACCTGAAGGTGTTCGCGGGCACCTTCGCAAGCGCGGACGCGCTCGTCTTCCAGACGATGGCGGAGCGACGGCTGGTCCAGCGTCACTACCCGGTCGCCGCCCGGCCGCAGATCCTCCTCGGCCTCGGGACCGAGCCGCCGACCCCGCGCCGGCGCAGCGGCGCCGAGCTGCTCGGCACCGGCGACCGTCCCTACGTGGTGAGTGTCGGAAGGGTCGACGAGCACAAGGGCTCGAAGATGCTCGCGGCCTACTTCGTCGAGTACAAGGCCAGGCGTCCCGGGCCGCTCGCACTCGCGCTCGTGGGGCCGGTCGCCTATCGCCCCCCTGACCATCCCGACATCGTCGTCACCGGCATGGTGAACGACGCGGACAAGTGCGACATCATGCGCGATGCCCAGGCGTTCATCTCCCCCTCCGCGCTCGAGGCGTTCTCGCTCGTAGTCACCGAAGCCTGGACGCTCGAGCTCCCCGTGGTGGTCAACGCGCGCTGCGACGCGACGCGCGAGCACTGCGAGCGGTCGGGAGGCGGCATGTGGTTCGGGTCCTATCGAGAGTTCGAGGCCGTCCTCGACCGTCTGACGACGGATGCCGCGCTCCGCAGGGAGCTTGGCGCCCGCGGGCGCCGCTACGTCGAGCGCCACTACCGCTGGCCAGTCCTGATCGAGCGGTACGCACGCTTCCTCGAAGAGGTCGCCTGCCGCGGCAAGCTGCCTGCCGAGACGGCTCGGGGCTAGGCGCGCGGCCCGGGCCGGGACCGCGAGGACCATAGGCCGCGTACGCTGGGCGGCGTGGCTGCGCGCGTCTACGGCATGGTGCTGACCGGCGGCTCCTCTCGGCGCATGGGACGGGACAAGGCGACGCTCGAGGTCGGCGGGGTGGCGCTCGGGCGCCGCGCCGCCGAGGCGCTGTCGGCGGCGACGTCCGCGGCGGTGGAGGTCGGGCCCGGCACGACCGGTCTCCCGAGCGTCGTCGAGGAACCGGCGGGCACCGGGCCGCTGGCGGCGGTGGCGGCCGGGTGGGCAGAGCTCGTGCGCCAGACCGGGGAGAAGCAGCCGGCAGTCGTCCTGGCCTGCGACCTGCCAAGCGTGTCCGCCGGTCTCGTGGCGTGGCTCGCCGGCTGCCCCGGCGACGTCAGCGTGGTGCCGGTGAAGAACGGGGTGCCTCAGCCGCTGTGCGCGCGATGGTCTGTGGCGGACCTTGAGCGGGCGAGAGCCCGGCTCGCCTCGGGGGAGCGGTCGCTTCGTGGCGTCTTCGGCCCAGACACGTGCTTCGTGGACGAAGAGGAGCTTGCAGCGGCGGTGGGGCCCGGGCGCACCGAGGACGCCGACAGCCCCGAGGACCTCGCACGGCTCGCGCTCGCTCCCCCGGCGAGCGGCGACGACTGGGTCGGCCTCTCGAGGACGACGCTCAACGCGCAGGCGGTCGTCGAGTGGGCGGTGCGGCCGTCGTGCGGCGCGGTGGTCACCTTCGCCGGCACCGTCCGCGACCACGCGGACGGGCGGGACGGGGTCGAAGAGCTGGTCTACGAGGCGTACGAGGGGCCGGCGCTCGCGCGCCTCGGCGCGGCGGTCGCCGACGCCCGGGTGCGCTGGCCTTCGATCGTGCGTGTCGCGGCCCTGCACCGGCTGGGATCGCTCGCCGTCGGCGACACCGCCGTGGTGGTGGTGGTCTCGGCGCCGCACCGGCTCGACGCGTTCGCCGCGGGCGGGTACCTGATCGACACCGTCAAGGAGACGGTGCCGATCTGGAAGTACGAGCGCTGGCGCGGCGGAGAGGACTGGGGCACCGGCGCCATATCGGTGCGGTCGGTGTGATCCCGCTGGAGGAAGCGCAGGCACTCGTCCTTCGTGCCTGTTCGCCTCGCCCCCCGGTCGACGTCGCACCCATCGACGCGCTCGGCTGCGTGCTGGCGGAGCGCGCGGCCGCGCAGGTGGACGTGCCTCCGTTCGCCAACTCCGCGATGGACGGGTACGCGCTGCGGGCGGCGGACACCGTGCGGGCGCCGGTGACGCTCGACGTCGTCGGGCGCGTCCTCGCTGGGAGCACGCTCCACGGCGCGGTCGGCCCGGGGCAGTCCGCGAGGATCATGACCGGCGCGCCCGTCCCCGACGGTGCGGACGCGGTCTGCATGGTCGAGCGGACGCGGCCGGCCGGGGAGGGCAGGGTGCTGGTCGACGTCCCGGTGGAGCCCGGTGAGAACGTCCGGCTGCCGGGGGGGGACGTGCACGCTGGTGAGACGGTGCTCGACGCCGGCGCGGAGATCGGTCCGACGCAGCTCGCCGCCCTGATCAGCGCCGGCTGCACGACGATCAGGGTGCTTCCCCGACCCGTGGTGGGCGTGATCTCGACGGGGGACGAGCTGGTCGACGCGGGCCGCCCTCTCGGGCGTGCGCAGATCTACGACTCCAACCGACCGATGCTGCTCTCCCTCGTGGCCGAGTCCGGCTGCCGGCCACTCGATCTCGGGCGGTCACCTGACGACGACGAGGCGCTCGCGGCCCTGCTCACCGACGCGCTCGGCAGGGTCGACGTGCTCGTCCTCTCTGGCGGGGTGAGCGTGGGCGACGTCGACGTCGTGCGCATGGTGCTCGACCGGCTCGGCGGTTCGGCGACTCGCTGGATGCAGATCGCGATCCGTCCTGCGAAGCCCTTCTCCTTCGCCGTGCTCGCCGGTCCGCAAGGTCCCGTTCCGGCCTTCGGCCTCCCGGGGAACCCCGTGTCCTCCGCCGTGAGCTTCGAGCTGCTTGTCCGTCCCGCGCTCCGGCAGATGGCCGGTCACCGCATGACCGGCCGTCCCCGTGTGCGCGCTCGCGCGGCAGAGCCCCTGCGCCGGCGCGCCGACGGCAGGGTGCACTTCGTCCGGGTCCAGCTCTCACCCCTCCGACCGGACGGCTTGGGCGCACCTCGGGTGGAGCGCGGCCGCGACGTCGACGCTCCTTGGTCTCGGGAGGCGCCGTCTCGGGAGGCGCCGTCTTGGGAGGCGCCGTCTTGGGAGGCGCGGGCATGCCCGGGGCAAGGATCGCACCAGATCCGCTCGATGGGGCTCGCCGACGGCCTCGCAGTGCTGGCGGACGGCGACGGGGCGGCGGCGGGAGACATCCTGGAGGTCATCGTGACCAACCCCGCGCTCACGGCTGCAGTCGTGGGCTCGCCGTGAAGAGGCCCCGGCCCAGGGAGGCGTGATGGCGACCCTGCTCCTCTTCGGTCCTGCGCGCACCGCGGCGCGCGAGGGACGCGTGACGCTCGACGCGCCGAGCCTCTCGGAGCTCTGCGACGCCGCGTGCCGCCGCTACGGGCCGGAGTTCGAGAGGGTCCTGCGAGCCTCGACGCTCTGGGTGAACGGGGAGCCGGTCAGCGGCGAGGCGGTCATCGGGCGCGACGACGAGGTCGCCGTGGTGCCCCCGGTGTCCGGAGGTGCATGACGGCGGCGGGCGTGGCAGCATTTGCCGAGCGATGCAGCATCCGGATGCCGACCGTGCGTCCCCGCCGAGACGGGGCGACGGCGGCCGAGCGCCCGTCGTGGGCGGCGGGCAGGAGGAGGGCGCGGCATGCGGGTGACCGTGACCGTGAACGGCACGACCGAGTCGCACGAGGTGGAGACACGCATGCTCCTCGTGCACTACCTGCGCGACGTGCGCGGGCTTACCGGGACGAACATCGGTTGCGACACGACGTCGTGCGGCGCATGCACGGTGCTGCTCGACGGCGAGTCCGTGAAGTCGTGCACCGTGCTCGCAGCGCAGGCGGACGGTGCCGAGATCACCACCATCGAGGGCATGGCGGCTCCGGACGGCACGTACCATCCGATCCAGGCGGCCTTCCACGAGCATCATGCGCTCCAGTGCGGCTTCTGCACCCCGGGCATGGTGATGGCGGTCGCGTCCTTCTTGAAGGAGCACCCGCACCCGAGCGAGCACGAGGTCCGAGAGGGGCTCGAAGGCAACCTCTGCCGGTGCACCGGCTACCACAACATTGTCCAAGCGGTGCTCGCCGCGGCCGGCGCTGAGGAGCTGGTCCGATGAGCGCGGCGGTCATGGAAGGTGCAGCCGGGGTCGTCGGAACGAGGATGCGGCGGCGAGAGGACGCCGCCCTCCTGAGCGGCGAGGCCAGGTTCGTCCACGACCTCGTGGTGCCCGGGGCGCTGCACATGGCGGTCGTACGGAGCCCCTACGCGCACGCCCGGATCACCTCGGTCGACGTCTCGGCCGCGCTCGGCATGCCCGGCGTGGTCGCGGCCTTCAGCGGTGCCGACCTCGCCGGCGAGTGGGCGTCGGCGATGCCCTGCGTGTGGCCGGTCACCGCCGACATGCAGTCGCCGCCTCACTTCCCGCTCGCGGTCGCCGAGGCGTGCTACGCCGGCGACGCGGTGGCCGTCGTGGTCGCGGGCACGCTCGCCGAAGCGCAGGACGCCGCAGGGGCGGTCGCAGTCGGCTACGAAGAGCTGCCTGCGGCGGTCGATCTCGAGGACGCGGCCAGCGACCGGTTCCTCGCGCATGGCGACGCACCCACGAACCGCGCCTACACGTGGGAGCTCGTCCCCGACCCCGAAGCCGTCCGCCGTGCCTTCGAGGACGCGGCGGTCACGCTGCGGGCCCGCTACGTCCAGCAGCGGCTGATCCCTTCGGCGATGGAACCTCGCGGGGTGTGCGTCGTCCCGCACCCCTTCGGCGGCGAGTACGTCGTCTACTCCGCGACCCAGATCCCCCACATCCTGCGCACGCTGCTCGGGATGACCGCGGGGATCCCCGAGGGTCGCATCCGGGTGGTCGCTCCGGCCGTCGGCGGGGGGTTCGGCTCGAAGCTCGACGTCTACGCCGAGGAGCTGCTCTGCCTCGCCCTCGCCAGACGGCTCCGCCGCCCGGTCCGCTGGAGCGAGGAGCGCAGCGAGGCGGCTCAGGCCACGATCCACGGGCGGGGGCAGGTCCAAGAGATCGAGCTCGCGGCCGACGCCGATGGACGCGTGCGGGCGGTGCGGGTCCACCTGCTCGCCGACATGGGCGCGTACATGCAGCTCGTCACGCCCGGCGTCCCCATCCTCGGCGCCTTCTTGTACCACGGCGTCTACGACGTCGCCGCCTACGCCTTCACCTGCACAGGCATCTTCACCAACAAGACGCCCACCGACGCCTACCGCGGCGCGGGCCGGCCAGAGGCGACGTACGCGATCGAGCGGGCGATGGACGCCCTCGCTCGCAAGTTGCGAGTCGATCCGGCTGAGCTGCGCAGGCGCAACTTCATCGGAGCGG
The DNA here is from genome assembly GCA_027339205.1 of Acidimicrobiaceae bacterium. GTDB lineage: Bacteria > Actinomycetota > Acidimicrobiia > Acidimicrobiales > RAAP-2 > JAJYVT01. Next base: position 14,714 of record DAHWOV010000115.1, on the reverse strand, counting down.
ACAGGTTCCCCTACACCTCTGTGGCCGGGCTGGTCTTCGACAGCGGCAACTACGAGGCAGCCCTCGGGGCTGCGCTCGAGCTCGTCGACTACGACGCACTGCGCGAAGAGCAGTCGAAGCGTCGCACCGAGGGCGCTACGAAGCTGCTCGGCGTGGGGCTGTCGTGCTATGTGGAGATGTGCGGCCTCGCGCCCTCACGCGTGCTCGCCTCGCTCAACTACATGGCCGGCGGCTGGGAGACGGCCACCGTACGGATGCTGCCCACCGGAAAGGTGCAGGTGGTGACCGGGGCGTCGCCCCAGGGCCAGGGACACGTCACCTCGTGGTCGATGATCGTGGCGGACAAGCTCGGCGTGTCTCCCGAGGACGTTGACGTCTTGCACTCGGACACGGGGGTCTCGCCGGTCGGCCTCGACACGTACGGCTCTCGGTCGCTATCGGTCGGAGGCACGGCGATCGCGCTCGCCGCCGACCGCCTCGTCGAGAAGGCGCGCCTCCTCGCCGCGCACCGCTTGGAGGTGGCGCCCGAGGACCTGGAGCTCTCGGGGGGCGAATTCAGCGTCCGAGGCTCTCCGTCGAGCACCGTCGGCCTCGGTGCGCTCGCGTTCGAGGCGTTCAGCGCGCACGACCTTCCCGAGGGCATGGAGCCCAACCTCGAGGCGTCCGCCACCTTCGACCCGACGAACTTCACGTTCCCCTTCGGGACGCACGTCGCCGTGGTCGAGGTGGACACCCAGACCGGGCGCGTGGACCTCGTCCGCTACGTGGCGGTCGACGACTGCGGGAACCAGATCAACCCGCTCATCGTCGACGGGCAGGTGCACGGCGGGATCGCCCAGGGCGTGGGGCAGGCCCTCTACGAAGGGGCCGTCTACGACGAACGGGGCAACCTGATGACGGCGACCTTCGCCGACTATCTCGTGCCCGCGGCGACGGAGCTCCCGGGCTTCACGCTCGGGCGCACGGTGACTCCGAGCCCGTCCAACCCGCTCGGGGTGAAGGGAATCGGCGAGGCGGGGACCATCGCGTCGACCCCTGCGGTCGTCAACGCGGTCGTCGACGCCCTCGCGCACCTCGGAGTGGAGGACATCGAGATGCCGCTGACCCCAGAGCGCGTATGGCGATCGATCGCCGCAGCCGCCCACGAGCCAGGAGGTGACAGATGATCCCCGCGTCGTTCGAGTACCGCCGCGCCGGCTCGGTCCAAGAGGCGCTCGGCTGGCTCGCCGAGGACCCCGACTCGACGAAGCTGCTGGCGGGCGGCCACTCCCTGCTCCCGCTCATGAAGCTTCGCCTCGCGTCGCCGTCCGTGCTCGTGGACGTGGGGCGAGTGCCGGGCCTGTCCTACGTGCGGGACGGCGGCGACCACGTCGCCATCGGCGCGCTGACCCGCCACCGCGACCTCGAGACGTCTCAGGTCGCGCGGGCGCAGGTGCCGCTCCTCGCACACGTCGCCGGCCAGGTCGGAGACCCCCAGGTCCGCCACCGCGGCACGATCGGAGGGTCCCTCGCCCACGGCGACCCCGCCTCCGACCTGCCGGCAGCGGTCTTGGCGCTCGACGGGACGATGGTGATCGACGGGCCGCACGGGACGAGAGAGGTGGCGTCCTCGGACTTCTTCAAGGGGTTCCTCGAGACCGCGCTCGAGCCAGAGGAGATGCTGACCGAGATCCGGGTGCGCAAGGCGCCGAGCGGCTGGGCGTTCCAGAAGTTCAATCGCAGGGCGCAGGACTGGGCCATCGTGGGCGTCGCCGCAGTGGTCGACGGCGACGCTCGTGTCGCGCTCGTCAACATGGGCTCGACGACGGTGCGTGCGCGAGGTGTCGAAGCCGCGCTCGCGTCGGGGGCGTCAGCCTCGGAAGCTGCGGCGAGGGCGGCCGAGGGGCTCGATCCGCCGAGCGACCTGCAGGGGAGCGCGGACTACCGCCGCCACCTCGCCACGGTGCTCGTGCGGCGTGCCCTCGAGGAGGCGACCGCCACTCGTGGGTGACGCCACGGCCGGCGCCCGGGGGGAGGTCGCCGGCCCCGATCAGGCCCGTGCCGCGCTGCGCGCCCACGGCTACCTCGCCGACGAAGGCCTCGCCACGGTCGTCTACCTCGCGCTCGCACTGCGCCGCCCGCTCCTGCTCGAGGGCGAGGCGGGCGTCGGGAAGACCGAGGTCGCGAAGGTGCTCGCGCGCTGGCGCGGGAGCGAGCTGCTGCGCATCCAGTGCTACGAGGGCATCGACGTGAGCCAGGCCGTCTACGAGTGGGACTACGCCCGCCAGCTCCTTCACCTGCGGGCAGCCGAGGCGCGCGCCGGGGGGTCGGGGCGTCCGGTGCCCGACACCGTCGAGGACGAGCTGTACTCCGAGCGGTTCCTGGTGCGCCGCCCGCTGCTCGCGGCGATCGCCGCGCCTGCGGACCGGCCGTCCCCGGTGCTCCTGGTCGACGAGGTGGACCGCGCAGACGACGAATTCGAGGCCTTCCTCCTCGAAGTGCTCTCCGACTACTCGGTGACCGTGCCGGAGCTCGGGACCTTCCACGCGACCGTGCCGCCGGTGGTCGTGATCACCTCCAACCGGACCCGGGACGTCGCCGACGCCCTGAAGCGCCGGTGCCTCTACCACTGGGTGGAGCACCCCGACTTCGAGCGGGAGGTGGAGATCGTGACGGTGCGCGCACCCGAGGTGCCGCCGCGGCTCGCCCGCCAGGTGGCCGCTGCGGTCGAGCGGATGCGAACGCTCGGGTTGTACAAGCCGCCGGGAGTCGCAGAGACCATCGACTGGGCGAAGGCGCTCGTGGCGCTCGACGTAGCGGCCCTGGACGAGTCGAGCGTGCTGGCGACGCTCGGGGCGGCCGTCAAGTACCGCGAGGACATCGGACGGGTGAGGGACGCCGGTGTCGCCGCGCTCGCGCGTGCTGCAGCCGAGCGTGCGGGGGACGAGCGCTCGGGGGACGAGCGCTCGGGGGACGGCGTCGGCGCCGAGCGGGTGGGATGAGCCCGGAGACCCCCGACCGAGCGGGCGGCAGCGGGGGCCAGCACCCGCCGGGCAGACTTGACGCGGCGCCCGCGCGCGACCCGGTCCACATCCCAGTCGCCTTCGCCCGCGTGCTGCGGGACTCGGGCCTGGTCGTGCCCGGCGGGGCGCCGCTCCGCTACGCCGAGGCGCTCGCGGCGGTCGGGTTCGGCGAGGCGCGCCACGTGTACTGGGCGGGACGCGCGACGCTCGTGAGCCGGCCAGAGGACGTCGGCGTCTACGACGCAGCCTTCCGTGCGTTCTTCTTCGGCGAGTCGCAGGAAGGGCCTGCCGACGCGGTCGAGCAGACGCTGGTTGTCGCTCACGACGATCCCGACGCAGGGCGCCAGGACCTCGAGCCAAAAGAGGAGCAAGGACCTGTGCGCGAGCTCCGCTACAGCGCGATCGAGGTCCTGCGCCGCAAGGACTTCGCGCGCTGCACCCCAGAAGAGCTCAGCGAAGCGCAGCGCCTGATGGACCGGATCCGCTTTCTCGGGCCGCGCCGCATGTCGCGGCGACGGCGCCCGTCGCGGCGTCGCGGGAGCCTGCCCGACCTGCGCCGGACGATCCGCCAGTCGCTGCGGACGGAGGGGGAGCCGCTCTCGCGTCGCTGGGTCGAACCGGGGGAGCGCCAGCGGCGCATCGTGCTCCTGTGCGACGTGAGCGGCTCGATGGCACCGTATGCGCGCGCGCTGCTCCGCTTCCTGCACGTCGCCGTCGCCGCGAGGCCGCGCGTCGAGGCGTTTACGATCGGGACGCGGTTGACGCGGGTCACGCGCGCCCTTGCGGCCAACGATCCCGACGCGGCAATGGCCGCCGCGGGCAAGGCGGTGCCCGACTGGTCGGGGGGTACCCGCCTCGGGGAGGCGCTCGGCGAATTCAACGGCCGTTGGGGCGTCCGGGGCCTCGCCCGGGGTGCCGTGGTGGTCGTGCTGTCCGACGGCTGGGACCGCGGTGACCCTGAAGTGCTCGGGGCGGAGATGGCCCGCCTGGCACGGGTGGCGCACCGGGTCGTCTGGGTCAACCCGCTCAAGGCGACCCCGGGCTATGCCCCGCTGGTCCGGGGAATGGCGGCGGCGCTGCCCTACGTTGACGACTTCGTGGAGGGGCATTCCGTCGAGTCGCTGGAGGCGCTGGCCCGCCTTCTCGGCGAAGAGGCGGGCGGGCGCAGGCATGAGCGAAGCAGGCATGAGAGCAGCAGGCATGAGAGCAGCAGGCATGAGAGCATGAGGCATGAGAGCATGAGGCATGAGAGCATGAGGACCGGGTGAAGGAGGTCGTCTCAGACATCGAGCGGTGGCGTCGCGAGGGCCTTCGCGTCGCGATCGCCCGGGTCGTCGGCGTGGAGGGATCCGGCCCACGCGATCCCGGGGCCACCATGGCCGTCAACGAGCGCGGCGAGGTAGCCGGCTCCGTGTCGGGTGGCTGCGTCGAAGGCGCGGTGGTGACGGAGGCGCTCGACGCGCTCGAGCGGGGGGGCGCGCGCCGTCGCACCTACGGCTATTCGGACGACGAGGCGTTCGCAGTGGGGCTCACCTGCGGCGGGACGGTCCACGTGCTCGTGGACCCCTCGCTCCCGTCCGTCTACGAGGAGCTGCGCGACGCGCTCGCCGCGGAAGAGCCTGTCGCGCTCGCTACGGTGGTCGAGCTCGGCGTTGAGACAGGGCACGGCGCGGGCGGCGGAGGGGGTCGCAAGGCTCTCCGGCTCGGCGCGAGCATGCGGGTGCGCGCCGACGGCACGTCCGAAGGGAGTTTGGGCGTGGAGGAGATCGACGCAGTCGTCCGCCGGGATGCTGCGGGCGCGCTGGCGAGCGGCCTCTCCGACACGCGCCACTACGGGAGCAAGGGAGAAGCGCGCCAGCGGGACGTGTCGATCTTCTTCGAGGTGTTCGCGCCGCCTCCCCGAATGGTGATCTTCGGCGCTGTGGACTTCACCGCTGCGCTGGCGAAGATCGCCAAGATCCTCGGTTACCGGGTGGAGGTGTGCGACGCACGTCCGGTGTTCGCGACGCAGGCCCGCTTCCCCATGGCCGACGAGGTCGTTGCCACCCGCCCCGAGCGCTACCTCGACGCCGTCGGCGCGTCGCTCAGCCCGCGCGACGCGGTGTGCGTGCTCACCCACGATCCGAAGTTCGATGTCCCCGCGGTGATCGCCGCGCTCGCGACCGACGTCGGCTACCTCGGCGCGATGGGCTCGCGCCGGACCCACGAGGATCGCGTGGCGCGGCTCCGGGCCGCTGGCGTCCCGGAGGACTCGCTCGCGCGGGTCATGTCGCCGATCGGGCTCGACATCGGCGCCAGGACGCCCGAGGAGACCGCTGTGGCGATCTGCGCGGAGATCATCGCCTACAGGACGGGGAAGCCCGCGCCGTCGTTGCGGGACCGGAGCGGGCCTATCCACGAACCCGGCTCGCGCCCGGCAGTGTCGCCGGCGCGTGCCGGGCACTGACGAGCACGGGGTGGAGCAGGTCCTCGACCAGGGGCGGTCTCGGCCTCCCGCCGCTGCAGTGCTGCTCGCCGCAGGAGACGGGACGCGGTTCACGAGCGGCGCCAAGCTGCTCGCGCCCTTTCGCGGCCGGCCTCTCCTTGCCTGGGCGATCGAACCCGCGCTCGAGGCCGGCCTCCCGGTCGCGGTCGTGCGCGGCGCCGTCGATCTGACGCCAGTGCTGGCGGAGCTCGGGGCGCAGGTCTCGGTGGTCGACAACGAGCGATGGCGCGAGGGCCAGGCGACGTCGCTCCGTGCTGGGATCGCGTGGTGCGAGCGGGCCGGCTTCGGCGCAGCGGTGGTCGGACTCGGCGACCAGCCGCTGGTCCCGGCCTCCGCCTGGAGAGCCGTGGCGGCGTCCCGCTCGGCACCGATCGTTGCGGCGAGCTTCGGGGGACAGCGGCGTCCTCCCGTGCGTCTCGACCGGGCCGTGTGGGCGTTGCTCGCCAGCTCTGGTGACGAAGGAGCTCGTGAGCTCATGCGCCGGCGGCCGGACCTCGTCGCCGAAGTAGCGTGCGAGGGCGAGCCCGTGGACGTGGACACGGTCGCCGACCTCGTGGCGCACGGCCGCTCTGAGCACGACACCTGGTCGCAGACGGATGGAGCAAGGTGAAGCTGTGGAGCTGATCGAGTGGAGCTGATCGAAGGGAGCTGAGCGAATGGAGCTGATCCGAATGGAGCTGAGCGAGTGGAGCTGATCAACGAGTTCACGGTGAACGTTCCCATCGACGAGGCATGGGACGTGCTCACTGACGTCACGCGCATCGCGCCCGCGATGCCGGGCGCCAAGCTTGAAGGGGTAGAGGGGGACGAGTACCGCGGGGTGGTGAAGGTGAAGGTGGGGCCGGTCACGGCCGAGTACCGGGGGGCCGCGACCTTTGTCGAGCGTGACGCCTCTTCACACCGCGCGGTGCTGCGTGCCGAGGGGCGCGAGACGCGCGGTCAGGGCAACGCGACTGCCACGATCACCGCCACCCTGGCCCCCGTCGGTGAAGGTACGAAGGTGTCCGTGCTCACGGACCTGAGCGTCACCGGCCGGGTCGCGCAGTTCGGCCGCGGCGTGCTTGCGGACGTGAGCAACAAGCTGCTGGGCCAGTTCGTCGCGTCCCTTGAAAGGACAGTCCTCGGAGGAGGAGCGACGAGCGGCTCAAAGAGCGCGGAAGGAAGCGCTCCAGGCGAATCCGGCGCGCCGGACGGCGAAGGAAGCTCTAGAGCCGAACCAAGTGTGCCCAGCCCGAGCGCGCTGGTGGGCGTGACCGAGGTCAAGGAAACCGCCGAGGCCGGCGGCGCACCGGGAGAGAGCAGGCAGCTCGGCAAGGCCCCTGGGGTCCCGGGAGAGGATCGCGAAGTGGTCCCCGTCGACATCATGCGCGTCGCAGGACCGGCCATCGCCAAGCGTGCGCTCCCTGTCGTCCTCGTGCTCGCAGCAGCCTTCATCCTTGCCCGGCGGCGCATGTGCAGGCGGCGTCGACGGACGCAGGGGTGAAGCGCCTGGGGCAAGCGCCGCCCCCGTCAACCTCCGATCATCGACATTGAGCGACGCGGGCGGAGAAAGCCGGGTTCATTGATGCCGTGGCCGGGGAGCTTGCCCCAGACCGCTCGTCGAAGCAGCATCTCCAGTTCTTCGTCGCTGCCGCCGTCTCGCAAGAGCTCTCGCACTGGATGCTCTGCATCGGAGAAGAGGCAGTTGCGGATGGCACCGTCCGCGGTCAGCCGAAGCCGGTTGCAGGTGCCGCAGAACGGCTCGCTCACGGTGGAGATCACACCGATCTCTCCGCGGCCGTCGGCGAACCGGTAGCGGTCGGCAGGCGAGGGGTCTCCGGGCTGCCGGACCGGCTCCATCGGCCAGATCGCGCAGATTCGCTCGAGCACTTCGCGGCCGGGGACCAGCTGTGCGCGGTCCCAGGCGCCTTCGGCGTCGAGCGGCATGTACTCGATGAAGCGCACGACCCGACCCGTGTCGCGAGCGAACGCCGCGAAGTCGAGGATCTCGTCGTCGTTGCGCCCTCTCATGAGGACCACGTTCACCTTGAGAGGAGACATCCCAGCAGCCTCGGCAGCGGCCATCGCGTCGAGGACGATCTGGAGAGTCCCGCGCCGCCGGATCGCGGCGAACCGTTCAGGGCGCAGTGAATCGCAGCTCACGTTCACCCGTCGGAGCCCGGCGTCTGCCAGTGCGCCGGCAATCGGGGCGAGGAGCATGCCGTTGGTCGTGAGCGCCACGTCGTCGAACCCAAGGGAGGCCACGCGGCCGACCAATTCGCAGATGCCGCGCCGCACGAGAGGCTCACCGCCGGTCAAGCGGACCGACTTCACCCCTAGATTTCGCGCCACGCGTGCGACCCGGATGATCTCCTCGAAGCTGAGGATCTCCGCTCGCGGCCGGAAGGTCATGCCTTCGTTGGGCATGCAGTAGACGCAACGAAGATTGCAGCGGTCGGTGACCGACAGCCGGAGATCGTCATGGACTCGGCCGAAGCGATCGACCAGCGGTCCTTGGGTCGGCATCGCGTCCGCGTCGAAGCTGGGCGTCGGCACGGAGCCCCGTGCACGAGGGGGCCCGACGCGCACCGTGGTCACCGCGCTCACATGCCCGCCGGTCGCCCGACCACCGACCCGGCGCGGAGGCGCTCCAGTCCGCAGGCCATCGCCCTAGGTTACCGGCGCGCTGCTGGGCGCGCTCAGTGGGGCTTGCCGCCTCCCAGGAGCTCGAGCGCGTGCGGGATCGCATCGAGGACGGCGTCGAGAGACTCGGTCGCACCTGCCGGTGAACCCGGGAGGTTGAGCACGAGGCAGCGCCCCGAGGTACCGGCGATGCCTCTCGAGAGGCGGCCGAGGGGGTTGACCGCCCGCATCGCCTCGGCGAGGCCCGGAGCCTGCCGGTCCACCACACGAAGGGTCGCCTCCGGGGTGAGGTCCGTCGGCGAAAAGCCAGTGCCACCGGTCGACACGAGGAGCCCGAAGAAACCGTCCGCCATCTCGGTGAGGGCAGTGGCGACCGGGGCGACGCCGTCGGAGACGGTCCTTCGTTCGACCACCTCGAACCCACGTCCCGTGAGCAACTCCACGAGCGCCGCACCTGAACGGTCGTCGCGGCTGCCGGCATGGACCGACTCCGAGACGGTGAGAACCTTCGCACGCAGTGCCACGGCCGCCGACGATATCTGCAGCGTCGTCGTGCCCGGGGAGCGGTGTCCGTGGGGAGGGCTCCTTGCCTAGCCGCGCAGCGCCTAGCCGCGGAGAGGCGCTGCAGATTCTGATGCTAGTCGGAAAAAGAACCGCAAATACGCCGGAATTCTTGCTAGAGTCGCCGCTTGTGCTGCGTTACAGCAGGCTGCTGGCCGCCCTCGCCGTCTGTCTCGGGGTCGAGCTTGCGGTGGCGGTCGTGGGATCGGCCTGCCCTCAGGCCGGGGCAGCGCAGAGGGCGACGCACGCGGACCATAGGGGGTCGGGTCCGGTCGACGTCCTCTACGCAGGTTCGCTCGTGACCCTCATGCAGACAACCCTCGACGCCGCCTTCCACCGGGCGACCGGCTACGAGATCACAGGCATCCCGGGCGGGTCGACAGCGCTCGCCAACGAGATCAAGGGAGGCGTCGAGCGGGCCGACGTCTTCGTCAGCGCCTCCCCGGCGGTGAACAGGAAGCTCGAGGGCCAGCGCAACGGCGCATGGGAGTCGTGGTACGTGTCGTTCGCGACGTCGGCGCTCCGCTTGGGCTACAACCCGCGCAGCAAGTTCGCCCGGACATTGCGTCGAAGGCCGTGGTGGCAAGTGGTGACCGACAAGGGGTTCCTGCTCGGGCGCACCAATCCGGTCACAGACCCCAAAGGCGTGCTCGCGGTACGTGCGCTCGTCGAAACCTCCGCCGTGCACCACGACCCGGCCCTCAGGGCCTTGGCGACCACGCCGTCCAACGTCTTCCCCGAGCAGACGATGGTGGGCCGGCTCCAGGCGGGCGAGCTCGACGCCGGCTTCTTCTACTCGGTGGAGGCTTCGGCGGCGAAGATCCCCACCGTTGCGCTCACCGGCATCTCTGAGCACGCGACGTACACCATCTCGGTGCTCGCGCATGCGCCCCACCGACGCGCTGCCGTCGCCTTCGTCCGCTTCCTGCTCGGGAAGCGCGGGCGCGCGCTCCTCGAGAAGAACGGCTTGCGTCCGGTGGTCCCGGCGAAGCTGTCGGGGCGCCGCACCGCGGTCCCCAGGGCGTTGCAGCGTACGATCGGACGGTGAGCGGGTGAAATCCCGGGGTCCGTCGAGGACCCCCTTGCCTTGGCTCGGAGCCCTGCTCGTTGCCTACCTCGCGATCCCAGTCGTAGCCTTCTGCGTCCGTCTCGCCTCGACGCACAGCCGGGGATTTCACGATCCCGGGCTGTTTCCGGCGCTCGCGACGTCGGTCGCGGCTGCGTCGATCTCCACGGCGCTCATCACGATCCTCGGGGTCCCGCTCGCCTACCTCCTCTCACGCTCGCGCGGGCGCTTCGCCGCTGCAGTCGGCGTCGCCGTGCAGCTTCCGCTCGCTGTGCCTCCCGTGATGAGCGGCATCCTGCTCGTCTACGTTGTCGGCCCTTACACGCCGCTCGGTCGGTTCTTCAGCGGTGCGCTCACGGGCACGCTGGCCGGCATCGTGCTCGCGCAGACCTTTGTCGCGGCGCCGTTCCTCGTTGTGACGGCGCGAGCCGCGTTCGGTGCCGTCGACCCGGCGCTGGAGGATGTCGCGGCGACGCTTGGCCACCGGCCGTTCGGCCGGTTCCTCAGAGTTGCATTGCCGGTCGCGGCGCCGGGTGTGCGCGCGGGGGTGGTGCTCGCATGGTTGCGTGCCTTTGGTGAGTACGGAGCGACCGTCGTTCTCGCCTACCATCCGACCTCCCTCCCCGTCTACACGTTCACGCAATTCAGCGCGTCCGGCCTTCCCGGCACGATGGCGCCCACCGCCCTTGCGCTCGGTGTGGCGCTCTGCTGCGTGGGGCTCAGTCGTGCGGCGCTGCTTCGCGTCCGCAGGTGCCGGCGGCCGTCGCATACGGGCCTGCAGGCCCAGGGGGGGTTGTCGTCCCAGGGGGGGTTGTTCACGAGCTCACGTGCGCCTTCCGTCGCCGACCGCCGACCCGGACAGGTCGTGGCGGGAGCTCCAGGTGCCCTGCCTGTCTCCTTCTCAATCGACCACCGAGTGGGTGGCTTCCACCTCCGCATCGAGCACGGAGGCGAGACGCCCCGGCTGGCGGTGCTGGGCCCGTCGGGCTCCGGCAAGTCGACGCTTCTTCGCTGCCTCGCGGGGCTCCATGGCGCGGAGGCGGGACGCGTCTTCTTCGGCGGGCGCCCGGTGGAGTCCGTGCCGGCCCCTCGTCGGCGAGTCGGCTACGTGGCGCAGCACTTCACGCTCTTCCCACACCTGACCGTGTGGGAGCAGGTGCTCTTCGGCATCGACGCCGATCGGGCCGTAGCGGACGCATGGTTGGAGCGGCTCGGGCTGCGCGGGTTCGAAGACCGGCTCCCCTCCGAGCTCTCGGGCGGGCAGCGACAGCGGGTGGCGCTGGCACAGGCGCTGGCGATCTCGCCGCAGGTGCTCTTGCTGGACGAGCCGTTCTCCGCGCTCGACACCCCCGTGCGTGACGAGCTGAGACGGGAACTGCGTCGCGTCCAGAGGAGCACCGGGGCCTCGACCGTCATCGTCACCCACGATCCCGAAGAGGCTGCCCTCCTCGCGGACGAGATCGTCGTCGTCTCCGATGGGAGCCTGCTCCAAGAGGGGCGCGTGCGGGACGTCTACCGCGCCCCGGCGTCCCCCGAGGCAGCCAGGCTGCTCGGAATACCCAACGCCTTCTCGTCGCAGATCGCCGCTCTCGGGAGAGTGCGGCTGGGCGGACTCACGCTGCACGCAGACACCGGGGAGCTCCGTCCCGGCTCGCCAGCGATCTGGGCGGTGTCACCGTCGGCCGTCAGGATCTTGCCGGAAGCGGCTGCAGCGGGTAGCGCTGACCCAACCGTTCCCGGTGTCGTGGAGGACGTCGCCGAGCTCGGCACCGCTGTCGAGCTCACGGTCAGGGTCGCGCCGACCATTGCACTTCGCGCACGCGATCAGGATTCCTCGACGTCCGACTGGGCAGCCGGTGACCGGTGTGCTGTCGCGATCCCCGCCGTCGCGGTGTGGCCGGCGCACGACGCCCCTGCCGGTGCCGGAGCCCGCGAGCGAGCCGGTGGGCGCGTCAGTGGCGGATGAGCACGGACCGCTTGGCCCCTTCAACGAGGCGGGGCCAGCTCGATGCTGAGATTGGTCGCCTTCACGACTGCGTCTGCCATCATGCCCGGCTCGAGTCCGAGGTCGTCGGCAGCTTCGCGCGTGATGAGCGACACGAGCCTGTACGCGCCAGCCTGCAGCTCGACGAGAGCCACGACATCGTCTTTCTTCACTCGCGTCACGATTCCCGAGATGTGGTTGCGCACCGACTGTCCTGCGCGACGCGCACGATCTTGCTCCCCGGCGAGGTCGATCGCGAGCTGCGCGAGGTCAGTGCCTTCGATGCTCAAATGGCCCGCCCCATCCCTCGACGTGCGCACTCTGCCGGCGTCGGCCCACCGACGCATCGTGTCGGCGCTCACGCCCATGAGCCTGGCTGCCTGGCTGATCCGGTACTGGGGCACCGAGCGTACGGTAGTGCGACGGTCACGGGTCTGGCTGCGTCTGGAGGCCGAGTGAATACCCTTCCAGGAAGAGCCGCGCATCGCGCTGTCGAGGGTGCCGGTTGGCGACGGCATGGAACTCCGCCGAATGATCCGCATGCAGGAGGTGCGCGAGCTCGTGCACGATCGTCGCATCGAGGACCCAGTCCGGCACTGCGCGCAGTCGGTGGGAGAGGCGGATCTCGCCCGTATGGGTGGAGCAGGATCCCCAACGCCTCTCCTGGTTCGTCACCCAACGGATCGACGCGGGCCGGACACCGTCGACGTAACGATCGGCGAGGACCGATGCCCGCGATGCGAGCGCCTCGTCTGTGGCTGCCGCGCCCGGACGTTTGTGCAAGACGCGCGCGACGAGCCAGTCGATGAGCTGCGCTCGGTCTGCGGGAGGGACATGGGAGGGCATCACCACCAGGATCCTTCCGTTCTCCCAGTAGGCGGTCGCAGTCTTTCGTCTCCTGGTGCTCGTCCTCACGATCACATCGGGGCGCATTGCGGCGGACGTGCTGTCGGGTCGGAGCGGCGGATCGGCGAAACCGCTTTGCGGACCCGGAGCGGTGCGCGGTTCGGCGGGTCGGCCGGTGCGCTCGGCAAAGGAGTCCGACCATTGGAGCGGCAGCATCGGGGAGGCGTGGGCGTCAGCCATCGCCCCATTGTGCTGGGGGGGTGTGCACTGAGCAGGGATGGGCGCCGACGTTGGCCAGCAACGGCGCGCCAGGCCCGCCACAGGCGGGTTGAGCTGCCCCCAGCAGCGGTGCCGACAGCACCCCAGAGCCGAGCGGCCTCTTGGGCTTGGGATGTGCTGGAGCTCTTGCCGACGCCCGTCTTGGCCAACCTCGCGTCTTGGCCAACCTCGCAGTCGGCGACCGCCGTGTGCAACCGTTCAGTCTCGCTTGTGACGTACAACCTTTTCTGGAGCGACGTTTCCGCGGCAACGTGCCGCTGATCGACCGCCCGCGCCCAGGAGCGCGGTGCGGGTCTTCGGCCCCTCCGCGCCGACATCCGCACGCCGGTGGGGGCGTTGCACCCCGATCGCACCGGCTCGCAGCGTGTGGAGGGCGCACAAAGGGCGGAGACCTCTCGGGCTCGGGGTGAGCGAGGGGACTTGAACCCCCGACCTCCAGGGCCACAACCTGGCGCTCTAACCAGCTGAGCTACGCCCACCGAGGGCAACCAGTTTGGCACACGGGTGCCGGCGGTCCGGTCACGATCTTGTGCACGTCGGCGGACGCCGCAGGAGGCCGGCAGGCTGGCGGGCCGGCAGGCCGGCAGCGAGCATGGCCGGCAGCGAGCATGGCCAGCGCGATCGCCGCCCCGCCGGAGCCAGAGGGCACGAGCCAACATCGCGCAGCCCCGCACACCCTACGGTGCTCGCAATCGTGTCGCCGGTACGGCTCGGGATAACCGTCATCCGGTCATCGTGCTGGGAGGTTCCAGCTCCGCGCGTCGGCGACCCCCCGGCACGTCGGGCACAGGGGGTAGCGGCTTGGATTCCGGCGGGGGACCCGAATCTTCCCGTAGAGCGCGAGCCTGCGGCTTTGGGGCGGTTCAGCGGCTCTGGAGGGCGACGCTCGAGCTCGTCGTGCGTCCCTTGTCCAGCCCGAGACCTGACGGTATCGTGACCCAAAGGACGCCTGAACCCTCGTGTCGTGACGGGGGTTCAGGCGCCGGGCGGAGGCACCACGGCCGGTGACGCCTTCACGATCGAGGTCGTTACGATCGGCGGGGTCGGCGACCTCAGTGTCATTGATGCTCCGGGCTGATCGCGCAGCGCTCCTGTATGCTCGCAAAGGGTTTCTTCGGAGCAAACGCAGCTTCGAGCTCCGCGGAACGGCCGAGGGAGTACGGCGGCGCGTGTTCGAGATCGCGGGCGCCGGAGATCTCCTGGCTGCATGATGGGCGGCAAGTCCCGGTGCGAAGACCTGTGCAGCCGACCCCAAGTACAGTCGGGGAACGTCACCCGTATCCGCCGCCGCGCCCGAGCGCACGAACCGGTGGCGTTCCGAGCGGGGGCGGGCGGTGAGATTGCGATGTTTGCGAGCCCCAGTGACCGAGTGGACATAGGTACCGGTCTTCTAAACCGGCTTACGCAGGTTCGAATCCTGCCTGGGGCGCCGACAGACCGACCGCAGGACCAGCGAGAAAGCCAGGACCACCCCCCACGGCGACGACGAAGCCGCCGCGCAGGGCCGGGGGCCCGACGGACCGCCGGGGCCAGGGAGCCACCGGACCCGATGGCGCCAGCGGCACGGCGGAGGCGAGGGACCGCGGGGCGAGGGGCGCAGCCGGCACCGCCGAAGCGGGCCGCGGGCCTGGGAGGCATACTTCGCTGCGCAACGTCGAGCGGCAAGCTAGGAGGGGAGTTCCGATGTGGTCTGTGAAGGTCAACCGGGATGAGCTGCTAAAGGTCATCGAGCAGAATCGAGCGCATCATCATGAAGTGTTCGAGAAGGCCCTCGGCAAGTTCCGGGAGGCCGTGCTCGAGGACTTCGAGGCAAAGATCGAGATCCTGCGCAAGGGCAAGATCCCCGACACCTACCTGCGCCTGACACGA
>DAHWOV010000102.1:0-2733 GCA_027339205.1 Acidimicrobiaceae bacterium | reverse complement strand
CCGCCGGCGATCTCGTAGCCCATGCACGAGTAGCCGTACTCCACGTGGTAGTCGCCGGGATCGCGTGACCGCCAGAGCTTGTGAAGGTCCCCCGGCATGGACCCCGCCGCACAGACCATGACGTCGTCGGGCCCGACGATCTCGTTGACCACCCCGATCACCTCCGACTGGGACGGCAGCGGGGAGTGGCGCGTCGTGTAGGCCTCGTCGACGGTCGCGTTCCATCGCTCGACGAGCGCAGGGATCTCCACGGCGTACTCGCGCGGCACCGACCACCCCTCGAGGGAGCCCGCCAGCGCCTCGATGCCTGCACGCGCGTCGGCGACCATGAGCAGCCCGCCCATCTTGGCGGCGTCGAACCGGGCGATGTTGCAGTTGACGAAGCGCACCTCGGGGTTCTCGAACAACGAGCTGGACGCCGTCGTGAAGTCCGCCCAGCGCGTCCCGATGCCCACGACCACGTCCGCCGACGCGGCGAGCGCGTTGGCCGCGGCCGACCCGGTCACGCCGATCGCCCCGACGGACTGGGCATGCTCGAAGTGCAGCGATCCCTTGCCGGCCTGCGTCTCGGCGACGGGGATGCCCGACGCGGCTGCGAACGCGGCGAGCGCCGCCTCGGCCTCCGAGTAGTGCACCCCACCACCGGCCACGACGAGCGGCCGTCGTGCCGAGCGCAGGATCTCGGCGGCGCGTGCCAGCGCAGCTGGGTCCGGTGCGGGACGGTCCACGTGCCAGACGCGCCGCGCGAAGAGGTCCTCGGGCCAGTCGAACGCCTCGGCCTGGACGTCCTCGGGCAGACATACGGTGACCGCTCCGGTCTCCGCAGGATCGGTCAGCACCCGGGCTGCGCCCATGAGCGCGGCGGGGAGCTGCTCGGGTCGCTGCACGCGGTCGAAGAAGCGGCTGACCGGCCGGAACGCGTCGTTCACCGAGACGTCGCGCTCGATCGGGTGCTCGAGCTGCTGGAGCACCGGATCGGCGACCCGGGTGGCGAACACGTCGCTCGGCATGAGCAGGACGGGCAGCCTGTCGATGGTGGCGAGCGCCGCGCCGGTGACCATGTTCGTCGCGCCCGGACCCACCGAGGTGGTGCACGCGAGCGCCGAGAGCCGGTGCCGAGCTCGGGCGAAGGCCGCTGCGGCGTGCACCATGGCCTGCTCGTTGCGCGCTTGGTAGTAGCGAAGCGCGCCCGGCTCGTCCAGCTCCAGCTCGAGCAGCGCCTGGGAGAGGCCCGCGACGTTGCCGTGCCCGAAGATGCCGAAGCAGCCCTCGATCAGACGGTGCTCACGCCCGTCGCGCTCGGTCCACTGGTTCGCCCAGAAGCGCACCGTCGCTTGCCCGACGCTGAGACGAACGGTCTTCCTGGCGCTCATCGTTGCCCTCCTGCTCGCGGTCCTCCGGTGGGTCCTTCGCTGGGTCCTTCGCGCGGTCCGTCGGTGGGTCCTTCGCGCGGTCCGTCGGTGGGTCCTTCGGTGCCCGGCTCGTCGTCGAGGAGGCGACGATCGACGGCCTGGGTCCCCCACGTCGCCCTCACCCAGGCGTAGGTGGGGTCGTCGGAGGCCAGCCAGGACCGCACCGGCCCGGCCATCACGTTCAAGTAGTACAGGTCGTAGCCCGGGGGAGCCATGGCAGGGCCGTGGTAGCCGTGGGGGACGGCGACGACGTGCCCGCTCTGCAATGCACCGAGGAACGCGATCGGACGTGCGTCGGTGCCGTAGAGACGAAGGTAGGCCGCTCCGGGGTCGTGGCCGTGGTCGTCGAGCTCGAAGTAGTAGATCTCCTCGAGCTCGGTCTCACCGGGACGCTCCTCGTCGTGCTTGTGCGGCGGGTACGAGGACCAGTTGCCCGAGGGGGTGATCACCTCGCACACGAGCAGCCGATCGGCCTCGAACGTGTCCGGCATGCAGTAGTTGACCACCCTGCGCGAGCTGTCCCCGGCGCCCCGGAGCTCCACCGCGACCTGCGACGCGGCCCGGCGGCGGAGCGGCAGCCGCCTGCCCGCCTCTGCCCCGCAGAGCGCGAAGCGCCCGCCGGCCCCGCTCGTCACGAGCACCTCGGCGTCGCGCGGCACGTACGCGAAATCGCTCGGCGACGAGAACACGTCGCGGCGGCCTTCGAGCTCCAGCTCCTCGCCGTCGCACGAGACCGTGCAGGAACCTTCGAGCGGCAGGACCAGCATCTCTTCTGGGCCGGTCGCGAATCCCTGCGACGCTCCGGCATCCAGCGCGAGCACGCGCAACGACGTCCAGCGCCAACCGGCGTTCTTCGGCGTGAGCTCGAGCGCCCAGGGCCCGGCGGCCAGCTCGCCGGCGGCCCAGTGGACCCTGCGGGTCGTGCCGCCTCCGGCGCTCACCTCGGACCCCCCGAAGCTGGCGCCGGGCCGGACGCGCCGAACCCGATCTCCCCGAGGAACGTGCGGGACGCGATCGCGTCGTCGAGGGGCACGGAGTCGCCGGTCGGGCTCGCATCCTGCTCCACGGTCAGCCATCCGTCGTAGCGGAGGTCCTCCAGGCACTCGCGCAGCCCCACGAAGTCGACACTGCCTCGACCGAGCACGCAGAACACCCCCCGCCGGTAGGCCTCCCAGAACCCGGCCTTGTCGAGCCGGGCCTTCTCCAGGACCGGCACGCTCACGTCCTTCAGGTGCACGTACGACAGGCGGTCCGCGTGGGCCCTGCACAGCTCGACGGGGTCGATCCCCGCGTAGGTCGAGTGCCCGGTGTCCACGCACAG
>DAHWOV010000088.1:0-15460 GCA_027339205.1 Acidimicrobiaceae bacterium | reverse complement strand
GGGGCGCGCAAGGACCCGCGGGCGGCGCGCCGGGCCCTGCGGGCGGCGCGCAAGGACCCGCGGGCGGCGCGCAAGCCCCCAAGCTCGGCCGCAACGACCCGTGCTGGTGCGGGAGCGGCAAGAAGTACAAGCTGTGTCATGGCGCCGCCTGAGGGCCGCGACCTCGCAGCCGAGATCGAGTCGCTCGCGGCACGTGTCGACGAGGCCGAGGGTTACCTGGGCATCGACGCACTGCGCGCGAGGCGGACGGACCTCGAGCGCGAGGCTGCCGCACCGGGCCTGTGGGACGACCCGGAGCGCGCCCGCTCGGTGACGACCGAGCTCGGCCGCGTCGCCGACGACGTCTCGCGCTTCGACTCGCTCGCAGGAGCGGTGGAGGACGCCCGCGTCCTCGCCGAGCTGGTCGAAGAGGCCGAGCGGAGCGGGGCGCCCGACGAGGCGCTGCAAAAGGAGCTGGTGACCACGGTCGACACGCTCACCACGCGCGTCGGCGAGCTCGAGCTCGAGTCCCTCTTCTCCGGCGAGTACGACGACCGCGACGCGATCTGCGAGGTGCACGCCGGGGCGGGCGGGACCGACGCGCAGGACTGGACCGAGATGCTGGCGCGCATGTACCAGCGATGGGCGGATCGTCACGGGTTCGGCGTGGAGGTGGAGGAGGCGACGCCGGGGCAGGAGGCGGGGCTGCTCTCGGTCACCTTCATCGTCCGCGGCCGGCACGCGTACGGCCTCCTCGCCACGGAACGCGGCGTGCACCGGCTCGTACGCATGTCGCCCTTCGACTCCCAGCACCGACGCCAGACCAGCTTCGCGTCGCTGGACGTGGTGCCGTTCCTCGACGACGTCTCCGAGGTGGAGATCGACGAGAAGGACCTGCGCGTCGACACGTACCGCTCCTCGGGCGCGGGCGGCCAGCACGTGAACAAGACCGACTCCGCGGTGCGGCTGACCCACCTGCCCACCGGGATCGTGGTCGCAGTCCAGAACGAGCGGAGCCAGCACCAGAACAAGGCGAAGGCCATGCAGATCCTCGCGGCCAAGCTGGCGGAGAAGGCCCGGGAGGAGCGACAGGCTGAGCTCGACTCGATCGGCGGGACGCGCACCGAGAACGCCTGGGGGAACCAGATCCGATCGTACGTGCTGGCGCCGTACCAGCTGGTGAAGGACCTGCGCACGGGCGTGGAGACCGGCAACGTGGATGCGGTCCTCGACGGCGACCTCGACGCGTTCATGGAGGCCGAGCTGCGCCGGCTGCGGGGAGGCTGACGGGGGCCCCGGCCGGCGGTCCGGGGGCGCTCGCGGGGGCACCGGCCGGCCGTCCGGGGAGCCCTCGCGGGGGCCCCGGGGGGCGGTCCGGGGAGCCCTCGCGCTGGCCCCGGGGGGCGGTCCGGGTAGCTGCGCGGGGCCTCCGGGGAGGCCGATGACCACGGGGAAGGCGCTGGTCAGGGGGGAATTGGGTCAAACATGTGACCCCTTGGGCCGACTTCGGTAGGCTTTCAGCGGCCCCACGTCCGCGGCGTTGCAGCAGATGGCCGCATGGCCCGACCACCACTCGACGGACGGAGACATTCCCAAATGATCCGATTTCAGAACGTCACGAAGACGTATAAGAACGGCACGGTCGCGGTGCGTGATGTGTCGATCGAGATCGAGAAGGGGGAGTTCGTCTTCCTCGTCGGAGCGTCGGGGTCAGGCAAGACCACGCTGATCCGTCTTCTCTTGCGCGAGGAGCTCCCGGATTCGGGACGTATCTGGGAAGCGGGCCGCGACATCGTGCATCTTCCGAAGTGGCGCGTGCCTTACCTCCGGCGAAACATCGGCTGTGTATTCCAGGATTTCCGCCTGCTGCCGAACAAGACGGTCTTCGAGAACGTGGCATTTGCGCTCGAGGTGATCGGACGCCCGAAGCATGTCGTCGCGAACCAGGTGCCCCAGGTGCTCGATCTCGTCGGCCTCGCCAAGAAGAGGGACAACCTCCCCGGCGAGCTCTCGGGCGGCGAGCAGCAGCGGGTGGCCGTCGCCCGCGCGTTCGTCAACCGGCCGCTGATCCTGCTCGCGGACGAGCCCACCGGCAACCTCGACCCAGGGACCAGCCAGGGCATCATGCAGCTGCTGGACCGGATCAACCGGACCGGCACCACGGTCGTGGTCGCGACGCACGACGAGGTGCTCGTGAACTGGATGCGCCGGCGCGTGGTCGAGCTCGACCACGGGACGGTCGTGAGGGACCAGGCGCGTGGCGTCTACGGCATCGACGGCAGCCCGGCCGCCACCGCCGCAGCGGCGGCAGTGGCCACGGGGCCGGCCAGCGGCCGGGTCCCGGCGGTCGCCGTCGCCGGCGGCCGCGTTCCCGGGCGCGGTGGCCAGGGGAAGCGCTGATGCCGGTCTCGACCGAGTACGTCGCCAGGGAGACGGTATCGAACCTCTGGCGCAACCGTTTGATGACGATCGCTGCGGTGCTCACGGTCGCGGTGTCGCTCTCGCTCGTGGGCGCGGCGCTCCTCTTGAAGCAGGGGGCCGCCCGCGCGGAGGCCGAATGGCAGCGCGGCACCGAGGTGATGGTGTGGATGAAGCCGACAGCGACCAAGAGCGAGATCCACGCCGTCGGCAACGAGCTGCACGTCCTGCCCTACGTCGACAAGTGCGTGTTCCGCACACACCGGTACGACTACCTGGAGGCGAAGAGGCTCGTCGGGACAGTGTACGTGGAGTCCGGCGTGACGCCCAAGGAGACCCCCACGTCCTGGCGGTGCACGCCGGCACATCCCCAGGACGCGGCGGCCGTGATCCGCAGGTTCCACGGCCAGCCAGGGGTCATGCGGGTGACCGCACCGCTCCAGCAGATAAGGACCGAGCAGCACGTCATCAACATCTTGCAGTGGGTGTTCCTGCTCGTCGCGCTCGTGCTGCTGGTGTCGGCCGCAGTGCTGATCCTGAACACGATCCGAATGGCGATCTTCGCCCGGCGCCGGGAGGTGTCCGTGATGAAGCTCGTCGGAGCGACCAACTGGTTCATCCGGCTCCCGTTCATGTCCGAGGGCATGGTCCAGGGGCTGCTCGGCTCCGGGGTCGCCGCGGCGGTCGTCTACGGCCTCCATGTCGTGCTGGACCGGATCGGGTCGAGCACAACCGCGTCGGTGCTCGCCCAGATGCGCATGACCGGCTGGGAGGTGTTCGGCACCGACGCCGTGGTCATCGCGATCGGCGTGCTCATCGGTACCGGGGGATCGGCGATCGCGATCAGCCGGTTCCTCGACGTCTGAGCCGAGGGGCCGCAGCGGCGTCTGACCGAGCGGCCGCCTCGACGCCGCCTGCGGCACCCAGCGCGCTGCAAGGTCCTCGGCGAAGGTGGCGGCGAAGCGCGAGGCGCACGATGCCGCTGCCGGACGACCGTCCGGCTCTCCGAGCAAGGAGCGCCGATGAGCACGCACACCACTGTCACGGGCAACCTGACCCGCGACCCCGAGATCCGCTACACGAGAGACGGGCAGGCGAGCGTCGTCCTGGGCATCGCCGTCAACCGGCGGTGGCAGGACCGCGAGACCCGCGAGTGGGAGGAGGCGACCTCCTTCTTCGACGTCGTCTGCTGGCGGGACCTCGCCGAGCACGTCGCGATGAGCCTCGCCAAGGGCATGCGCGTCATGGTCTCGGGGCGGCTGGAGCAGCACAGCTGGGAGACCGAGCTCGGCGAGCGGCGCAGCAGGGTGGAGGTGGTCGCCGACGACATCGGGCCGAGCCTCCGCTTCGCCACGGCGGAGGTGCACCGCACCGAGCGTCCGGAGGCTGGCACGGACGTCGCGAGCCTCGAGACCGCGGACGCATGACCGGTGGTCTGGCTGCCGTTGATGGTGCCCGATGCGTCGTGGCCGATGCCGGCTCCCCTGGCCGCGGCAGCAGCCGGCGCGCTGCTCGCCTGCGCGTCCCAGCGGCGCCACTCGCATTCCCCGCGCGCGTCTTCTATTCGAAAGACGAGGTCTTCTCCCTCTGCGACGCCCTCGCACGAGCAGAGGCCGTGATGATCCGAGCGGGACAGCCCGAGGAGGCGGCGCGGGTCGCGGCCGCCTTCGAGCTGCTCGAGGGGGGCCTCGCCTGACGAGGCCGACCTTCTGGTCAGTCGGCTGAGCGCTCGAACTCGAGCGACAGGGAGTTCACGCAGTACCGGAGCCCGGTCTCCGTGGGGCCGTCGGGGAAGACGTGCCCGAGGTGGCCACCGCAGCGGGCGCAGACGATCTCGGTGCGCACGATGCCGTGGCTGTTGTCGGGCCGTTCCTCGACGGTCCCCGCGCTGATCGCCCGGTCGAAGCTGGGCCAGCCCGAACCCGAGTCGAATTTGGCATCGGTCGAGAAGAGGGGAGCGTTGCAGCCCGCGCAGCGAAAGACGCCCTCCTCGTCGACATGCAGGTACTTCCCGGACCATGCAGGCTCGGTCTCGCGGTTGCGCAGCACCTCGTACTGGTCGGGCGAGAGCCGCGCCCGCCACTCCTCGTCGCTCATCTCGAGCTCTGGTGCAGCCATGGCGTTCCTCCTCGACGGTCGCCGGGAGCCGAAGCGGCGCCGGCAGCAGCTCGAGGTTACCGGTCCTGCCTCAGCGCGTCGGCGCGCGGGTGATGGGGGGGAGCGCAAGGGCCGGCGGTAGCGTGGCGGCGTGGCGCGCACTCTGTCCGGCACACGAGGCGGCCCGGTTCCCGCCCACGTCGCCTGGGTCGCGGGGGGGACCGAGCGCGCGGCCTCTGCGGATCAGGTGGAGCACGCGTTGGGGGTGCTGGTCGAGACGGCGCAGCGGCTCGGCATCGGCTGGCTCACGATCCAGGAGCCCTCAGGCGGGAGCGCGCTGAAGCGCCGCGCACGCGAGCTCGCCTCGAGGAGGATCGCGCTCGCCTTTGTCCCTGGGGCCAACCATCGGGGCCCCGCTGCGCGGGATCTCGCCTTGGTCGAGTCGCCGATCCTGCGCGTGCTCCTCGCCGAGGGGCGGACCGGGCGCCGTGAGCTCGTGGCGGCGGTGCAGGCCCTTGCCGACCGGGGCGTCCCGCCGAAGGACGTGACCGAGGCGGTGATCGCCGAGGCTCTCGGACTCCCCGACGTGGACCTCCTCGTGTTGACCGGAGGCGACCGCCGGGTGCCCGACCTGCTGGTCTGGCAGGTGGCGTACAGCGAGATCGTCGTGCTCGACGAGCCCTGGCCGGAGGTGTCCGCCGAGCTGGTCGGCGCAGCCGTCGCCGAGTACCAGCGACGCGACCGCCGCTACGGTGGCCTGGTGGCTTCCCGATGACGTTCACCAAGATCGCTGTCGCAGGCGGCGTGGTGCTGCTCGGCTTCGCCTGCTTTTTGGCCGCAGCCGGGTTCGGCGTGGCGCGCGAGGGCGTCATCAGCCTGGTCGCCCTGGTCGTGCTGGTCGGCGGCGGCAACCTGCTCTCCGGCCGGGGCGGGCCGTACGGCCGGCGGTCCCTTCCGACTCCGGGGCCCTCGCCCGGCGAGCCCGACGCGCGGGGGACCGGCGGCGCGAGCGACGAGCACGCGCAGTGACGCTGCGCCGCGACTCGGGGGTCGTGCTGCGCACCTACCGGCTCGGCGAGGCCGACCGGATCGTGGTCTTTCACACCGAGGAGCACGGCAAGGTGCGCGCGGTCGCAAAGGGCGTCCGACGGACGACGAGCAAGTGGGGGGCGCGCCTCGAGCCGCTCAGCCACGTGACGCTCCTGTGGTGGCAGGGACGCGGGGACCTCGCCGTCGTGAACCAGGCCGAGGTCGTCGACCACTTCCCGGAGCTGCGTGAAGATCTCGAGCGCGTCGGGTCCGGCTTGGCCATGCTCGAAGTCGTCGACCAGCTGGCACTCGAGGGCCATCCCGACCCGGGGCTCTACCGGATGCTCGTCGGCGCGCTCCGTGCGCTCGCCGACGGGCGGACGGACCCCGTCATGGTCGCGCCGGCCTTCTTCCTGAAGGTCCTCGCGCACGAGGGGATCGAGCCGATCCTGCACGCGTGCGCGTCGTGCGGCCGCTCCGAGGGCGAGGTCGAGCTCGTCGCGTTCGACCTCACCGAGGGAGGCACGCTGTGCAGGGAGTGCCGGCGCGGCCGTGCAGTGAGCCCCGACGCGCTCGACGTGGTCCGCGCCATCCTCGGCGGGTCGCTCGCGCGGGTCCTCTCGTCCCCGAGGCCGCCGAGCGCGGGGGAGGTGGCAAGCCTCGCCACCGAGGCGATGGAAGGGCACATCGACCGCCGGCTGCGCGCGGTGCGCACGTCTGGCGCCTTCACCTGGTGACCGAGCTCGGCGTCTACGTCCACGTGCCGTTCTGCCGGCACCGCTGCGACTACTGCGCCTTCGCCACCTACACCGACCGGGACCCGCTGATGGGCCGCTACGTCGCGAGCTGCGCCGAGGAGCTGGGGCGCGCGGTGAACTCTGGGCAGCTCCCGGCGGCGACCAGCGTGTTCTTCGGGGGCGGCACTCCTTCACGCCTGCCTCCGGCATGGCTCGCGCGGATCCTGGCTGCGATCCCGCGCGCCCCCGGCGCCGAGGTGACGGTCGAGTGCAACCCTGAGGACGCGTCGGGCGAGCGGTTGGCCGCGTACCGGGAGGCAGGCGTCACGCGGATGTCCTTCGGCGTCCAGTCGACCGTTCCCCACGTGCTCGCTGCGCTCGGGCGGCGTCACTCGCCCGAGTCGGTGCCAAAGGCGGTCGAGGCGGCCGCGTCGGCAGGCTTCGCTCGGGTGAACGTCGACCTCATCTACGGGGCCGTGGGCGAGAGCGACGACGACTGGGCACGGACCCTCGACGACATCCTCTCGTTGCCCCACCCGCCGGGACACGTGAGCGCCTACGCGCTCACGGTCGAGCCGGGGACGCCGCTCTCGCGGGACACGGCTCGCCACCCCGACGACGACGTTCAGGCAACGCGCTACGAGCTCACCGACGCCAGGCTGGCCGCAGCCGGGTACCGTTGGGAGGAGGTGTCCAACTGGGCGCTCCCGGGCCACGGGTGCCGCCACAACCAGCTGTACTGGCGACAGGGGGACTACCTCGGCATCGGCGCCGCGGCCCACTCCCACCGCAGCGGTCGTTCCTTCGGGCGGCGGTGGTGGAACGTGCGGACGCCCGAGCGGTATGTGGAGGCCCTCGCGCAGGGGCGCTCGCCGGTGGCGGGCGAGGAGCTGGTCGAAGGGGAGCGCCGCGAGCTCGAGCGGCTGATGCTCTCGCTGCGCACCCCCGCGGGGGTGCCGGACGTGGCGCTCCCCGACGTCGAGGAGCTCGACGGGCTGGTCGTGCGCGACAAGGGGCGCGCGGTGCTCACCGTGCGAGGGCGACTGCTCGCCAACGCGGTCTCCTCTCTGCTCTGTAGCACGCATGCCGGTGCGCCGTCGGAGACGGCGCCGGGGCGGGGAGTCGCCGCCCGGTATCCTGCCCTCCCATGACCGCGGAGATGGAAGCCCCCGGCACGCCCGCGCCGACGTCAGGCGACCTCATGGACAAGGTCGTGAGCCTGTGCAAGCGCCGAGGCTTCATCTTCCAGTCCGCGGAGATCTACGGCGGCTTCCGCTCGACCTACGACTACGGACCGCTCGGCGTGAACATGCTGCGCAATGTGAAGAACGCGTGGTGGCGGTCGATGGTCCAGCTGCGCGACGACGTCGTCGGCATCGACGCGGCGATCCTCTCGCCGCCGATCGTCTGGGAGGTGTCCGGTCACCTCCACAATTTCACGGACCCACTCGTCGACTGCCGCAATTGCCACAGCCGCTGGCGCGCGGACAAGCTCACCGGGCCTTGCCCGAACTGCGGTTCGACCGACTTCACCGAGGCGCGTCCGTTCAACCTCATGTTCAAGACGCACGCCGGGCCAGTCGAAGACGAGGGGACGGTCGCCTACCTGCGGCCGGAGACCGCGCAAGGGATGTTCATCAACTTCGCGAACGTCCTGCAGACCACCCGCAAGCGGCCGCCGTTCGGGATCGCGCAGATCGGCAAGTCCTTCCGCAACGAGATCACGCCGCAGAACTTCGTCTTCCGGACCCGGGAGTTCGAGCAGATGGAGATGGAGTACTTCGTGCCGCCCGACGAAGGCCCGAGATGGCACGAGTACTGGATGAACGAGCGCTACAAGTGGTACGTCGAGCTCGGGATGCCTCCCGAGAAGCTCCGGTTGCGCCCGCACGGCCCCGAGGAGCTCTCGCACTATTCGAGCGCGACCTCCGATGTCGAGTTCCTCTTCCCATGGGGCTGGGACGAGCTCGAGGGCATCGCCAACCGCACCGACTACGACCTCCGGCGGCACGCGGAGGCGTCGGGGGCGCATCTCGACTTCTTCGACCCCGCGACCGGTGAGCGCTACGTTCCCCACGTCATCGAGCCCGCGGGGGGCGTGACGCGGACGATGATGGCCTTCCTCCTCGCCGGCTACGACGAAGACGAGGTGGGGGGCGAGGCCCGCACCGTGCTCCACCTCCACCACCGGCTCGCGCCCTATCAGGTCGCGGTGCTCCCGCTCTCCAGGAAAGAGCAGCTCGAGTCGATGTCGCGCGAGGTCCTGCACCTTCTCCAGCCGCACTTCATGTGCGACTACGACGTGACCCAGAGCATCGGTCGGCGCTACCGCCGTCACGACGAGATCGGGACCCCGTGGTGCGTGACCGTGGACTTCGACTCGCTCGAGGACCGCGCGGTCACCATCCGCGACCGCGACACCACCGCCCAGGTGCGCGTCAAGGTCGGCGAGCTCCTCGCGGAGCTGCAGGCCCGCACGGGCGACGCGTGAGGGGACGCAACCGTTTGGCGCGCCGGCGCGGCGCGCCGCACCGCTGCTCGCAGGAGCGACCCCCGGGGTCCTAAGGTGGGTATGCCCTTCGGCGACGTCGCCGCCGTGCCTGCACGGTGCCGCGCGCCGGCAGTGCCCCGCCAAGGTTGAGGAGGCCCAATGCCGTACGTGTTCGAATTCGACCACTCGCACCGCCGTCCCCCGATGGAGATGAAGGGCCTGCTCGGCGGCAAGGGCGCCAACCTCGCGGAGATGACGTCGGTTCTGGGGCTCCCGGTGCCCCCCGGCTTCACGATCTCGACGGACGCCTGCCGCGCCTACATGGAAGTCGGCTGGCCCGACGGCCTGAGCGAGGAGGTGGCTCGAGCGCGCAGGCGCCTCGAGCGGGCGATGGGCAAGGAGATCGGCGACCCCGTCGACCCGCTGCTCGTGTCGGTGCGTTCGGGGGCGCAGTTCTCGATGCCCGGGATGATGGACACGGTCTTGAACCTCGGGCTGAACGACCGCTCGGTCGAGGGGTTGGCGAAGCAGACCGACGACGAACGGTTCGCGTACGACTCCTACCGGCGCTTCGTCGCCATGTACGGCCGGATCGTGCTCGGCATCCCAGGCGAGGAGTTCGACTCGCTGTTCGACGCGGCCAAAGAGCTCGCCGGCACCAGCTCCGACGCCAAGGTGCCGACCGAGCTGCTGCGCTACCTGGTCGACTCCTACCAGCAGATCGTCGAGCGGCGCACCGGCGAGCCGTTCCCCCAGGACCCCGGCGACCAGCTCCGCGGGGCGATCGAGGCCGTGTTCGGGAGCTGGAACGGCCCGCGCGCCGTGGCCTACAGGGATCGTGAGCGCATCTCCCACACCCTCGGCACCGCGGTCAACGTGCAGGCGATGGTCTTCGGCAACCGCGACGACCGTTCGGGGACCGGGGTGGGCTTCACCCGCGACCCGGCGACCGGCGCGCAGGGCGTCTACGGCGACTTCCTCGTGAACGCCCAGGGTGAGGACGTCGTGGCGGGGATCCGGAACACCGAGCCCCTCTCCGCGCTCGAGCGGACCTTCCCCGACGTCTACCGCGAGCTGATGGGTGTCTTCGAGCGGCTCGAGCGCCACTACCGCGACATGTGCGACACCGAGTTCACGATCGAGCAGGGCAAGCTGTGGATGCTCCAGACCCGGGTGGGCAAGCGCACGGGGCGCGCGGCGCTGAAGATGGCCGTCGACATGACCAGGGAGCCCAAGATCCGCTTGACCCACGCGGAGGCCGTCTCGCGGATCACCGAGGACCACCTGTCCTCCGTGCTCCACCCGCAATTCTCGGGCAGCGGGCACAAGGTCATCGCCAAGGGCCTCGCCGCCTCCCCGGGTGCAGCGGTGGGGCGGGCGTACTTCAGCGCGGACGACGCCGAGGCCGCCGCCAAGCGCGGTGAGCACGTTGTCCTGGTGCGCAACGAGACCTCCCCCGAGGACGTGCACGGGATGCTCGCGGCCGAAGGCGTCCTCACCGCGCGCGGCGGGCTCGTGAGCCATGCGGCGGTCGTCGCACGCGGCTGGGGGAAACCCGCCGTCGTCGGCGCCGAAGCGCTGCGCATCAGCCGGCACAGCTTCTCCGTCGCCGGCGTGACCGTGGAGGAGGGCGACTGGATCTCGATCGACGGGTCGACCGGTGAAGTGGTGGCGGGGAAGGTCGCCCTCACGCCCGCCGCGCCCCCCCCGGAGTTCGACGTCGTGCTCGGCTGGGCCGACGAGATCCGCGAAGGAAAGCTCGGGGTCCGTGCAAACGCGGACACCGGCGAGGACGCCGCCAACGCGCGGCGGCTCGGCGCAGAGGGGATCGGCCTGTGCCGGACCGAGCATATGTTCCTCGGGGAGGACCGGCTTCCCGTGGTGCGCCGGATGATCCTTGCGGAGGGGGAGGAGGAAGAGCGCGAGGCCCTCGAGCAGCTTCGGGCCGTTCAGCGCGAGGACTTCGCGGCGATCCTCGAGGCGATGGACGGCCTGCCCGTCACGGTCCGGCTCCTCGACCCCCCGCTGCATGAATTCCTCCCCTCGACCGAAGAGCTCGCCATCAAGGAGGCGACGTCGGGGCTCAGCGAAGAGGAGCGCAAGCTCTACGACGCGGCGAAGTCCTGGCAGGAGGCGAACCCGATGCTCGGCACGCGGGGCGTGCGGCTCGGCATGATCAAGCCCGGCCTCTACGCGATGCAGGTCAGAGCGCTCATGGAGGCAGCGCGTACGCGTGCGGCCGCCGGCGGCCATCCCGTCGTCGAGATCATGATCCCCCTCACCGTCTCGAGAGAGGAGCTCGCGCTCGCCCGCACGTGGGTCGAGGATGCCGTGGCCGAGGTGGCGGCAGAGGCACAGCCCGCCAACGGCCGGCGAAGGGGCTCGAGCGAGTCGAGGTCCACGGCCAACGGCACCGGCATCGACGTGAAGATCGGCACGATGATCGAGACGCCGCGAGCTGCGCTGCGTGCGGCGGAGATCGCGGACGTCGCGGAGTTCTTCTCCTTCGGCACCAACGACCTGACGCAGATGACCTTCGGCTTCAGCCGTGACGACGTCGAAGGACGGATGATGTCGGCGTACCTGGAACGGGGCCTCTTGACGCGCAACCCCTTCGAGACCGTGGACGTCGACGGCGTGGGAGAGCTGGTCCGGCTCGCGACCGACCGGGGACGCGCGACGCGCCAGGAGCTCAAGGTCGGCGTGTGCGGCGAGCACGGCGGCGACCCGGCATCGATCCGTTTCTTCTACGACGCCGGGCTCGACTACGTGAGCTGCTCTCCGTACCGGGTGCCCGTTGCGCGCCTCGCCGCGGCGCAGGCGGTGGTCGCGGCCGGTGAGGCCGACGAGAAGAGGGGAAGAGGTCGCAACGCCGCGTCCACGTCACGTACCCGGCGCGCCGGCGCTGGCGGCGGCGGGCGGCCGGGCGCGAAGCCGCCCGCCTCGAGATCCGCCGCCGCGAAGCCGCCCGCTTCGAAGTCCGCCGCTTCGAGGTCCGCCGCTTCGAAGTCCGCCGCCTCGAGATCCTCGGCGTCGAAGCCGCCCGCTTCGAAGTCCGCCGGCCCGGTGTCCTCCAAGGCCGGCGCCCCGAAGAAGGTGTCGAAGGCGAAGAAGGCGGCCGGGAAGTCCACCCCGAGCCGCGCGCTCGGCGCCTCGCGGCCGGTGAAGGCGGTGCGCAGGGGTGCCAGGGCGCACAACGGGAAGCTCCGAGCTCCTCGCTGACCGGCGGAGCGACGGCGCGCGAGGGGAGGGGTACCAGCGGAGCCGGAGCGGAGACGTGAGGCGGCCTGCTGACCGTCGGCCCGTGGCTGCTCAAAGACGCGTGCTGGGAGCTCTCCGAGCGGTACCCTCCGCTGCGTGAGCATCCCCGACGACGAGGTGGCCCAGGTGCGCGCCGCCACGGACATCGTCGCCCTCGTATCGGAGCACGCGGCCCTCAAGCAACAGGGGCGCCGCTGGGTGGGGCTCTGCCCGTTCCATTCCGAGAAGACGCCGTCGTTCAGCGTCAACGCGCAGGAGGGCTTCTACTACTGCTTCGGATGCCAGGCGTCGGGCGACGCGATCACGTTCGTGCGCGCGACCGAGCACCTCGAATTCGCGGAGGCGGTGCGGTTCCTCGCTGACCGCGCGGGGATCGTGCTCCACGAGACCGAGCAAGGGGCAGCGGACCGCAGGCGTCGGAGCGAGCTGTTCGACGCGATGGCGAAGGCGGTGGTGTGGTACCACGAGCGCCTGCTCGCCGCGCCCGACGCCGGACGCGCCCGGGACTACCTGCGATCTCGTGGCTACGACGGCGCGATCGTCCGCCGCTTCCAGCTCGGGTGGGCACCAGACGACTGGGACGCATTGACGTCCGCACTCGGCCTGTCTGCGCAGGTGGCGACCGACAGCGGGCTCGGCTTCGTCAATCGGGCGGGACGCCTGCAGGATGCGTTCCGCGCCCGCGTGCTGTTCCCGATCTTCGACCCCTCGGGACGCGCCGTGGCGATCGGGGGCCGGGTCCTCCCCGAGCGGCTGGCGGCCGGCAGCGCGCCGCACGCCAAGTGGAGAGCCGAGCCCAAGTACAAGAATTCACAGGAGACGCCGATCTACTCGAAGCGTCGCACCCTCTACGCGCTCAATTGGGCCAAGCACGACATCGTCGCCACCGGCGAGGTGGTCGTCTGCGAGGGCTACACCGACGTGATCGGCTGCTTCTCCGCCGGCATCGAGCGCGCGGTGGCGACGTGCGGGACCGCGCTCGCAGAAGAGCACTTCCGCCTTCTTCACAACTTCGGCCGCCGCATCGTGCTCGCCTACGACGCGGACCAGGCTGGCCAGTCGGCGACCGCGCGCGTCTACGAGTGGGAGCGCAAGCACGACGTCGACCTGCGGGTCGCAGTCCTCCCCACAGGGGCCGACCCGGCCGACCTCGCACGCGAGGATCCAGACGCCCTGAGGACGGCCGTGTCCTCGGCCGTCCCGTTCTTGCAGTTCCGTGTGGAGCGGGTGCTCTCCGCGCACGACCTGTCGACGCCCGAAGGCCGCGCGAAGGCGGCGGAATCGGCCCTCGCAGCGGTGGCCGAGCACCCTGACGCGCTGGTGCGCGACCAGTACGTCATGCGTGTGGCCGACGCCACGCACCTCGAGCCCGAGCTGCTCCGCGCCCAGTCGTCCGCACCTTCGCCAAAGACCGCGACCGGCGCTGGCAGCCGTGAGGCGCAGCGTGGCCGGGCGCGGCTCGTGCCCGACGGCCGCTCCCCCGAGCCGCGGGTCAACCGTCCTGGCCTCGAAGCACTGCGACTCGCCGTGCACCGGCCGGACCTCGTCGCGGACCGGCTGGAGGACGTCCTGTTCGCCGATGCCCTCCAGCGGCGAGCATTCCTCGCGCTCGCCGGGGCCGAGAGCGTCCGGGCCGCCGTCGACGCGGCGGACGAGGACGTTGCAGCCCTCTTGCGCAGACTGGTGGTCGAGGAGCCCGCGGCGCCCGACGACCCCAGGGCCGACCCCGCAGCTCCGGTGATCGCCCAGCTGGTCCGCGCGGCCGCCAAGCGTGCGCTCGCCGACCGCCAGGCTGCAGCCCGCAACGGCGAGGTCGCGCTCGGCGACCTCGCCGCCGAGACCGCACGGGTGCGCCGATGGATCGAGGAGCTGGACGACCCTGTGCGCTGCCGCGACACCGCCGATCGGTTGCTAGCGTGGTTGATCGGCGGCGCACGACAAGACGGTCCCGACGGGGACGCACCTCCAACGAGGACGACGGAGCCTGGATGAGCACGAACGGGGAACTCCCGCAGAAGGAAGGGACCGTTCGTGGAGACGAGGCTGCGAGGGGGGCTGCACGCTCAGCTCGCGCCACGAAGAAGCCGAGGCCCCCCTCGGAGACCCCCGGATCTCCGGAGTACTTCAACGCGAGCGCCGAGGACCCCGTCCACACCTACCTGAAGGAGATCGGCAAGGTCCCGCTGCTCAGCGCAGAGCTCGAAGTCGAGATGGCGCGCCGGATCCAAGCCGGCAACGAGGCCGCTGCCCGTCTCGCCGCGCACGCGGAGGCAGAGGAGCTGGGAGGACCGCCCGAGCAGCTGCTCTCACCCGACCAGCAGTTCCGTGAGCGCCGTGCGGTGCGCCGTGGGGAGCTCGCGAAGGAGGCCCTGATCGAGGCCAACCTCCGGCTGGTCGTCTCCATCGCGAAGCGGTACCGCAGCCGGGGGCTCGCCTTCTTGGACCTCATCCAGGAGGGCAACCTCGGCCTCATGCGTGCGGTCGACAAGTTCGACTACGAGAAGGGGTTCAAGTTCTCCACCTACGCGACGTGGTGGATCCGCCAGGCCATCACGCGCGCGATCGCGGACCAGGCACGCACGATCCGCATCCCGGTGCACATGGTCGAGACGATCAACAAGGTGGTCTGGGCTCAGCGCCAGCTCCTTCAAGAGCTGGGACGCGAGCCCACGCCCGAGGAGGTGGCCCAGAGGGTCGAGTTCCCGATCGAGCGCGTCAGGGAGATCCAGCGAATGAGCCTCGACACGGTCTCGCTCGAGCAGCCGGTCGGGGAGGAGGACGACTTCAGCCTCTCGGACATGATCGAGGACCGCAGCGCGGTCGTGCCCGACGACGCTGCGACTCGCGCGATGCTCGACCGTGCGGTCCAAGCCGCCCTGGCGTTCCTGACCGAGCGCGAGCAGGACATCGTCCGCTTGCGCTTCGGTCTCGACGACGGGAAGATCCGCACCCTCGAAGAGGTGGGGAAGGAGTTCGGCGTGACGCGTGAGCGCGTGCGCCAGATCGAGTCGAAGACGCTCGCCAAGCTCCGGCGCCCGGACGCGGCCTTCTTGCTGCGCGACTACCTCGAAGAGGCCTGAGGGCGGCCTTTGCTAGGCTGGTCGCCACCCTTCCGGGGTGGCGCAATCGGCAGCGCAGCGGACTGTTAATCCGTTGGTTCTGGGTTCGAGTCCCAGCCCCGGAGCGCGGCGCGACGCGAAAGTCGCAGGGCCGCCGCGAGGTCCTCGAGGCGGGTAGTACTAAGAGCTTCTGAGAGTCAGAGCTTAGGCCCGCCAGCAAGCTAGGTGGCTGGTGTCTTGTGGGGTGTTCGGGCGCCTGACTTTCCGCGGGGCGGCGACTGAGCCGGAACTCGCGACCCGAGCTGCTCGGATCTTTGAACTGCCGAAGTATGGGCAGCGACGGGTTCGATGGCGCCAGGAACGTCGAGGGCAAGCGCTCCTGGCCCCTC
>DAHWOV010000055.1:0-3265 GCA_027339205.1 Acidimicrobiaceae bacterium | reverse complement strand
GACTTCGGCACCGATCCACCCCGCGCCGATCACCACCACCTGCGCCTCCGAGGTGAGCCCGCGGCGCAGCCGATCGGCGTCGTCCACGGTGCGCAGGTAGAGCACGCCGTCGAGGTCGGCGCCGTCGACCGCGAGGTGCCGGGGGGCCGCGCCGGTCGTGAGCAGCAGCCGGTCGTAGGCGACGCGCGCGCCCGAGGACAGCGTGACCGCGCGGCCCGCCGGGTCGATCTCCACGACGGGCGTGGACGTGTGCAGCTCGATGCCGTGCTCCTCGTAGAAGGTGGCGGGGTGCACCGCTGCGGCGTCGAAGTCCTTCTCGCCGCGCAGGTACTCCTTGGAGAGCGGCGGACGCTCGTACGGACGCCGCGACTCTTCCCCGAACAGCACGACCCGACCGCCGAACCCCTCGGCGCGCAGCGCCTCGGCTGCCTTCGCGCCGTCGAGGCTCGCTCCGACGATCACGAACGTCTGTCCCGTACCTTGCATCATGCCTCCTGTTCGCTCCCTCCGCTCAGGTCGTGCTCTGCCCTTTCCCCTTCGGTCCCGGCTCAACGCCAGACATGCGGCCGCGGCGTGCTCGTGTCTGCCAGCGGTGAGGCTGCTCCGGCACGTCTGCGCGCCGACCGGCTCCTGCGGTCAATGCGGTCACGGTGGAGACGTCGACTCCGGCTCGCTCCAAGATGGCCTCGGCAACCGAGCGAGCCTGCGGCGTCAGCTCGAAGAGGCGCCGGTTGCGGTGGCGGAAATCGTGCTCGATCCCCTGGTCGACACGGTGGGAAAGCACCACGCTTCGCCGTTTCCTTCCTGTGCCTGTGCAGTTGCTCCCAGAGCTCGAGCAGTGCACGGGCACAGTCGGAGCACCTGTCCGAGCACTGGCGGTTCACCAGTTCGTGCGTCTGTGCAGAGGGCAATGTGCGCGCACGGCCGAGCTGGCGGCCGTCGCTCGTGGGCGGCGTCGAAGCTCCCTTTCCAACAGCTGCTGCGTTCGATTTTAGATATCCACATGTGTAACGTCAACTCACAGTTGTTTTAGAGTGAACGCTGTGGAGCATGTGCCGGATCCGCTGTCGACGTTGGGAGCGCTCGTCGAGCCGCTGCGCCGACTCGTCTACGAGCACGTCGCGCTGACGGGTGGCGAGGTGAGCCGCGACGGCGTGGCATCCGCCCTCGGAGTGGCGCGCTCGGTCGCTGCGTTCCATCTCGACAAGCTGGCGCGGGCGGGCCTGCTCGACGTCGAGTACCGCCGGCCGCCCGAGCGGCGTGGCCCCGGCGCGGGTCGGCCCGCGAAGTGGTACCGCCGTGCACCAGGAGAGGTCAGCGTGAGCCTGCCCGAGCGCCGCTACGCCCTCGCCGCCGAGCTCCTCGCTCGGGCGATCGAGCGGGTCGTCACGGGCGGCAGCGCTGCCGAAAGCGTGCTCACGGACGTCGCGCGCGCGCATGGGCGCAGCGTCGCTCAGGAGCTGTGCCCAGCGGCGTCCGGGGCGGCAGAAGGGGCGGCAGAAGGGACGGCAGACGGTGCCGGCGTCACGTCGGTCGAGCGCGTCGTCGACTTCCTCGCCCGGCAGGGATACGAGCCGCGCGTGTCGGGGGGTGCCGTCGTGATGGCCAACGGTCCGTTCCACGCCCTGGTGGAGGAGCACCGCGATCTCGTGTGCCGCATGAACCATGCGTGGCTCTCCGGCGTCACGGAGGAGGCGGGGCTTCCTCCGGGCAGCGCGAGGCTCGATCCCGCGCCCGGGCGCTGTTGTGTGACCATCGCAACCTGAGGACCACGAAGCCGCCGTGATCGAAGCGCGCTGCACGTGCGCGTCGCGATCTGCGGCCCGGCTCTCAGCGCAATGGGTTCTCCCGTCCCCGCTCCTCGGGTGGACGCGGCCCGAAGATCCGCCGCTCCGATTCGTCGATGCGGACGTCGTTGATGCTCGCCTCACGCCGGCGCATCAGCCCATGCTCGTCGAACTCCCACAGCTCGTTGCCGTAGCTTCGCCACCACTGCCCGTCTCGATCGTGGCTCTCGTATTGAAAGCGGACGGCGATGCGGTCGTCGGAGAAGGTCCACAGATCCTTGCGCAGCGCGTAGTTCAGCTCCCTCTCCCATTTCTGCGTCAAGAACTTCACGATCTCGGCTCGCCCGCTCACGAACGTGTCCCGGTTGCGCCAGACCGAGTCTTCGCTGTAGGCACGTGCGACTCGCTCGGGGTCCCGGCTGTTCCACGCGTCTTCGGCACCCTGGACCTTCTGCTGCGCCGTCTCCCTCGTGAACGGGGGCACTGGCGGGCGTTCCTCTGCCATCTTCGGTCTCCTCTCCGTCTGTGGTCGTCGCCGCACCTCGACACGCGGCCCGGCATCTCAGCTCCTCTGCACCTCTTCTTCTCTTCTTCACATCCGATCAGGGTGCGCCGTCGGGGGTGCCGGCCACGTCGCTCAGTGCGAGGAGCCCGGCGAGCTCTGCGACGGTGCCGATCACGATCAGGACCTCGCCTTCGGTGATCACGCTGTCGGGCCCCGGGTTCGTCTTGAACTCGCCGGCCGCATCGCGAATGGCGAGCACGAGCGTGCCGGTGCGCTCACGCAGGCGCAGCTCGCGAAGCGTCCGACCCGACAGCGCGGAGCCCGGCTGCACCCTGATCTCCGACAGCCGGAACTCGACGTCGGCACCGTGGGTGATGACGTCGAGGAATTCGGAGACATGAGGCTGCATGAGCATCGCCGCGATACGTGCTCCGCCGATGGCCTGTGGGTTGATCACGCGGTCGGCACCGGCGCGCAGCAGCTTGGCCTCGGAGTCGACCACCCGGGCGCGCGCGACGATGAACAGGTCCGGACGGAGCGACCGACCGCTCAAGGTGAGATAGACGTTCGTCGTGTCGGTGCTGGTCGTCGCCACGAGCGCGCGGGCCCGGTCGATGCCCGCTATGCGCAGGACCTGGTCGTCGGTGGCGTCGCCCGCCAGCGTCAGGTACGGCACACCGGCGAGCCGTTCGGCGTCCTGGTCGACCACGACGAAGTCGTCGCCGCCTGCCGAGAGGTACCCGGCGAGCGCGCGGCCGACCCGACCATGGCCGCACACGATCACGTGGTCGTGCAGATGCTCGATCTTGCGTTCCATGCGTCGTCTCCCCCATAGGTCGAACAGGTCACCCTCGATGACCGCCTCGAGCACTGCGCCGAACGCGTAGAGACCGGTGCCGACGCCGACGAGGATGAGCACGATGGTGAAGACCCTCATGGCGACGGTCGGGACGAAGACCTCGCGGAAGCCGAC
>DAHWOV010000064.1:0-64237 GCA_027339205.1 Acidimicrobiaceae bacterium | reverse complement strand
ACGCTGGCGCGCGGCCGGGCACGCCGGTGCCAGGGCGCGGGCCGCTGGGCCTGGCGAGCTGCCGCCGCGCTGGGAGCGCTCGCCGGCGCCGCACTCAGCGCGGGGCTCGTGACCGGGCTCAGCGCGCCGGCCGCGACGTGGGCGGCGGCGTTCCACCCCTGGGCGATCCCGACCCGCTCTGTCGTGGCGGCGCGGGCCGTGCCATGGAGCTGGGCCGTCGTGCTGTGCGAGTGGGGGCGCGGGGCGTGGGTTGCCGCCGCGCGCCCCACCGTGCGCCGGCCCGCGGTCTCCCTGCTCGTGGGTGCACTGGTCTTCCTCCTCGTCTTCGGCCATCAGGCGGCGACCGGCGCAGGCAGCTTCGACCGCGCGAGCAGCGCGGCGCCATGGCTCCTCTTCGTGTACTTCCCCGTCGGGTTGGCGGCAGCGGCCTGGGCGCAGCGAGCTGACGTCGAACGCCAGGTGCTTCGGCGCGTCCGCGGCGCGTCGAGCGCGCTGTGGCTCCCAGCATTGGCCGTCCCCCTCGCGCTCGTCGTGTTGGTCGCGCTCCTCCTCGGAGGTGCAGGGGCCGCAGTCGGGCCGGCGGCGGGTCATGTCCTGCACGCAGTCGGCGCCGTGCTCGGCTCGATCGGGGACTGGCTCTTCAGCCGCCTTCCCCGCATCGCCTTGCACCCAGAGGCGCGTGCGAAGCCGATCACGTTCGCCCAGACAGCGCCCCGGCGGCACCGGCTGGGCACTGCGACGGAAAGCCTCTCGCCCTTGGGCATCGCCGTCCTCTGCGTCCTCGGGGCCGTGCTGACCGCCGGGGTGGCGCTCGGGGTGCGGGCGGTGCTCCGATGGTCCCGTCGCCGACGGCCCGTCGCCACGGCAGGCGACGAGCGCGAGTCGGTGTTCACCTGGGGGCACGTCGGCGAGCAGGCGCGCCGCCTCCTCTGCGAGCTCCTCCGCCGGATCGCAGGGCTCTTCGAGGGTCGACGCACGGCCGCCGCGGCGTCAGGGGAGGAAGCCGTGGGCCCCGACCCCCTCCCCGGGGACCCGGTCCGCGTCGCGTACCGGCGGCTCCTCCTTGCCGCGAGAGCGGCCGACGAGGGACGCGGGTCCGCCGAGACGCCGAGGGAGCTTGCTGCACGGCTCAGGGCTTTTCCCGGCGTGGCGCGTGGAGGGACGGTCGCGCTCGATTCGCTCACCTCGGCCTACGAGGACGTCCGGTACGCCGGGGCGCCGCCATGGCCGTTCGCCGATCAGGCGGCTGCCGACGCCGACGTGCTCGCAGCCGCCCTCGGCACGACCCCCCCGGAGCCGACCAGGCCGGAGACCGGCGCAGGGGGACGCTCGCAGTAGCGAGGCTCAGGCGACCGTCGGGCACCGGGGCGTGCGTGGCGATGCGTCAGGCACCGACGGCGTGCCAGGCGACCGTCGGGCACCGGGGCGTGCGTGGCGATGTGTCAGGCACCGACGGCGTGCGCGCCGCCGTCGACGTGGACCATCTCACCGGTCGTCATGGGCAGCCAGTCCGAGAGCAGGGCGGCGCACGCCTTCCCGACGGGCGTCGCGTCGTGCACGTCCCAGCCGAGCGGCGCACGCTTGCCCCAGGAGTCCTCGAACGACGAGAACCCCGGGATCGATCTCGCCGCCATGGTCCGGACGGGACCCGATGCGACGAGGTTCACCCGGATCCCCTTGGGCCCGAGCTCCTTGGCGAGGTAGCGGGTGAGAGACTCGAGCGCTGCCTTCGCCACCCCCATCCAGTCGTACGCGGGCCACGCGACCGTCGCGTCGAAGTCGAGCGACACGACCGAGGCGCCACCGTCGGCGCCAGACACCTCGAGCAGCGGGAGGAACGCGGCGACCAGGGACTTGAGCGAATAGGCCGACACCTGGAGCGCCAGCGAGACGTCGTCCCACTCGGCGGTGAACATGCCCGAGCCGAGGCAGGTCGGAGGCGCGAAGCCGATCGCGTGGAGGAGTCCGTCGAGGCGCCCCCAACGTGCAGCCAGGTCCGCTGCCGCCGCGGCGAGCTGGCCAGCGTCCGTGGCGTCGATCTCGAGGACGTCGGGCTCTCGGGGGAGCTTTCTCGCCGTGCGCTTGGTGAGCGAGAGCCCCCGGCCGAACCCGGAGAGCACGATCTCCGCGCCTTCGGTCGACGCGCAGTGCGCCGCGGCGAAGCCAAGGGAGTCGTCGGTCAGCACGCCGGTGACGAGTATGCGCTTACCCTCGAGGATGCCCACGGCGGGCGAGGCTACCGCCGTACGGGACCGAAGAGGCAGGCCGCTGTCGCGCCGGGAGGACGCGCCGGGCGCTGGGGCCGTGTGAGAAGGTGGACAGGTGGACGTCGGGATCATCGGAGGGACGGGGCCCGCGGGACGGGGCCTGGGGCTGCGGCTCGCGGCCGCGGGCATGTCGGTCGGGATCGGATCGAGGGACCCGGCGCGCGCGGCGGCCGTCGTCGATGCGGCGACGGCCCCGTGGTCTGCCCGGTTGTCGGGCGCGATCGACGGTGTCGGGAACGACCACGCGGCCGGGGCGAAGCTGGTCGTGCTCGCGACCCCCTGGGAGGGGGCCGTGCAGACCGTGTCGGAGCTCGAAGACCCGCTCGTGGGCAAGGTCCTGGTGTCGATGGCCAATGCGCTGGTGCGTCAGGGCAGAGAGGCGCTGCCCCTCGTCCACCCTCGCGGATCGGTCGCGGCGGCGGTGCAGGCCGCCCTGCCCCGCACGAGGGTCGCGGCGGCGTTCCACCACCTTCCCGCCCGTGAGATGGCCGACCTCGACTCCGGGCTCATGGCAGACGTGCTCGTCTGCGCGGACGACCCGGAGGCGACGGCGGAGACGGTCTCGCTCATCGAGCGCATCGAAGGGCTCCGCCCGCTCGACGCGGGCAGCCTGAGCCAAGCCTCCGCGATCGAGTCGTTCACCGCGGTGTGCGTCACGCTGAGCATCCGACACCGCGCCCACGCCACCTTGAAGCTGGCAGGGATCTGAGTTGCAGCTCTACGACACCGCGCGCCAGCGCATCGTCCCGTTCGAGCCCGGACCGCTCGTGTCCATGTACACCTGCGGCATCACGCCCTACGACGCGGCGCACATCGGCCACGCCGCCGTCTACTTAATCTACGACGTCCTGAAGCGGCGCCTCCTCGACCTGGGCCACCGTGTGCGCTGCGTGCGCAACGTCACCGACGTCGACGACGACATCCTCCGAAAGGCGCGAGAGCTCGGTGTCCACTACCTGGACCTCGCGGCCGAGGAGATGTCCCGCTTCGACTCGGACATGAAGGCCCTCGGCCTCCTCCCCCCCGACGTCGAGCCGCGTGCCACCTCAGCGATCCCCGACATCCTGTCGCTCGTGGGAGCGTCGCTCGACACGGGGCATGCATACCGGTCCGGCGGTGGCGTCTACTTCGACGTCACCACGTTCCCGGGGTTCGGCAAGGTGAGCCACCTCTCCGAAGACCAGATGCTCGTGCTCGCCGCGGAGCACGGCGGCAACCCGGGCGATCCCGCGAAGCGCCACCCGCTCGACTTCGTGCTCTGGCAGCCGTCGCTTTCCGACGAGCCTTCGTGGGAGTCGCGCTGGGGTCCGGGAAGACCGGGATGGCACATCGAGTGCTCTGCGCTCGCGATGCGCGAGCTCGGGCCGACCGTGGACCTCCACGGTGGAGGACGGGACTTGGTCTTCCCCCATCACGAGTGCGAGACCGCGCAGTCCGAAGCCGTCACCGGGCGCCAATTCGTCCGGCACTGGTTGCACGGGGGGCTGGTCGGCCTCGGAGGGCAGAAGATGTCGAAGTCGCTCGGCAACCTCGTCTTCGTCGGCGACCTCTTGAAGAGCTGGGAACCGGCGGTGATCCGGCTCACCGTCCTCGGGCACCACTACCGGCGTGACTGGGAGTGGGACGACGCGGAGCTGGCGCCTGCCGCAGAGCGCCTCGAGCGCTGGCGCCGGGCGCCGACGTCGGCCACAGGCGCCGGCGCGCTGGACGCGGTTCGAGCGCGCCTGGACGACGACCTCGACGTCCCCGGCGCGCTGGACGTCCTCGACGAGCGGGCCGAGGCCGGCACATCGGTCGCTGCGGGAGCGGCGCTGCTCGGGGTCGTGCTGTGAGCCCGCGATCGGGGGCTCGTGAAGTGCCGAGCGGCGCGCACGGCGAGAAAGGAACGAGAGGTCGGTGACCGAGCGGGTGACGGTGAAGCTCTCCGACGGGTCGGAGCGAACGCTGCCGGAGGGCGCCACCGGCGCCGATCTCGCGGCTGCGATCGGCCCGCGCCTCGCGGCCGCTGCGGTCGCCGCGGAGGTGGACGGTCGACTCGTCGACCTCTCCTCCAGGCTGCCGGACGGCGCGACGGTGGCGATCGTGACAGCGTCGTCCCAGGCGGGCCTCGAGGTGATCCGGCATTCCACCGCGCACGTGATGGCGCAGGCCGTCCTCCGCCTCTGGCGGGGCGCGCGCTTCGCGATCGGCCCGGTGATCGCCGACGGCTTCTACTACGACTTCGAGCTGCCGGGGGGCGCCCACTTCTCAGAGGACGACCTGGAGCGCGTCGACGCCGAGATGCGGAAGATCATCTCGGAGGACCAGCCCTTCGTGCGAGAGGAGCTGTCGATCCCAGAGGCGCTCGCGCTCTTCGAGGGCCAGCCGTTCAAGCAGGAGATCATCGAGGCAGTCGCCCGGGGCGGTGACGAGGTCGACGCCGCACGCGGGCCACAAGGTGAGGGCCCGCCCCTCGTCTCCACCTACCGGAACTCCGAGTCCTTCGTGGACCTCTGCCGCGGGCCCCACGTCCCCTCCACCGGGCGGCTCGGTCACTTCCGGCTGACCCGCGTCGCCGGCGCGTACTGGCGAGGCGACGAGCACCGCCAGCAGCTGCAGCGGATCTACGGGACGGCGTGGGCGTCCGAGCAGGCGCTCGCCGACTACCTCCACCGGCTCGAGGAGGCCGAGCGGCGCGACCACCGGCGGATCGGGCACGAGCTCGATCTCTTCTCGTTCCCCGAGGAGATCGGCTCGGGGCTCCCGGTCTTCCACCCCAAAGGTGGGATCGTCCGCCGGGAGATGGAGGACTACTCGCGCCGGCGGCACGCGGAGGCGGGCTACGACTTCGTGTACTCGCCGCACATCACCAAGGCACTGCTCTTCGAAGAGTCCGGGCACGTCGACTGGTTCGCCGACTCGATGTACCCGCCGATGCAGCTCGACGACGGCTCGACCTACTACGTGAAGCCGATGAATTGCCCGTTCCACATCCTCGTCTTCCGCAGCCGGCAGCGTTCGTACCGCGAGCTGCCCATGCGCCTCTTCGAGTTCGGCACGGTCTACCGCTACGAGAAGTCCGGCGTCGTGCACGGCCTCACCCGCGTGCGGGGCATGACCCAAGACGACGCGCACATCTTCTGCACGCGTGAGCAGATGGCCGAGGAGCTGAGCGCGGCACTCACCTTCGTCCTCGACCTCTTGCGCGACTTCGGCCTGGACGACTTCTGGCTCGAGCTCTCCACCAGGCCCGAAGGCAAGGCGGTGGGCACCGACGAGGAGTGGGAGGAAGCGACCGACGTCCTGCGGCGCGTCGCCGAGGGGCGGGGGCTCGAGCTCGTCCTCGACGAGGGCGGTGGCGCGTTCTACGGACCGAAGATCTCCGTCCAGGCGCGCGACGCGATCGGCAGGAACTGGCAGATGTCCACCGTTCAGCTCGACCTGCAGCTGCCCAGACGCTTCGGGCTCGAGTACACCGGTGCGGACAACGCCAAGCACCTGCCGGTCATGGTGCACCGCGCCCTGTTCGGCTCGGTGGAGCGTTTCTTCGGCGTGCTGCTCGAGCACTTCGCCGGCAACCTTCCCACCTGGCTGTCACCGGTCCAGGTCCGCGTGCTGCCGGTCCGCGACGACCACACCCCCTACGCCGTCTCGGCGGCCGCGCGGTTCGGTGCCGAGGGACTGCGTGCCGACATGGAGGACGCGAGCGAGCCGCTCGGCGGGCGCATCCGGCGGGCGAAGCTCGAGAAGATCCCCTATGTGCTCGTGGTCGGCGACGACGACGTGGCCGCCGGAACCGTCGGGGTCAACCGCCGAGGCGACGAACGCCCCGAGCGGGGCGTGCCGCTCGACGAGGTGGTGCAAAGGGTCCTCGGCGACGTCACCGCGCGCCGGCTTGCTCCGGGCGCGTAGCCGTGCCGCTCGAGCAGCTCTGGGCGGGGTGGCGCGACGAGTACGTGCGCGCAGCGACGGAGACCGAGCGCAAGGGCGAGGGCGACGGCTGCGTCTTCTGCGCGATCGCTCGGAGCGGCCCTCCCTCGGTGGACAACGGCGTGGTGTGGCGAGGGACGCGTACGTTCGCCGTCTTGAACGCCTACCCCTACGCGAGCGGCCACCTTCTCGTGCTGCCGCTGCGTCACCTCTCCGAGCTCGACGAGCTGAGCGCCGAGGAGTCCTCCGAGCTGTGGGCGGCGACCGTGGCCGCGGTCGAGGCCATCACCACCGCCTATGCGCCCGACGGGGTCAACCTCGGCGCCAACCTCGGGCGCGCCGCGGGCGCCGGCATCCCGCGCCACCTCCACCTGCACGTGGTGCCCCGTTGGTCGGGCGACACCAACTTCATGACGTCGGTCGCGGGCGTGCGGGTGATCCCCGAGACGCTCAACGGCGCCTGGGAGAAGCTCCGTCCGGCATGGCCCCGGGGCGGTAGAACGGACTGACCCCGGGCGCCGACCGGCGGGCCGTTACTCGGGGGCGACGTTCCTCGCCAGGCCGGCGACGAGATGCTCGGGCACCGGGTCGTAGTGGTCGTGCTCGGCCCGGAAGCGCGCGCGGCCCCCGGTGAGCGCCCGGAGGTCGACCGCGTAGCGAGCGAGCTCGGCGGTCGGGACCATCGCCGTCACCTCGTGGAAGGAGTCCGCGGCGGCTTCGGTGCCGACGATCCTCCCCCGGCGCGAGTTGAGGTCGCCCAGCACGTCTCCCTGCAGGTCGGCGGGCACCT
The DNA here is from genome assembly GCA_027339205.1 of Acidimicrobiaceae bacterium. GTDB lineage: Bacteria > Actinomycetota > Acidimicrobiia > Acidimicrobiales > RAAP-2 > JAJYVT01. The sequence goes on along the minus strand of DAHWOV010000064.1, from coordinate 57,271 downwards.
GCACGACGACCTTCGAGACCGGCTCCAACAAGATCGGTCCGGCATGTGCGATGGCCTCACGGAAGGCGAGCGCTGCGGCGGTCTTGAAGCTGAGCTCCGAGGAGTCGACCGAGTGGTACTTGCCGTCGTCGACCGTCACCGACACGTCGACCACGGGATAGCCGAAGGCGCCCCCGCGCCCCATCGCCTCGACGACGCCCTTCTCGACGGCGGGAATGTACTGGCGGGGGATCGCTCCGCCGACGACCTCGTCGTGGAACTGGAACCCCTCACCGCGCGCGAGCGGCTCGACGCGCAGGTGGCAGACGCCGAACTGACCGTGGCCGCCTGACTGCTTCTTGTGCTTGCCCTCGGCCGCCGCCGGCTTGGAGATGGTCTCGCGGTAGGGGATCGCGACCTCCTGGCGCTCCACGGTGACGCCGAACTTGCGCGACAGCCGCTCGAGCGTGACGGCCAGGTGCACCTCGCCCGAGACGCCGAGCACGGTCTGGTGCGCTTCGTCGTTGCGGGACACGCTCAGGCTGCGGTCCTCCTCGCACAGGCGCTGGAGCGCGGACATGAGCTTGTCCTCGTCCGCCCGGGACGCCGGGGCGACGGCCACGGCGAGCGCAGGCGGCTCGGGGTCGGAGAACGCGACGACGACCGGCTTGTCCTTCGGTGCCAGGGTGTCCCCGGTGAGCGATCCTGCGAGCCGGGGGATCGCCACGAAGTCACCGGCGACCGCCGAGTCCACCGGCGTCGTCTCGTGTCCCCGGAGCATGGCGAGGACGTGCAGCCGCTCGTCGGTGCGGGTGCGCGGATTGGTGAGCACGGTGTCGGGCTGGAGCGTGCCCGAGAGGACCTTGCACAAGGAGAGGCGGCCCGCGTGCTGGTCCGAGAGCGTCTTGCCGACGACGAGGAGCGGGGGGCCGGACGGATCTGCCGCCACCTCGGTCGTGGTGCCGCCGGCGGTCACCTGCGCCGGCCGGCCGCGGTCGGGGGAGGGGCACAGCTCGACGAGCAGGCGCGCCAGGCGGTCGACACCGACGCCCGTGATGCCAGAGCAGCACAGCACGGGGAAGACCGCGCCTGCGGCCACACCCGTGGCAAGGCTCCCCTGCAGCTCGCTGCGCTCGATCGGCTCGCCCTCGAGATAGCGCGCCATCAGCTCGTCGTCGCCGACGACGATGCCTTCGACGAGCTGCTCGTGGACGGCGTGCTCGGTGACCGCGAGGTCATCGGGGATCGGGCCGTCCATGCCTCGGAGCGGAGCGCCGGCGCCGGTGTCGTAGAGCGCCGCGCGGTCGTCGAGGAGGTCGATGACGCCGCGGAACTCGCTCTCCGAGCCGATCGGCAGCTCGACAGGCGCGACCCCGGCGCCGAAGGCGGCGCGCACCTCGGCGAGCGTGCGGTCGAAGTCGGCGCGCTCGCGGTCGAGCTTGTCGATCACGACGATCCGTGGGATGCCGAGCGCGGCGGCTGCCCGCCAGGCGTCTTCGGTCTGCGCCTGGACGCCGTCGGTCGCGCTCACCACCACGACCGCAAGGTCCGCAAGGCCGAGCGCATCGCGCATGTCGGTGGCGAAGTCTGCGTAGCCCGGGGTGTCGAGGAGGTTGAGCTTCACGCCGTCGACCGTGCAGGGCGCGATCGCGAACGAGACCGACAGCTGGCGCGCGATCTCCTCGGGCTCGAAGTCGCAGACCGTGGTGCCCTTCTCGATCGACCCCTGACGGCTCAGGGCACCGGTGGAGAGCAGGAGCGCCTCCGCGAGAGTGGTCTTGCCTGCCGCGTGATGGCCGACGAGGGCCACGTTGCGGATCTCCGACGGCGTCAATGCCACGACGGCGACCTCCTTTTAGGCTGGCCGGCAGCTCCTGCCGGTGTGCGCTGCCGCCAGTTAACCACCCGCGGGCGCGGGGCTCTGCGGCCCCTGCATGGCGTCGCGGTGGAGGATCGTGAGCGAGAACGGCGGCACGAGGTCGAGCCCGTCGGGTTTGTCGAGGTAGCCCGGACCGGCGCCCGGGATCCCCGTGTGGCCGTACTGCCAGACGATCTGGTTCGTCTTGGGGTCGACGACGATCACGCGGTGGTTCCAGTCGTCGTTCAAGATGACGTCACCGTTGGGCAGCGCCATCGCGAGCGAGGGATCGGCGAGCGCCTGGGCGCCGGTGGGCGCGTAGCGCCACACGAGCCGGCCGCTCGAGGTGAACTCGACCACCTGCCCAGGGTCCGAGTAGTCGGCGGTGACGAAGAGTGTGCCGTGGACCTGGTTGGTGTCGGACGGGTAGGCCACGCCGGGGGGGTTGGTCGACCAGAGGACCTTTCCGGTCGCGAGGTCGAACCCGTCGACCCAGTCGCCGTCGATCTCGGTCACGACCCAGTTGCCGTCCGAGAGCGGGAAGACCCCGTTGGGGCTGCCCCAGCGCGCGGGAGGTGTGTGGACGCAGGCGTTCGTCGTCTGGCCGACCACCTCGAGCGGCGTGTGGCTCGGCGGGCGCAGCACGAGCAGGCGGCAGTTCTTGATGTCGGCCAGGACGACGTCTCCGTTGGGGAGCATCATCGCGTCGTCGGGGTTGTCGAGGTAGCCGGGCCCCGAGCCCGGAGTCCCGGGGTGGCCGTAGCGCCACACGATGTGCCCGGTCGCGAGCGAGATCTCCGAGACGACGTAGTTGTCCTCCTGGGTGACGATGATGTCCCTCCCGTTGGGGGTGAAGAAGGCGTCGTCAGGTGTGCGAAAGGTCTGCCCGGGGGCGAGGTCGCCGGGACGTGGGAACCTCCAGACGATGTTCCCCTGGGGGTTGACGATGATCAGCCTGTTGTTGTTGCGGTCCGCGATGAGCACGTCGGTCGGAAGCGCCGAGGGCTGGGACCCCGGAGCGAGGTTCGGGCCCGCCTCGAGGTGGGCGGTCTCGCGGTAGCCGTCGGGCGCCTTGAAGGGCAACGAGGGGTGGTGCCGCTCTCCCGATCGGTGCGCGTCGGCCCGAGGCGCGCGATGCGGGGATCCTGGGCGGGCCGGCGCCGCCGCCGCCGTTCCGGCGCACACGGACAGGAGCGTGCCGCAGAGGACCGCCGCGAGCACCGCGAAGGCAGGCGCCGGGAACCGGCGCGATCGAACGTGGGCGGACCGGGGCGTGCGGCCACGATAGGGGAGGCGTCCTGGCGACGGTCAAGCACCCCACCCGCAGCAGGGCAAAAGGGCGCACCAGTGACTGGCCCACGGTCCGGGGGCCGCCGGGAAGCCCGCCGAAGAGGCCCGCCAGGAAGGTCCACCAAGAAGGCCGCGAGTAGGATCCAACGGGTGTTCGACGGGAGATGGCGCGGCGGGGTCGAGCGGGTGACGGGTCCCGTCGGCCGACAGCTCGTGCGGCTGGGGGTCACCGCCGACATCCTGACGGCCTCGGGGCTCGCGTTCGCCGTGGCGACGTCGATCGTCGTCGCGACCGGGCACCTGCTCGTCGGGATCCCGCTTCTCGCGGTCACCGGTTTCCACGATCTGTTCGACGGCCCAGTCGCGAAGGCCGCCGGGACCGCATCGGTGCGGGGGGCGCTGTTCGACTCGGTCATGGACCGCGTCGCGGACGCGGTGCTCATGGCCGGCGTCGCCTGGTACCTGGTCTCGGTCCGCGAGGGTGAGCTGGCGTTGCTCCCTTTGGCGGTGCTCGGCGCCGCGTCGCTCGTGTCGTACGTGCGGGCGAAGGCCGGTGCGCTCGGCCTCCCGATGACCAACGGCGGCCTCTTCGGCGGCCTCATGGAGCGGGCCGAGCGCATGATCCTCCTCGGCGCGGGCTTCCTCGAGCCCTGGCTCCTCGTGCCGGTGTTGTGGGCGCTCTTCGGCCTCACCATGCTCACCGCGATCGCACGGTTCGCCACCGCCTGGCGCTCGGCGGACGGCCCCTTCAAAGAGGCACGGATCGCACGAGCCCAGGGAGCCCCGTCGCCGGCTCGCACGGCGCGCCGGCGCTCCCGGCGCGACGGGTCGGACGCGGCAGCCGGAGCCGGCGAGCTCGGCGCGCGCTGGCGATTGCGGCGCCAGGAGGCGCTCGACAGCCGAAGTGCACGTGCCAGGGCGCGCAGGGAGCGAACCGACGCGGCGAGGGCAGCGCGGACCACCCGTACGTCGCACGGCCCGTCCCGCTCGGGCCACCGCGGCCGCTCGGGCCCCGGCGACCGTGGCGTCTGAGCGGCTGCGCGCCGCCGCGACCTTCCTCGCCTACCGGGTGTCAGGGGCCGGTCTCAGCGTCCTGCCCGGGCCGGTGGCCTCGGGCGTCGCCGCGCTGGTCGGAGCGGCGCTCGCGCGCCGACCACGAGGAGACCTCGAGATGCGTGAGCGGATCGTCGCACGGGTGCTGGCGTCGACGTCCCCGGCCGTCGCGCCCGACCCCGCGGTCGTTCGCCGCTGGGCGTTGCGCTCCTATCGCAGCTACGCGCGCTATTGGGTGGAGGGCGCACGGCTGCCATCCATGCCTCCTGACGTGGTGCGCCATCGTTTCGTCGTCGACTGGGGGTACGAGCGCCTCGAGGAGGCGTTCGCGTCCGAACGCGGCGTGCTCCTCGCGCTCCCGCACATCGGGAGCTGGGAGTGGGGTGGCGCGTTCCTCGCGCTCGAGGGCCATCCCATGACGAGCGTCGTCGAGAGGATCGAGCCTCCGGCGCTCTTCCGCTGGTTCCTCGAGGAGCGCGAGGCGATGGGGCTGCGGATCGTCCCCCTCGGCGACGAGTCCGGCCGAACCCTCCTGCGTGAGCTGCGCAGCGGCGGCGTCGTCGGGCTGCTGTGCGACCGCGACATCGTCGGCAACGGCGTACGGGTGGAGTTCTTCGGCGAGGAGACGACGCTGCCCGCAGGACCCGCGACGCTCGCCCTTCGGACTGACGCGCTGCTCGTCCCCGCCGCCGTCTACAGCGGGCCGGGTGACGCCCACCTCGCGTACGTCACAGCACCGATCGACACGACGCGGACCGGGACCCTGCGCGACGACGTGGCACGCCTCACCCAGGAGCTCGCGCGGCGGTTCGAGTGGATGGTGCGCAGGGCGCCGGAGCAGTGGCACCTCTACCAGCCGAACTGGCCGAGCGACCGTGACGCCTGAGGGCGCGAGCGGCTCCGAGCGGGCGGCGAGCGTCCGGGGGGCGCACGGCGCGCCGCTGCTGCGGGTGGCGATGATCTGCCCCTACGACCTGTCGAGACCCGGGGGGGTGCAGGGCCAGGCCGTGGGGCTCGCGCGCGCGCTGCGGCGCGCCGGTCACCAGGTCGTCGTGGTCGCACCCGGCGACCGGCCCGAGGGCTGGACGGACGGGCGCGTCTTCGTCGCCGGCCGCTCGGTGGGCGTGCGGGCCAACGGCTCGGTCGCTCCCATCTGCGTGTCGCCGCTCGCCGCCGCGCGCGCGGTGGCCGCCGTGCGCGAGTGGGGAGCTGACGTGGTGCACCTTCACGAACCCCTGGCGCCGGCGCTGGGCTACGGCTTCCTCTTCTCGGAGCGCTGGCCGATCGTTGCGACCTTCCACCGCTCCGGGATCCCGCGCGCCGCGCCGCTCCTCGCGCCATTCACCAGGCGGGCATGTCGCAGGGTCCAGGTGCGTGCGGCGGTGTCGGAGGTCGCGCGAGCCACGGCAGCGGCCCTGTGCGGCGGCGGCGACGTCGAGGTTCTCTTCAACGGCGTCGACCTCGATCGCTTCGGGGGCACCCGTCTTGTCGGGTCCTCGCTTCCCGCGGTGCTCTTTCTCGGCCGTCACGAACGCCGCAAGGGGCTCGGGGTCCTCCTGGACGCGTTCTGCAGCGGGGACGATGGCCCGCTCGCCGCAGAGCTTTGGGTGGCCGGCGTCGGCCCCGAGACCGCCCGCCTGCAGGCCCGGTACCCCGAGTCCGACCGCGTGCACTGGATCGGGGTCGTGAGCGACGAAGAGGTTGCCGACCGCCTCGCCGAGGCGGCGGTGCTCTGCGCGCCTTCTCTCGGGGGCGAGTCCTTCGGCATGGTGCTGCTCGAGGGGATGGCGGCACGCTGTCGCGTCGTGGCGTCGGACATCCCCGGGTATCGGGAGGCTGCCGGCGGGCATGCGGCGCTCGTGACGCCAGGTGACGCCGGAGCGCTCCGTGCCGCGCTCGGCACGGCACTCCGCCTGCCGCCCGACCCCGCGGCCCTCGAGGCCGCGGCGTCGTACGCCTCCCGATGGTCGACGGAGCGGCTGGCGCAGCGCTACAGCGAGCTCTACCTGCGCGCCTGGCGGCGCTGGGGCGAGCGTCGCGGGGGGCGTCGTGGGGAACGTCGTGGCGGGCTCGGCGCGCCGCAGGCAAGGCGTCGTGACGAGGTGGTGCTCGAAGAAGACCTGGATGAGGGTGGCGATAACGTAGTCGGACGATGAGCGAGACCGGCGCAGACCGTGAGCGTGGTGCGCCACGTGGTCGCACGCGAAAGCCGAAGGGCTCGGTCCCGGGCCGCCCCGCCCAGGACCGCGGCTCGGGGAGCGCAGCGGCGGGCTCCTCCAGCCCCGGCGCCCCGTCGCTGCCCCGGTCCGGGCCCGCCGCAGGGAGGAGGTCTTCTGCCCCGAAGGCGGCCGCGCGGGGCGAGCCCCGAGCCGGCGCCGCGCTGAGGTCGGCTGGGGAGGCGTCCCGGGCGGCGCGCCGCAAGCCGGCGTCGACCGGGCGGACGGCGCCGGGAGGGACGGCGCACGGGCGCCGGCGGGGCAGTGCCTCGAGCTCCCCGGAGGTCCGTTTGCCGCAGGCTGCAGGTACCCAGCTCGGCGCGCACGAGCTCGCCGATGCGCGCAACGAGGCGAGGCGGCGCGCCAACGGCGTCCGCCTGCGCATGCTCACGATGGGCGCGTCGGCAGCACCGGCGATCCTCCTCGGCGTGGTCCTCGGGGTGACCGTGGGGACCGTGGCCGGTGCGGCAGCCGCGGTGGTGGTGTTCGTGGTCGCAGGCGTCTTCGTCTCGACGGGGTCGATGTGGCTCGCGCTCCGCCTGGTGGGCGGCAGCGAGGTCGGCGAGGGTGGCTTGCCTGCCCTGTTCAACCAGGTCGAGGGGCTCTGTGCGACCATCGGCGTCGCGCGGCCCGAGCTGCGGCTCGTGGACGACGCGGTCGCCAACGCATGCGCGCTCGCCGGTCGCGGCGGTCGCGCGGTGCTGGTCGTCACCTCGGGCCTCCTGTCGAGGGTCGGGCTCATCGAGATGGAGGGTGTGGTGGCCCACGAGCTCGTCCACGTGAAGCGGCGCGACGCCGAGGTCTCCTCCGTGGCGCTCGCGACCGTCGGGCTGCTGGCGTGGGCGACCGGGAGGGACCAGCTCGTGCACGCCGCCGTCGGACGGGGCCGGGAGTACGAGGCGGACCAGGCAGCGGCGCTCGCGGTCCGCTACCCGCCGGGCCTGCACGACGCGCTCGCCTCCATGGGCGGGCGGCCCTCGGGCACCGCGTCCCCGTTCACGGGCCGCCGCTGGGCGGCCACCCGATGGATCTGGATCGACCCGATGGCCGGCACCGGCGGGGCGGCGCCCGCCGGGGAGCTCGACGTGACCGCGGTTCGGATCGACGCGTTGGGGGAGTGGTAGCCCGGTCGCAGCGCGCCCCCCGGCGCCCGGAGCCGCCCGGCAGACGTCGAGTGGGTCTGGCGGGGACCGCGGGGCGCAGCCGGTAGGATGCCACCCATGACGACGGCGAACGGGCGACGTGAGACCGGCACCTTCACGGTGAAGCGGGGGCTCGCCGACATGCTGCGCGGCGGGGTGATCATGGACGTCGTCGACGCCACGCAGGCGAAGATCGCCGAGGACGCCGGCGCGGTCTCGGTGATGGCGCTCGAGCGGGTCCCGGCGGACATCAGGCGGGAGGGCGGCGTCGCGCGGATGAGCGACCCCGCGCTGATCGAGGGGATCCAAGAGGCGGTCACCATCCCGGTGATGGCCAAGGCGCGGATCGGCCACTTCGCCGAGGCGCAGGTCCTCCAGGCGCTCGGCGTCGACTACGTCGACGAGAGCGAGGTCCTCACGCCGGCCGACGAGGCGTACCACATCGACAAGTGGGCGTTCACGGTGCCCTTCGTGTGCGGCGCGACGAACCTCGGGGAGGCGCTGCGGCGGATCTCCGAGGGTGCGGCGATGATCCGCTCCAAAGGTGAGGCCGGCACCGGCAACATCGTGGAGGCGGTGCGCCACCTTCGCTCGATCGTCGGCGACATCCGCAAGGTCGGGCAGGCAGATGCCGCGGAGCTCTACGGGTGGGCGAAGGAGCTGCGCGCCCCGATCGGCCTCGTCCACGAGATCGCCGAGACCGGCAAGCTGCCGGTCCCGCTCTTCTGTGCGGGGGGGATCGCGACGCCTGCGGACGCGGCGCTCGTCATGCAGCTCGGGGCCGAAGCCGTCTTCGTCGGGTCGGGCATCTTCAAGAGCGAGGACCCCGCCCGCCGCGCCCGGGCGATCGTAGAGGCGACGACCCACTTCGAGGACGCCGACCATGTGGCCAAGGTGAGCCGTGGGCTCGGCGGGGCCATGCGCGGTGAGGAGATCTCCGAGCTCGGCGAGCGGCTGGCCGACCGCGGCTGGTAGCGGTGGAGGAGCCGGCGGCGACGGTCGGCGTCCTCGCCCTCCAAGGCGACGTCTTGGAGCACGAGGCCGCCTTTCGTGAGGTGGGCCTGGCGACCCGCCGTGTGCGGTGGCCCCGCGACCTCGACGAGCTCGACGGTCTGGTGCTGCCGGGCGGCGAGTCGACGACGCTCTCGATGCTGCTCGAGTCCTCGGGGCTGTCCGTCCCCGTGCGCGAGGCGATCGCCGAGGGCCTGCCGACCTTCGGGACGTGCGCCGGCCTCATCCTGCTCGCTGCCCGGGTCGAGGACGGGCGCGCGGACCAGGTGTCGTTCGGGGCGCTCGACTGCACGGTGCGTCGCAACGGCTATGGCCCCCAGCGTTTTTCCTTCGAGGCGGATGTGGAGCTCCTCGACGGGGCCCTGGGAGTCGGCGAAGGACCGCTGCCCGCGGTCTTCATCAGGGCGCCGCTCGTGACCGAGGTGTCGGACGAAGTCGACGTGCTCGGCACGGAGAGCTCGCAAGGCCCCCACCCGGTGGTCCTCCGCCAGGGTCATGTGCTCGCCGCGACGTTCCATCCGGAGCTCACGCCGGACCGTCGTCTCCAACGGCTGTTCGCCCAGATGGTGCACGACCACCAGATGGTGCACGACCAGACGGTGCGCGGCGGCAAGCGGGGGGCGGTCCGAGAGCTGCGGACCGGCGGACGTCGTGCCGAAGGGGCCGACCACGCGGCGCCCGGCGACCCTTTGGCGGCGCGGCGGTAGCATCACGTTGCTCGAGCGCGGGGGCTCGGGCACTCTCGCACCACGTTCGCAGGACGTCAGGAAGGACGCTGCAGATGTCGGGTCACTCGAAGTGGGCAACCACCAAGTACCGCAAGGGGGCGCAAGACGCCGCGCGCTCCAAGCGGTTCGTGAAGCACATCCGCTCGCTCGAGGTTGCCGCTCGAGAGGGCGGCGGCGACGTCACCAACAACGCCGCCCTTCGCACGGCATTCGAACGCGCGCGCGCGGACTCGATGCCGATGGACACGATCGAGCGTGCGATCAAGCGCGGCACCGGCGAGCTCGAAGGCGTCCGGTACGAGGCCGTCTCCTACGAGGGGTACGCGCCCGGCGGGGTCGCGGTCATCGTCGAGACCCTCACCGACAACCGCAACCGCACCGCTGCCGAGCTGCGCAACCTGTTCACGAGAAACGGCGGCTCGCTCGCGGAGCCTGGAGCCGTGAGCTGGCAGTTCGAGCGCAAGGGCGTGGTCGAGCTCGACCGGTCGCTCGACGAGGACGCGATCACCGAAGCTGCGGCCGACGCGGGTGCAGAGGACGTCGTCGACGTGGGCGAGCGCTGGCAGGTGGTGTCGGCCCCGACTGACCTTGCGGCCGTGCGCGACGCCCTCGAGGCTGCGGGCATGGCACCGCGAAACGCCGAGCTCACGCTGGTGCCGATCACGACGATCGACATCACCGACCCCCAGGAGGCCCAGCGGGTGCTGCGGCTCCTCGAGGCGATCGAGGACCACGACGACGTCCAGGCGGTCCACGCCAACTACGACATCCCCGAGACCGTCCTCGCCGCGTACGCGGGCTGACCGGGAGCCGGTCCGAGGCGCGGCCGCGCCCCGGACCTCGAGCTCGCCGTGAAAGCCACGCCCGGCGCGCCGCGGTGGAGTAGCGTCGAACGCATGTTCGTGCTCGGCATCGATCCCGGCCTCTCGCGTTGCGGGTACGGGGTCGTCGCCGCCTCCGGAGCGCCCACCCGCCCCGGCGCGCTCCGCGCGGTTGCCGCAGGCGTGCTCGAGACCAACCCTGCAGCGCCGCTCCCCGAGCGGCTCCGGCTGCTGCGCGACGAGCTCCGGGCGCTCATGGGAGAGCACCGGCCTGACGCCGTCGCGGTGGAGCGGGTCTTCTTCCAGGTCAACGCACGCACTGCAATGTCGGTGGGTCAGGCCAGCGGCCTCGCTCTCGCCGAGGCAGCCTCGGCAGGATGTGAAGTCGCCCAGTACACGTCCAACGAGGTGAAGCAGGCGCTCGCGGGCTGGGGGGCTGCCGACAAGGGGCAGGTGCGCGAGATGGTCGCCGCGGTGCTCGGCGTCGGCTGCGTCCCCGGCCCTCCGGACGTCGCCGATGCGCTGGCCCTCGCGCTGTGCCATCTCTTTGGCGCGCCGGTCCGGCGCGCGATCGGTGCGGCGGGCGCGTCGTCGCGCGCGGGAGCAGGGCGGTGATCGGCTCGCTGCGCGGCACGCTCGCGTGGCGCGGGTCGGACGGGGACCTGCTCGTGGAGGTCGGCGGGGTGGGCTATCGGGTGAGCGTGCCGGCGCGCACCGCGGCCGCACTCGGCGCGGCGGGCACCGAGGTGTTCCTCCACGTGCACACCCACGTGCGTGAGGACGCGATCGTGCTGTACGGCTTCACCCACGACGACGAGCGCCGGTGCTTCGAGGCGCTCCTCGGCGCGCACGGCGTGGGTCCAGCGCTCGCGCTGTCGGTGCTGTCCGCGCTCTCGCCGGCGGCGTTGTCGACCGCCGTGCTCGAAGGTGACGCCGAGACGCTCTGCTCGGTGCCCGGGATCGGGAGGAAGACCGCCGCCCGCCTCCTCATCGACCTGAAGAGCCGCTTGGACCTGCCGGACCTGTCCGATGGTGCCGTCGCCGGCGTGACCGGACGTGCCGGGGCGCGCGCCGAGGCCCGAGCCGCGCTCGCAGAGCTCGGGTACGGGCCCGAGGAGATCCGCCGGGTGCTCGAGGGGCGGCGCGAGGATGTCGGGGTGGAGGAGCTCCTCAGGCTCGCCCTGCGGGACCTCGCCGCCCGATGACCCGCCGGGAGGTCCTGGCGGGCGCGCAGGAGGCCCAGGCGGGGCGTGCGCCGGCACCGCGCGCCGTCGACCCGTCGGAGGTGCCCGAGGACGACGCCGAGTACGACGCGAGCCTCCGGCCTCGCCGGCTCGCGGAGTTCGTCGGCCAGGCGGACCTCGTCGAGCACCTCGGGATCGTGGTGCAGGCCGCGCGCGCCCGGCGCCAACCGGTGGACCACATCCTCTTCGCCGGGCCCCCGGGGCTCGGCAAGACGTCGCTCGCGGGCATCGTCGCCGCCGAGATGGGCGTGGGGCTGCGGATCACCTCCGGTCCGGTGCTCGCCCGGGCAGGGGACCTGGCCGCGCTCCTGACGGACCTCCAGGAGGGCGACGTCCTCTTCATCGACGAGATCCACCGGCTCCACCGGTCGGTCGAAGAGGTGCTCTACCCCGCGATGGAGGACGCGAAGATCGACATCCTCATCGGAAAGGGTCCGACGGCGCGCTCGATCCGCCTCGACTTGCCGCGCTTCACGCTGGTCGGCGCCACGACGAGGACCGGGCTCGTCGCAGGACCGCTCCGGGACCGCTTCGGGTTCGTCGGGCGGCTCGACCTCTACGAACCTGGCGACCTCGAAGCGATCGTGCGCCGTTCGGCGCGCATCCTCGGGGTCGAGATCGACGCCGAGGGCGCACGGATGATCGGGGGGCGGGCGCGCGGCACGCCGCGCGTCGCGAACCGGCTGCTTCGCCGTGTGCGGGACTTCGCGGAAGTGCGCGGCGACGGCACCGTGTCAAAGAGGACGGCCGCCGAGGGGCTCGAGCTCTTCGGGGTCGACGAGCTCGGACTCGACAAGATGGACCGCGCGATCCTCCACGCGCTCTGCGAGCGGTTCGGCGGCCGACCCGTCGGGCTGACTACGCTCGCCCAGTGCGTGGGCGAGGAGCCCGACACGATCGAGGACGCCTACGAGCCCTACCTCCTCCAACAGGGCTTGATCCACCGGACGCCGCGCGGTCGGGCGCCGACGGCGCGCGCGTGGGCGCACCTCGGTGCAGCGCCTCCGGAGGCGGCTCTCTTCTGATGACCTCAGAGGCCCGGGTGCGGGTCGTAGCGGTAGCCGAACCCCCGCACCGTTCGCAGGGGGGCGTCCTCGGAGTCCCAGCCCAGCTTGCGACGGAGGCGCAGCACGGCGTACTTCACCCTGGATGGGCTCGCGTCACCCGGCTCGGCCCAGGCGAGCTCCACGAGCTGGTCCGGCGAGAGGACCACGCCTGCGCTACGCACGAGGGCAGAGAGCAGGCGGTACTCGGTCGGGGTGAGCGAGAGCGGGGCCCCGTCGAGGAAGGCCTGCTGGCGCCCGAAGTCGATGCGCACGTGCCCGTCGTCGAAGCCGGTCTGCGGCTTGGAGGCGGCCGACCGACGGCGGAGCGCCTGGAGCCGGGCGATCAGCTCCTGCTGGCCGAACGGCTTCGTCAGGAAGTCGTCGGCACCGGCGTTGAAGCCGCGGACCTTCTCGGCCTCGGTGGACCGGGCCGTGAGGACGATCACCGGGGCGTCGCTCATGTCGCGGATCCGGGAGAGGACCTCCCAGCCGTCGAGGTCCGGGAGCGAGATGTCGAGGATGACCACGTCTGGACGGACCTCGTGGAAGGTGCGCAGCCCGTCTCGCCCCGTGGCCGCCTCGTGCACGACGTAGCCCTCCTGGCCGAGGAGGGTGTGGAGCAGCCAGCGAACGTCCCCGTCGTCCTCGATCGCGAGGACCGACCCGGTTCGACGTGAGCGCTCCACCGTTGGCATCCCTCCGCCCAGCCCAGAGGTGCGTGCTGGTCGAGATGCTACCCGCCCGTTACGGTGAGGAGCGGCCCGGCCGGGACGGGTGCCGGGCGAGCGGGCGGCAGCGGCGCGCGGGCGCGGCCGCTCGGAGGCTGTATCGTGGCCCTCCTGTGCGGGTACCACAGCCCGAATTGATCTGCCCTAGGGGGTGGTCCAAGTGACCGGTGCGCTTTCTGCGCTGATGCTCGCGTCGTCGACGAGCAAGACGACGAGCAGCAGTGGCTCGACCTTCATCATCTTCTTGGTCCTGATCGCGGTCGTCGGCTATTTCCTGCTCATCCGTCCCCAGAAGCAGAAGCAGCGGCGCCAGCGCGAGCAGCAGCAGGCCGTCGCCGTGGGTGACGACGTCCTCACCGTCGGCGGCATCGTCGGCAAGGTCATCGCCGTCGACGCCGACCGGGTGACGATCCTCTCGGGCGGCGACACGGTCGGCTTCGCCGCGGCGGGCAACGATCCGACGAGGCTCGTGCTCGTCCGCAGCGCCATCTCCCGCAAGGTCGACCCGCCCATGCCGCAGATGAGCTCCGAGATGGGCACGGAGGCCGGCGCGGGGGCCGGCGCGGACGGAGGCTCCTACGGCGCCGACGCCTTCGAGTCGCAACTCGACGGGGACGGTCATCTCAACGGCGACGGTCACCTCAACGGCGACGGTCACCTGGACGGTCACGGCGCCCCGCTCGAGGGCACCGAGGGCGCCCGGAGCGAGAGCGAGGGCACGGGCACGTGAGCCCCCCGTCGTCGCGCGCCCAGGCACGACGGCAGCGGTCATTGGTGATCAGCCTGGCGATCGTGATTGTGATCGCCGTCGGATCGCTTGCCGGGACGCTGGCCGCGCGCTGGTCGCCGCGCCTCGGGCTCGACCTGGACGGCGGTTTCTCGGTCGTCTACAAGCCGGCGCACAAGGTGTCGACAGCCGACCTGAACCAGACCGTGAGCATTCTCACGAACCGGGTGAACGGGCTCGGCGTGTCGGGCGCGACGGTCGGCACGCAGGGCGGGGACATCCTCGTGCAGGTCCCGGGCATCAAGAACGGCCACAAGATCCTGGAGACGCTCGGCCAGACCGCCCAGCTCTACTTCCGGCCGGCCCTGTGCGGCGCGCCCGTGTTCGCCGGGAAGTCCGCCAAGGGCGCCAAGCCGGCGACGGCGCCGCTTCCCGCGTGCACACCTTCGAGCCAGCTCACCGAGGCCAACCTCGGGGTGCGCCCGTCCTCGGGGACAACATTCGGCGAGAACCACGTTCCGACCGACAACGCCCTCGCGGCGTACCCGAGCACGAAACCGACAAAGGACATCAAGACAAAGACGGTCCTCCTCACAGCCATCAACGGGGCGGGCCAGTACCGGCGCTACCTCCTCGGGCCGGCCCCGCTCACCGGGCACGCGGTCAAGAGCGCGGTCGCCCAGCAGACACAGCTCGGCAGGTGGGTGGTGAACTACACGCTCACCTCGTCGGGATCGCCCGCATGGGACCGGCTCGCCCAGAAGTACTTCCACCAGATCATCGCGATCGAACTCGACGGCAAGATCTACTCGGCACCGATCATCCAGCCCTCGCAGTCCACCTTCAGCTCGTTCGGCGGGAGGGGGGAGATCTCCGGGCATCTCACCGAGACACAGGCCAAGACGCTCGCGATCGCCATGCAGTTCGGCTCGCTGCCGGTGAGGCTCATCCGTGAGACGAGCCAGATCGTGTCGCCCACGCTCGGGCACTCGGCCCTCCTCGCCGGGCTCGGCGCGGGTCTCGCAGGCCTCGTTCTCGTGCTGCTCTACACGATCGTCTACTACCGGCTGCTCGGCATCGTGGTCTTCAGCGGCCTCGCCGTGACGGGCGCGCTGCTCTGGGCGATCATCTCGGCGCTCGGCCACACGTCGATCGCGCCCAGCTTCGACCTCGCCGGCGTCACCGGCATCATCGTGTCGATCGGCATCACCGTCGACTCCTACATCGTGTACTTCGAACGTCTCAAGGACGAGACCAGGGCGGGGCGGACCGTGAGAACCAGCGTGGACCGCGGCTTCGCCAGCGCCTGGCGGACCGTCCTCGCGGCGGACACCGTCTCGCTCGCCGCCGCGGTGGTGCTCTTCTTCGTGGCGGTCGGCGCGGTGAAGGGATTCGCGTTCTTCCTCGGTCTCTCCACGCTCATGGACGTCTTGATGACCTACTTCTTCACCCGGCCCCTCGTCGTGCTGCTCGGCCGCAACGAGCGGCTGGTCGGCGGCCGGCGCATGGGGATCTCGAGGGGCCTCGCGGTGAGCACGGAGGCCGAAGCGGCATGAGCGAGGACCGCGCGACACGCGAGGTCGAGGGGCTCGACCCCGGCGCCGCGGACGGGGACGCAGGGTTCCCGGCCGAAGGCGAGTCCGAAACCGAGATCACGGAGGCCGAGCTCGTCGAAGACGAGGTGGCCCGGCTCGCCGCCAGGGCGCCTTCGGTCGCCGGCCCGAAGCGCCCCGGACCGTTCCGGCGCCTCTACCGGGGCGAGACCTCCTTCGACTTCGTCGGCCGCCGCCGCTGGTGGATCGGCATCTCGCTCGTCATCATCGTGGCCGGCCTGCTCTCGCTCGGCATCCGGGGGCTCAACCTCGGGATCACATTCAAAGGCGGCGACGCCTGGACCGTGAAGGCGCCCCACGTCTCCCAGACCCAGGCGCTGAACGCGGTCGAGGCTGCGGGGCTCAGTCAGCCGACCGTCGAGCTCCTCGGTACCGGCAGCGCGCAGGAGGTGCGGGTCACCGCGGATTTGAACAACCTCAGCGCCTCCCAGCGCGCCGGCGAGACAGCGAGGGTGCGCGCCGCGCTGGCAAAGCTCGCGAAGACGACACGGACAGCGGTGTCGGAGACATCCGTCGGCCCCACCTGGGGAGGCCAGGTCACCCAGAAGGCGGTCATCGCGCTGATCGTCTTCCTGGTGCTCGTCGCCGTCTACATCAGCATCCGGTTCGAGCCGAAGATGGCGATCGCAGCCTTCCTCGCGCTGCTCCACGACCTCCTCGTGACCGCAGGCGTGTACTCGCTGGCGGGCTTCCAGGTCACCCCGGACACGGTGATCGCGGTCCTCACCATCCTCGGCTACTCCCTCTACGACACGGTCGTGGTGTTCGACCGCGTCCGCGACAACACCAAGGGCCTCGGCGCGTCGGGCCGGTTGACCTATTCGGAGATGGTCAACCTCTCGATGAACCAGACCCTGGCCCGCTCGATCAACACCTCCCTCGTCGCGATCCTCCCGGTGCTCTCGGTGCTCCTCATCGGCGCGGAGCTGCTGGGGGCGACGACGCTGCTCAACTACGGCCTGGCGCTGTTCGTGGGCCTGCTCTCCGGGGCGTACTCGTCGATCTTCATCGCCTCCCCGATCCTCGCCTGGCTGAAGGAGCGCGAGCCCCGGTACGTCGCGATCCGCCAGCGCGTCGAGCAGAAGGGTGAGCGCCTCGGGCTGCTCACCCCCAGGGCCGCAGCCGCGCTGCTCGGCGCGTCCGCTTCCGGTGGTGTGCAGCGCCTGACGCGCGACGCGCGGGGCGGGACCATCCGTCCGGGCCAGTCCCGGGCACCCCGCCGGAGCCCGGCGCAGAGCCGGGTGGCCGCCACCGCCACCCGGGAGCCGGCCGTGCCTGCCCCCGCGGGCAACGGGGCCGCCGGGGTGGCCGGGCCGTCGGCGCCGCGCCCGGGGACCCAGGTCCGGTCCACGCAGCGGCCGGCACCGGCTCGCCGTCAGCCTCCCCGCTCGCGCAAGGGGGGCAAGGGCAAGCGGCGGCGCTAGCGCGGCGCTCGGGGGTGCAGTCGGGCGGGCGGGAGTCGGAGCACCGCAAGCGTCGTTCCTCCTAGTAGCGTGAAGGAATGGTGACGCTGGCGACGGTCGGCGGCGAGCACGCCGCCTACGCGGAGCCCGGGCGCCTCGGCGAGTTGCTGGAGCCCGTGCTCCGGACCTTTGCCGCCCGGCATCCCGAGGCGGACACGGCACCGGTGCTCCAGGCCGCGCGCATGGCCGCCGCGGCCCACGAGGGGCAGTTCCGGCGATCGGGAGAACCCTACGTGACGCACCCGATCGCGGTCGCCGGCATCGTCGCAGAGCTCGGGCTCGACACGTCCTCGGTGGCCGCCGCCCTCCTCCACGACGCGGTCGAGGACGGCGGGCTCACCCTCGAGGCGCTGGAGTCCGCCCTCGGAGGGGTCGTGACCGGCATCGTCGACGGAGTGACCAAGCTCGACCGGCTCCAGTTCGACTCCAAGGAGCAGCAGCAGGCGGCGACCATCCGCAAGATGCTGGTCGCGATGGCGAGCGACTGGCGGGTCCTGTTGATCAAGCTCGCCGACCGTCTCCACAACATGCGGACCCTGGGCGTGATGCCCGCATGGAAGCAGCGGCGGATCGCCACCGAGACCTTCGACGTCTACGCACCCCTCGCACACCGCCTGGGTGTCCAGCAGGTCCGCTGGCAGCTGGAGGACCTTGCCTTCGCGACCCTGCACCCGAGGCGCTACGCGGAGATCGAGCAGATGGTCGCGGTCCGCGCGCCCCAGCGCGAGGAGTACCTCGCCCGCGTCCTCATCTCGGTGCGCGAGCGGCTCGCCGCGGCGGGCGTCGAGGCAGAGGTCACCGGCCGGCCCAAGCACCTGTGGAGCATCTACGAGAAGATGGTGGTGCGCGGCAAGGAGTTCGACGACATCCACGACCTCGTCGGCATGCGCGTCGTCGTCGCGAGCGAGAAGGACTGCTGGGCGGCGCTCGGCGCGATCCACGCGATCTGGCCCCCGGTGCAGGGACGCTTCAAGGACTACATCAACACCCCGAAGTTCAACCTCTACCAGTCCCTGCACACCACGGTGATCGGCCTCGACGGCAAGCCGATCGAGGTCCAGATCAGGACCCACGAGATGCACCGCCGCGCGGAGTACGGCATCGCCGCGCACTGGGGGTACAAGGAGAGGGAGGACGTCTCCTCGGAGCTCGCGTGGATGCAGCGGATCTCCGACGTCGACCAGGAGACGACCGATCCGCTGGAGTTCCTCGAGGCGCTCAAGCTCGACCTCGAGCAGGACGAGGTCTACGTGTTCACGCCCAAGGGCAGGGTCATCCCCCTTCCTGCCCGATCGACCCCGGTCGACTTCGCCTACGCGATCCACACCGAGGTGGGCCACCGCTGCATCGGAGCGCGCGTCAACGGCCGGCTCGTGCCGCTCGACACGCGGCTCGCGTCGGCCGACACGGTGGAGATCTTCACCTCGAAGTCTCCTTCGGCGGCGCCCTCGCGCGACTGGCTCGATATCGTCGCCTCGTCGAGGGCGCGCAACAAGATCCGCCAGTGGTTCAGCAGGGAGCGTCGCGAGGACGCGATCGAGACCGGCAAGGAGGAGCTGGCGAAGGCGCTGCGCCGAGAGGGGATGCCGCTGCACAAGGTGATGGCCTCGAGCGCGCTCGCCCAGGTGGCCGCAGCGATGAACCTCGCCGACACCGACTCGCTGTACGCGGCCATCGGCGAGCACCAGGCGTCGGCCCAGTCGGTCGTCCAGCGGCTCGCCCGCGAGCTGCGGCCCGGCGAACCGGACCAGCTCCCCACCACCGCGAGGCTCACCGCGGGGCTCACCGCGCAGCGCACGCGCCGGAGCAGGGTCGCCGCTGCAGGCCTGTACGTCGAGGGCCTCGACGACGTGATGGTCCACCTGGCCCGTTGCTGCACGCCGGTGCCGGGAGACCAGCTCCTCGGGTTCGTCACCCAGGGACGGGGGGTCTCGGTGCACCGCGCCGACTGCTCGAACGCGACGGCGCTCTCGCGCCGTTCCCAGGAGCGCCTGATCGAGGTCGAGTGGGATCGCGGCGTCGAAGGGATCTTCGTCGCCACCGTGGAGGTCCTGGCCTTCGACCGCGAGCGGCTTCTCGCCGACGTGAGCCGTGTGGTGTCCGAGCACCACCTCAACATCGTCTCAGCCCGCACCGTGACGGCGCCCGATCGCGTGAGCCGCATGTCGTTCGAGGTGGAGCTCGCCGATCCCGCCCACCTCCACTCGGTGCTGGCGTCGCTCAAGCACCTCGACGGCGTGTTCGACGCCTACCGGTTGCTTCCCGGCAAGAAGGCCTGACCCGTGGCGCGCACGGCGGACGAGCGTGCGGAGCCGCGCGCCCCGACCGGCACTCGGGACCTGCTGTGGCCGGAGTCCTGGCGGTTCGAGCGGGCGATCGAGCGGTTCGGCGCGCTGGTCGAAGGGTCCGGCTACGGGCTCATCCAGAGCCCCGTGTTCGAGTACGCCTCCGTGTTCCGCCGCGGCATCGGTGAGGAGAACGACGTCGTCGGCAAGGAGATGTACGAGTTCTCCGACCGTGACGGCCAGATGCTCGCGCTGCGACCCGAAGGCACCGCCTCGGTCGTGCGCGCGTACATCCAGCATCATCCGGTCCTGCCGTGGAAGGCGTGGTACATGGCGCCGCTGCTGCGCCACGAGCGCCCCCAGGCGGCGCGCTACCGCCAGCACCACCAGCTCGGGATCGAGGCGCTCGGTGTCGCCGACGCCGACCTCGACGTCGAGGTGATCTGGGTCGCCCAGACGTTCCTCGCGCGCCTCGGTCTCACCGACTACTCGCTGCGCATCGGGTCGATGGGTGACGCCGCGTGCCGGCCGCGCTACCTGGAGCTGTTGGATTCGTACCTCGAGGCGCACCAGGGCGGGCTGTGCGAGGAGCACCGGGCGCGCTTTCGCGCGAACCCGATGCGCGTGCTCGACTGCAAGCGGGACGAGTGCCGCGCGGTCACCGCCGAGGCGCCCACGCTCTTGGAGCACCTGTGCGCCGAGTGCACGGCGCACTTCGTCCGGGTCCAAGAGGGGCTCGGCGCGCTCGGGATCCGCTTCGAGCTCGACGCGCGCTTGGTCCGCGGCTTCGACTACTACACGCGCACGACCTTCGAGTACGCCTCCGGCGCGATCGAGGCCGCCCAGAACGCGCTGTGCGGCGGCGGCCGCTACGACGGGCTGGTCGAGATGCTCGGGGGGGATCCCACCCCCGGCATCGGCTTCGGCATGGGGATCGAGCGTGTCCTCGTCGCCTGCGACGCTGAGGGCGTCTTCCCTGCTGCGCCGCCGCCTCTCGACGCGTTCATCGTCGACGTGGCCGGGGGCGCAGCGGCGCTCGAGCTCACCGTGCGCCTGCGCGAGGCGGGGCTCAGCGCGGACCGCGCCTTCGACGGGCGCTCCATGAAGGCCCAGATGAAGCTCGCCGACCGCTCGGGGGCGACCGTCGCCCTCATCGTCGGGCCGAAGGAAGCTGCGGCCGGGACGGTCCTCGTGCGCTCGCTGCGCAGCGGCGGGGCCCAGGTGTCGGTCCCCGCCGAGGGGGTCGTCGACGCGGTCGCCGGCGCAACGAGGAAGGAGACCGGGAGATGACGAGCGCGACGTCGATGCGCACGGGACTGTGCGGCGAGATCGGCCTCGACGACCTCGGCGCCCGGGTCCGGCTGTGCGGGTGGGTCGCCAGGCGGCGCGAGCACGGAGAGCATCTCGCGTTCGTGGACCTGCGGGACAGGAGCGGGATCGTCCAGTGTGTGGTGGACGGATCGGTCGAGCTGCGCGCCGAGTACGTCGTGTCGGTCACCGGGGTCGTCCGAAGGCGCCCTGCGGGGATGGAGAACCCGGCGCTCGAGACCGGGGAGGTGGAGATCGGCGAGTGCGCGGTCGAGGTCCTTTCGGTCGCGGAGCCGCCCCCCTTCCTCGTGGAGGACCGGGCAGACGTCGACGAGGCCGTGCGGCTTCGCTACCGCTACGTCGACCTCCGGCGCCCCCGGATGCAGGCGAACCTCCGGCTCCGGGCGGCGGTCGTCTCCGCCATTCGGCGCGCCATGGACCGCCAGGGGTTCTGCGAGGTCGAGACCCCGCTCCTGTGGTCGCCCACGCCCGAGGGCGCCCGCGAGTTCGCCGTGCCGAGCCGGCTGCACCGGGGCGACTTCTACGTCCTGCCGCAGAGCCCCCAGATCGCCAAGCAGCTGCTCATGGTCGGGGGCTTCGACCGCTACTACCAGATCGCCCGCTGCCTGCGGGACGAGGACCTGCGGGCCGATCGCCAGTTCGAGTTCACCCAGCTCGACATGGAGGCGTCGTTCGTCACCCAAGACGACGTGCTCGGCTTCGTCTCAGAGGCGGTGCTCGACGCTGCGGAGGCGGCCACGGGGGAGCGGCCTCCCCCGATCGCGCAGATGACGTGGAAGGAGGCGCTCGACCGCTACGGCACCGACAAGCCGGACCTGCGGATCGACCAGACGCTCGTCGACCTGGGCGACGTGTTCGAACAGACCGAGGTCCGCGCCTTCCAGGCGCCCGCCGTGAAGGGGTTGCGCGTCCCGGGAGGTGCCGAGACGACCCGGTCGGCGCTCGACGCGCTGGTCAGCCGGGCCAAGAGGCTCGGCGCCAAGGGTCTGGCGTGGTTCCGTGTCACCGAGCGCGAGGGCGCGGCGGCGCTCGACTCCCCCCTCGCACGGGTCCTCTCGGACCCCGAGCGCGACGGGCTGCTCGCGGCGACGGGCGCGATCCCAGGCGACCTCGTCCTGGCCGTGGCCGACGAGCACACGACCGCATGCACCACGCTCGGCCAGCTTCGCGTGGAGCTGTCGGCGAGGCCGGTGGGCGAGGGGCCGTACCGCTACGTCTGGGTGGTCGAGTTCCCGCTCTTCGAGGGGATCGGGGCCGACGGCCATCCGGTCCCTGCGCACCATCCCTTCACGATGCCCTACCCGGACGACTTTGACCTGATGGAGCGCGATCCGCTCTCGGTGCGCTCGCAGGCCTACGACCTCGTGCTCAACGGCTGGGAGCTCGGGTCGGGAAGCGTCAGGATCCACCGCGCCGACGTCCAGGCCCGGGTCTTCAAGGTGCTCGGGATCTCCGAGGAGGACGCGGCGTCGCGCTTCGGGTTCCTCACGGGCGCCTTTCGCTACGGCGCGCCCCCGCACGCGGGCTTCGCCTTCGGGATCGACCGGCTCGCCGCGGTGCTGGCGGGAGAGGAGAGCATCCGCGAGGTGATCGCCTTCCCGAAGACCCAGTCGGGCGCGGACCCGCTCACGGGCGCGCCGAAGCCGCTGCCCGCGTCGTCGCTCGCCGAGCTCGGGATCCGGGTGGTCGAGCGGTGACCGAGAGCGTCGGCGGGCGAGGTGCGGCCGAGTGACGGGGCTCTTCGAGGCTGCGGCGGAGGCGCGGCTGGCATCCCGGGCCCCGCTCGCCGCGCGGCTCCGGCCGCGCCGGCTCGACGAGGTGGTGGGCCAACGCCACCTCGTCGGCCCCGGCGCGCCGCTGCGGGTGCTCGTCGAGCGCGACCGCGTCGGGTCGGTGGTGCTGTGGGGACCCCCGGGGAGCGGCAAGACCACGCTCGCCCGCCTCATCGCCGAGGCGACGAGGAAGGAGATGGTCGCGCTCTCCGCGGTGACCGCCGGCGTGAAGGAGGTGCGTGAGGCCATCGAGGGGGCCCGCCGCCGCCTGGGTGAGCGGGGACTCGGGACGATCCTCTTCGTCGACGAGGTGCACCGGTTCAACAAGGCCCAGCAGGACGTCCTCTTGCCGGCGGTGGAGGACGGGGTGGTGGTCTTCATCGGCGCGACGACCGAGAACCCCTTCTTCGAGGTGAACCCGCCGCTCATGAGCCGGGCCACGCTCTGGCGGCTCGAGCCGCTCGGAGACGACGACGTGGCCCAGCTCGTCCGGCGGGGGCTCGCGGCGGAGGGTGCGGAGGCGACGGACGAGGCCCTGGGCGCGCTGGTCGGCGCTGCCGAAGGTGACGCCCGGGCCGCGCTCACCACCCTCGAGGTCGCCGTCGCCCTGGCTGCGGCGCGCTCTGACCCCGGCGCCGGGTCGGAAGCGGCGCACGGGGACCGGGGAGACCCGGACGCGGCGCCGATCGCGGTCGGGCTCGACGACGTCGTCCGGGCCCGGGCGGGGCGCCTCTACCACCAGGGGGTCGACGAGCACTACGACCAGGTCAGCGCGTTCATCAAGAGCGTCAGGGGCTCGGACCCCGACGCCGGGCTGTACTGGATGGCGCGGATGCTCGACGCCGGAGAGGACGCGCGCTTCATCGCCCGCAGGCTCGTGATCCTGGCGAGCGAGGACGTCGGCTTGGCCGATCCCCAGGCGCTCGTCGTCGCTGACGCCGCGGCACGGGCCGTCGAGATGGTCGGGCTGCCCGAGGCCGCGCTCAACCTGGCGGAAGCGGTCGTTTACCTCGCCTGCGCCCCCAAGTCGAACCGGGTGACCGTGGCGCTCGCCAAGGCGCGCGAAGACGTCCGCGGGCCGGGCCGCGCCGAGGTGCCCGCGCACCTGCGCGACAGCCACTACCGGGCCGCCGCCGGGATCGGTCACGGCGCCGGCTACCGGTACCCGCACGACGCGCCGGAAGG
Organism: Acidimicrobiaceae bacterium; assembly: GCA_027339205.1. Lineage (GTDB taxonomy): Bacteria > Actinomycetota > Acidimicrobiia > Acidimicrobiales > RAAP-2 > JAJYVT01. The sequence goes on along the minus strand of DAHWOV010000064.1, from coordinate 33,781 downwards.
ATGGGTGCGCCAGCAGCACCGGCCGGCGGCCCTGGAGGGCCACGTCTACTACGAGCCCTCGCGCCACGGCGCAGAGGCCGAGGTCGCGGCCCGGCTCCGGCGCCTTGGGGGCGGGGAAGAGGACGCGGCGGGCCAAGCCGGCCCAGCCGGCCCAGCCGGCACAGCCGGCCCAGCCGGCCCGGCCGGCCCAGCGGGCACAGCGGGCTGGGCCTAGAGGGGCCCAGAGGCGAGGCGCTGGAAAGGGATATGGCGTTCCTTTCCCGCTGGCGTCGGGCTGCCTCACTCCAGAGGTTCGGAGATGGTTGACCCGGGAGACCTTGCGCCGTAAGGTAGCGACGAGGCAGTCGCAATCGGTTGTTCGCAATCGGTTGTTCGCAGATGCCGCCGAGTTCGGAGTTCGAGAAGGGGGGCGAGGAAGTGTCCCGATCCGGGCGCATTGCCATCGTGCTTGGCTTGTTCGCCTGCGCGGTGTTCCTCGTCGTGTTCGCCGCGATGTCCTTCGTGGGGACCGAGCCGCAGACGGTGAGCTACCTGGGCGACGTGTCGACAGGTCACGTGCACCTGGTCTTCCAGACGGACTCGGCGGTCGGCACAGGCGCACATCCGACATGGGTCTCGTACCAGACGATGACACCGCGCACCAAGCATTGGGTGCACACGACGCTCGTCCAGCTGCCGGCCCACACGAAGATCGACGTCACCCTCTACCAGTTCGACTCGGGGAGCCCGCTGCGCAACCAGCAGTTTGGCATGGTGACCGGCACGGCCGGGGGCACGGCGAAGCTCGACGGCAAGACGTTCAAGGTCATCAACTCCTACAAGCCGCCCGGTGTCGGCCACACGTTCACGGTGCCCGCGCTGGGGTTGAGCGTGCCGCTCGAAGGCGTCGACACATCCAAGCCGGGCTTCTGCACATCGGGCCCGTGCAACCCGCGCACCCAGCTCCACCAGACGATGACGTTCTCGTTCACCACGCCGGGGCCGGGCAACTACCACTTCCAGTGCTTCATCCCCTGCGGTGCCGGCCACTACGCCGGCAACGGCGGTCCGATGCAGACCCTGGGCTACATGGGCGGCTTCCTCGAGGTGAGAGCATGAGCGACGAGTCCGGCACGACGGGTGGACCTGGCGCGGGCAGAAGCGGTTCCACCGACCAGACCCACCACTTCCGCCGGCTGATCCCGGTGTGGCTGGTGGCGTCGTTGGCGTGCGACCTGATCTGGTGGTTCGTCGCCGGCCCGCACGTCCCGCCCGGGGACATGACCAACGTCGCGCAGGGCGCGCAGTTCGACTTCAACGTCTTGTTCCTCGCCGCCGCGCCGGTCGTGCTCGGCGTGTGGATCTACATGGCTTACGCGATCTACATGTGGCGCGACTCGCGGCCGGGGGCCCCCGAGCCGGTGGGAGGGCCTGCGGCGCGGGGCAACTTCAAGGTCCAGTTCTGGTGGATCGCCATCACCACGGTGGTGGTGCTCGGCGCCTTCGTCTTCGGGACCGTCGAGCTCATCCTGCCCGCAGGCGCCGGCGGCGCGGAAGGCCCCAACCCGATCTGGAAGCCGTCGTCCACCTCCATCCTGCCCGTCCAGGTCATCGCCCAGCAGTGGAAGTTCACGTACCGCTACCCGACCTTCGGAGGCATGGAGACGAGCACACTCGTGCTGCCCGACGACACCGAGACCGCGTTCCACGTGACCTCGCTCGACGTGATCCACAGCTTCTGGGCGTACCAGATCGGGGTGAAGGCGGACGCCAACCCGCAGGTCGACGACGTCGCCTACGCGAAGACCCGCCAGACCGGCACCTTCACAGTGCGCTGCTCGGAGCTCTGCGGCATCTGGCACGGCGCCATGTACGACTACGGCAAGGTCGTCTCGAAGGACGCGTTCGAGAAGTGGGCGCTCTCCACCATGCGCAAGCAGGCCGTTGACACGAAGTACCTGCCGCCGTTCGCCTGGACCTACTCGGCGACAGCGAACGGCGCGACAGGCGTGACAGGCATCAACACAAGCGGCCAGTCGCCCTTCAGCAAGGAGGAGCACTACGGGGCCACAAAGGCTGCCCAGAAGGTCGTGCGGACGCCGTCGGCAGCGACAGTGACAACAGGCACATGATCGACGGCAGTCAGTTCGACAGCAGGCAGATGGTTCGACAGCAGGCAGATCGGCAACGGGCGCAGCGCATGACCCGCCCGCGCCAGGACCGGGACCACAGGAGGCCATACCGATGAGCGTCGACGTGCCGCCCGCAGGCGAGGCCGGGACCGTCGGAGAGGTGCGCCCCCCGATGTCGGGGACGACCAGGAGCCGCCCCGCGTGGCTCGGCCAGCACGTGGGGACCGCGCTCGTCCTCATGGTGGCGGGGTATGCCTTCGGCCACTGGATCGGCAACGTCATCGGCACCGGCCGCCCGTACATCTCCACAGCGGCCGAGAACGACATCGCGATCGTCCTCGGCCTCGTCTTCGGCGTGGTCGGCTGGCTGCTCGGCATCGGCGCGCTCAACTACCCGCTCGCCAAGCTCGTCGGGCGCGAGCCGGTGCCGAAGGAGGCGACCGACTGGACGAAGTACTTCCGCTTCAGCCTCACACACAAGGTCGTGGGCAAGCAGTACCTGATCATGGTGCTGATGTTCCTGTTCACGGGCGGCCTGCTCGCGATGGCCATCCGGACCGAGCTCCTCAATCCGACGACACACATCTACGGTCCGGGGACCTACATCTCGATCGTGGGTGAGCACGGCACGATCATGATGATGATGGCGTCGTCGCTCGTCGTCGGCCCGCTCGGCAACTACCTCGTCCCGCTCATGATCGGCTCCAGGCGCATGGCGTTCCCGCGCATCGAGGCCTTCTCCTTCTGGTTGTTCACCGCCGGGTACTTCGTGATCCTCACCGCCCTGCCGCTCGGCGGGTTCCCGACCGGATGGACCGGCTACGCGCCGCTGCAGAACCAGGCCGATGTCGGCATGGACGCCTACCTCGTCGGGTTCCTCGTGATCTCGCTCGGCATGATCCTCGCGGGGTTCAACCAGATCGCAACCGTCATCCACTACCGAGCGCCCGGGATGAGCTGGGGCCGGCTCCCGATCTTCGTATGGTCGATCCTGGTCACGAGCGTCCTCTTGTCCACCGCGACCCCGACCCTCACGGTCAGCTGCATGCTCGGGATCCTGGACCGGACGGTGCCGACCACGTTCTTCATCGACGTGCACGGCGGGAGCTCCTACCTCTGGGAGAACCTGTTCTGGTTCTTCGGCCATCCCGAGGTGTACATCATGGCGCTGCCGGGCTTCGGGATCGTCGGCGAGCTGCTGCCCGTGTTCTGCCGCAAGCCGCTCTTCGCCTACAAGGTCGGCGCGGCGGGCATGGTCGGCGTGGGGCTGCTGTCGTACTTCGTGTGGCAGCACCACCTCTTCCAGAGCGGTATCAACCCGGACATGCGGCCGCTCTTCATGCTCACCACGGAGCTCATCTCGATCCCCACCGGCTTCATCTACCTCGTCGGTCTCGGCACCATCTACAAGTCGAAGATGCGCTTCGAAGTCCCGATGCTCTTCTGCCTCGCGCTGTACTTCAACTTCCTCATCGGAGGCATCACCGGGGTGTTCCTCTCCGACGTGCCGGTGAACGTCACGGTCCACGGCGGGTTCTTCGTGCTCTCGCACTTCCACTACACGATCCTCGGCGGCCTGGTGTTCGCCTTCTTCGGCGGCGTGTACTACTGGACGCCGAAGGTGACCGGGAAGATGCTGAACAAGAAGCTCGGCCAGATCCACTTCTGGATGATGTTCGTCTTCTTCAACCTCACGTTCTTCCCGCTCTTCTTGGTGGGGCTGTTCGACCAGCCGCGGCGCGTGTTCGAGTACGCGGCGCGCCTGCAGACCCTCAACGACTTCGCGTCGGTCTCGGCGTTCCTGCTCGGCGCCTCCTTCATCGTGTTTGCGGCGAACTTCATCTGGTCGCTGTGGATCGACCCGAAGCCTGCACCTGCCAACCCGTGGGACTCGAACGGGCTCGAGTGGCAGACGGCAAACCCGCCGCCCTGGTACAACTTCGAGCGGATCCCGGTCGTCCTCGCCGACCCCTACCACTACTCCGAGCCCGGGGACGTGGCGGTGGCCGACCTCGAGCCTGCCAATTTCGCCGAGGCGGCGGCGAACGACGGGACCGGCGCGATGGCCGGCGCGGGAGCCGGTCGCGGAACGTCGTCGGACCAAGGCGCATGAGCTGCGAGCGGCCCGATCGTGTGACAGCGAGGAGACCATGACCGAGATCACTTCACACTCGCTCGAGGGGATGGGCACCCCCGAGGAAGCGGCGTACGAGATGCGTGCCGCCGAAGGGGCGCTGTGGACGGGGGGACGGCTCTTCATCGCCATCCTCTCCTTCGCCTTCGCTGCGCTCGCCTTCGCCTACTTCTACCTCCGCTCGGCCAACAGCGACCACCTCTGGCGCCCCGGCGGCGTCACCGCGCCGACGGCGACCGGCGCGGCCATCATCGCGTTCACCGTCGCGACCGCGGTCGTCAACTTCTACGGCGTCCAGCGGCTCCGCAAGGGGTTCCACGTGGACTGGCAGGTCGCAGGCTGGACGTCGCTGCTCGGCGGGCTGATCGCGCTCGGACTGCAGTGCTGGGAGCTGACCGACCTTCCCTTCTATCCCGGCTCGAGCGGCTACGCGTCGGTGTTCGTCGGGTGGGCGGTCATGAACATCATCCTGCTGGTCGCGGCGGTCTACTGGACCGAGACGCTGCTCGCCCGCCATCTTCGGCTCCGGCGCGCGCATGCAGAGGAGGGCGGCGACCGCCACGAGGTGCTGATGCCGCGGATCACGCGGGTCAACATCGTGTCGTCGTCGCACTTCTGGATCTACACCGCGCTGGTGGGGATCTTCTTCTGGGTCTTCATCTACGTGACCGTCTGAGACCCGCCACGGGTATGCTGTCTTGAATCGAGGAGGAACGTTGATCGGAACCGACACCTACATCGGGGCGCAGGTCCTCACGATCGCGATTCCGCTCGGCGCCTTCCTCGTCGGGTTGCTGTGGCTGTTCTTCCAGCGCAGGCCGAACCCGTAGGCTCCGCTGCGGCGCCGGGGGCCCGGCGCGTGAGGACACTGCTCCTGCTCGGCGCGCTGGCGGCACTGCTGCTCGCGGTGCTTCCCCCGATCTTCACCGACGCGCATGGCTACGAATTCGTCGAGACGGTCCAGTTCGACCTGACCGGCTTCGCACTGCCGGCGCTGATCGTGCTGGGGTGGCCGCTGAGGCTCGTGCCGGGCGAGGCGGGGCATCGGCTCGCGCTGTGGGCGCTCCGCCTCAACGGGGCCCGGCGCCGTCATCCGTCCACGTGGCGCGCCATCGGCTTCGCGGCCGTCGATGTGGCGGTGCTGCTGTGCTGGCGCACGCCAGCGCTCATGGACGCGCTCGAGCGCCACCGGTGGCTCGTCGCCCCGGAGATCGTCTCGCTCGTCGTGGTCGGCGTGCCGTTGTGGGTCGAGCTCGTGTCCTGCGCGCCGCTCGAGCCGCGTGCCCCGCACCCGTGGCGAGGCGTGGTCGCCGCGCTCACGATGTGGTCGGTGTGGGTGATGGCGTACTCGATCGGGTTCTCGGACGTGTCGTGGTACGTGGCCTACCACCACGCGGCCGGCGGGATCGGCACCTCGGCGGACCAGGAGCTCTCGACGGGCACTCTGTTCTTCGGGGCCGCGGCGGCGTTCGTGCCCGTGGTGTTCACCGACCTGCTCGCCTGGCTGAAGAGCGGGGAGGATCCCGACGCGGAGCTGCGGTCGATGGTCCGCAAGGAGCGGTGGTGGGGAAAGCCCGACTGACGCACGAGCCTCTGCAGATCACCTGAGCGTCGCGCCCGGCGCGGGCGGCTGGTCAGCCCGGCCCGGCTGGTCAGCCCGGCCCGGCTGGTTGTTCCTGAAGGAGCGGCTCTGGTCAGGAGGAGGACGCCGTCGGGTGCGGGAGGCTGGGGAGCCCGATGCTCGGCAGCGGCAGGCCGTCGAGAGCTGCCTCGGCGGCGCGTATGTCCCTCACTGCAGCCGCGCGGTCGGCGGCGAGCAGCCGCTCCCGTGTCGCGAGGTCCTCGAGGGCTGCCCGGTCCCCCGGCTGGGTGACGAGCGTCTCGATGTCGGCGATCGCGCCGTTGGCGTCGGACGTGCACCACTCGAGGGCGGTCTTGATGATCGCGCTCAGCTGCCGGCCGGCAGCAGAGTTAGGGACTGTGATTGTCGACATGCCGAAGATCCCTGTGTTCACGAAGCTGCACGCCTGCTGGTCCTGGCTCAGGTACTGGTGGGCGAACGTGCGCGAGGCCGCGGGGAGCGTGTCGTGGGTCACCGGGTCGTAGAATGTCCTGAACGCCTCTGAGACTGCGTACTCGCAGGGGTGCACGTCTGTGGAGATCTCCTTCAGGACCGCGGCGACCACGGCCGCCTTCTGCGTGTCGCTCTGAGGTTTGGGAAGGTCCGCGATGATGGCCGCGGCCAGGACGACGACCCACAGCGCCCAGCGCTTGTACCAGGGGCGGCCGGGCGCAGGCCGTGTAAAGCCCGGGATCGGTCCGAGCCCTCCGCCCGGCGGCCCGGCAGCAGGCTCCGGCGGCAGGGGCGGGAGCGGGTGCGCCTCGACAGGCGCCTCGACCGGCGCCTGCGGTGCACGCGGCGCGCGGCGGGAGGAGGGGTCGGTCACCGGGCCAGCTTCGCGGCGTACCGGGCGATGCCCTCGGCGAAGCGGGCGATGACCGGCTGGGGGAGGGAGAACGTGCCGTCGGGCGATTCGTCGGCGAACAAAAGCGCGCTCCACTCGAGCGTTCCCTTGCGAGAGATGAAGTACATGAGGTCGTTGTGGGAGGCGACGCCGGTCGCAGGGTCTGCGGTGATGGAGATGCCGTAGTCGACCCATACCCGGTTGAGCCGATGGACCGAGCCAGTGAGGAACATCCACCCCGGGAGCGAGGCGAAGAGCGGCTGGCGGAGGATCGCCGCGTGCGTCGGCGCCGTCTCGAGGGGGTCCGAGTTGACCGTCACGAAGGAGACCGGGACCCGCGTCTTCGCCAGGTCCGCGGCTGCCTGGTGCAGCTCTGCGGCGAGCACGGGGCAGATGTCCTTGCAGTTGGCGTCGGCGAAGGTCAGGACCACCACGTGGCCGGCCAGCGCGGAGAGGGTGACCACCCTTCCGGTCGCGGCGTCGGTGAGCGAGAAGGGCTTCGGCTGGCGGCCCCGCAGGCGCGTGAGGTCGAGGAGGTTCCGGAGCGGCGCGTGGAGCTGGGCCGAGTTCAGCGGCGGCGCGCTGCCCCCGACGACCTGCTGCACCTGCGTGGTCTGCGTGGTGGCGGAGGGCGTCGACGCGGAGCTCGCGATCCTGTTGATCACCACCGTGAGCAAGAGGAGCCCGAGCGCTGCCGCGATCAGCAGCTGGACCGTCCGGCGCGGGATCCTCGGCGGGCCGCTGATGCCAGGCGCAAGGTCCGTGGAGGGTGGGCTCGCATTGGCGACGGGGGCCGGGTCTGTCTCCCCGTGCGCGTCGGGCGCGTCGGGTTCGTCGGGCACGCCACCGGTGCCAGGGACCGCTGCGCCATCCGTCGCCACCTCGGCCATGATGGCCGATCAGGGGTGCCGGACGATCGCGACCACCCCCATCGCGCAGAAGAGCGCTGAGAGGTACGTGATGGAGTACCCGAACAGTTTCATCGCCCGCTTGGGGCTCGCGTCCTTCACGAGAGCGAACGCGTAGTACAAGAACCCCGCGTCCAGGCACGCGGTCACGCCGAAGAGCACCCATCCCAGATGCGTGACGAAGACCAGCAGCACCGACAGCGCCGTGACGAGCACCGTGTACGCGATGATCTGGCGCACGACCTTGGAGGTGTCGGCGACCGATGGCAGCATCGGCACTGATGCCCTCGAGTAGTCGGCGCGGTGGCGGATCGCGAGTGCCCAGAAGTGGGGCGGGGTCCAGACGAAGACGATGCCGAAGAGCACCCAGGCGGGCGCAGCGAGGTGGCCGGTGACCGCGCTCCACCCGACCAGCGTGGGGACGGCCCCGGCAGCGCCGCCGATCACGATGTTGCTCTTGTAGCGGCGCTTCATCCACACCGTGTAGACGCCGACGTAGAAGAGCGCCGCTGCGAGCGCAAGGAGGGCGGACAGCAGGTTGACCGTCGTCCACAGCAGCGCGAACGCCGCGACTTCGAGGGCGATCGAGAGGACCAGGGCGTCGGCCGGCGAGACCGCTCCCGACACGAGGGGCCGGCGCTTGGTGCGGTTCATGACCGCGTCGATGTCGCGGTCGTAGAGCATGTTGAACGCGTTGGCCCCGCCCGCGGCGAACGTGCCGCCGATCACGGTGAGGGCGACCAGCCGGAAGGACGGCACGGTCCTCGAAGCGACGAACATCGTGGGGACCGTCGTGATGAGCAGCAGCTCGATGATCCGCGGCTTGGTGAGAGCCACGAGGCCGGCGAGGCGTGGAGGCACGGTGAAGAGGCTGCGGCTTCGAGCCTCCGCGCCCGAGATCTGCTGCACGTGCAAACGTTAGCCGTTCGGGCGCGCCGACGACAGGACGCAGACCCGCCGAGCCCGTGTCCGGGCGGATACGCTCGTGGGGTGAGCGCCGCAGACGTGGTGGTGGTGGTCGCGGCCTGCGTCGGCTCCCTCGGGGCCGTCGTCTCGCTCGTGGCCGCCTTCGTCCTGGTGAACCAGGTCCGCCGGCTCGAGCGCGGGATCGAGGCCCTGCGCCACGAGGCAGTGCCGCTGGTGGAGGAGGCGCACGCCGCTGCGGGCCACGCGGCGGCGGAGATCGCGCGGGTCGACGCGGTCCTCGCAGACACCGAGGCGGTCACCGCGGCCGTCGACCGCGCCGCGCAGGCGGCGCGCCGTGCCTTCGCCAACCCGGTGGTGAAGCTCCTCGCGTGGCGGGCCGGCGCGGTCGGCGGGGTGCGCCGGCTCCGGGCCGACGGCGCCCGCCCGCACCACGACGCGCGCCCTGACGGCGCCCGCCACCGCCGCCTGGGCGGCGTTCAGGCGGCCGCGCCGCCGCCGTCCTCCGAGCGCCGGTCGCTCGTGGGCCCCCGCCGATGATGCGGCGCCCGATGTGGCTCGGCGCCGGGATCGTCCTGGGGGTCGGAGGGACCCTGTGGACCGAGCAGCGTGTCCGGCGGCGGGTCCGCCGAGCCGTGGCGCGGCTCTCGCCTGCCGTCGCCGGAAGCGACGCGGCGCACGCGGCACGCGAGATGAAGGGGCGCCTCGGCGACGCGCTCGACGCAGCCCGCGCCGAGCGGCGCCGTTGCGAGACCGAGCTGTGGAGCCGGCTCGGCGAGGCGCCGCCGACGCGCCACCACGGCGCCGCCTCCCGCCTCCCGCCGTCGAGCGCACGGCCAACGGGAGCCCGCAGGCAGCACCGCTAGTCTGCCTCGGATGGACGCCAACGAGCTGCGTGCCGCCTTCACCGGGTACTTCGCCGCTCGGGACCACGAGGTGGTCCCGTCCGCGAGCCTCATTCCGCACGACCCGACCGTGCTGTTCACGATCGCGGGGATGGTGCCGTTCAAGCCGTACTTCCTCGGGGACGAGCCTGCGCCCTGGCCGCGGGCCACCACCGTGCAGAAGTGCTTCAGGACCAACGACATCGACGTCGTCGGCCACACGCGGCGCCACTGCACCTTCTTCGAGATGCTCGGCAACTTCAGCTTCGGGGACTACTTCAAAGAGCGCGCCGTACCCTACGCCTGGGAGCTCGTCACCGAGGTCCTCGGCATCGACGCAGATCGCCTGTGGATCACGGTCCACCACAGCGACGACGAGGCCGCCGAGATCTGGACGGACTCGGTGGGGGTGCCCCCGGCCCGGATCCAGAGGATGGGGGAGGACAACTTCTGGCAGATGGGCGACACGGGACCGTGCGGCCCGTGCTCGGAGATCTACTTCGACAAGGGCGACCGCTACGGCGAGGGCGGCGGGCCCGCGCACGGCGCCGCCGAGCGCTACGTCGAGATCTGGAACCTCGTCTTCATGCAGTACAACCGCGCGGCGGACGGCTCGCTCACCGAGCTGCCCAAGAAGAACATCGACACCGGCGCGGGGCTCGAGCGGATCCTGCCGGTCCTGTCGGGCACGGACTCGATCTTCGACACCGACGTCCTCGCGCCGCTCGTCGAGACCGCCGCCGAGCTGACCGGCGTCCGCTACGGGCGCGATGAGGCCCACGACGTGGCCCTCCGGGTGATGGCGGACCACGGACGGGCGATGACCATGCTCGTCTCCGACGGGGTGATCCCGTCCAACGACGGCCGGGGCTACGTGCTCCGCCGCGTCATCCGCCGGGCGGTGCTCGCCGCGCGCCGTGCAGGCGCACGGAGGCTCGTCACCCCCTCGCTCGCGGAGACGACCGCGCGCGTGATGGGGGCGGCGTACCCCAACGTGGCCGCGGAGATCGAGATCATCGCGGACGTCTGCGAACGCGAAGAGTCCGGGTTCGACCGCACGCTGCGGACCGGGCTCACCCTGCTCGAGGAGGCGCTCGCCGAGGTGCGCGCGGCGCGCGGGACCGTGCTCCCCGGCGAGACGGCCTTCCTGCTCCACGACACCCACGGCTTCCCGATCGAGCTCACCGAGGAGCTCGCACGCGACGCGGGCTTGGCGGTCGACCGGGCCGAGTACGACACGCGGATGGAGGCGCAGCGCCGCCGCGCCCGGCTCGCCGCGAAGTCGCCGCCCGGCGCCGACGAGACGGCCTACCGCGCGCTGTTCGACACGGCGGGACCGACGCTGTTCGTCGGCCGGAGCCCCGAGCACTATGCGATCCGTGCGCAGGTCGTCGGCGTGCTCGCGGGCGCCGAGCCCGGCACGGTCGAGGTGTTCTTGGACCGGACGCCGTTCTATGCGGAGGGCGGCGGGCAGGTCGGCGACACCGGGTCGATCGTGACCGAGACCGGGCGCGCGGAGGTGGTGGACACGGTCTCGGCGCTCCCCGGGCTGACCGCGCACCGCGCCACGGTCACCGGCGAGGTCTTTGCAGGTCAGGACGCGCTGGCGGCGATCGACGGCCCGCGCCGGGAGGCGATCCGCAGGAACCACACCGGGACCCACCTGCTCCACGCCGCGCTGCGCGAGGTGCTCGGCGACCAGGTCCGCCAGCAGGGCTCGCTCGTGGCGCCCGACCGGCTCCGGTTCGACTTCAGCCACCGAGGGCCCCCCGAGCCCGAGGAGCTGGATGCCGTCGTCGGCCTCGCCAACCGTGACGTGCTGACCGACGAGCGGGTGGTGACGATGGAGGTGGCCAAGTCGGAGGCCGACCGGATGGGCGCGGTGGCCTTCTTCGGCGACAAGTACGGAGACGTCGTGCGCGTGGTGCGTGCGGGGCCCCACTCGCTCGAGCTGTGCGGTGGCACGCACGTCGACGCGCTCGGCATGGTCGGCCCCGTCTCGATCGTCTCGGAGGGGTCGATCGGCGCCAACACCCGGCGCATCGAGGCGGTCACCGGGACGGCGACGATCGAGCGGCTGCGAGACCGCGAGCGCCTCGTCGCGCAGGCGGCGAGCCTCCTCAAGGTGGAGCCGAGCGGGCTCCTCGACGCGCTCGGGCGACTGGTCGAGCGCGAGCGGGCCGAGGCGCGTGAGCTCTCCCGGCTCCGCGCGTCGGCGCTCGGTGCGGAGGCCGCGGAGCTCGCGGCGGGCGCGGACGCAGGCGTCGTCGTCGCGCGGCGCGACGGCCGGGCTCCCGAGGAGCTGCGCGCGCTCGCCCAGGCAGCCAGGGGCCACGGGCTGCGGGGTGTCGCGATCGGGGGCGCGCTCGACGGCGAGCGAGTGGCGATCGCCGTTGCCACCGGGGGGGAGCCCGACGCGGCCGCGGTCGTGCGGCAGGTCGGCGCGCTGGTGGGCGGCGGCGGGGGCGGCTCGGCACAGCTCGCGCTCGCCGGCGGGCGGGACGCGTCCCGACTGGACCAGGCGCTCGCCGAGGCGCTCCGGCTGCTCCGGGCTCCCTGAGCGGTGGGCGCGGCGCGAAAGGCGGTCGGCGTCGACCTCGGCTCGCGGCGCATCGGGATCGCGGTGAGCGACGGGACCCGCGCGCTCGCCTTCCCGCGCCCCTGCATCGAGCGGCACGGGGAGCGGTCCCTCGACCACCGGGCGATCGCGGCGGTGGTCGAGGAAGAGGGTGCCGACGTCGTCGTGGTCGGGTTGCCGCTCTCGCTCGACGGGAGCCGTGGTCCGGCCGCCCTCGCGGCGACACGGGAGGCGCGCGCGCTCGCGGCGGTGCTCGCCGGCCAAGGGGTGCGCGTCGAGACGTTCGACGAGCGGCTCACCACCGTGTCCGCGACGTCGGCGCTCGCCGCCGCCGGCGCCGACGGGCGGCAACGGCGGGTGCGGGTCGACAGCGCGGCGGCGGCCGTCCTGCTGCAATCATGGCTCGACGCCCGCTGAGCCCGACCCGGCGCGGCCGACCATCTCGATGACCTTGACCGGCCCACCCGACGAGCCACGCGACGAGCCATCCGGCGAGCGGACGGACGACACGCCTCCCCACGGCGTGCCCCCGGTGCGCCGCCTCACGCGGCGCGGTCGGATCCTGGGGGCGCTCGCCGCGGTGCTCGTGGTGCTCGCGGGCGCGATCGGCTGGTACGAGGCGGAGGCGAACCCGTTCGGCGGGCCGGGGAGGGCGGTCCTCGTCCACGTGCATCCCGGTGAGCCGCTCGGGGCCATCACCTCGGCCCTGACCAGCGCACAGGTGATCGGGACATCCGTGGCCTTCGGGCTGTGGTCCGTCGTGCACGGCTCACCGCTGGTGCGACCCGGCACCTACGAGCTCCACCGCAACCTCTCCTTCTCCGCCGCCAAGGCCCTTCTCGACGCCGGGCCGAACGTCGCCGAGCTCACGGTCAGGCCGGGCATGACCATCTCGGAGCTCACCAACGAGCTCGCCTCCCTGCCGGGGAGCGTCGCGCACGCCTTCGCCCGGGCGGGCGTGGCGAGCGGCGTCCGCTCGCCGTTCCAGCCCACCCCCGGCGCGTCGCTCGAGGGACTGATCGGGACCGGCACCTACCGGATCCTCCCCACAGAGACGGGCCGCACGCTCCTGCACCAGATGGTGACGCGCTTTGTCGCCGAGGCGCGTGCCGCCGGGCTCACGCCTGCCACCACGCGCGACGGCCTCGACGCCTACCAGCTCGTGACGCTCGCCTCGATCGCCCAGAAGGAGGGCTACTTCACCCGGTACCTGGGCGACGTCGCACGGGTGATCTTCAACCGCCTCGCGGCGGGGATGCGCCTCGACATGACATCGACCGTGCTCTACTCCCTCGGCAAGGACGGCGGCCCGGTCACCCCGCAGGAAGAGCAGCTCACAACCCCCTACAACACGTACCTCCACGCCGGGCTCACGCCGACGCCGATCTGCACCCCGTCGCTCGACGCGCTGCGCGCCGCCGTCGACCCGCCACCGGGCACGTGGCTCTACTTCGACCTGGTGACAGACCAGCGGGGCATCATGAAGTTCGCCACGACCTACACACAGCAGCTCGCGCTCGTCCAGGAGGCAGCGGCCAACGCGGCGACGCACGCCTCCAGCGCGCCCGCGACATGACCGGCTCGCCTGTCGCGGGCGGACACGGGTGGCCGTCGGGGAGCTCGGCGGTGGTCGGGGTGATGGGGGACCCCGTGCGCCACTCGTTGTCACCGGTGCTGCACAACGCGGCCTTCGCCGCGCTCGGGCTCGACTGGGTCTCGGTCGCCTTCCGGGTCCGCCTCGACGACCTCGGCGCGGCCCTCGGGGGGATGCGCGCCCTGGGCCTCCGGGGCGCCTCGGTCACGATGCCGCTCAAAGAGGCGGTCGCGGCGGCGGTGCAGCGCCGGAGCCCGGCGACCGCCCGGCTCGGGGCGGCGAACTGCGTGGTCGTCGAGGCCGGCGGGCTCCTCGGGGAGAACACCGACGGCGAGGGCTTCCTCGCGGCACTGCGGCGGGGCGCGGCCTTCGAGCCGTCTGGCCGGCGCTGCCTGGTGGTCGGCGCGGGCGGCGCCGGAAGGGCGGTGGCGCTCGCGCTCGGGGCGGCGGGGGCGTCCGAGGTCGTCGTCGTCGCTCGGAGCCCCGAGCGGGCTGCCGAGGCGGCGAGCCTGGCCGGGAGCGCCGGGCGCGTCGGCCGGGCGATCGACGCCACCGGCGCAGACCTGGTGGTGAACGCCACGCCCGTGGGCATGGAGGGGACCCCGGCAGCCGGGGGGCTGCCGGTGGACCCCGAGCTGCTCGTCGCGGGACAGCTCGTGGTCGACCTCGTCTACGCGCCGCGTCCGAGCCGCTGGCTCGAGCTCGCCGCACGGCGAGGAGCGGTGACGCTCGACGGGCTCGGCATGCTCGTCCACCAGGCGGCCCGCCAGATCGAGCTGTGGACCGCGCAGCGCGCGCCCGTCGAGGCGATGTGGCGCGCGGTCGCAGGCGACGGCCCGCACGGGCGTCCGCTGCGCCGGGACCCGGCCCGGTAGCCTTGGCGCTCGTGCAGGCCCAGTACCGGATCGGCGCGAGGTCCTCGCAGCCCACTCTTCCCGCCCGGCGCCGGCTCATGGTGCGCCGCCCGGCGGTGGTGGTGGACCCGTTCCTCATCGGGGGCTCGATCGTCGCAGCGGTCATCGGCGTCGTGATGGTGTACACGGCGACCCGCGGGCCGCTGCTCCTCGCGGGGACAAGCCCGACCCACTACCTGAAGCGCCAGGCGCTCTTCGTGGTCCTCGGGGTCGTCGCGATGGGCGTCGTCGGTCTCTTCGACTATCGCAAGCTCGAAGCCTTCGGCATGGCCATCTACGGCCTGTCGCTGTTCGTCCTCGTAGCGGTGATGGTCCCCCACGTCGGCACGCACTCGCCCCTCGGGTCCGCGCGCTGGTTCAACCTCGGGCCGATCCAGATCCAGCCCTCGGAGTTCGCCGTCCTCGGGCTCGTCGTCGCGGTCGCCACCTACTGCTCGCGCCGGCCCGACGGGCTCACGTGGCTCGATGTCGTGAAGGTCCTGGTCCTGGGTGGGATCCCGATCGGCCTCGTGATGCTCCAACCGGACCTCGGCACCGGGATCGTCATGTCGGTGGTCCTCCTCGTGATGCTCTCGGTTGCGGGGCTCCCGACGCGTGTCCTCGTCGCGTTGCTCGTCGGCGCGGCGGCGCTGGTGGCCCTCGTGCTCGGGGCGGGCCTCCTGCACCACTACCAGGTCCTGCGCATCACGAGCTTCCTCCACCAGTCGACAGCCCACCCCTCGGGCACACTCGCCGGCGCCGTCTACAACCTCCAGCAGGCGAAGGACGCGATCGGCGCCGGGGGGCTCTTCGGCACCGGGATCGGCCACGGCGCGGCGACCAACCTCGGCTACGTTCCCGAGCAGCAGACGGACTTCATCTTCACCGCGGTCGGCGAGCAGCTCGGCTTCGTGGGGGCGGTCGGCGTGCTGGGGCTGCTGTTCTTCCTCGCGTGGCGGGTGCTGCGCATCGGCCAGATCGCGCGCGACGACTTCGGGCGCCTGATCTGCGCCGGGGTCTTCGCCTTCATCGCCTTCAGCACCTTCCAGAACGCCGGGATGACGATGGGCATCATGCCGATCACCGGGATCCCGCTCCCGTTCATCAGCTACGGGGGCACCGCGGTCATCGCCTTCTTCTCGGGAGTCGGCCTCGCGTTGAGCGTGTACGCCCGACGAGGGGGATAGCGGTGGAGGGGGTCTCGGTCGAGACCGCGGCCGCGCCGGTGCCCGGGCGTGCTCGCTCCGCGCGCACCTACCGCATCGTGCGGGTCGCCTCCGTCGACGTCGCCTTGCCCGACCAGTACCCGGTCGTGACGCTCGAGGACACCGAGGCGCGCCGCGACCGGCTCTCCTTCCGGATCGGCACGGCCGAGGGTGTGGCGCTCGCCCACGCGCTCGCGGGCAGCGGCGCGCCGAGGCCGCTCACCCACGACCTCTTCGCGCTGGCGCTCGCACGCTGCGGGGTCGACATCGTGGCGGTCCGCCTCATCGGGCGCATCGGCGCCACCTACCTCGCTGAGATCGAGCTGGCGAGCGCCGCTGGCCGCGACGTGCTCTCGTGCCGCCCGAGCGACGGCATCTGCCTCGCGCTCCGCCAGCGGGTGCCGGCCCCGGTCCTCTGCGACGAACGGCTCTTCACGGAGGCGGGGGATGTCGAGCCCGACGCCGGCGGGGAGCCCGGGCCGGACCGGGCCGCAGAGCTCGGGGCCGACCCCGCCGGAAATGGGGAGCCGGCACGCGGCGAGGCGCACGCAGCACCCGTCCCGCCCTTCCACGCGGGGACGGCCGGGCCTGGCGCCTAGGTCGCGACCCGGAACTCTGTGTCGCTCGGGAGGCTGATGCCCGTTGCCCGCTCGGTCACCGTGGAAGAGCCCTCCTGCGAGATGCGCATGAGCAGCGCGATCAGGATGTAGTTCGCCACGAGCGAGGATCCGCCGTACGCGACGAACGGGAGCGTGATGCCGGTGAACGGGAGCAGCCGGGTCACGCCGGCCATGATGAAGAACGCCTGGAAGCCGAGCACCGCGGTGAGGCCCACGGCGACGAGCCGGGAGAAGTCTGAGCGCGCCACCTGGGCGATCCGGAGGCCCGCGCCGACGAGCAGCACGAATGCGATCACGACGGCGGCCGCGCCGATGAAGCCCAGCTGGTCGCCGATCGCGGCGAAGACCATGTCGGTGGTGATGTGCATCCACGGGTAGAGCTGTCCGCCGGCGAAGGGGTCGGTGCCGAGACCGGACCCCCCGATGCCGCCGTGGGCGAAGTCGAAGAAGCCGTAGCCGAGCTGCGTGTTGGGCGCGGCGTGGAGCCACAGGTCGATGCGTGTGCGCACCTGGTGGAACAGGTGCGCGGCCGCGAAGGCGCCGACGGCGAACAGCACGATCGAAAAGAGGATGTACGCCCAGCGTCCCGTGGTCACCCAGAGCAGCACCACGAACATCGTGAAGATGAGCATCGCGAAGCCGACGTCGTCCTCCAGCCCGATGACCGCCATCGCGAACGCCCAGAAGAGCAGGATCGGCACGAGGGGGCGCGGGTCGAGGAAGAGCCGGTTGCCGACGCGTGCGGTCGGGATCGAGAGCAGCTCCTTCTTCTCGGCGAAGTAGGAGGCGAAGAAGACGACGAGGAGGAGCTTGGCGAACTCGACCGGCTGGAACTCGATCGGCCCGAGGCCGACCCACAGGCGGGTTGTTGTGATGGGCTTTCCGAGGTGTGGGACGAGCGGCGAGAGGAGGAGCGCGATCGCGGCCGCGAGGAGCAGGTAGCGGTAACGGTCCATGTCGCGGGTGTGGCGGACCGCGAGGAGCACCCCGATGTAGCAGATGATGCCGACGGCGGCCCAGGTGGCCTGCGCCTTCGCGGCAGGCGGTGTGAAGCGGACGATGATCACGTAGCCGATGCCGTTCAAGAGGGCGGCGAGCGGGAGCACCACGGCGTTGGCGTCGGGTGCGAGCCAGCGGTTCGCGAGGTGCGCGACGAGCGCCATCACGAGGATGACCGCGAGGATCGGCCCGATGTGGGGCGGCACCTTGCCCCTCGCGCCGAGCGCGGCGACCACGTAGAGCGCGACGGTGATCGCCGCGGCGAAGACCAGCAGCCCGAGCTCGGTCCGCCGCTTGGGCTTCGGCCCGCTTCGCCACGCGGGGATGTGGCGCACGCGGCTCACGCGCGCCTGGAGCGCTGTGGTCGTCGCCACGGCCCGAAGCGTAGCGGGACGTGTACGCTGGAGGGGGTTCATGGCACTCCAGCGCACGCCCCCCGAGCAGGGCGGGGGCGTGCCGGTGACCTCGGACATGCCTGCCGGCGCCAGCGCGCCGGCGGCACCTCCGTCCACCGGCCCCGCCTCCCCTTCACCGCCGCCGTCCAGGGTCATGGCGGTCTCCGCGGTGGGGCGCGAGGAGTCGCTCGCCGGCGAGCGCCGCACGGTGCCGGTCTCCAAGCCCATCGCCGCCTACGGCTACCAGCGTTTCACCAACAAGGAGCTGTCTCGCCTGGACTTCCTCTCGCGCCTCTTGGACCTCGCCGAGGACACGAGCCGGCCGCTGTTGGAGCAGGTGAAGTTCATGGCGATCTTCGCCGAGGCGCTCGACGAGTTCTTCCAGGTGCGGGTGGCGGGGCTCCAGGACAAGCTCGTGGCGGGCGTGCGCACGCGCTCGGTCGACGGCCTGCGCCCCGGCGAGGAGCTCGCGGCGATCCGGGCACGCGTGACCGAGCTCGTGGCCCGCCAGGACACGATCTTCCTCGACGTGCTCGTGCCGGCCCTCGCCGATGCGGGGATCCGCTGGTCGGACTGGACCTCCCTCGACGACGACGACCGTGCCTACCTCGTCGACGTCTTCGACCGGCAGATCTACCCGGTGCTCACCCCGCTCGCCGTCGATCCCGGTCACCCGTTCCCCTACATCTCCAACCTGTCGCTCAACCTGCTCGTCGAGGTGGGCGACCCCGCCACCGGCGAGCAGCGGATCGCCCGGGTGAAGGTACCCCCCCTGCTCCCGCGCTTCGTCGTGATGCCCGACGGCGAGCGGTTCGTCCCCTTGGAGCAGGTCATCGCGGCGCACCTCCACACGCTGTTCCCCGGCATGGCCATCGGTGAGCACGACACCTTCCGTGTCACCCGCAACGCCGACCTAGCCTTGGAGGAGGACGAGGCCGACGACCTGCTCGTGGCGGTCGAGATGGAGCTGCGCCGCCGGCGGTTCGGCAGCGCCGTCCGCCTCGAGATCACCTCGGCCGCGGACCCGGACCTCGTCGAGCGGCTCCGCGCCGAGCTCGAGGTGCCCCACGACGGCGTCTACACCCTCGACGCCCCGATCGACCTCTCGGGGCTGTGGGCCGTCTACGAGCTCGACCGACCGGACCTCCACGCTGAGACGTGGACCCCGATGACGCCGCCGTACCTGGCCACGGCCGGCAACGAGCCCACCGACCTCTTCGGCATCCTGCGCAGTCGCGACGTGCTCGTGCACCATCCCTACGACTCCTTCGCGACGTCGGTCGAGGCCTTCGTGGCCCAGGCGGCGGACGATCCCTCGGTCCTCGGGATCAAGCAGACCCTCTACCGGACCTCGGGAGACAGCCCGATCGTGGCGTCGCTGATCAAGGCCGCCGAGGGCGGAAAGCAGGTGGCGGCGATCGTGGAGCTGAAGGCCCGCTTCGACGAGCAGGCCAACATCGGCTGGGCTCGCGCCCTCGAGGAGGCGGGCGTGCACGTCGTCTACGGCCTCGTCGGGCTGAAGACCCACTCGAAGACGGTCCTGGTCCTGCGCCGGGAAGACGACGGGATCCGCCGCTACTGCCACGTCGGGACCGGCAATTACAACTCGCGGACCGCCGCCGTCTACGAGGACCTGGGGCTGCTCACCTCCGCGGCGGACATCGGCGCGGACGTGGGCGACCTCTTCAACTACCTGACCGGTTACAGCCGCCAGTCGGAGTACCGGGAGATCTTGGTGGCGCCCGTCACGCTGCGCGAGCGGATGCTCGAGCTCATCGAACGCCAGGCCGGTGCGGGCCCGGCCGGGAGGATCGTGCTCAAGGTGAACGGGCTCACCGATCCCGAGATGATCGACGCGCTGTACGCGGCGTCGCGGGCGGGGGTGCCCGTCGACCTCGCGGTGCGCGGGATGTGCAGCCTGCGCCCGGGGGTCCCGGGGCTCTCCGAGACGATCTCGGTCCGCTCGATCGTCGGGCAGTTCCTCGAGCACTCCCGGATCTACCGCTTCGGCGGCTCCCAAGACGACGCGCCGCACCGCCAAGCGGGAGCCGGCGCGGACTCGCCCCCCCTCGAGCTCTACATCGGCTCGGCGGACCTCATGGAACGGAACCTCGACCGGCGCATCGAGGTCCTCGCGCCGGTGCGCGATCTCGAGCTGCAGGGCCGGCTGCTCGAGATCCTCGACCTCGTGTTCACTGATGACGTGAACGCCTGGGTGCTTCATGCGGACGGGGAGTGGGAGCGGCTCCGTCCGCTGAAAGGGATCGACTCCCAGCGCCGGCTGAAGGAGCTTGCGCTGGAGCGGGCGCGTCGGCGCCGGGACGTGGACCCTCGTCACGACGCCTAGCCCGCCGGCGCGAGCCGTCGTGGCCGAGCTTGAGCGAGAGGTAGGCGGCGCCCCCGGCAGGGATCGGCAGCCAGAAATTGACGAGCCGGTACGAGAGCACGCCGAGGATCGCGATGGTCTTCGGGACGTGGAAGCCGACGAGGGTGGTGATGAGCACGCCCTCGACCACCCCGAGGCCGCTCGGCGTGATCGGGATCACCGCCAGGATGTTGGCGAGGCCGTAGGCGACGAGCAGGTCTATCGGCGAGACCACCCTGCCGAAGGCGAGCACGAACACCCAGAGTGACGCCGCGTCGAACAACCAGTTGAGCGCCGCCCACTCGAGCGCGTGGACGAGGAGCGTCCGGTCGCGAAGGAGGATCTGCAGCCGGTCCGCGATCGTCTGGACGAGCGCGGTCAGCTTGTCGGCGTTGACGAGCGGCACCTTCTCGGCGACGGTGTGCAGCCGGTCGAGCGCCCGGCGCTGGCCCTTCGTGAGCAAGAGGACGGTCCCCGCGAACAGGCCGAACAAGATGAGGCCGGCGATGGCGGCGAAACCGTAGAGCGGGTTGTAGCCCCTGAGGGGGATGGAGACGAGCAGGGCCAGGAAGAAGAGGACGTTGAGCACGACCGCCGAGCCCACCCCCTGGGTCGCGAGGCCGAATGCGGCGGTGCCGCTCGGCACGCCGAGCTCGGTGAGGAGCCGGTACGCGACGGCGGTGCCCGGCGCGGTGCCCCCGGGCGCCACGTGGCTCACCGCAAGGCTCGACATGTTCACGCGGAAGAGCACGCCTCGGTGCGGGGCGCCGGGAGAGAGGACCGTGTGGCTGAGCTCGGCGTAGGAGAAGAGGGCCGCGAACTCGAGGCCGACGGCGACCAGCAGCCCGATGATGTTGACGCGCCCGAGCAGGTAGAGCGAGTGCCGGGCGTTCGCGATGTCCGGGAGCAGCACGTACTCGAGGACGAACAGGATGGCGACGATGGCGACGGCCCACCGGAGCGGGGGGGAGCGCAGCCACCGGCGCAGCCTGGTGTGGCGCGCGGGCGTTGCGGGCTCTCCCGGCGCGGGCGCTCCCGCCCCTTTCGGCGGCGCTCCCGGCTCTCCCAGCGGCGCTCCCAGCTCTCCCGGGGCAAGGGGCCCCGCCGCCGGCGGCTCCTGGGGAAGCGGCGCGCCGTCGAGGGGCGCGGCCGGCTCTCGGAGTGGCTCCTCCACGTGCCCATGCTTCCATGTGCGCCGCGCGCGCGGCGGCCCGGCGGCCCGACCGGGGGGGGCGCGGGACCGGGGGTGCGGGGCCGGGGCGCGGGACCGGGTGCGGCCGCACGCCGATCGGCGTCGCACCTCGACGCGTAAGCTCGGGCGCCGTGCGAGTGCTGGTCGTCGTGCCGACCTACAACGAAGCGGACAACATCGAGGCGCTGCTGCGCCAGGTGCACGCGGCGCTGCCCGGGGCCGGCATCCTCGTGGTCGACGACGGCAGCCCCGACGGGACCGCCGACCTCGCCGAGAAGGCGGGGACGGAGCTGGGTGACGTCCACGTGCTCCGCCGCACGGAGAAGTCCGGTCTCGGCAGCGCCTACCGCGCGGGCTTCCGCTGGGGGCTGGCGGCGGGCTACGAGGCGTGCGTCGAGATGGACGCCGACTTCTCTCACGACCCCGGGGCGCTGCCCGCGCTCGTGGCGCCGCTGGAGGACGGCTACGAGCTCGTCGTCGGCTCCCGGTACGTGCCGGGCGGCTCGATCCCCAATTGGTCCTGGCACCGCCACCTTCTGTCCTGGGGAGGCAACCGGTACGCGGACGCGGTGCTCGGGCTCGGGGTGCGGGACTCGACCGCGGGGTTCCGGGTGTACGCCGCGTCGATCCTCGGGCGCCTCGACCTGGACCGGGTCAGGGCCGACGGGTACGGCTTCCAGATCGAGATGACCTATCGCGCCAAGCAGGCCGGCGCGCCGATCACCGAGGTGCCGATCAGCTTCGTCGACCGGGTTGCCGGGGAGTCGAAGATGTCCTCGGCGATCGTCGTCGAGGCGTTCTTCCTCGTGGCGTGGTGGGGCATGGGGCGGCTCGCCCGGCGCCTGACCGGGGGCCGCCGCGCCGGGGCGACCGGGAGGAGCCGGCGGTCTGCGATCATGAGAGGGTGAGCTCGGAGGGCGATCGGATCCTCGTCGTCGACGACGAGCCGTTCATCACGGACCTCCTGTCGGCGGCGCTCCGCTTCGAGGGCTTCGACGTGGAGGTCGCCGGATCGGGACGAGAGGCGCTGCAGCTCGCGCAGCCGAGCCGCTACGACCTCATCATGCTCGACGTCATGATGCCCGATCTGGAGGGCACCGAGGTGTGCCGGCGGCTGCGGGAGACGGGCGTGGGCACCCCGGTCGTCTTCCTCACGGCGCGCGACAGCACCGAGGACAAGGTCCACGGCCTCGGGATGGCCGACGACTACGTGACGAAGCCCTTCAGCTTGGAGGAGCTGGTCGCCCGGGTGCGAGCGGTCCTGCGCCGGACGGGCCACGACGGCCCCGAGGGATCGGAGCTGCGCTACGCGGACCTGACGATGAACGTCGACACCCACGAGGTCTGGCGCGACGGGCGGGCGATCGAGCTGACCGCGACCGAATTCCGGGTCCTTCGGTACCTGCTCGAGCACCCGCGCCGGGTCGTGCCCAAGTCCGAGCTCCTCGACCACGTGTGGGACTACTCCTTCAGCGGGGACCCCAACATCGTCGAGACCTACATCAGCTACGTGAGGAAGAAGCTCGACGAGGGCGGCCCCCCGCTCATCCACACGGTCCGCGGCGTCGGCTACAGCCTCCGGCTGCCCAAGGGCTGAGACCGAGCCGTGCGTCTGCGCCGCAGCCTCACCGTGGCGATGGGGGTCCTGCTCGTCATCGGCCTCCTCGTCGCCGACGTGGTGACCTACACGTCCCTGCGGTCGTTCCTCTACGGCAGGCTTGACTCCCAGCTCGGGTTCGCCCAGAGCAACGCGGTGCGCTACCTCGTGTACCTCCACCGCCGCGGGCACGCCCCCTCGCCCGAGGGGATCGGCGACCGGCTCAGCCCCGACGTCTACGTGATCGTCCTCGGCCACTCCGGCAAGGTGCTCACGACACGGCCCTCGGGCACGCCGCTCAACCCGACACCGCGTCCGGTCGTGCCGCGCGCGGTGCGCTTGTCGCCCGCAATCGGCACCGCCGGCGGCCCCTACCGCCCCAACCCCCACGACTTCACACTCCGCGCGCGCAACGGCCCCACCTACCGCGCGCAAGCGGCGCGCGTCCCTCAGGGGACCGTCATCGTCGCGGTGCCGCTGAAGCAGACCGACGCGACCATGGCGTCGCTCGTCCGCATCGAGCTCGGCGTCTCCGTCGCGGTGCTCCTCGCGCTCTGCGCCGTGGCGCTGTGGACGGTGCGGCGGGGGCTGCGCCCGCTCGACGACATGGCGAGGACCGCCGGCGAGATCGCCACGGGTGCCGACCTCGGGCGGCGCGTCGAGCCGGAGGATCCCGAGAGCGAGGTGGGACGGCTCGGCGTGGCGATCAACACGATGCTCGGCCGCATCGAGGAGGCGTTCGACGAGAAGTCGGCGTCCGAGGCGCGGCTGCGCCAGTTCGTCGCGGACGCGTCCCACGAGATGCGGACCCCGCTCACCTCGATCCGCGGCTACGTCGAGCTGCTGCGCAAAGGCGCCATCTCCGACCCAGAAGAGCGCAAGAAGGCGCTCGGGAGGGTCGAGCGCGAGGCGACCCGAATGAGCGGCCTCGTCGACGACCTCCTCCTCCTGGCCAGGCTGGACCAGGGCAGGCCGCTCGAGCGCTCGCCGGTGGACCTGCGCCGCATCGGCCGGGACGCGCTGGACGACGCGCAGGTGACCGAGCCGGGCCGGCCCGTGGAGCTGGTCTCGCCCGACGCGGTCAGCGTGGCAGGAGACCGCGACCGGCTCGCGCAGGTGGCGCACAACCTCGTGCGCAACGCCCTCGTCCACACCGCGCCCGGGTCGGCGGTGCGCGTGGAGGTCGTCGCGCAGGGAGGCGAGGGCGTGCTGCGGGTGGTGGACGAGGGGCCCGCGCTCGACGCGGAGTTGCGGGCGAGAGTCTTCGACCGCTTCTACCGGGGGGACCGCTCGCGCACGGGCGAGGGGACGGGGCTGGGCCTCTCGATCGTCCAGGCGATCGTGGAGGCGCTGGGCGGGCGCGCGTGGGTGGAGCCGCGCCCCGATCGCGAGGGGAACGTCTTCGGGATCGCGGTGCCGCTGGCGTCCCAGGACGCGTCCCCGGCGCCCCAGGACGCGTCGCCGGCGCCCCAGGACGCGTCCCCGGCGCCTCCCGGCGCGACGAGCGCGCATGCGGTCGGGGAGGGGCCGGCCGGCGTCGTGCTCGAGCCGGCGCTCAAAGGCGCGAGGAGACCCCCGGCCACAGCGCCTCGAGGACCGGGCGGAGCTTGACGGTGGTCTCCGCGAGCTCGCGCGCGGGCTCGGAGCCCGACACGATCCCCGCGCCCGCCCGGACGCGAGCGCGCCGTCCATCGAGCTCGGCGGAGCGGATGGCGAGGACCCACTCGCCGTCGCCTGCACCGTCGACCCAGCCCGCCACGCCTGCCCAGTAGCCCCGGGGAGCGGGCTCGAGCGCCGCGATCTCCTCGAGGGCGACCGCGCGTGGCACGCCGCCGACGGCAGGGGTGGGATGCAGGCGGGCGAGGAGGCCGAGCACCGAGTCGGGTGCGCCCGCGCCTTGGCGCTGCGCGCCGCGCGGCGCATCGGGAGAGGCCGGCGCGTCGAGCGTCGCGCGGATGAGCGTCCCGAGGCGCGCGTCGGAGCGGAGCCGGACCACGCTGGGTGCGTCGGGCACGGTGAGCGACACGCAACGCGGCTCGAGTGCCGCGACGATCTCGTCGACGACCAGGCGGTGCTCCGCGCGGTCCTTCGCCGACTCGGCCAGCCGGCGCTCGTCGGCCTCCCCGTCGGTGGCCGACAGCGGCACGGTGCCGGCGAACGCATGGGAGACCACGGCGCTCCCGCGTCGCGCGATGATGAGCTCGGGCGACGCGCCGACCAGCCGTCCGAAGGGCGTCGGGACCGAGAAGGGGGAGAACGGCGAGGACAAGCCCCGCGCGCTTGTCCCTTCTTCTTCCCCCTGGAGCTCTCGGAGCAGCGCGGAGGCCGCGACCGGCACCGGGAGCTCGAGCTCCACCATGCGGCCGAGCACGACCTTGGCCAACGCGCCGGCCCGGATGCGACGGACCGCGTGGGCGACCGCGTCGGCGTAGCGCGCGCCGGAGGGGACGAGATGCAGGCTCGGGCGGTCGCCGGCGCCGGCAGGCCCGTCGACGACGCGGCCGCGCCAAGGAGCCGAAGGAGCCGAAGAAGCCGAAGAAGCCGAAGAAGCAGCCTCGGCCGGTGTCTTGTCCGGGGGCCGCCCGTCGCGCCGGCGGACCTCCACGCGCCACACCTGGCCGTCGGGCTCCCTGCACCAGGCCGTCGAGGGCACGACCAGGGAGGTGCGCGCCGCGCGGTCGAACGGGAAGGCACCGAGCGCGACCACGAACCCGGGCCCCCCGGCGAGCGCCCCTCCCCGCCTCCGGCACTCGACGCGGGCGAGCCAGGCGACCAGGGCGTCCAGCGCAGCGGCGTCTTCGAGCCCGTGAGGGAGGGTGAGCGTGGCAGCGACGCCGAGCCCGCCGACCGCCCGCTCGCGGCCCGCCACGAGGACGCCGGCGTCCGCGGCCGCGTCCTGCGCCTCCTGCCATGTCGCGGCCGGCGCGGGCGTGACGGTCGCGACGAAGTCCTCAGGTCCGGGTGCCGTCGCGAGCCCGGGGGCGCCGACGCGCGGCGCGGGGGCGCTCACGGCGCGGGGGCGCTCACGGCGCGTCGGGCGCGCCGGCGTCGGGCGCGCCGGCGTCGGGGGGCATCCCGGCGCGGGTGGCGGTCAGGATCTGGCTCAGGCCGCCTTGGAGGAGCTGGCGGCCGACGGTCCTGAAGCCTGCGGCGCGGAGCATCTGGCGCAGGCCGGGGTCAGCGGGCAGGTAGGCGACGGACTCGGGCAGATAGCGGTAGGCGCCGGCGTCAGAGAGGGCCGCGCCGATCGCGGGCACCGCGTGGTGGAACCAGAGCCGGTGCCCCGCGCGCACGAGCGTGCTGGAGGGGGTCGCGACCTCGAGGATCGCGATGCGTCCGCCGGGCCGGACGACGCGGGCCGCTTCGGCGAAGGACGCCTCGAGGTCGGTGAAGTTCCTCAGCGCGTACGCGCACAGCACCCCGTCGAACGACCCGGTCGCGAACGGCAGCGAGGCGGCGTCGGCGAGCGCGGCGGGAAAGGTGCCCCCGACCGTCCCTCCGGCGTCTGCGCGCCCCGCGCGCCCCGCGCGCGCGGCGCGCCCTGCGAGCATCCCTTCGCTCATGTCCGCACCCACGACACGGTAGCCGTGGCGCCCTGCGAGCTCGGCCAGCGCGCCCGTGCCGCACGCCAGGTCGAGCACCCGCGAGCTCGGCGGGAGCGCGAGGGCGCGGACCGTGCGCCGGCGCCAGTGCTGGTCGAGGCCGAGGGTGATCAGCCGGTTGACCAGGTCGTAGCGGGGCGCGATCGCGTCGAACATCGCGCGCACCCGGACGGTCTTCTCCCTCCCCTCGGGAAGCTGCGAGGTCGTCACGCCCGGTAGTAGCGGTACACCACCTGGGCAGCGCACGACGGCTTGTCGGCGCCGGCGACCTCCACCACGACGTCGAGGACGACCTGGACGCCGCCCTCCACGTGCTCCACCGAGGCAAGCGTGGCGCCGAGCCGCAGCGCCGAGCCGACGGGCACCGGCGCGGGGAACCGCACCTTGTTGCATCCGTAGTTCACGGCGAGCGCGACGCCCTCGACGTGCAGCAGCTGGGACAAGAGGACCGGCACCAGCGAGAGCGTGAGGTACCCGTGGGCGATCGTCGTGCCGAACGGGCCACGGGCGGCCCGCTCGGGGTCCACGTGGATCCACTGATGGTCGCCCGTGGCGTCGGCGAACCGGTCGATCCGCTCCTGGTCGACGACGAGCTCCTCGCTGTAGCCCAGGTGCCGCCCGACCATGGTCTCGAGGTCGTCGACCCCGTGGACGGTCGTGGTCATCGGGCCTCCCCGGGCGTCGTCCCCAGCACGTGCGCGGCGGCTACTTGAACCAGATCCGCTCGTAGTGGCGGCTCTCGGGGTGGAGCAGCATCGCGACCAGGATCCCACCGAAGAGCAGACTGAGGATCCCGCCGAAGCCGCCGCCCGTCACCATGAAGTACAGGACGCCCAGGACGTAGGCGCACGCGAGGACCACGCCCGCCCAGTACGCCACGCGCCGCTCGTTGGCGATGCCGAAGGCCGCGACCGCGAGCAGGACGAAGACCAAGAGGATGAGCGACGAGCCCCCGAAGATGAACCCGAACAGGAGCGCCAGCGCAGCGTTCAGGTAGGAGAAGAGCACCGCCCCCTGGAGGGTCTGGGGCTGGGACTTGTCGATCCAACGTCCTGGCATCGTCCCATTCTGCCAGCCCTCGCACCAGACGTGACGTCGGTACGCTGGCCGGCGTGGAGACCCCCTCCTTCCTTCGTGCTCGCACCGGATCGGGCTTCAACGCCCACGGCGAGCGCCATCACCGCAACGTCCAGTCCGGCGGGGCCCGGGCGGCGGTCTTCGGGATCAGCGACGGGTTGGTCACCAACGTTTCGCTCATCCTCGGCGTGGCAGGCGCCCACCCCTCGGGCGGGATCGTCCGGCTGTCGGGCCTTGCCGGCCTCGTCGCCGGGGCCTTCTCGATGGCCGCCGGCGAGCTCGTGTCCATGCAGGCCCAGCGCGAGCTCTTAGAGCGAGAGCTCGAGGTCGAGCGCCAGGCGCTCGAGCAGAGCCCCGCGGCAGAGCGCGGGGAGCTCGTGGCGATCTACGAGCGCCGAGGGGTGACGCCTGCGCTCGCAAAGCAGCTCGCCGAGATGATGATGCGCGATCCCAAGACCGCGCTCGAGACGCACGCCCGCGAGGAGCTCGGCATCAATCCGACGGAGCTCGGCTCCCCGATCGTCGCCGCGCTGAGCTCGTTCGCCACGTTCGCGCTCGGTGCCGTCCTCCCGCTCATCCCGTGGCTCGTCTCGCACGGCAACGGCGCGCTCGTCGCGTCGATCGTTATCGGCGCGGTCGCGGCCGTCGCGGTCGGGACGCTGCTCGGCGTCCTCACCGGCCGCTCGCCGCTCAAGGCCGCGGCCCGCCAGCTCGCCGTGGCCGCGCTCGCCGCCGCGGTGACCTACGGGATCGGCCGCGCGGTCGGCGCGTCCCCCTGAGCGCCCGCCGCCGCGGTGGCGCTGAACTGGACCTCGCGATGGTGCTCGGTGAAGCCGAGGGACCGGTAGAGGACGAGCGCCGGCGTGTTGGTGCTCTCGACGTAGAGCATCGCCGTCGGCACGCCGCGGGTGGCCAGATGACCGAGGCCCGCTCTCGTGAGGGCGCGCCCGAGCCCGCGGCCCTGGAAGTCCGGGTCGACCCCGATCACGTAGATCTCGCCGAGCACGGGGTTGAGATGGACCTTGGTCCAGCAGAACCCGGCGAGCCTGCCGCCCACCTCGTGGAGGAGGAACCCGCCGGGGTCGAACCAAGGCTCGCGCTCGCGCCTCGTCAGATCTTCGAGCGTCCACCTCCCCTGTTCGGGGTGGGACGCGAACGCACGGGCGTTCACCTCCAGCCACGCCTGCTCGTCGCGTCCGGGGCGGAACGGGCGGACCGCGAGGGGCGGGGAGCTCGCGTCGCGCACCGCCTCGGGCGGGAGCGGGGCGCGCAGCTGCAACAGCTCGCGGGTCGGCTGCAGGCCGCGTGCCGCCATCTTCTCTGCACCGCGCGCGAGGTCCGCCCGGAGCCATGCGCGGACGGCTCCTCCGCCGCGCGCCCCCACCTCTACGAGCGCGGCGTCGAGCAGCGCGCCGAGCACGTCGGCGGCGTCGCCGCGCCGCTCGGGCCGCACCACCGTCTCGATCGTCCATCCGCCGTCTTGCCCCGGCTCGTGCCGAAGGGACGCGTAGCCCGCGAGCTCGTCGCTGGCGGCGTTGGCGGCGTCGCCGGCAACGCCTTCTGGTGCGAGCAAGGAGATCGCGCCGTCGGGCGCGCCGTCCTCGGTGGCGAGCTGCGCCTGGTCGCTCAGGCCGGGGAAGCCGTCGGCCCGCTCAGCGTCCTCGACGAGCGCGCGCACCTCCGCGCGCACCTGGGGCTCGAGCGACGAGACGACGTCGACGCGCACGATCGGGGCCGGGGCGGGCGGCACGGCAGCAGGCTACCGGTGCCGCCGGCGCGTCCCAGCTGACCCCCGGGGCGGTCCTTGCACGCGCCTGTCGCTATCCTCGCCTGCAATGGCAGGTCCCAAGAGCCCCAAGGCTCCCAAGAGCCCCAAGGCTCGTGCGAAGGTGGTGGTCTCTCGTCTCGCCGAGCAGTACCCGGGGACCGCCGAGGAGCTGTGCGCGCTGCGCCACGACAACGCGTTCCAGCTGCTCGTCGCGACGATCCTGTCGGCCCAGACCACCGACGCGCGAGTCAACATGGTGACCCCTGCGCTCTTCGCTGAGTACCCGGACGCCGACGCGCTGGCGCACGCAGACCCCGAGCGGCTCGAGGAGCTCATCCGGTCCACGGGGTTCTTCCGCTCGAAGGCGAAGAGCCTTCTCGGGATGTCCCAGGGACTCGTCGCGCGCTTCGGCGGCGAGGTGCCCTCCGCGATGGAGGACCTTGTGACGCTCCCCGGGGTCGGGCGCAAGACCGCCAACGTCGTGCGAAGCGTCGCGTTCGGCGAGCCGGGCCTCGCGGTCGACACGCACGTCGGCCGCCTCGCGCGAAGGCTCGGCTTCAGCGCGTCGTCGGACCCCGAGGTGGTCGAGCGCGACCTGGACGCGCTCGTGCCGCCAGAGGAGTGGGGCACGCTCAGTCTCCGGCTCATCCTCCACGGGCGGGCGGTGTGCGTGGCGCGCAACCCGCGTTGCGGGGAGTGCGTCCTGGCCGACGTCTGCCCCTCGGCCCGGGTCCCCGCCTGAACGCGGGGGCCTGGCTCGCTCGGCCCGGCCTGGTCACGGCCTGGTGACGGCGCTGATGCCTTGCGGTCGAAAACATTGCTCATGGTAATTGCGCGATCAAGAACTCGTTGTAAGATGGCGGTGGAACCGGTTCCCGCCACCTGGTTCCAGAATGAGCGAAGCGCCGGGATCCGCCGCCTGGCCACGCTCGCGACAACGGCGCCCAGAGGGCGCCGTTGTCGCGTACGGCGACGTTCCCCAGCATCCGGCCGCCGAGGCGCTGGGCTGCGCCGCGTCGCTGGGCTGCGCCGCGTCGCGAAGGTGATACCGAAGGTGTTACTTTCGTGCCATGGTGACGAAGCGGTCCGTGTCGTTGTCCGACGAGGTTGCCAAGGCGGTGGAGGTGGCAGCCAAGGAGGACGGTGTCTCGTTCAGTGCGTGGCTATCGGGCGCTGCGGAGCGCCAGCTGCGCGTGCGCCAGGGGCTGCGTGGCGTGGCCGCCTGGGAGTCGGACGCGGGCGCGCTCAGCGCCGAGGAGCTCGCGGCGGGCGAAGCCCTGCTCGGCCGGCTCCTCTCGGGGGTCTCCGGGATGGCGTCGCGCGTCCGGCGGCGGCCATGACGGCGCGCGAGGGCATCGTCTACGGCGCCGGCGCGCTGCGCGCCGCGGCGCACGGCGACCGGATGATGTGGGCGCTGCACCGCGCGGCGCTCACCTACGGGATCGTCCCGGTGGTGACCGTCGGCGCCGTTGCCGATGCGTACCGGACCGAGGCGCGCGGCGACCGGCTCGACGCGCTGCTGGCCGGCGCCGAGGTCGAGCCCCTCGGGCGCGAGGGCGCGCAGCGGGTCGGGGAGCTCGCGTCGCGCGCGGGCACCTCGGACCTGGTCGCGGTGTCGACTGCCGAGACCGCGGCGCGGCGCAACGCCGCAGTCGTCAACGCGCGCCAGGCCGCGCTGCGGTCAGCCACGACGCTGCTCGGCCACGACCTCGTCCTGTACGGGGTCTGACGCCGGTCAGCGCCCGCCCTGCCGCCGGTCAGCGCCCGCCCTTGCGAGGCGCCGCAGGGCAGCGCGCAGGTCCCGCTCCACGGTGAAGAGGGCCGCGGCGAGGTCGGGGTCCCCACCGTCCCGGGAGTCCTCTGCAAGCGTGCTCACGCGCGCGGTGAGCTCGACGAGGGTCGAGTTGATGGAGGAAAGCTCCGCGCGTGCTGTGGCCATGCACGCATCATGGCGCGCGGAGCCGGCGTCTCGAGGCGGTCGGCGCGTGCCCCGGTAGCATCGTGGCTCTCGTGACGGCGACCCGATGCTGACCAGGATCGACGTGCGCGGCCAGCGGGCCGGCGCGCTGGCCGCGCTCCTCCCGCGCCCCGAGGAGCCCGGCCACGCCCAACGCGAGGTGGTCGCGTCGATCATCGAGCGGGTGCGCCGTGGCGGCGACGGTGCCCTCTTCGAGCTGACCGCGGAGCTCGACGGCGTCAGCCTCGAGCAGCTCGCGGTACCCGCAGGCCAGCTGCACGAGGCGCTCTCGCGGATCTCCGAGGAGCTCCGCCAGGCACTGCTCGTCGCGCACCGCAACATCGCCGCCTACCACGCCCACGAGCTGACCACGGTCGCCGACTTCGTGGCGCACGGCGTGCGCGTCCGCCACCTCGTGCGCCCGGTCGACCGGGTCGGCTGCTACGCCCCCGGCGGGCGGGCGCGCTACCCCTCGACGGTGCTCATGTGCGCGGTGCCCGCCAGGGTGGCCGGCGTCGGGGAGGTGGTCCTGTGCGTCCCGCCGGACCGCTCCGGGCGGGTGGACGACGCGACGCTCGCCGCGGCGGCGCTCGCAGGGGTCGACGAGGTGTACGCGATCGGCGGCGCCCAGGCGATCGCCGCCATGGCCTTCGGCACCGAGTCGGTGCGGCCCGTCGACGTGGTGGTCGGGCCCGGGAACCGCTACGTGGCGGAGGCGAAGCGCCAGGTCGCAGGCGTGGTCGGCGTCGCCTCGGCGTTCGCCGGCCCCTCGGAGGTCGTGGTGGTGGCCGCGCCCGACACGCCTGGCGAGTTCGCTGCGATCGACCTCGCGGTCCAGGCCGAGCACGGGCCGGACGGGCTCGCCTGGCTGGTGACGTGGTCCGAGGAGAAGGCCGACGAGGTGGAGGCGGCCCTCCGGCGCGTGGTGGAGGGCTCTCCCCGGCGCGACGACCTGCTCGCGACGCTCCAGAGCCGCGGCTACACCTGCCTCGTGGACGGCGCCGAGCAGGCGATCGCCGTGGCGAACGTGGTCGCGCCCGAGCATCTCGAGCTGCTCTTCGAGGACTCCGAGCGCCTCTTGGGCCAGGTGCGCTCGGCCGGGGCCGTCTTCTGCGGCCCGTGGTCGCCGGCGAGCCTCGGCGACTACGTGGCCGGACCCAACCACGTGCTGCCGACCAGCCGGACGGCGAGGTTCGCCTCGGCGCTCCGGGCGGACGACTTCCGCCGGCACCTCCACGCGGTGAGCGCCCAGCCCGAGGCGATGGCGGTCCTCGGACCGGCTGCAGAGGCCCTCGCCACGACCGAGGGGCTCGCGGCGCACGCGGCGTCGATCGCGCTGCGCCGTGCGGCGCTCGAGCGAGGAGCCGGCTCGTGAGCGCGAGGGTGGCGCTGCGCGACGAGCTCGCCTCGCTCGGTCGCTACCACTCGCCCCAGAGCCCGGTCGAGGTGCGGCTCAACACCAATGAGTCGCCGTACCCGCCGCCGGCGGCGTGGCAGCACGCGTTCTCTGACGCCGTCCGCCAGGTCGGCTTCCAGCGGTACCCGGACCGGGAGGCGAAGGCGCTGCGCGCCGCGGTCGGCAGCCGCCACGGGGTCGAGCCGGAGGAGGTCTTCTGCGCCAACGGGTCCAACGAGGTGCTCTTGTGCCTGCTGCTCGCCTTCGGGGGGAGCGGGCGGCGCGCGCTCGTCTTCGAGCCCACCTACGGGCTCCACGCGCACGTCGCCGGGCTCGCGGGCATGGAGGTGGTGGCCGAGCCGCGCGGCGCCGACTTCCGAGTCGACCCGGTGGCCGGCGCGGCGGCGATCGCGCGCGTGGAGCCCGACGTCCTCTTCCTCTGCTCGCCCAACAACCCGACCGGGCGCGCCGAGGACCCTCGCACCGTCGCCGCCCTCGTCGAGGGCGCGCCGGGCCTCGCCGTCGTCGACGAGGCGTACGGGGAGTTCACGAGCGTTTCGTCGCTGACGCTTCGCGACGGGTCGGCGGGCGCCGAAGGGCTCGTCGTCGTCCGCACGCTCTCCAAGGCCTGGGCGATGGCCGGCGCCCGCCTCGGCTACCTCGTGGCGCACCGCGACGTGGTGGCCGGCTGCCAGGCCGCGGCGCTCCCGTACCACCTGTCGACCCAGACCCAGCTCGCCGGCGTGCTGGCCCTGCGCTACGAAACGGAGATGGCAGAACGGGTCCGCGCGGTCGCAGCGGCGCGCGAGGAGCTCGCGAAGGGGCTCGCCGAGCTCGACGTCGACACGTGGCCCTCCGACGCGAACTTCGTCCTGTTCCGCCCCCGGGGGAGGGATGCGAGCGCGCTGTGGGCGGACCTGCTCGCCGCGGGCGTGCTCGTGCGCGACTTCTCTTCGCGCCCCGGCTTGGAGGGCTGCCTGCGCGTGAGCGTCGGGACCCCAGAGGAGAACGAGCGCTTCCTCGAGCTGCTCGCAGGGGCACTGCGATGAGTGGGGAGGCGACCGGGGAGGCGATCGGCGCGGCGCCCGGCGCGGCGCCCGGCGCGGCGCCCGCCGCA
>DAHWOV010000034.1:0-12125 GCA_027339205.1 Acidimicrobiaceae bacterium | reverse complement strand
CGTGAGAGCCGGCCCGCCGCGTCGGGTTCAATGACAGCGCGTGGGACAGATAGCCTGTCGCCTGCGGTCGGGTAGCTCAGTTGGCAGAGCGCGCGCCTGAAAAGCGCGAGGTCACCGGATCGACGCCGGTCCCGACCACCGCAGACGTCTTCGACCGATACGCCTCGCGACCGGCGCGGCCAGACCGCGGGCCACCCTTGGCGCTGAGACGCTTCGTCGCGCGCCGCCTCGCAGCACGTGCCTGGCGGCGGGCTCAGCCGGCCGGGAAGACCCCCATGCCGAGCGCGGCGACGGACGAGACGCCGGCGACCGCCCCCCAGACGCCGAGCCAGAGAGGCCGCTTCGCCCGGCCGTGGAGCCACGCAGCGAGCCCGGTGAGGACCACGACCGCGATCTTGACGCCGAGCAGCACCTGCCGAGCGGTGGGCTGGCCGGCGCCGACCCACACTGCGGCCGAGAGCACGTGCAGGGAGAGGCGCAGCCCCCCGATCACCGCTGCGAGCTGTGCGATCCTCATGGACGGACCGTCACCACCGGCGCCGCTGTCCGCCGGGCGCGAGCCCGCAACCCTGCCTGCGGCACACCGAGGAGCCCGAGGCGGCGACTTCCGACGCTCCCAGGGAACGTGCAAAAGTAGCCGGGATGGCGGGTTACCTCTTGCGGCGCCTCCTCCAGGCGATCCTGGTCGTGCTCGGCGTCATCCTGATCACGTTCATCTTCTCCCAGGTGATCCCGGGAGGAGAGGCGAGGGCCGTCCTCGGTCAGCGCGCGACCCCGCAGCTCATCGCCCAGTTCAACCGCGACAATGGCCTCACAAAGCCGATCCTCGTGCAATTCTGGCACTACCTCTCGGGGATCCCCCAGCTCCGTCTCGGCTACTCCTACCAGTTCACCCAGCCGGTGTGGGCGATCATCCAAGAACGGCTCCCCAAGACCCTCGTGCTGGTGGGCACGGCGCTCGTCATCGCCCTTTTGATCGCGGTCCCCCTCGGCGTCTTCCAGGTGGTCCGCCGGCACAAGCCCAGCGACTACGCGCTGACGGGGCTCTCCTTCGTGCTCTACGCGATGCCCACATTCTTCATCGGCACCCTGTTCATCGTGTGGTTCTCCTTCGACGTCCACCTGCTCCCGGTCTCGCCGCCGTCCAACGCGTCGCCCTGGGCCGTCTTCACCGACCCGCGGGCGTTCATCATGCCGGTGCTCACGCTCTCCGCGACGACGATCGCCGCGTTCTCCAGGTACATGCGATCGTCCCTCCTCGACGCGATGGCCGAGGACTACATCCGCACGGCCAGGGCGAAGGGTGCGAGCAGCAGGCGAGCTTTGTACGGCCACGCGCTCCGCAACGCGCTGATCCCTGTGATCACGCTCGTCGGGCTGTCCCTGCCCGCCGTCGTGAGCGGCGCGGTGGTCGTGGAGAGCATCTTCAACTACCCGGGCATGGGGTTGCTCGTCGTGCAGGCCGCTGAGAACACCGACATCCCTCTCGTGCTCGGCACGACCCTGGTGGCGACCGTGGCCACCGTGATCGGCTCGCTGTTCGCCGACGTGCTCTACGTCATCGTCGACCCGCGGATCCGCTACACGGGGCTCGCCGCGTGAGGTTCGCAGCCCGTGCGCAGCGAGCACCCGGGGCGTTCCGACCGGTACATCAGAGCCCGCAGACGAACCTCGTGCTCCACGGCTGCCAGCCGAGCTCGTTGTAGAGGAACAGCGCCGCGCGGCTCTGCACCGATGCCGGCGCCTCGTAGGGCCAGCCGGAGTAGCCGAGCGAGAGCCAGGTCATCTCGAGGAAGCCGTACGCACCGCCAGGCGCGCCAGGTGTGTTGAACCGGTCCCCCGACTCGTGCAGGCGGATGCAGGCCCAGTCAGGCGTTGTGGTGCTGTTCGCGTCGGTGAGCACCGGAGCTGGCGGCGGGGGAGGCGGTGGCGGCGTCGGCGGTGCGACCGGGTGGACGCTTCTCCACGAGGTGAGCCATCGGGTCTCGAGCAGCACGCGCGCTCGGGCGACCAGCACGGGCTGCAGAGCGACAAGGCCCGAGGGGGCTCGGAGGCGAGCGGAGCCGCTTCGATGCTCGGCTCCTGCGGTCGTCGCCCCGAGGCATGCCGCTGCGATCACCGCGGCGGCGATCAGCGCGACGCCGGTGCCGAGGAGCGAGCCGACGAGCCGGAAGGTTGCGGGTCTGCGTGCTCGGTGGAAAGCGTTTGTGTTTGTCCTGAAACGGTGAACCGACGCGGCGGGTCCGGCCGCGCCTTGTGCGATGCGGGGACGCATGGCACCTCCCGTGGGAAGGCGTGCCAGCGCCTCCCTTTGCTTGGTGTTGTGCGTGGCGCCGGCCATCGCATGCTGTGCCCCGGACGGGTTGCGGAAGGCAGTTCCCGTCCTGGCGTCTCGCCGTAGGGTGTGCGGCCGGTTGGTGTGGTGCCAAGGACGTCAGTTGCTCGGCGGGTCCTCCCTGTCCGTGGCGGCTGCCTGTGGCTGCCTGTCGCGGCCGCTCCGCGACGGCTGCCTGTCGCGACCGCTCCGCGGCGGCTGCCTGTCGCGACCGCTCCGCGGCTGCGGCTGGCGGCGGCTGCCTGTGGCGGCCCGGATCTCGTGGGCCGGCGGAGCACCCTAGCGGCCTTCGTGCGAGCCGCGCCAGTCGAGCCCGCTCCAAACTCTTTGCCGACGGGAATGAAATCGGATCGCAATGGTCCGGCGACTGCTGGTACCCTACGAACGCCCTTCGCGCGAGGAGGTCGAGTGGACCACGAGGACGGCCGATCTCAGTGGGCGGCGAACCGCCGGACGAGAGCCGCCCTCCTCGTGTCGGGCCTCCGGTGGCGTGCCCGCAGCTCACTGGCCATGTTCGCGGTTGCCGTCTTTTCCGCGGGGGCCGCCGCGTTCGGGCTGATCTACCTTCACAGCGCAGATCAGCTGGTGCTCGACCGGACCCTCGCGGACGCGGCTCCCGGCGTCGCCGGCCTCCAGGTGCAGCCTGTCGCCGGGCACCACCCGCTCGCGTGGCTGCGGCGGTTCGAGACCTCGGTCCCCACGGGCGCGCCGCACCACTGGTGGGGAGCGCCGATCTACACCGAGCGAGCCGGCTTCGTCACCATCCCCAGACGCGGCATCACAGTCCCGGCCGCACGGGCCAGCCCCCCGCTCGTGCACCTGCCTCAAAGAGCGGCGCTCGACGCCGCCCGGCACGGGGTCTCCCCGGCCGCACCGGCGCAGCTGCTGCGGGTCCCCAAGGTCCCCTACCGTGGCACAACGCCGTTCGTCGGCTCCTTGGTGGCACGCACCCGCGTGTGCGCACACATCAAGATCGTCGCGGGGACCTGTGCGCGCGGCGACGGCGTGGTCGTGAGCACGCGCGACGCGCAGACCCTCGGGCTGACCCTCGGCGGCTCGCTCGACGTCGTCTTCAACCGGACCGCGAAGGCCGTGCCCCTGCCGATCGTGGGCATCTACCTTCCCGGGAAGCCATTCGCCCCCTACTGGTGGGAAGAGAACTACTTCGGTTTCGGACCTTCGAACACTGCGACAGGGTTTACAAATCTCGACTCCGTCTTCACCACCTTCGCCGGGGTGCGCGCGGCCGCTCCCGCGCAGCACATCTACATCCTGGCGCAGCTTCCCTACCGCAAGGGCTCCTTGTCCGTGAACACAGTGGGGAAACTCGTCTCCGAGGTGACCCGCTTCGCCACGACCTCGCTCCGCCACGACAGCGTGCGTGCGAGCACCGGCCTCTTCGGCCTCCTGCACACCGCCGGCACGGTGGAGCACGCGGCGGCCACGGTCGTCGGCGTCGTCGACCTCGAGCTCGTCTTGCTCGGGATCCTGATCCTCTTCTTCGTCGCCAGCCGCACGTCAGCGGAGCGAGAGCCTGACGTGCGCCTTGCGGAGCTGCGCGGGTTCGCTGGGCGGAGCACGATCGGGGTCGCGCTGGCCGAGCCGGTCGCGATCGTCGGGACTGCCGTGCCCGTCGGATTCCTCGTCGCGTGGCTGGTCGCCAGCGGGCTCGCGCCGGCTGTCTTCGGGCCGAGCGCTCCCGTGTCCGTCACCCCGCTGGCGATCGCTGCAGGGGTCGTCGCGGGGGTGGTCGGGATCGCAGCCGCCGGGCTCGGCGCGAGACGCTCGCTTGTGGGCGGGCTCAGCGCCGAGCCGGGCGCGCCCTCGATGGGCGGACGGACCTGGTGGTCCACGCTGGCGGACGCAGCGATCGTCGTCGCTGCCGCGGCCGCGTTCTTCGAGCTCGTCGTGAGCGGGGACTCGGGTGCCGGCCCGTCGGGCACCAACCCGCTCGCGGCGTTCGCCCCCGCCCTGCTCGCACTGGGGCTGGGCGTGCTGGCAGCGCGGCTCGTCCCGCGCGTGCTCCGTGCGACGCACCGTCGCACGGCCTTCGGCCGAGCCCCGGCCCTGACGCTCGCCACCCGCACGGTGGCGCGTCGGCGTGAGTACCGGGTCCAGCTGCTGCTCGTGTCCCTGGCGGTCGCGCTCGCCACCTTCGGCGTGAGCGGCTGGGTCATCGCGGCGCGCAACCGCGACGAGCGCGCCACCCTCGGCGTCGGCGCGCCCAAAGTGCTCACCGTCTCGGTCCGGCCGGGCACGACATTCCTTCGTGCGGTGCGGGCCTCGGACCCGACCGGTCGCTACGCGATGGCCGCGGTCGTCGAGCGCGCCAAGGACGGGACCACGCTCGCGGTCGATGCCCGACGGCTCCGCGCTGTCGCGCTGTGGCCCGCCAACCTCGGCATCCCGGCGGCGACCGTCGCACGGAGGCTCATCCCGCGCAACCTGGCGCCGCCGGTACGGGTGCGCGGATCGGACCTCTCGGTCACCGTCGACGCCAGCGGATTCACGACCTCGCTCGACCCGGCGCCGGTCCTTGCCGCGGACGTGTTCGACGTCACCACACAGTTCCCCTCGCACGTCACACTCGGTTCGCTCCGCCCCGGGACCCACCGCTACACCGGCTCGCTCTTCGCCGACTGCCCACGCGGCTGTCGGCTGCTCGACCTCGCAGTGACATGGTCGCCCAAGGCCTCCCAGGTGACGCGGGGGCGGAGGGTGACGCTGGTGGTCGACGCGATGAAAGAGAAGGTGCACGGCCGGTGGGCTGCCGTGCACGCAGGGCTCCGTGACGACCACGACTGGACGACGCTGCTCGGCAGCGCGCGCCTCTTCGACAACAGCGGAGCCCTCGGCGCGAGTTTCGAGCTTCTCGACGGCGGCACACTGGCGATCGCTCCTGCCGACGTGCCGCCGGCACTGCCAGTCGTCGCGACGCCGACATCGAACTCGACAGCTTCGGGCCACCGCGGCCCGCTGGTCGTCGGTCTGGACGGCAGCACGCTTCCGGGCAGGACCGTCGGCGTGGTGCCGTCGCTCCCGGGCGTCGGCTCCCAGGCGGTCCTCACCAACCTCGGCACCGCCGAGGGCTACCTCTCGGGCCGCCTCATCACCGACACGACGGAGGTGTGGCTCGCCCGGTCAGCACCGCGCTCGATCGTCGCCCGGCTCGAGGCGCACGGCGTCCGCGTGCTGCGGACGACGACTGCAGCCGCCGCCGTGCGCCGCCTCTCGCACAGCGGGCTCGACCTCGCCTACCTGCTCTACGTGGTGGCGGCGGTGGCCGCGGGGATCCTGCTCCTCGGCGCGACCGCCTTCGCCCTCTCCTCGGCAGCGCGGCGGCGCCAGTCGGAGCTCGCCGCGCTGCGTGCGGTGGGCATCAGCGGCAGGGCCCTCCGGCGGGCGGTACGAGTCGAGCAGGCCCTGGTCAACGGCACCGGCGTGCTCGTCGGAGTGCTGTCCGGCGCCATCGCCGCGGTGGTCGCGCTCCGCTCAGTGCCCGAATTCGCCTTCAAGACCCCCGGCCCTCCGCTCGAGCTCGGCCTGCCCGCGGGCGACCTCGCGGCGGCGGTCGGTGCCATCGCCATCGGACTGGTGGCGACCGTCGCGCTCGGATCGAGCGTCGTCGTGCGGGGCGCCAAGGTGACCAGGCTCACCGGGGGCCAGCAGTGACGCGGGACCTCGCCAGTGGAGCGTCTGGTGCGACCGTCGCGTCGGGCGACCTCCCCGCCGGCGCGCACGGGCGCGGGGGCGTCCCGGTCCACCTCGTGGGCGTCGTCCACCTCTACCGCCAGCTCGGAGAGGACGTCGTCGGGCTACGCGGCGTCGACCTCGACGTCGGGGCGGGAGAGATGCTCGCGCTGCTGGGCCCGTCGGGCATGGGGAAGACCACGGTCCTGCGTCTCATGGCCGGCGTGATGACCGCCTCGGCCGGTGTGGTGCGCGTCGGGGACCAGGACCTTCGCAAGCTGCGCCTCTCCCAGAGACGGCGCCTGCGCGCCGGGGAGATCGGCTACATCGTCCAGGGCACCTCGGCCAACATCCTGCCGTTCGCGACCACCGTGGAGAACTTGTGGTTCGCCCAGCACGGCGCGAGGACCCAGGGTCGCGTGCCGCCCTGGCCTCCCGAGACGCTCCTCGGCCTGCTCGGCCTGGAGGAGCTCGCGCGCGTGCGGCTCGCTGCGATGTCCCGGGGGGTCCAGCAGCTGGTCGCGGTGGTCGCCGGGGTCGCCGCCGGCCCTCGGCTCCTCCTCGCCGACGAGCCGACCTCCCAGCTCACAACCACCGCAGGGTTCAACGTCGTGCACCTGCTGCACCGGATCAACGCCGAGCTGGGAACGACCATCGTCGTGGTCACGCACGATCCGCTCATCGCGTCGATGTTCCCCCGCGTCGTCACGATCCGCGACGGCCGAGTCGGCGCGGACGCCATCCACGGCGAGGAGTACGCGGTCGTGGACGGCTCCGGCTCGGTGCAGCTCCCGCCGGACGTGCTCGAGCTCCTGAAGCCCAACACGCGCGTCCGGGTCGTGCGGACCGACTGGGGCGTCGAGCTCCGCCACCCCGAGCGTGGGCCGTGAGCGCCGCCGAGACCAGCCTGCGCCTCGAGCACGTCGGCGTGGACCTCGGCGGCCGCGCCGTCCTCGACGACGTCAGCCTCACCCTTCGCGGCGGAGAGGCGGTGGGGCTCACCGGACCGTCGGGGTCGGGGAAGACCGTGCTCTGCCTCGTCCTCGCCGGGGCGCTGGAGCCCACCCGGGGTAGCCTCCGCCTCGAGGTCGGAGGGCGGGCGGGCGGTCCGGTGGCGCCCGTGGCGGGGCTCGTGCTCCAGGTGCACGGTCTCGTCGAGGGGCTGTCGGCCGAGGAGAACGTCGCGCTGCCGCTGCAGGCGCACGGCGTCGAGCGCCACGAGGTCGTGCGCCGGGTCGCACAGGCGTTGCGCGACGTCGACCTCGAGAGGCACGCCGCACGCCCGGTCGAAGAGCTCTCAGGAGGCGAGCGCCAACGCGTCGGCATCGCCCGCGCGCTTGCGGCAGAGCCGCTCGTGCTGGTCGCCGACGAGCCGACCGCCGAGCTCGACTCGGGCAACCGCGAGAGGGTGCTCCGGCTGCTCACCGCGCGTGCACACGACGGGGCGATCGTCGTGATCGCCTCGGACGACCCCGAGGTCCTCAGCGCCTGCGCGCAGGTCGTCGTCCTCGACCGCGGCCGGCTCCTGGTCCCGCCCTCCGCGCGGATCGTCGCGGGGTGACGCGAGGCGGGCGTGCCAGGCGCAGTGCCGCACGCAACGGCTAGATTTCCCCCGATGCCTTCCGTCCTGGAGCTGAAGAACCTGCGGACCGAGTTCCACATGCGCAGCGGCAACGTCGTCGCCGTCGACGACATCTCGCTGCACGTGGCCCAGGGAGAGTCCGTCGGCATCGTCGGGGAGTCCGGCTGCGGCAAGACGACCGTCGGCGTGTCGATCATGCGGCTGCTGCCGAGCAACGGGCACATCGCCGGGGGGAGCGTGATCCTCAACGGGCGGGACCTCGCGCCGCTCTCCGAGAAGGAGATGCGCCGGGTCCGGGGCAACGAGGTCGCGATGATCCCCCAGGATCCGATGACCTCGCTCAACCCGACGATGACGATCGGCCGCCAGATCGCCGAAGCCGTCCGACTGCACCGAGACGCCTCGAAGGACCAGGCCCGCGCCCGTGCGTTGGAGGTCCTCCAGCTCGTCGACATGCCTCGCCCCGCCGAGCGGCTCGACCAGTACCCCCACGAGCTGTCGGGCGGCCTCCGCCAGCGCGTGATGATCGCCATGGCACTGGCCTGCGACCCCACCCTGCTCATCGCCGACGAGCCCACCACGGCCTTGGACGTGACCATCCAGGCCCAGATCCTCGACCTCATCGACGACCTGCGGGAGCGGCTCAGGATGTCGGTGATCCTCATCACCCACGACATGGGTGTGATCGCCGGCCGCACGGACCGGGTGGTGGTCATGTACGCGGGGAAGATCGCCGAGGAGGCGGAGACCGAGACGCTCTTCTCCCACATGATGCACCCCTACACCGATTCGCTCCTCGCGTCGGTGCCGAAGCTCACCGCCCATGCGGGCGACCGCCTCGTGAGCATCCCGGGCCTGCCTCCCGACCTCTCGAAGGTCCACACCAACTGCCGCTTCCACCCCAGGTGCCAGTACGCGACGGACATCTGCCGGGAGCAGGAGCCGCCGCTCGTCGAGACCGGCGACCCCGGGCTCAACGGGCACGCCCCGCACCGCTTCGCGTGCTTCCACCCGGTCAACGTGGAGCACCGGCCCGTTGCCATCCAGACGCGCAGCCCCGCCGAGGTCGAGGCGTACACGATCCGTCGCTCGAAGGAGCTCGCCGACCGATCCCAGCTCCTCACCGTGGAGCACCTGGTGAAGGAGTTCCCCGTGATGAAGGGGGGCATCTTGCGGCGCAAGGTGGGCACGGTGAAGGCCGTCTCGGACGTCTCGTTCGCCATCCGCGAAGGGGAGGTCTTCGGGCTCGTCGGGGAGTCGGGCTGCGGCAAGAACACCGTCGGCAGGCTCGTCGTCGCGCTCGAGCGCGCCAACAGTGGGACCATCCGTTTCGACAAGCAGGAGATCCAGAGCCTGCGCGGCCAGAAGTTGCGCCGGGTGCGACGCCATGTCCAGCTCATGTTCCAGGACCCCTACGCGTCACTCGACCCCCGGATGCGGGTCGGCTCCATCGTGCGCGAGCCGCTCAAGGTCCAGCGCGTCGGCACCCGCCAGCAGCAGCTGGCCCGGGTCGACCAGCTCATGGAGGAGGTCGGCCTCTCGCGGACGTCCGTCGACCGCTATCCCCACGAGTTCTCCGGCGGGCAGCGCCAGCGGATCGGGCTCGCCCGTGCCCTCGCGCTCGACCCGAGACTGATCGTGGCCGACGAGCCGGTCTCCGCACTGGACGTCTCGATCC
Source organism: Acidimicrobiaceae bacterium (assembly GCA_027339205.1). Lineage (GTDB taxonomy): Bacteria > Actinomycetota > Acidimicrobiia > Acidimicrobiales > RAAP-2 > JAJYVT01. The sequence goes on along the minus strand of DAHWOV010000034.1, from coordinate 2,840 downwards.
AGGCCCAGATCCTCAACCTGATGAAGGACCTCCAGACACGGAGGAACCTGACCCTCGTGCTGATCTCTCACGACCTGGCCGTGGTCCGCTACATGGCCGACACGATCGGGGTCATGTACCTCGGAAAGCTCGTCGAGATCGGCCCGGCCAACGAGGTGTACGACCGGCCGGCACACTGGTACACGAGGGGGCTCCTCGACGCGGTCCCCGAGGCGGACCCTGCCAAGGCTCGGCTCAAAGTCCGGGCGAAGGGGGTGCGGGGCGAGCTTCCCTCCGCCGTCGACCCCCCCTCTGGATGCCGCTTCCGCACCCGCTGCCCGCGTGCCGAGGAGCGCTGCGCGGTCGAGACCCCGCCGTGGGCGGACTTCGGCAGCGGGCACATGGCGCTCTGCCACTTCCCGCTCGAGACGCCGGTCTCGATCAGCGTGCCCTCCCAGCCGGTGGAGTCCTCGGCATCCTGAAGCCCTGAGCGCACCTCTGAGCTCGCCGCTGCTCAGGCTGGCGGAACGGTCATCAGCGCCGCTGCGTGCGGACCTCCAGGGCGTCACGCAGGGCGTCACCGATGAAGTTGAAGGCGATGACCACCAGCACGATGCAGATGCCGACCGGGTAGAACTCCCACCACCAGCCGTTGCCCGCGGCAGCGATGGCGTTGGAGAGCATGCTGCCCCAGTCGGTGGCCGGGGCTGGGACCCCGAAGCCCAGGAAGCCGAGGGCGGCAAGGATCAGGATCGATGTCGCCACCTGGAAGGTGGCGAACACCACGATCGTCCCCACCGCGTTGGGGATGATGTGGCGCCCGATGATCCGCCCGCCCCGACCGCCCATCCCCCGCACCGCCTGGACGTACTCGCGCGTCCGCAGGCTGAGGGTCTCCCCGCGGACGAGCCGGGCGGGCACGAGCCAGCTCACCCCCGCGATCACGAAGATCAAGAGCCCCTCCGAGCTCTTGAAGATCGTGACGAGCGCGATCAGGAGGAAGAGGAGGGGGATCGACAGCACGATGTCGACGAAGCGCATCATCAGCGCGTCGAGCCAGCGACCGAAGAAGCCTGCGACGGCCCCGTAGACGACCCCCATCACCGTGGCGACCAGCGCAGAGAGCAGCCCCACGGTGAGCGACACCTTCCCGCCGTACATGATGCGGCCGAGCTCGTCGAAGCCCGTCTGTGTGGTGCCGAGGGGGAACTGGCCTCCGGGCGGTGCGTTGGTCGGGTTGACGAGCACGAGGTTCTGGTTGGCCTGCTGGGTGTGGTAGATGAGCGGCCCCACCCAGCAGAACAGGATCATGAGGATGAGGACCGCGAGGCTCACGACGGCGAGCTTGTGCTCCCAAAAGGTCCGGACGATCTGGACCCCGATGCCGCCCGTCGACTGCGCCTCGCCGCCCGAGGGTCCGCCCCCCATCTCCTCGGCGGCCTCGAGCGCCTCCTCGGGGACGACGAGGTCGGGGCCCACGGCGACCGGGCTGGAGGAGGGATCGGTCCCGAATGCGGGTGTGTCGTGGAATTCCTCTGCCTCGGTCAAAACGACCCTCCGTAACGAATGCGCGGGTCGACGAGCACGTACAAGATGTCGGCGATCAGCGAGCCGATGACCGTCGCGACCGTGATCACGAGGGTCGTCCCCAGGACGAGGGGGATGTCCGTGTTCTCCGCGGCGTTGACGACGAGCAGTCCCATCCCCGGATAGTTGAAGACGTCCTCGGTGATGACGGCGCCGCTCACGATGACCGGGAGCGTGAGGCCGAGGAGGGTGATGATGGGGATCAACGCGTTGCGCAACGCGTGGCCGAAGAGCACCCGCTTGTTGCTCGCCCCCTTGGCACGGGCGGTGCGGATGTAGTCCTCAGCCATCGCGTCGAGCAGGGACGAGCGCATGTACCGGCTGAAGGTCGCGATGGAGACCGCCGCGAGCGTGAGGACCGGCATGATGAACGCCTTCGGATCCGTCCACATCGCGAACGGCGACGCCCCTGACGGGGGGGACACCGGCAGAAGCTTGAGGTCGAATGAGAAGAGGATGATGAGCAGCGTGCCGAGGAAGAAAGCGGGCATCGCGAAGAGGATGAAGGAGAAACCCGTCAGCACGTAGTCGGTGGGCTTGTGGCGGCGCACGACCTGGATCACGCCGAGCGGGACGGCCACGACGAGTGCCAGCACCACGGCCGTCCCGACAAGCACCAACGTCTTCGGGAGGCGGGTCGAGATGATGCTCCACACCGGCTGGGTGAACTTGTAGGAGTAGCCGAGCTTCAGCTGCGGCAGCCCGATGACGTAGTGCCAGAACTGCAGCCAGATCGGCTGGTCGAACCCCTGCACCCGGTTGAACCGTGCGATCGCCTGGGGGCTCGCACGCTCGCCGAGCACCGCCCGCGCCTCCCCGCCGGGGATCATGCGCGAGAGGAGGAAGACGATCAGCACGACGCCGAGCACGACGACGATCGCCTGCAGGAAGCGTCTCGCCAGATAGCCGACCATTGCCCCCTACTTTGCCACCAGGACCGCAGCCGCGCCTATCGGCACGGCCGTTCGTCTTTGCCGAGTACCCCCGTTGGACGCTGCACTCCCGCCTCCAGATCGAGGCTCCCGCCCCGAAAAGGACAGGAGCAGAGCGGGCCTACCCCCCAAGGAGGGTAGGCCCGCATGCCGTCAGGTCTTGCTACCTGCGATGCACGTGCCCGGGCACCCGACCAGCTACTTCCAGAACACTGTCGCAGGTGTCGTGTCGTCGAGCGGGCTGAGGGGCGGGTGGTGCAGCCCCTTGTGCAGCTCGACCGCTGTCACGATCTCGGGCTGCCAGATCACCGCAAGCTTCTTGGTGACGAGGTTCTCGTACTT
>DAHWOV010000030.1:0-2890 GCA_027339205.1 Acidimicrobiaceae bacterium | reverse complement strand
CGCTGGCAGGCCAAGGACTACGGCGATGCGTGGTCGAACGACGCCATGGCGAAGGCGAACCGCCAGACCTATCTGCTCGTCCGCAACGGCGAGTGCCTCTATCGCTACGTCACCGACTTCGTCGCCGGCGAGCGCCTCGTGCCGACGGCGACCGAGTTCACCGACTGCTTCGTCCGTCGAGCGCACAACTTCGACACCGGTGAGGACGAGCGCGTCGAGCTCGCGCCCGGCACGGCGCAGTGGGCGAAGGCCGAGGAGCAGGCCGACGCGATCCGTCGGCACTACATGCGCGTCGGGCTCATCCTCCAGGGCCTTCACGACCGCACCCCGGTCTTTCGGCCGATCGCCCGTCCGGTGAGCTTCCTCGGCGTCGAGGACTACGACGAGGGTCGCATCGTGGTCGTGACGAACGCCGAGCGGGTGCTCACCGACGGTGACGAGCCGTTCTCCGCGTGGCAGGCACGGCTGATGGCCGAGGTGCGGCCGGGCATGCGGATCATCGGCGCCTTCAACACCTACGACTCGAACGACGAGTGGGACATCTGGCCGCCCAACGCCTCCCGGCCGCAGTCCCTCGTCCCGCACACGGTCACCGAACGCCTGCCCGGTGGGAGGCTCAAGATCCTCTACGACCGCAGCGACACGGTGTGGCGAAAGCCGTCTCGGGCGACCGGGTGGCGCTGCGACGACGGGCCGGCCAAGGTCCGGGCCTCGTGCACCTTCGCCGAGACGTCGGACCTCGTCGTCCCCTTCGACCTCGCCGAGGTCGAGGACATGGAGCGCTTCCTCCACTCCCGCCTCGAGCGACGTTCGTACCTGCGGATGTTCCCGCTGCTCAAGGCCGCCATCCGCGCAAAGCGGGACGAGGAGGCGACCGAGGCGCCGTTCCGCCAGATGCTCGCCGGCGTGCTGGCCCGGGAAAATGGCGTGCCGGTGGCAGACGCCGAGGAGGCCGTCGACGGGCTCGTCTCGTGGTGGAAGCTCGCCAACCGGCATCACCGTCCTCTCGTTGGCAGCGAGCCGGACGGTGCGAAGGCGGTGCGGATGATCGTCGACGAGCACCGGCGGCGGCTCGAGGACACCCGGCGCCCGGTCGACGCCGTGCTCGTCGGGCGTTTGTGCAGCATGCACCCGGGCGCCCTCGTCGTCGCCCGCAAGCGAGACGGCGCCTACGTCGTCCTCGAGCCGTCCGACGACGGCGATGCCTTCGTCACCGAGACGACCTACGGCGCCCGGGGCCAGCGCAAGGACCGCCAGGAGTGGCAGCTCGTCGGCCCCCGCCACACACGCTGGACCATTGGCTACGAGTCCCCGGCCTTTGCGGACTGGGACGTCATGGCATCGCGCGCCGATCACTTCAGCGGACCGGAGGTGGCCGAGGTAGTCGAGCGGCTCCGCATGGACGAGCGGGCGACCCACGGCGCCGCCGTGGTCGCGGTGATGGTGCGGGACAACACCCACGGCGAGCGGCGAAGCGCTACCAAGCTGGCCGTGCTCACAATCAACCCCGACGAGCTCGAGCTGGACGAGGCGCACCCGCTCACCGTGCGCTCGATCGAACCACGGGTGCGCGCCGAGGTACGGCGGCTCGCTCGCTCCGGGGACGGCTCGGTCATCCTGCGATCGCAGTGGACCGACAGCTACCCGACGGCTGCCTGGCGGTGCTGGGATCCCGACTCGGGCAGGTACACGAAGGGCTGGCGCCAGGTCTTCCTCGACGAGGCCGCCGTCGCCGTCGCCGAGCAGGCGATGGCACGTTACCAAGCGCATCGACGCCGGGTGAAGGAGCTCGCCGAGGTCGTGGCCGCGCACGAGCAAAGGGTCTGCGCGCAGTGGAACGAGCGGGAGGAGCGGCGGGCCTACGAGACGTTCCTTGCCCGCTATGGCGATCCCGAGCTGTGGGAGGGGCATCGAAAGACCCTCAAGCTGCGCAGCCTTGGCCCCGGCGCAAGGGACCTCGGCTCGCTCGACTCGGCGCTCCGACACCTGGTCGAGGCCGGCCAGGTCCTCGACGGGCTTAGCGTGGGCGAGGTGTGCGAGCGGGCCAGGGTCGCTTTCGGCATCGAGGCCCACGACCTTCCCGCCAACGTCGACGACCTGGTGGTCTGACGGCCTGCACCTGCAGCCGCATCCGTATCGGTCGAGAGATCACCGAGGCCCGCAACTGGGATCCGGACTGCCCAGAGCACGGCACGGCGAGCGCCTGGTGGAACAGCCCAGAGCAGGTCGAGCAGCGCCGGGCGCAGAACGAGCGGCTTCGGGAGCTCCAGCGTCGGGCGGCGGCGGCGGCGGCGGCGGCGAGGAAGGCTGCTCCAGGTCTCGGCTGAGCAAACCAAGACCCGATCTGTGGCCGCGCGCACAGGAAGGGCGTGCTCGGTAGAGACCATGCCCCCGTCGGCGCCGTCGACTCCCTGGTGCTCGCCTCGATCCTCCACGGGGAGCTGCACCAGCTCTCGACCGCACCGGTCCCCCTCGTTCGCAGCGGTCTCGATGCTTTGGACACCCGGGCCATCGCCGGGACGCACGCGCGAGGCGGCTCCGCCCCGGAAAGAACTGCGCGGCAGCGGGCGCCACCAAACCGGCACCGGTGGCGCCGGTGCCAAGCGGGACCGGCGCCACCGCAGGGTGCTCCCTGTCGTTGTCAGTGAGTTGTCGTCGTCGCGCTGGAAGTCGGCATGGCGATCCCTTCCAGCAACGGCGCCGGGCGGCGGCGACCGCTCCCGACCGAGGCGAGACGGCGCCTCGCACAGCTCGAGCGCGAGCAGTTCGAGGACGCGCTGTTTCGCCAGATCGAGCGGGCCGGCCTCGAGCTGCCCGAGCGCCAGGCCCGTCTCGTGCCGGGCCGGGCGTTCCGCTTCGACTTCGCCTGGCCGGCGCGCCTGCTCGCCTG
>DAHWOV010000128.1:0-1665 GCA_027339205.1 Acidimicrobiaceae bacterium | reverse complement strand
TCGCCTCCCCGCGCTCGGGTCAGGGGCTCGTGGACGTCGAGCGGTCCCCCGCAGGCTACGGACGGGTGGCCGCCGTGGGCGTCCCACTGGCAGTGCTGGTCGCGAGCCTTCACGAGCATGACGGCGTCGCGCCGGGCTTCTCGCTCGGCCTGGCGTCGAGGCGAGACGGCGCGGAGTTGCGTACGTCGTTTCCAGCTGCTAGAGTTCACTTGTCTCCTCCTCTGAGACGGTGGTTGGTGCGGTATGCGGACCCCGGTGGCGGGCACCATCGGGGTCCGCTCGCGTCTGGTCCCTGATCTCCCAGAGGCACTCGTCGCACAGAACCGCCGAGCGCCCCATGCGGTAGGTGCCGGGCTCCGAGCAGAGCACGCACCGGTCGCTCACCGGAGGAGCCCCGCGACGGTGAACTGCGGAGGGCTCGGCCACAGGTAAGGGCACGGCGTCCACGTCGTCCCCCACACCTCCGCGACGGTCGTCACTTGACGAGAAACGTACGTACCTGGCTTCGGGTCGTGTACTTCGCCGCTAGCTCCGGCTCGGCCTTCTTCAGCGCCGTCGTGTCCAGCCGCTCCCTCGTCGTCGTCTTCCACGTCACTCTCACCTCTCCGTTGACCGTGCCGGCCTCGGCGTTCCCGAGCCGGCCCTTGATTCGCTCGTCGAGTGCAGCGATCCTCTCGTCCAGCACCTGGCGGAGCGCCACGAGCTCTGCTCGCTCGTCCAGGTCGTCTGCCAGGTCGTCGAGGACCACATCGGTCCCATCATCGCGCCGTGCCTGAGCCGGAGGGGTACGACTCGTGACCAGACTCCAGAACCACTCCACTCGCTCCATCAGGGCCTCGATGGCCGCGTCGTCCCGCTCGATCCGCCACCACTGGAACCGCCCCCCGTTGTCGAGCAGGGCCAGGTACGCGTGGCTCCACTCCAAGACGGCGATCTGGTGCTGCACCTGCCACGCGTAGTGCCGGGGGACGGCGTCGAACCCCCGGCCCGTCTTGGCCTCGACCCCTGCGTTCTCCCCGACGACGAACGCGTCCGGCGTCGCGAGCATGCACGGCAGGTCGTCGTGTGCGTAGACCTCCGCGTTGGGCTCGACGTCGAGCCGAGTGACCTTCGCGAAGCGCGCGAGCACCACGGGTTCGAGCAGCTTCCCGCGCCGCATGGCGTCCGTCTCGACGGTCGGCGGGACCAAGCCCAACTTCTGCGCCCACAGGGTGTCGAGGTCCATCCACGGCGAGCACCCCATGACGACCGCGGCCTCCGAGGCACCCACGCCTCGGGACCGCGCCGCCAGCCACTCCGCACGGGTGCGGGACGTGAGCAACGTTGCCATCACTCGCCCCCTTCCAGGAGGTGGATCACCAGACCCAGCTCCTCGACCGACAGCTCGGTGGACCGGGCCACCGAGCGCCCGACCAGCTCCGAGATGCGAGCCGCGGACGCCTCACGGTCGAGCCCCTGCTCCCTGAGCAGCGCGGCCAGCCGCGAACGCAGCTTGACCGCGGGGTCTTCCCCCCGCTCGACCACGCTGGCGTCGGGGTCGTCGGCGGCGTCGCTCACGCAGAAGACCTGAAGCAGGAGGTACTTGAAGCTCGCGGTCATCGCCTTGTTCAAGGCCTTGTCGCCGGTGTCCATCGCCTGCCCCCAGGTGATCGCGACGAGTTCCGT
>DAHWOV010000118.1:0-1958 GCA_027339205.1 Acidimicrobiaceae bacterium | reverse complement strand
CCTCGCGCTCCCCGACCACGTCGTGGTCTACCCGACCCACGGTGGTGGCTCGTTCTGTGCCGCCGGAGCCGGCGGGATGCTCTCGACCACGATCGGCGCCGAGCGGGCAACGAACCCGCTCGCGCTGGCCCGAGGCTCGCGACGCTTCGTCATGGCGTCGCTCGGCGCCGGCGCCTACCCGGCCTACTACGCCCGGATGCGTGCGCTCAACCAGTCCGGCGCGCCACTCCTCGGACCCGAGGACCCGCGGCCCCCGGAGCTGGACCTCGGTGCGCTCGACCTCTGGGCGGCCCAAGGGGCGTTACTGGTCGACGTCCGCCCCGCGACGAGGTTCCGCGCCGCGCACATCCCCCGGAGCGTGGCAATCGGCGCGGACGGGAACCTCTCAGCCTGGGTGGGCTGGCTCGTCGGGCCCGAGCGGGCCCTCGTGCTGCTCGCAGACCCCGCCGATGAGGGGAGAGCCCAGGCGGAGGAGGCAACCCTCCAGCTCGCGCGGATCGGCTACGACCGCGTCGTCGGTGCGCTCTACGACGCGGTGGGGGCCTGGCAGGCGGCGGGTCGCTCGCTCGTCGGCTACGAGGCGATCTCCGCGGCCGGGCTCGCCAAGCGGCTGGATGCGGACGAGGCGCTGGCGGTGATCGACGTCCGCGAGGCGGCGGAGTGGCACGCCGGCCACGTGCCCGGCAGCGTGAGCCTGCCCGCGCACGACATCCCGACGACGGCGCTCGAGCTCCCACACGCGGTGCCGCTCGCGGTCCACTGTGGTCACGACTACCGCGCCACCCTCGGCGCGAGCCTGCTGGAGCGCGCCGGCCACCACGAGCTCGTAGTCGTCGACGACGGCTGGGAAGGATGGACCGCCCTCGACCACGACCAGCCGTGATGGCACCCGGGGGCGAGAGCAAACCACTGCCGACTCGAGGCCGGACGCTCGGGCTCGCCGAGAACTGGTGGCAGTTCTCGCTCTTCACCGTGATCACCCTGCTCATCGGCATGACGATCGGCGTCGAGCGGGTCTCGCTACCACCGCTCGCTGCACATGCGTTCGGCATCACGTCGGTGCTCTACACCGTGAGCTTCATCGCCGTCTTCGGGGCGGTGAAGTCGGTGATGAACCTCGTGGCGGGGCGCCTGTCCGACCACCGGGGCCGGAAGGCCATCCTGCTGGTCGGCTGGGCGTTCGCCGTGCCGTACGCGTTGATCATCATCTTCGCCACCGCTTGGTGGCAGGTCCTCGTCGCGAACGCCTTCCTCGGCGTCAACCAGGCGCTGACCTGGACCATGTCGGTCACGGCGAAGATCGACCTCGTCGGGCCGGTGAACCGGGGGCTCGCGGTCGGTCTGGACGAGTCGGCGGGCTACATCGGGGTCGGTCTCGGGGGCTTCGCAGCCGGCCTGCTCGTCTCGTCCTACGGGCTGCGACCTGCGCCGTACCTCCTCGCGCTCGGTGTCGTCGGCCTCGGGGCGCTGCTCACCGTCGGCCCAGCCAAGGAGACGCTCCAGTTCGCTCGTGCGGAGTCCGCGGACCACGCCCGGACAGCCGCGGGCGCGAGAGCCCCCGGGACGGCTGGTCTCGCTGCCGGCGGTCCCGGCAGCACCGGCCCCGGTTCGCCCGACGGGCCGGCCGCCGCCGGCCTCCCGCGCTTGTCGCGTCTCGGGGCGTACATGAGCTGGCACGACCGCTCCATGCTCGCGGTCTGCCAGGCCGGCTTCTTCAACAAGTTCGCCGACAGCCTCGTCGCCGCCTTCTTCCCTCTCTACCTCGACCGCCGTGGCGTCTCGCTGGCGGAGGTAGGACTGCTCGTCGGGATCTACGCGTGGGTCTGGGGCCTCGGCCAGGTCGCCGCAGGTGCGCTCGCGGATCGCGTCGGGCGCAAGGCGCCCATCACCGCCGGCACCTTCCTCCTCGCGGCCGGCCTCGCACTCTTCGTGGCCACCTCGGCCCGGGAGCTCTTCTT
>DAHWOV010000114.1:0-65641 GCA_027339205.1 Acidimicrobiaceae bacterium | reverse complement strand
CGACGCCGCCCCCGTGGCCCCTGACGGGTCCGTCCATGGCGTCGATCTCGGCCATCCGCTGTGCGCGATGCGCACTCCTGCGATGCAGCGTCTCCTCCGCCAGCGCGCGGAGGTACCCGCTCCGGGTCGTTCCGCGACGGCGTGCCTCCATGTCGATGGCATGGAGCAGGTCGTCGGGCAGGGACACCATCACCTTGGCCACACCCGTAGTATACCCGGTGTTGCCAATGGCGCTGGTGTGACGACGATCGGACCTGACGAGCAGCAGTTGTCGCCCGAAGCAGAGCTCGAGGATGGCTCCGACGACGCGTCTTCGAGCGTTAAGGTTAAGAGGTCCCGGACTGCAAGGGTGCGCCTTGGCGTCCGCCGAGGTGACCTGCTCGGCCGCTGGGATGACCATGACCGCGGTGGCGATCGACGGGGTACCGCAACACCCCGGATCGAGGACCAGCGCTGACCGCGCACGGGTGGGGTTCGGTCCGGCTGGCCCGTGCGGGGCTCACGCACGTGCCGCGCTGAACATGCTGCATGTCAGGTACGAACGACGTCGGGAACGGTGGCAACGGTTCGCGCGGTAGCAGCCTGTCGGGCTGCATCGAGGACGGCGAGCACGCGCACTGAGCCCGAAGCAGGTGAACTCCGCCCGGGAGCCGAGCACCCGGAACCTCGGGCCCGGCCGTGCCGCCATGGCGCTCGCCCACAGATGGGCGCGGGCACCGTTGACGTGGGTGAGGGCGACGAAGACGTCGTCGTCCACCGCGCTCGCAGGTCTGCGGCGGTCGAGCTCTGCGGACACCCGCGGCAGTCAGGTGACGAGGAGATCTGTGCCGAGGTCACCGAGCGGCGAGGCGGCGGGTGGTCGTTCTGGAGCAGTTGGAGCCCCAACGCGCCCTCGTGCACATCACACGCGGCAACGACAAGCTCGTTCTCAGCGCGCTGTGACTTTGACCGAATCCCTGCGGTCGCCCAAGGAGGTGGCGGACGTGCTCCGGCGTACGTGCTCACGCATGCTCCGCCACCGAGCGCGAAGGATCGCGGGGGCGGGGCCGCCGCGCCGATGGGGGGGGCGCAGGCTCGGATCCTTTCCGAGGCTTTGTCGTGTGCGGCGCTGGCGCGCGGTGTCCAGCGCTACCGGTCGAGGCTCTCGTTCCACGCCGCATGGAGGCTCGCGTAGTGTCCGGAGCCCGACGCGAGCAGTTCGGCGGGGGCGCCGTCTTCGACGATGTGGCCCGCGTCGAGCACGAGGACGCGATCGGCGATGTCCACGGTCGAGAGGCGGTGGGCGATGATCAGCGAGGTGCGTCCGGCGAGCACGGTCTTGAGCGCCGACTGGACCAGGCGTTCCATCGGCGCGTCGAGGGAGCTGCTGGCCTCGTCGAGGATGAGCACGGCGGGGTTCGCAAGGAACGCGCGTGCGAGCGCCACGAGTTGGCGCTGTCCTGCCGAGAGCCGGGAGCCCGCCTTGCCGACGTCGCTCGAGTAGCCGTCGCCGAGCGCGTGGACGAAGGACTCGACGCCGACGGCTTTGCCCGCAGCGACCACGTCGTCGTAGGTCGCATCGGGGGAGCCGAACGCGATGTTGTCCGCGATGGTCCCCGAGAAGACGAAGCTCTCCTGGGTCACCATCGCCACGGCCCGGCGCAAGGTGCGCTGGTCGAAGTCGCGCAGCGAGATCCCGTCCACCGACACGGTGCCTTCGACCGGATCGTAGAAGCGCGCGAGCAGGCGCGCGATCGTGCTCTTCCCCGCACCCGTCTCACCGAGCAGCGCGACCGTCTGACCGGCCGGGACGTGCAGGTCGAAGTGATCCAGGATCACCTTGCCCGAGCGGTAGCGGAACGTGACGTCCTCGAACTTCACCTCTCCGCGCAGTCCTCCTGCCGGCAGCGGCGCGCAGGTCGTGACCATCGGCACGTCGGGCTCTTCGTCGAGGACCCCGGCGAGCTTCTCGAACCCCGCCGCTGCCGCCTGGAAGGAGTCGTAGAACTGGCTCACCTCGGCGAGCGGCTGGAAGAAGCGCTGGAGGTAGAGCACGAAGGACGCGAGGATCCCCACCTCCATCTCGCCGTCGATGACGCGCCATCCTCCGTAGAGCAGGACCGCGGCGGTGGTGATGTTGCCGACGATGATGATGCCCGGCCAGTAGATGCCCAGCAGCTTGAAGGACTTGCTCATCGCCGCCCGGTATCCCTCAGAGAGCTGGCCGAACACCTCGTCGTTGCGCCGTTGCCTGCGGAACGCCTGGACGGCTCGGATTCCCCGGAGCGACTCGGTGAACTGGACGATGACCAGCGCCATCGCGTTGCGACCGACTCGGTAGGCAGCGGTCGACTCACGTTGGTACCAGCGGGACAACAAGAAGAGCGGGATGAACCCGGTCAGGCACACGAGGCCCAGCGGCAGGTCGAGGACGAGCAGGATCACCCCGACCCCGACGATCGAGAGGACCGCGTTCAACAAGGTGTCGAGACCGAGGTTGAACATCTCGTTGATCGAGTCGAAGTCCGAGGTGAGCCGAGCGATCATCCGACCCGTCGTGTACTTCTCGTGGAACGCCAGGCTGAGCCGCTGGAAGTGCGCGAAGACCCGGTTCCTCAGCTCCAGCACGATCTCTTGACCGATCCGACCGGACCCCGCCACGAAGACCCGGTACATGAGCGCCTGGATCACGCCGCACACGAGGATCGCCGCGGTGATGACCTCGATCGGCAGGTAGTCGTGGACGCGCGCGCCCGAGACGCCCCGGTCGATGCCGAGGCCGACGAGATAGGGGATCGCGGTCGCTGCGGCGTTCGAGAGCACGATCGCGAGGCCCACGAGGACCAGCGCCCGACGGTGGGGCCGCGCGAGCGAGCCGATCAGATGGCGCGTGCGCGTCCTGAGCAGCGCGGTCCACGCAGCCGGGACGTCCTCGACCTCTTCGGCCGCGATGCCCCGCCATGCGTCGGTGGTCACAGCGTCGCCGCTCGGCTGGATGCGTGGGGGGTGGGGACCGCGGGGCCGGGGGTGGGGCCTGCGGAGAGCACCATGGCGTACTCGGGGAGCTCCATCAGCTCGTGGTGCGTGCCGACGGCGACGAGGGTGCCGTCTCGGAGCAGCGCCACCCGGTCGGCGAGCGCCACCGTGGACGGCCGGTGCACGACCACGAGAGCCGTCGTGTGCCGGAGCACTTGCGCGAGCGCCTTCTCGACCAGGGCTTCGGTCTCGACGTCGAGGGCGGACAAGGGGTCGTCGAGCACGAGCACGGACGGCTTGGCGATGACAGCGCGTGCAAGCGCGAGGCGCTGACGCTGCCCACCCGAGATCGACATCCCCTGCTCCCCGATCCTCGTGTCGAGCCCCCAGGGAAGATCGTGGACGAAGTCGGCTTGCGCGAGCTCGAGGGCGGCGGCGATCTCGTCGTCACTTGCGTCCGGGCACCCGAGAACGAGGTTCTCGCGCACGCTCATCGAGAACAGCACCGGGTCTTCGAACGCGACTGCCACGTGCGTGCGCAACGAGTCCAGCGTGATGTCGCGTATGTCCCTGCCGTCGAGCGCGATCCGTCCCCTCGTGACGTCGTAGAGACGGCTGGGGAGGCTGGCCAGCGTGCTCTTGCCCGAACCGGTGAGGCCGACGACGGCGACCGTCTCTCCCGGCTCGATCGTGAGGTTCACGTCGTGCAGGACCGCTCGATCACTCGAGGGGTAGGTGAAGCCGACTGTCTCGAAGCTGAGCCGTCCTGTCGCTCGTGCCAACGACACCGCGCCGGGGCGGTCGTCGACCGTGACCGCTGCGTCGAAGATCTCGACCACCCTGTCGGCGGCCGTCCCCGCCTGCTGGGCCATCGAGAGGATCCAGCCAAGGTCGATGATCGGGAACTGCAGGAGGAACAGCAGCGTGGTGAACGCCACGAGCGCCCCGAGCGAGAGCGACCCGTGCGCGACCGCGAGCCCGCCGATCAGCACTGCTGCCGCCATCGAGATGTTCGGTACGAGCGTGAGCCATCCCCAGAAGCGGCCCCGCATCTTCACCAGTTCGATGCTCGAGCTCCTGAGCGTGCGCCCCGCAGACCCGTACCTCTCCTGCATCAGCGGCGCTCTCCCGAACGCCTTCACGACGCGCATCCCCGAGGCCGCCTCCTCGGCGAGCGTCGCCAGATCCCCCTGCTGGTCCTGGACGCGCCGAGAGATGCGCGAGTAGCGCCCGCCGAACGCCTTGGCGAGCCAGATCACAGGAAGCGTCGTGACGAACGCCACGATGCCGAGCGGCACGTAGGTCGCAAAGAGCAGGGCCATGACGACGCCGTACTGCAGCGAGTCCACGACGAGGAAGATCGCCCCGAAGCCGAGGAACCGCCGGATCGTGCCGAGGTCGCTCGTGGCGCGAGAGAGCAGCTGGCCGGTCTGCCAATGGTCATGGAACTCGACGGGGAGCCGCTGGAGCCGTGAGTACAGGTCGTCGCGCATCTGGCGTTCGACCTTTTGGATGGCGACCGACTGCACCTGGCGCCGTCCGAAGATGAGGGCCGCCTCGAGGATGCCGAGGCTCAGCGCAAGGAAGAACATCGGTACGAGCGCGCTTCGGTCGTGACGCTGGATCGGCCCGTCGATCACGGCCTCCAAGATGAGGGGGACCACCGTGCTGGCCGCGGTGGCGAGGGCTGCGCAGACGAGCATGACGACCACTTGGGCGCGATACGGCCGGACGAACGTACGGAGTCGGTAGAGCGATGCGTACGAAGACGCGCGCCATCGCCGGCGCAGCGAAGACATGGCTCTCACCGTACCAAGGGGGTGGGTGGGGATTGGACGGGCGCGTTCGGTGGGGGTGTGGTTCGGGGGGGGTTCGGCGGGGGCGGGGGTCGGGGCGTGTTCGGCGGGCGAGCCCGAGGTCCCGTAGGGACCGAAGGACCCTTGACGCCGGCGTGGCCGGAGCTGGCGAGGCGCGGATCATGGGTCGGGGGCCGCCCGTGCTGAGCGGCGTCCGGACTGGAGGAGAGGTGGAGGGTCGATGCATAGTGGTCAACCGAACAGATGCCCGGGACAAGGGAAGGGGTCGTGATGCAACCGACGCTCGACGCCGAAGAGCTGGAGCTACTCCGAAAGGAGTTCGTATCGAACCCCGTTTACCGCCTGGCCCAGAACGCCATCACCAAGGTCGGCCTCGACGAGGTCGCGGTCAACCGCGACATCGTCAACACCACCGGCCATGCGCTGTCGATCTCGCTCGACGACTGGAAGGTCACCAACCAGGAGCGAAGCGGGCGCTGCTGGCTGTTTGCCGGGCTGAACCTGCTCCGCGTCGGAGCCATGAAGAAGATGGGGCTGAAGGACTTCGAATTCTCCCAGAACTTCACGATGTTCTGGGACAAGCTCGAGCGGGCGAACTACTTCTTCGAGGCGATCATCGAGACCGCCGCTCGGGAGGTCGACGACCGCACCGTCGCGTTCCTCCTCGACGCGGCGGCCAACGACGGCGGTCAGTGGAACATGTTCGTCGCGCTCGTGGAGAAGCACGGGGTCGTCCCCAAGGCGTTCATGCCGGAGACGCAGAGCTCCTCCAACACGAGCCGGATGAACTCGGTGCTCCGCTACGTCATGCGCCAAGGCGCCAAGACGCTGCGCGAGGCGTGCACACGCTCGGTGGACGACGCTCGAGCTGAGAAGGCCGAGCTCCTGGCCGTCGTCCACCGGGTGCTGTGCATGCACCTGGGCACGCCGCCGGAGCGTTTCGACTGGCAGTGGATCGACTCGGACCGGAACTTCCACAGGGACGGCGAGATCACCCCGCAGGAGTTCGCCAGCCGCTACGTCGACCTCCCGCTCCCCGAGTACGTCTGCCTCGTCCATGACCCGAGGCCGACGAGCCCCATGGGACGCACGTTCACCGTCGAGTACCTGGGCAACGTGGTGGGGGCCCCGCCGGTCACGTACCTCAACGTCGAGATGCCGCTCATGAAGTCGATCGCGGCAAGGGTCCTCGAGGCTGGCGAGCCGGTCTGGTTCGGCTGCGACGTCAGCAAGATGATGAGCAACGACTACGGGATCTGGGACGCACGCCTCTTCGACCTCGCTGCCCTCTACGACACCCCGTTCGCGCTCGACAAGGCGAACCGGCTCCTCTACCACGAGACGCAGATGACCCACGCGATGCTTTTCACCGGCGTGGACCTCGCCGACGGCCACCCGCGACGCTGGCGCGTCGAGAACAGCTGGGGGAGCGACAAGGGCAAGGACGGGTTCTACACCATGAACGACTCGTGGTTCGACGAGTACGTCTTCGAGATCTCCGCGAGGAGGGAGCTCCTGGGCGACGAGCTACGCACGGCGCTCGAGCAGGACCCGATCGTCCTTCCGGCGTGGGACCCCATGGGGGCGCTCGCACGCTGAGCTCGAGCGAGCGGCGCTCTCGTCGCGTCGGCTCGTGCAGGGCCGGGGTGCTTCCGGCGCCTCTGGCGTTGACCGCCTGTCGTTGACCCCTTGCCGGTCAGCGTCACCGGAAGGGCGCTGCCACCTCCTCGATGAACAGGTCCATCGCCTCTTGGCGCCGCTGACCCGTTCCCAGGTTCCAGTCGGGCATCACGAATTCGGTGACCTTCGCCTGCTCGTACGCATGGAGGAGATCTTGGATCTCCGCGACACCTCCTGACACGCTCGGATAGGCACGACGGTGCGGCATGAGCGTGCCCGGCTCACTGGCGTCGCCGGGAAGCTCGATGAGCACCTGCGCGGAGCGGGAGATCTCTGCGGGATCCCGACCGATGGACTCGCAGTGGCGCTCGAGGACCGCCCCCTTGGCGGCGAGCACCTCGGGCCTGCCCCACGTGTTCCACTCGTCGGCCCAGCGCGCGGCGATCCGCAGCGTCACCTTCTCGCCGCCGCCGCCGATGAGGATCGGCAGGCGCGCCTGGAGCGGCTTGGGCTCGGCCGGTGCGCCGGCGAGGGAGTAGAAGCGCCCTTGGAAGTCGCTCCTCGTCTCGTGGCCGAGGAGGTGGCGCATCACCGCGCACGCCTCGTCCAGGCGGGCAAGCCTCCCGGGCACGTCGGAGAACTCGATGCCGTAGGCGGCATGCTCGTTCTCCTGCCATCCCGCACCCAGGCCGAGGACGACCCTTCCGCCGCTCACATGGTCGAGGGTCGCCACCATGTTGGCGAGGACCGCAGGGTGGCGATAGGTGTTGCCCGCGACGAGCGAGCCGATCCGCACCCGTGGCACCAGCGCCGCGACCGCCGAGAGCACCGTGAAGCACTCGAGCATCGGCCGGTCGACGGGCGGCGAGGCGGGCATGAAATGGTCCGCCGCCCAGACGCCGTCCCACCCGGTCCGCCCGGCGTGGGCGGCCGCCTCGTGGAAATCGTCCCAGGACTGCGACGTGGTGGGCCAGATGCTGAAGCGCACAGCGGGACGCTACCCGAGCTCGACGCTGCCCGAGCTCGACGTGATCCGGCTCCCGCCCCGGCTGGACGGGTCCCGCGGCGCGCGGCAGACTCGCCACCGTCCCTACGCCAGCAGGTCCGGTCGTGAACATCGTCGTGAGCAATGTGAAAGGTGGGGTGGGCAAGACCACCACCGCCGTCTACCTTGCCGCATCAGCCGTCGAGCGCGGCTTGGACCCGGTCCTGCTCGTCGACGCCGACCGTCAGGCGTCGTCCGCCGAGTGGCTCGAGGCGCGCCCGATCGAAGGGGTCGAGCTCGTCGAGGCGCCGTCCGAGCGGACGGTCACCCGCGCGATGGAGCGCCACGACGGGCTCGCAGTGGTCGACACCCCCCCTGGCGACGAGCGGATCGTCCGGGCGGCGATCGAGCGTGCCGACGCGGTGGTGATCCCGACCCGTGCGGGAGGCGTCGAGTTCTCGCGCGTCGTGGCGACCCTCGAGATGGTGCCGTCGAAGATCCCCTACGGGGTCGTCGTCTGTGCGGCCAGGCTCGGCACCAACGACCTCGCCCAGGCCCTCGCCTGGTGGGAGGCCGAGCAGGTCCCGATCTGGGCGGTTGTGCCCGAGCGCGTCTCGATCGCGAGTGGCCCTGAAGCCCGGCTGAGCCGTGAGGGGATCGAGGTCTACGACGACGTCCTCCGGCGTCTCCTGCGGCGCCGGGGGCGTTGACTCGCCGCGCCCCCCGGACCCCGCCCCCGGACCCCGCCCCCGGACCCCCGCTTTCCCGCCCCCCTGGGCTCACCGGCTGCAGGCGGTCCGGCTACCGACCGGTGCCTCCGAGCGCTGCCGCTGCAGCTTGGGCGACGAGGCGGTCGTCGGCCGGGTCGACCGTGCGCAGGTCGCAGACCGTTCGCCCCTGGTGGACCCGTGCCACGACGGGGACGTCGGCCCGGCGGAGCGCTGCGGTCCGGTCACCGTCCAGCGCGATGCCCGCGGAGTCGAGCTCGAGGCCCGGGAGCGTGCCGCCGCCCGGGACCGAGCAGCAGCGCACCACCTCGCCCACCCCGAGCGCGTGGGCGCGTGTGAGCAGCTCGTCGACGGGCACCTGCGCCATCCGCCAGAAGGCGATGTAGTCCCCCTCCCGGCGCAGATAGGCGAGGGCGGTCTGCTGGAGCACCTCGAGCACGAGGCCCCCGGGTCGGAGCGCGCGGGCGAGCGGGTGGCGCGCGCACGCCTGCACGAGCTCGCGACGTCCGGCGATCACGCCTGCCTGAGGCCCGCCGAGCAGCTTGTCGCCCGAGAACGTCACGAGCGCCGCACCCTGCTCGAGCGCCTGCCGGGCCGCCGGCTCCCCGCGCAACCACGGTGGCGGGCCCCCTCGGAGCCACGGAGTCGACTCGTCCAAGAGCCCCGATCCGATGTCGAAGACCACCGGCACCCCGAGCGTCGCGAGCTCGCGTACGGCGACCTCATGGGTGAAGCCCACCATCTGGTAGTTGGACCGGTGCACCTTCAGGACGAGGCCCACCGCCCCGTCCGCAGCGGTGACGACGTCGCGGTAGTCGGCGAGACGGGTCCGGTTGGTCGTCCCCACCTCGACGAGGGTCGCTCCGGAGGCGGCGAGCACCTCGGGGATCCGGAAGCCGCCACCGATCTCCACGAGCTCGCCCCGGCTCACCGGCACCCTCGTGCCCGCCGCCAGCGCGCTGAGCGCGAGCAGCAGCGCGGACGCGCCGTTGTTCACGACGAGCGCGGCCTCTGCGCCCGCGGCGAGCGCGAGCAGCCGCGCGGCGTGGTCGCTCCTCGACCCCCGGCGTCCCGTCTCGAGGTCGAGCTCCACGTTGGCGAACCGGGCAGGCTCACCGCCGCGCGCGACCGACACCGGCGCGCGCCCCAGGTTGGTGTGGAGGAGGACGCCGGTGGCGTTGATCACGGGGCGAAGGAGCGTCGCCGCGAACCGCTCCACGCGTGTGGCTGCGCTCGTGGGCTCGCCTGCAGCGATCGCGTCGCGCGCCGCGTCGACGAGCACGGGGTGGGGGAGGCCGCTCGGCGCCATCGACCGAGCCAGGGCGTCGACGGACGGCGGGCGTGCGGAGGACCTCGCCCCGCTCCCGCTTCGGCCGTCCGCGCCACCCCGCCGGCCGTCGCCGTCGAACCTCCCGGCCGCGCCGCCGCCTCCGGTCGGGGTCGTCACGTGAGCAGCACCTCGGCAGGGCCCGCTTCCACCGTCCCGATGGCCACGAACCCGCGGCCGGTGAGCTCCGCCAGCACGTCGCGGTCCACCGTCGCGAGCAGCCCACCGGAGGTCTGCGGGTCGAAGGCCAGCGCTTCCCGCGCCGCTGTGACCGACGACCTGACGCGTCCTTCGAGGTGGTCGCGGTTGCGGCGGTCGCCGCCGGTGCGCACCCCGCGCCGGGCGGCATCGAGCGCGCCGGGGTAGAGCGGGAGCCTGTCGGCCTCGAGGACGAGCGACACCCCCGAGCGCTCCGCCACCTCCCAGCCGTGCCCGAGGAGGCCGAACCCCGTCACGTCGGTCACTGCGCCGACGGCAGCACCGAGTGCTTGCAAGGTCGAAGACGCCTCCTTGTTGAGCCGGCGCATGCCCGCCACCGTCGCCCGCCGCTCCTCGTCGGTGCCGTCCTGGAGGACGATCCCGGTGCCGAGCCGCTTGGAGAGGACCACCGCCTGGCCGGGGTGGGCGGCGCGCTTGGTGAGGATCCGTGCGGGGTGCACCAGACCTTGGACCGCGAGGCCGAAGATCGGCTCCTGGGAGCGGATCGTGTGGCCCCCGGCGACCACGCCCCCCGCCTCGGCGACGACGGCCGCGGCGGAAGAGACGATGGCGTCGATCACCTCGTGGGGAAGGTGCTCGGGAAAGGCCGCGATGTTGAGCGCGAGCACCACGCTGCCCCCCATCGCGAACACGTCGCTGCACGCGTTGGCGGCGGCGATGGCGCCGTAGTCGGCGGGGTCGGCGACCATCGGCGGGAAGAAGTCCGTCGTCGACACGAGCGCGAGGTCCTCGGTGAGCGCGAGGACGGCTGCGTCGTCGAACGAGTCGAGCCCGACTAGGAGCGACCCGTCGCCGGGGCGGGAAGCGAGCGTCGCGAGCAACAGGTCGAGCGGTCCCGCGCCCCACTTGGCCGCGCAGCCCCCGCAGGTGGTCCACTCGGTGAGGTCGAAGGAGGTCGCAGTCGTGGCGGCGTCGTGCTGGGTCATGGGGCACTCCTTGTGCATGGGTCGATCCCCGCCGCGCCGGGAGGCGGGGGCAGCTTGGGGCCGGGCGTGCGCAGGTCGCCGTCGCGCCGGGTGACCCCCGTCGCGTCGAGGTGCGCGAGCAGTGGGAGCACCGTGCGGCGCGACGCGCCGAGCGCGTCGCGGACGTCGGCCACGCGGATGCCGCCCGGCGCCCGGGCGAGCAAGGCCGAGACGCGCGACGCTGCCTCCTCGAGCGCGCTCGCCGCGAACCACAGGCCGTTCGTCTCGACGACGAGACCGCTGCGGACGAGGCGGCGGAGGTCGTTGCGCGCGACGCCGGTCGGAGGGGGCGGGTCGAACGGCGAGGCGCGCAGCGCGGTGAGGTAAGGGTGGTCGAGCAAGTCGGCGTCGGCTGCCGCGCCGTCGTCGAGGCCGCCTCCCGCAGTCCCCGCCGGCGCCGACCCAAGGCCCGACCCCGAGGCCGACGCACCGCCCGAGGGACCGCCCGAGGGACCGGCCGGGGCACGGGTCGGCACAGGCGCTGCTCGCACGAGCGCTGCTCGCACAGGTGCCGCTCGCACGATGCCGTGGGACACGGTGAGCCCGTCGAGCATCGCCACGACGGCTCTCTCTCGTTCGTCGAGGACGGACAGGTCGAGTCCCGACGCCCCCGCCGCGCGCACGCGCGCGGCGACCGCCGCACGGGCACGCTCGAGGGCTTCGGGGTCGACCACCCAGCGCCCGAGCGTCGGGGTGGCCGCCCTGCCGGTCAGCCGCTCGAGCTCGTCCGCCTCCACCCAGCCGCGCTCTGCGACCACCCGGGCGACCGACCAGCTCGGCTCGGCCCGCGAGGCGGGGAGCACGGGGGCGACGTCGAGCAGCGTGCCCCCGCCGACGACCTCGTTTCGTCCCGCGTCGCGGAGCACGAACTTGTCGCCGGGCGCGAGCGGGAGCGGCGCGCTGAGCCACAACCGCACCGCCTTGCGCGTGCCGGGCGCGATCTCGCTCTCGCGCCCGAGGACCCGGAGGCGCACGGCCTGCTCCCCCGTCCCGAGGTGGGCGAGGTACGCGCCGCGTGCGGACACCGGGTGGCTGAGCGCGGGGGCCGTCGCCAGCTCGGCGTCCGCCACGCTGCATCGGTGCCATTGCCGAGCCCGCACCAAGGCGGCGCCCCGGGCGGTGCCGCGGTGGTCCACGCCGGCCAGGTTGACTGCGAGGCGCCGCCCCGGCTCGGCCGAGCGGAGGCGTCTGCCGTAGCTCTCCAGTCCCCGGACGCGGACAGGCACCGGGAGGGCGGACGCGGACGAGACGACCTCGAGGTGGTCGCCGAGCGCGATCCTCCCGCCCGCGAGCGTGCCGGTGACCACCGCCCCGGCTCCGCGGATCGCGAACGAGCGGTCGATCCACAGGCGCGGCCGCCCGCGGTCGGGTGCCGCGGGCAGGGACGCGACCATCGCGTCGAGGGCTGCGCGCAGGCCCCCGGGCCCGTCCAGCCCGAGGCCCGCGGGGACGTCCACGGCCGCCACCGGCGCCCCCTCGAGGAAGGTCCCCGCCACGCGGGCTCGCACGTCGGCGCGCGCCTCGTCGAGCCGCTCGGGGCCGGCCGTCCCGGCGTGCGTGAGCGCCACGACGCCGTGGCGTACGCCGACCACCTCGAGGATGCGCAGGTGGTCCTCGGTCTGCGGCTTCCATCCCTCGGTCGCCGCCACCACGAACAGGCAGGCGTCCACCGCCCCGACCCCCGCGACCATGTTCTTCAGGAAGCGGACGTGCCCGGGGACGTCGACGATGCCCGCCTCGATGCCCGAGGGGAGGACGGTCGAGGCGAACCCGAGGTCGATGGTCAGGCCCCGACGCCGCTCTTCCTCCAACCGGTCGGGGTGGGTCCCGGTCAGCCACTCGACGAGCGTCGACTTCCCGTGGTCCACGTGGCCTGCGGTGACCACCACGCGCGACGGCGGCGGGTCTGCACCGTCCCCGACGCCCGCGGCGCCCCTCGCGGCCTCCCGTGCCATCAGTCGAGCACCGCGATGCGGATGCGCTTGTTCGCTCTGCCCTTCGACTCGGTCTTCACGACGCGGATCCGCCCGACCTCGTCGGTGCGCCGGACGTGGGTGCCCCCGTCCGCCTGCTTGTCGAGCCCGACGATGTCCACGACGCGCAGCTCCCTCACCGCCTCGGGCACCAGGTTGACCTTGGTCCTGATCAGGTCCTCGTCCGCGAGGGCGGCGTCGCGCGCAAGGAAGCGGACCTCGATGGGACGCGCCGCGGCGAGCTCCTGGTTGACGCGGGCCTCGACGGTCGCGCCGAAGCCCTCGGGGAGCGGGTCGAACTCGAAGTCCATGCGGGCGACGAGCGGCTCCATGTTCCCCCCGGTGACGGCCTTGCCCCACTCGTGCCAGATGACCCCCGACAGCACGTGCAGCGCGGTGTGGGTCCTCATGAGCGCGTAGCGCCGCTCCCAGTCGAGGTGCCCCGCGACGGCAGCGCCGAGCTCGGGCACCGGCCCTTCGAGCGCGTGCCAGACGTCGTCGCCCTCCTTCGTCACGTCGACCACGCGGGCACCGCCGAGCGTGCCGGTGTCGTGCGGTTGGCCGCCGCCGGTCGGGTAGAAGACCGTGCGGTCGAGCACCACCCGGTTGCCCTCGACGCGGGTGACGACGGCCTGGACCTCACGCAGGTAGGCGTCCTTCGAGAACAGCATGTCCGTGGCCACGTCAGCCTCCCTCGGCGGGCTGGCCACGCAAGGCCGTCACGGATGGGCGCGTGGTGGGCATCTGGCCTACCAAGACTACCGACCTGGGCGTGGAGGCGGCCCGCCGCCAGCCTCACGGGGATCGGGAATACGATGACCTGGTTGAAGCGACGGGAGCGGACATGTCCATGAGCGCACGTGGAGCCGCGGGGAGCCCGCGGTTCCAGACCTCGCCGGCCGTGCAGGTCGAGGCGGACCGGTTCGTCGTGCCGCTCGTCCATGCGCGCCTGTGCGAGCCGACGGTGACCCGCGGCTTCTACGCCGGACTCGGCGCGGCGGTCGTCCTCGGCGTGGTCGACCTGCCCGTGGCCGTGCTCGTCGGTGTGGGCGTGGCAATCGCCCGGCATCGTCGCACTTGAGCGCGCCGCGTCGCTCCCGGCGGGCGGCATCGAGGTGGTGAGGAACCCGATCGCGCTCCTGCGTGCCGGCGCGGCGGCACCCGGTGCGGTGCTCGGCGCCGCGCTGGGCTCGGGACGCCGCCGCCGCAGGGTGTGGGCGGGCAGCGGCAAGGCGCACATCGAGGTGCGCGGCGTCCACCGCGCCGGCACGGAGGCGCTCGCTCGTGACGTGGAGCGGGCACTGCACGCCGCCGAAGGCGTGCAGTGGGCGCAGGTCAACGCCCTCACCGGACGCGTCGTGGTGGCCTTCGATCCTGACGGTCCGTCGGTCGACGACCTCGTCGACGTCGTCGAAGGCGTCGAGGAGGCGCACGAGGTCCAAGAGGAGCGCTTCCCCCGCGAGCGTCCCGAACATCCCGGGGACGTCGAACCCCTGCGCCGTCAGGCCGTGGCGATCGGTGCCGACGTGGTCGCGCTGGGCGGGAGCGTCTTCGGCCAGGTCCTGCGCGCGGCCCCCTTCCCCGTCGAGCTCGGCTCGCTCGTCGCGCTGGTCGAGAACGAGCCGAGGGTTCGAGGGCTCCTCGAGCACCACATCGGCGTCGCGCTCACCGACCTCGGGCTCGGGGTCGCGAGCGCCTTCGCCCAGTCCCTCTCGCAGGGACCGCTCGCCCTCGTGGCCGACATGGCGCACCGGGCGAACCAGCTCGGCGAGCTGCAGGCGCACCGCCGTGCGTGGGAGCGCCGGGAGGGGGACCTCTGCGACTCGCCCGACGCCGAGCCCGTGCGTGCGGTGGCCCCGCCCCCGCGTACCCGGCCGCTCAGGTCCGGTCCCGTCGAGTCCTACGCCGACGCGGCCGCCGCCGTCAGCGTCGCGGGCGTGGGCGCGGTGCTCGCTGCCACGAGGAGCCCTCGGCTCGCCGGCGGGGTCGTCACCGCAGGGGTCCCCAAAGCTGCCCGTCACGGGCGCGAGGCGTTCGCCGCGCGCCTCGGGCGCGAGCTGGCGTCCCGTGACGTCGTCGTGCTCGACAGGACCGCGCTGCGCCGGCTCGACCGCATCGATGCGGTCGTGCTCGACGCCGCCGTCCTGCGGTCCGGTCGGATGGTGGTTCGCCGCGTGAGGGTGTTGGACGGCCACGACGCCGCCACGACGACCGACAAGGCGCGCGCGCTCTTCGACCCCACCGCCCCCGACCGCCTCGTCCGGCGCGGACGGTGGGCGCTCGGGACGCTCGAGGCGGTCGCCGAGGAGCTCCCGGCCGCCTCGGGGGTCCCGGCCGGCGGCCGGGTCGGGCGTCGCGCGCTGGGCATTGTGGAGTCGGGCCGCCTCGCCGGCGTCGTGGACCTCGAGCCCGAGATCGACCCTTTGGCCCAGCCGCTCGCCGACGCGGTGCGACGCCTGGGGCTCCGCCTCGTCCTCGCGGGGAAGGCGAGCGGGCTCGGGGAGCGGATCGGAGCCCACGAGGTGGTCGCCGGCGGGACGCTGCTCGCAAGGTCGGTGCGGTCGCTGCAGGCCGAGGGCCTCGGCGTGCTCCTGGTGTCGGGGGGCCCGGCCCACGGCGCCCTGCGCGCGGCGGACGTCGGGGTCGGCGTCGACGGCCGCGGGCCGCACCCTCCGTGGGGTGCCTCGCTCGTGACGTCCCCGAGCCTGGCCCAGGCGCACCTGGTCGTCGAGTCGCTGGCGGCGGCGCGTTCGGCCAGCCGGTGGAGCGTCGGGCTCTCGGCGGCAGGGTTCGCGGCGGGCGCGACGTGGTCCATGCTCGGCCCGCTCTCGAGCGCCTCCCGGCGGGCGGCGGTGCCGGTCAACGTCGCATCCCTGGCCGCGCAGGCGGCAGGAACGGCAGCAGCGGCTTCCGTCGGGCGGCGGCCCGCCGCGATGCCGGTCGCCGAGGTGGCGTGGCACGCCATGAGCCCTGACGCAGTCTTGCGGGCGCTGGGCACGACTCGCCGGGGGCTGGCGATCGCCGAAGCCGCGCGCCGGCACGGGACGACGGCGCCCGCGGCCCCCGCCCGGACGGGCTTCGGCCGCGCGGTCGTCGCCGAGCTCGCGAACCCGCTGACCCCGGTGATGCTGGTCGGCGCCGGTATGGCGGCCGCCGTGGGCTCGGTGACCGACGCCGCGCTGGTGGCAGGTGCCACCGCGGCCAACGCGCTGATCGGCGGGGTCCAGCGCGTGCGCGCCGACGTCTCGATCGCCAAGCTGCTGCAGGCGACGACGGTGCTGGTCGATGTCCGCCGAGGAGGCCGGGTCCTGCCCAGGGAACGGTCCGAGCTCGTCCCGGGTGACCTCTGCGAGCTGAAAGCCGGCGACGTGGTCCCGGCGGACTGCCGCCTGATCGAGACCGCCGGGTGCGAGATCGACGAGTCAGCCCTGACCGGGGAGTCGCTGCCCGTGGCCAAGCAGAGCCAGGCCGTCGAGGGCCGAACGCTGGCCGATCGCAGCTGCATGGCCTACGAGGTTCGGTCGTGATGACCGGGAGCGCCCTCGGAGTCGTGGTCGCCGTGGGGGACGAGACCGAGGTCGGCCGGACCCTCGCCGGCGCGCCCGAGCCGCCGCCGAGCGGGGTGGAGGCACGGCTGAGCTCGCTCATGAAGGTGACCGTCCCCGCGTCAGTCGCCAGCGGCGCTGCCGTCGTCGGCCTCGGCCTGCTGCGGGGACGCTCGCCACGCGTCGCGGTGACCTCAGGGGTGAGCCTCACCGTCGCAGCGGTGCCCGAGGGCCTTCCGCTGCTGGCCACCGTGGCCCAGCTGGCGGCGGCCCGACGACTTGCCCGCCGCGGTGTGCTGGTCCGCAACCCGCGGACGATCGAGGCGCTCGGCCGGGTGGAGGTCTTGTGCTTCGACAAGACGGGCACGCTCACCGCCGGCAGGATCGCGCTGCAGAGCGTGTCGGACGGCGTCCAGGTGCAGAAGCTCACAGAGCTCGCCCCCCGGTGCGAGTACGTCCTCGCGGCGGCGTTGCGAGCCAGTCCGGTGTCGGACACCGAGGGCGACCTTCCCCACGCCACCGATCGAGCGGTCGTCGAGGGCGCGCAGGCCGCCGGGGTGCAGGCGCAAGACGGCCTCGGCGGCTGGACCCTCCTCGGCGAGCTGGCGTTCGAGCCCTCCCGGGGATACCACGCCGTCGTGGGCGACAGCGCCGTCGGGCCGCGGGTCTCGGTGAAGGGCGCCCCGGAGGTCGTGCTGCCCCGCTGCACCACGTGGAGGTCGCCCGACGGCCCCGTGGCGCTCGGCCGGCGCGTCCGGGCGTACCTCGACGCGCAGGTGGAGCACTTGGCAGGCCAGGGCCTGCGGGTCCTCGCCGTCGCGGAGCGGCCGGCCTCTCTCAGCGCGGCCTTGGGTGACGAGCGCATCGCCGGCATGGAGCTGCTCGGCTTCCTCGGACTGGCCGACGGGGTGCGCCCGACGGCGGCGGCCTCCGTGGCGAGCCTTCGGGCGGCGGGCGTCTCCGTCGTGATGATCACCGGCGACCATCCCTCGACCGCGGCGAGCATCGCCGAGGAACTGGACATCCTCAACGGCGCAGACGTCATCACCGGGGCGGACATCGACGCCTGGGACGACGATCTCCTCGACGCCGCAGTCGCCGGTGCGACCGTCTTCGCCCGCGTCACGCCCGAGCAGAAAATGCGGATCGTGCGCGCCTACCAGCGCGTCGGGCGCACGGTCGCCATGACTGGTGACGGCGCCAACGACGCGCCGGCGATCCGGCTTGCCGACACCGGCATCGCGCTCGGTGGGCACGGGTCTCCGGCTGCGCGGGCAGCGGCGGACCTGGTCGTCCTCGACGATCGCATCGAGACGATCACGGACGCGATCGTCGAAGGGCGGGCGATGTGGGCGTCAGTCCGGGACGCGCTCGCGATCCTCGTCGGGGGGAACCTGGGCGAGATTGGCTTCGTGCTCGGTTCGACGGCCATCTCCGGTGCGTCCCCGCTCGGGGCGCGCCAGCTCCTCTTGGTGAACCTCCTTACCGACATGATGCCTGCGATGACGATCGCCCTGCGAGCGCCGCCGGGGCGCACCCCCGAGGAGCTCCTCCACGAGGGGCCCGACGCCTCGCTCGGCGGCGCGCTCGCCCGCCAGGTCGCCCTTCGCGCCGCCGCGACGTCGGCTGGCGCCTTCGGCGCGTGGCTGATGGCACTGCCGACCGGGAGCTCGAGGCGGGCCGGCACCGTCGCGCTCGTCGGGCTGGTCGGCACGCAGCTCGGGCAGACGGCGGTCGTCGGGAGAACGAGCCCGCTCGTGCTCGCGTCGACGGCCGCGTCGGCCGGGGTCCTCGTGGCGATCGTCCAGACGCCCGTGGTGAGCCAGTTCTTCGGCTGCACCCCCATGGGGCCGGTCGGCTGGGGGATCGCCCTGGGCAACGCCGCCGGAGCGACCGCCGCGTCGGTCGCGCTTCCCTGGGCGGTTCGCCGTCTGACCGAGCATCCGGTCGCGTTGCAGCCGTAGCGCAGGAGTCGGACGCTCGCCGACGCGGAGGACGTCGTGTCGGCAGCTCCCGTCACGAAGGGGCGTCACGAAGGGGCGTCACGAAGGGGCGTCACTGGCACCCGGCGTTCCCGCGTCGTCGGGGTAGAAGACGCGCTGGACGCCGTCTTCGCCTCCCGGGCGCGTGATCACGAGCACCCTGTCTCCCACCCGCAGCTGGCGGGCGGCGGTCGTCGGGATCGACCTGCCGTGGCGGATGACCGCGGCCGCGAGGTCGTGGCGGTCGAGCCCGAGATCCGTGACCAGGCGCCCCCGGGCTGCCGACGTCGCGCCGACCGTGGCCTCTACGAGGACCAGGCCGACGGCCGACAGATCGGCCAGGCGGACGGTGCGAGCCGATCCGGTGGCTTCCTCGATGAGGTGCACCAGTGACCCCGCCGACGAGATGGCGGCGTCGACCCCCCACGTCTCGTCGAAGAGCCAGCGGTGGCGCTCGTCCTTCACCCGGGCGACGACGCGGGGGAACTCGAGGCGCCGGCGTGCGAGCAGCGAGATGACGAGGTTCTCGGGGTCCTGACCGGTGCACGCCACGAGCACGTCCGCGCGGAGCCCTCCCGCCTCCTCGAGGGTCGCGGCGACGGCGGCGTCGCCGACGACGACGCCCAGGCCCCGGCCGGCCAGCTGCGCGGCGCGTCCGGGATCGAGGTCGACCAGGGTCACGGTGTTGCCGGCGTCGACCAGGGCGACGGCGACCTGCGTGCCCACCGTGCCTGCGCCGGCCACCACGATGTTCATTGCGGCCACCTCCCTCCGAGGAACGAGCGGAGCCGCCCGAGCGAGGCGGCGGCCACGACGAAGCTCACGACGTCGCCGGTCTGGAGGGTCGCGGTGCCGGCGGGGATCGTGGAGTGCCCGCCCCTGCTGACCTCGACCGCCTGGATCTCTCCGGGCACGTCGAGCTCGGCCACCTTCCTCCCGGCCAGGTAGTCGGGGACCGGTGCGCGTACGAGCAGCGTCTCGCCGTTGCCGAAGGTGCGCTCGGGCTCGAGGCGGGGGTGGCGGAGCATCCGGTGCACCCGGTCCACCGTGGTGCGCACCGTGGCGATCATGGTGAGCCCGAGGTCGACCCCAAATTGGGCACGGGCGGGGTCGTCGATGCGCCCGACGACGTGGGGGACGTGGAAGAGGTCACGCGCCGCACGGGCGACGACGACGTTCGTGGCGTCGCTGGAGCTGACCGCGATCAGCGCCTCGGCGTCCTCGATGCCCGCGGCCTCGAGGACCTGGCGATCGAGCCCGTCGCCCTCGATGAACTCGCCCCCGAACTCGTCAGGGAGCCTGCGGCGCGACTGTGGATCGTCGTCGACCACCGAGACGCTGTCGCCCTCGCTGTCGAAGCGGGCGGCGAGGGTGGAGCCGGTCCGGCCGCAGCCGATGATCACCAGGTGCATCAGGCCTCCAGGTCGTGTGCGAGGGCGGTGGAGCGGCTCGGGGCGGTGGGCGGGCCCCCGCCGGAGTGCCCGGAGACGCAGCGGCGCCTCCCGGTACGGCGGTGCGACGCCTTGCGCGCCTCGTCGGCGAGGAGGAGCAGCGCACCGAAGCCGGTCAGGACCAGCCAGTCCGAGAGCCGGAGGGGAGCGGTGTGGAAGAGCGCCTGGAGGGCCGGGACGTAGCTGACGGCCACCGCGATGACCACGTCGACGACGGCCGCGCCGAGGAGGGGCCGGTTCGAGAGCAGCCCGATCCGAAGGACGCTCTGGCGGTCGCTGCGCACGGCGAACATGTTGAAGAACTGGCTGATGATGATGCCGACCTGGGTCATGGTGAGGGCCTCCCGGTAGGTGGGGTTCGACGAGGTGAACGCCGAGTAGGGCAGGTGGGCGGAATGGATCCGCCAGAAGAAGGCGAAGACGACGCCGGCCGACTCGATCGTCCCGAGGAACAGGAACCTGCGCACCACCTCCCAGGAGAAGAGGTGCTCGGTGGTGGGGCGTGGCGGACGGTCCATGGTGCCGGGCTCGGGCCGTTCGATGCCCAGTGCCATGCCCGGGAGCACGTCGGAGCCGAGGTCGATCGAGAGCACCTGGAGCGCGTTGATCGGCACCAAGGGGAAGCCGACGAAGACGGCGACGAGGATCGGTGCCAGCTCTGCGAGGTTGTGGCTGAAGATGTAGGCGAGCATGTGGCGGATGTTCTGGTAGACGGACCGCCCGAGCTCGACGGCCGCGGCGATCGAGGCGAAGGAGTCGTCTAGCAGGACCATCACCGCCGCCGCCCGTGCCACGTCGGTGCCGCTGCGTCCCATGGCCACGCCGACGCTCGCCCTCTTCAGCGCGGGCGCGTCGTTGACCCCGTCGCCGGTGACGGCCACGACCTCGCCCCGGCTCTCGAGCGCCGAGACGATGCGCATCTTGTGCTCGGGGCGCACCCGGGCGAAGATCAGCTGCTCGCCCCCGCCGAGCAACGACGACAGGGAGTCGTCGTCCATCGCGTCCAGCTCGGCCCCGGTGACCACCCGGGCCGGCCCAGCAGCGATGATGCCCACCCGGCGGGCCACCGTCTCGGCGGTGAGCCCGTAGTCGCCGGTGACCATGATGATCGCGATCCCCGCACGGTGGCAGGCCTCGACCGCCGCGCTGACCTCGGGTCGCGGCGGGTCGGCCATCCCGATCAGCCCGAGGAAGCTGAGACCCGACTCGGCGTCGTCCTGGGCCGCCTTCGCGTCGCGCAGCGCCTTGTCGGCGACGGCGAGGACCCGCAGCCCCTGGTGGGCCATCGCGTCGTTGGCCGCGGCGATCTGCCGGCGCAGCCCGTCGTCGAGCGGCACGGTCCGCCCGTCCCACTCGGCAGAGACGGAGCGCTCGAGCACGGCCTGCGGGGACCCCTTCACGTGGGCCACGACCCCGTCGGGGGTCCGGTGCAGCGTGGTCATGAGCTTGCGGTCCGGGTCGAAGGGGAAGACGCCGACGCGCGGCGTCAGCGCGGACTCGGCATCGAGGTCGAGGCCCGCCTTCATGGCCGCCACCACGATGGCTCCCTCGGTGGTGTCGCCGAGCACCCGCCAGTCCTCCCGACCCGACGGCGGCAAGATGCGCGCGTCGGTGCACAGCGCACCGGCACGGAGCACCCCGAGGATCGGCTCGGGATCCTCCACTCGACCGACCGGCTCGTAGCCCACCCCGCTCACGCGGTGGACGTGGCCCGAGGCGTAGACCTGCTGGGTGGTCATCTCCGCCTTGGTGAGGGTGCCGGTCTTGTCGGTGCAGATCACCGTCGTGGATCCGAGTGCCTCCACGGCGGCGAGCCGCTTGATGAGCGCCTGGCGCGCCGCCATGCG
This sequence comes from Acidimicrobiaceae bacterium, assembly GCA_027339205.1. Lineage (GTDB taxonomy): Bacteria > Actinomycetota > Acidimicrobiia > Acidimicrobiales > RAAP-2 > JAJYVT01. Next base: position 44,227 of record DAHWOV010000114.1, on the reverse strand, counting down.
CCGCACCCCGACGGCGAGGGAGACCGAGAGGGTGGCAGGGAGCCCCTCGGGCACGAGTGCCACCATCACCGCCAGGGCGAAGACGAAGGAGTCGACCGCGGCGTTGCCGGTGAGGATGCGCAGGGCGAAGACGAGGGCGCCCACGGCGATGGCGATCGCGGCCACCCGCCGGGCCATGTCGGCGACCTGGCGCTGGAGCGGGCTCGGCTCGGGGGGCTGCTCGGCGGTCAGCCGGTAGACGCGGCCGATCTCGGTGGCGGTCCCGGTGGCGAAGACGGCGGCCTTGGCGGAGCCGCGCACGACCGAGGTGCCCATGAACACGCAGTTGCGGGCGTCGAGCGGCGCCGTGCCGGGCTCCACCGGCTGGTCGGTCCGGCTGACCGGCTGGCTCTCCCCGGTGAGCGCGGCCATGTCGACGGCCAGCTCGTGGGCTTCGACGACCCGGCCGTCGGCCGGCACGGCGTCGCCGGCTTCGAGCACCACCAGGTCGCCGGGGACCAGCTCGTCGACCCCCAGCTCGGTGAGCTGTCCGGCGCGCAGCGCCCGGGCGGTGTGGGGCAGCATGCTCTGGAGCGTCTCGGCCGTTCGCTCCGCCGCGTGCTCCTGGGCGAAGCCGATCGCCGCGTTGAGCACCACGACGGCCAGGATCCCGAACGTGAGCTCGAGGTTGGCCGGGTCGCGCGGGGTGGAGAGCAGGTAGGTGAGGAAGGTGAGCCCCGCTGCCACCACCAGGATGACGGCGAACATGTTGGTGAACTGGGCCGCGATCTCTGCGAGCACCGGCCGGCGCGGCGGCGGAGGCAGCACGTTGCGACCCGAGGTGGCCCGGCGCGCGGCGACCGCGTCTTGCGTGAGCCCACGGCGCGAGCTGTCGAGGGCGGCGAGGGCCTCATCGGCGCCGAGAGACGTGAGGGAGCGCGCCGGGCCTGATGTGCGCCCGGTCGCGCGCCATTCCTCGTCGGTGCCCGTGCCGATCCCGGTGCCGGTGCCCGTGCCACTCCCGGTGCCGGTGCCCGTGCCGATCCCCACACCGCAGTGTGGATCCCGACACGGTCGTCCGGCCAGGGCCGAAAGCCCGCGAACGCGCGGGAGGTGGGGCGGCCAAGGCGAAGGTGGAAGCCGGCGAGCACGCCGCTCAGGAGCCGGCGAGCACGCCGCTCAGACGTCGGCGAGCACCACGTACCACAGGCGGTCCGCGACCGCCTCCAGGCGGTCCGCCGCCCGTGCGTACGGCCGGTAGAGCTCGCGGCCGATCACGGCCGCCTGGAGGTCCTCCGACAGGTAGACGTCGGCGATGGCGTCCCGGTACCGCCGCACCACCGTCCGGGCCTGTGCCCTCGCCCGATCGGCGGCGACCCCCGCCTTGTCGAAGTCGTGGCGGAGGTTCGCGAACCCGTCCACCAGCGCCATCATGCCGGCGTGGAGATGTCCGGCCATCAGCGCAGCATGCTGGTCGGGCTTCCACGCGAGCGCCTCGGCCTCGACGGCGATGTCCCGGACCGCGTTCACGACCCGGTCGCATCGCTCCGAGAGGATGTAGAGGTCTTCCTGGTCGATCGGGGTTGCGAGCGCTGAGCGCAGCGCGGCCAGGAGCGTCCGGCGTGCCTCGTCCGCCCGGTGCTCGAGTGTCGTGAGGGTTGCACCGCCGTCCCCGCCCCCCTCGGACCACTCGAGGAACGCGGCGGTGGCCGCCGTGCTGATCTCGCCCTGCGCCACGAGCAGCCCGACGACGTCGGGCGCCGCCTCCAGGAAGATCCGCCGGAACCTGTGGTGCCGCCCCTGCTTCGCGCTCACGGGATCCTCCGGAGCACCTCGAACGCGCCGGCCCCGATGACGGCGCATGCCGGCACCGTCAGTGCCCAGACCACGAAGATGCGGGCTACGCCGGCCCAGCGCACGTGCCGGCGTCGCCCGGACACCCCTGCTCCGACCATCCCCGAGGTGACCACGGTGGAGGTGGAGAGCGGCAGCCCGACAGCGGCGGCCGCCAGGATGACGCCAGCCGACGCGAGCTGCGCTGCGAGGTCGTCGACCGCCCCTCCGCGCGCCAGGCCGTGCGCGACGCGTGCGACCACCCTGCGTCCTCCGATCACGGTGAAGGCACCCAGGATGAGCGCGCACGACACCCGCTCCCACGGCGCGACGCCACCGGCGCCAGCGAGCGATCCCGAGCCGGAGACGACCAAGGCGAGGACGCCCATCGCCTTCTGCCCGTCGTTCGTCCCGTCGGCGACGGCGACGGCCGCCGAGGCCACCCACAGTCCCCCGTGCAGCTGCCGCCTGGCCGACCGCGGAAGGCGGAAGGCCATCCGGCGGGCGAGCTGGTCCACGATCCCCGCCGCGGCTGCTGCGAGCAGCGGCGCCAAGAGGATGCCGATCAGCACGCCGAGCACGCCGATGGGCCGGACCCCTGCGAGCCCGCCCCATTGCACGTCCCTTGCGCCGCCGGCTGCCAACCCGGCACCTGCGAGCCCTCCGACGAGCCCCACGCTCGCGCTGGTCGGCAGGCCGCTGCGGGTGGTCGCCCAGGTGAAGCCGACAGCTGCGAGGCTGGCCGCTGCCATCACCGGGACGATCGCCTCTGACCCGACGTGCACGATCCCGGCGACCGTGCGTGCCACCGCCACGCCGGCAAGGAGCCCGCCGGCGACGTGCCAGGCGAGGGACCACGCAGCCACGGCGGGATAGGACCCGGTGCGCGCGGCGAGCAGCGCGGCCGTGGCATTGGGGGCGTCGCTGACGCCGAGTAGCGCGGCCAGGGCCAGCGCACCTGCCACGCCGAGCGCAAACACGATCATCGGGCCTCCGAGCGCGGCCGGCGGACGCAGTCGGCTCGTCGTCCAGGCTCTCGGGCCGCGAGCATGCCATGACGCGAAGCCCCTGCCGGTCGGACCTCAGGCGTGCTCCGCGCGGGCCGCCCTGTTGATGCCCTCGGCGGTCACTTCGACCCGCCCCAGCGCCAGTTGCGCACCTCGGGCAGGTCCTCGCCGGTGGCGACGATGTAGCGCTCGTGCTCGGCGAGCTTGTCGCGACGCCACTGCTTGGTCGACGCCGCGTGCGGGGCGAGCTTCGGCACGCGCTCGGCGACGTCGGCGACAAGGTGGAAGCGGTCGAGGTCGTTGGCGACGGCCATGTCGAACGGGGTGGTCACGCTGCCCTCCTCCTTGTAGCCGCGGACGTGGATGTTGTCGTGGTTGGTGCGCCGGTAGGTGAGCCGGTGGATCAGCCACGGGTAGCCGTGGAAGGCGAAGACGACCGGCTTGTCCCTCGTGAACAGGTCGTCGAAGTCCTGGTCGCTGAGCGCGTGCGGGTGCTCGCCGGGAGGCTCGAGGACCATGAGGTCGACCACGTTGACGACGCGGATCTTGAGGTCGCCGAAACGCTGCCGGCACAGGTCCACCGCCGCCAAGGTCTCGAGCGTGGGGACGTCGCCCGCGCAGGCCATGACCACGTCCGGCTCCCCGCCGTCGTCGTTGCTCGCCCACTCGAACATCCCGATGCCGCTCGAGCAGTGCCGCTGTGCGGCGTCGATGTCGAGCCACACCGGTGCTGCCTGCTTGTCGGCCACGATCGCGTTCACGCGGTCTCGCGACGCCAGGCAGTGCGCGGCCACGGCGAGCAGGCAGTTGGCGTCGGGGGGGAGGTAGATGCGGATGACCTCGGCTTTCTTGTTCACCATCACGTCCAAGAACCCCGGGTCCTGGTGCGTGAAGCCGTTGTGGTCCTGGCGCCACACGTGGGAGGTGAGGAGGTAATTGAGTGACGGGATGGGTCGGCGCCACGGGATCTCCTTGCACTTGGAGATCCACTTGGCGTGCTGGTTGAACATCGAGTCGATCACGTGGGCGAACGCCTCGTAGGTGTTGAGGAGGCCGTGGCGCCCGGTGAGCAGGTAGCCCTCGAGCCAGCCCTGGCAGAGATGCTCGCTCAGCACGTCCATCACCCGGCCGTGCGGGGAGAGGGACTCGTCGGTGGGTCGGATCTCCCCCATGAACTCGTGGTCGGTGACCTCGAAGAGGTGGCTCAGGCGGTTGGAGGAGGTCTCGTCGGGACCGAAGACCCGGAACCGGTCCGGGTTGCCCGAGAGCACGTCGCGCAGCCAGGCCGAGAGGACTCGGGTGGCCTCGGCGTCGACGCTCCCCGGTGAAGGGACGGCGACGCCGTAGGGATCGATGTCGGGGAGCAAGAGCTCTCGGGCGAGGGTGCCGCCGTTGGCGTGCAGGTTGGCGCTCATCCTGGCAGCGCCTCTGGGGGCGAGCGCCCGGATCTCGGGGACGGGAGCGCCGGCCTCGTCGAAGAGCTCCTCAGGGCGGTAGCTGCGGAGCCAGGTCTCGAGCTGGGCGAGCTGGTCGGGGTCGGTCCGCGGCCGCTCGAGCGGGGTGAGATGACAGCGCCAGGTCCCCTCGGCAGGGAGGCCGTCGACGGTCTTGGGCGCGGTCCAGCCTGCCGGGGAGGCCAGCACCACCATCGGCCAACGCGGACGCCCCTTCGCCTCGCCGGCGCGCCAGCGTGCCTGGATCGAGCGGATCTCGGACACCGCGTGGTCGAGCGCGGCGGCCATCTGCTGGTGCATGACCAACGGATCGTCGCCCGCGACGGTCACCGGCTCCCAGCCCGCGCCGTGGAGCAGCTCGTCGAGCTCCCCGGGTTCGAGCCGTGCCGGAACGGTGGGCAGCGCGATCTTGTACCCGTCGAGGTGGAGGATCGGCAGCACTGCACCGTCTCTGGTCGGGTCGAGGAACTTGTTGGAGTGCCAGCTGGCGGCCAGCGGGCCGGTCTCGAACTCCCCGTCGCTGACGATCGCGCCCACGACGAGCCCGGGGTTGTCGAACACCGCTCCCGTCGCGTGCAGCAGGCTGTAGCCGAGCTCGCCACCCTCGTGGATGGAGCCGGGGGTCTCGGGCGCCACGTGGCTCGGCACTCCGCGAGGGAAGGAGAACTGGCGGAACAGGCGCGCCAGCCCCCCCTTGTCGAGCGAGACGCTCGGGTACACCTCGCTGTAGGTGCCGTCGAGATAGGCGCCGGCGATCATCGAGTGGCCGCAGTGGCCAGGCCCGGCGATGTAGATCATGTCCAGGTCGAACGTGGTGATCAGCCGGTTCAGGTGGACGTAGATGAAGTTCATCCCCGGCGCGGAGCCCCAGTGCCCGAGGAGGGTCGGCTTGATCATCTCGGGCGTGAGCGGCTCTTCGAGCAGCGGGTTTTCCATCAGGTAGGTCTGGCCGAGCGCCAGGTAGTTGGCGCACCGCCACCAGGCGTCCATCGCCGCCAGCTGGTCCGGCGCCAGGGGTCCCTCGTTGCTCGGAAGTGCGCTCATCGTGCCCGTGGCTCCCTTCTCGTCATCTCTTCTCGTCATCTCTTCTTGTCTACCGCCGGCTCCGACCGGCTCGGCAAACCGCTCGTCGGGGTCGGGGCCGTGTCAGCGATCTTGCCCGGCCCCGTGTCCGCGGCCGTGTCCGGGCCGGTGTCGGGGATCTTGCCCGGGCCCGTGTCCGAGCGGATCCTGGCGAGCAGGGGAGCCTTGAGGAGATCGAGCGCGACGGTGGCGACGAGCACCGAGCCGAGGAGCACGCCGACGTCGACGAGCGGGACCGAGGCCATGAGGACCCCCCGAGCGGCGAGGACCGTCACGACGACGAGGTCGGCGACCGTGGCGCCGAGCATCCACCAGCTCGGGCGAGAGGCCCACAGGTGGCGTCGTTCCCGCACCAGGTAGATGGTGGCCTGGCCGGTCGCGACCAGCATCACGAAGACCAGCGTCTGGGTGGCGGCGAGCCCCAGACCGAGCACATGGCGTCCGACGAGGAAGGTGCCGAAGGCGAAGGCGAGCCACGGGACCGCGACGCCCAGCGCCGCGAACGAGAGCGCGGGGACCTGCCAGCGGTCGGGCCGGGAGGAGAACCCGACCCGGTCGGTGGCGAGCGACATGGTGACGAAGTCGTTGGCGAACAAGAGCAGCAGCACCAGGCGCGGGGTCGTGACGAAGGCCCCCGTCGCGAGCAGCCCCAGCCCGAGGAACAAGGACACCTGGAAGGTCTTGGCGATCTTGTTCAAGGTGTAGGTGAGCATCCGCTGGTAGACGCGCCGGCCGGTCTCGACGGCCGCGACCATGTTGCTGAGCCCCTCTTCGGTGAGGACGAGGCTGGCCGCGCCCTTGGCGACGTCGGTCGCCGTCGACACGGCGATGCCCACCTCTGCCCGCTTCAGTGCGGGCGCGTCGTTGACGCCGTCGCCGGTCATCCCGACCACGTGCCCCGCGTGCTGCGCGCGCTCGATGAGCGCCAGCTTGTCGGCAGGGAGGACGCCGGCCATGACGTCGAAGTCGATGTCGGCGTCGGGGTGTGCACGTAGGTCGTCCACCGAACCCACCCGCTCACCGATCCCGACCTCCCGGGCGACGGCGAGGGCGGTCGGTGCCGCGTCGCCGGTCACCATCACCACCCGGACCCCGAGGTCGCCGAGGTGTGCCACGAGGGCCGCGGAGTCGGAGCGGACCGGGTCGCCGAGGGCGACGAGGCCGGCGAGCTGGAGTCCTCCGTCGTCTGTCGCCGTGGCACCGGCTGCCACGGCGAGCACCCGGGCGCCGCTCGAGGCGAGGGCCGTGACGTCGTGTGTGATCTCTGAGGGAGGTGCCTGGGTGAGCGCCACGACCACTGCAGGCGTGCCCTTCATCACCCGCACCTCGCGGCCGCCGGCCTCGAGGGTCGCCTCGGAGCGCTTGGTCGAGGGGTCGAACGGCACGAACGTACGGCGGGTGCCTGCGTCGTGCGCGCCTGCCGCCCTGGCGGCTTGGAGCACCGCGAGGTCGATGGGGTCCTGGGTGGCTTCGTCGGAGGCGGCCGCGGCGAGGGAGAGGACCTCGGTGTCGCCGCGCCCTCCGAAGGGGCGCACCCCGACGACGGTCAGGCGGTTCTCGGTGATCGTCCCGGTCTTGTCCGTGCACAAGAGGTCCATCGCCGCCGCCTCTTCGATCGCGGAGAGGTGGGTGACGAGCACGCCGGCTCGGACCAGCTCGAGCGCGCCGACCGAGGTGGCGAGGGTGAAGGTGGCGGGCAGCGCGACCGGGACGGTCGCGACCACCAGGATCAGCACGAAGGGGAGCAGCTCGCTCGCCGGCAAGCGGGTGACGATCCCGTAGGCGATGATCGCCACGACGAGCGCGCCGTCGAGGGCGAGCAGCGCCCAGACGATCTTGAAGATCGTCTCTTCCAAGTGGCTGGCGGTCTTGGCGGTGCGGACCAGCTCGGCGGTGTGCCCGAAGTAGGTGTGGGACCCGGTGGCCGTCACCTCCCCGGTCGCCTCGCCGCGGTGCACGATCGAGCCGGAGTAGCAGGTCCCTCCAGAAGAGACGTCGACGTCGGCGGACTCCCCGGTGAGCACCGACTGGTCGACCGAGACGGTCCCCTCGGTGACGGCGATGTCGGCGGGGACGATGTCGCCGACCCGCACGTGGACGAGATCGCCGGGGACCAGCTGCTCGGCGTCCACCAGCTGCCAGCGGCCGTCGCGCCGGACCCTGGCACGCACGGCCAGCCGGCTGCGCAGCAGAGAGAGGGCGTTGGCAGCCCGACCCTCCTGGACGAAGCTGAGGACGCCGTTGAAGACGACCAGTGCTGCGACGATGATCGCCTCGGTCACCTTGCCGGCTGCAAGCTCCAAGACGATGGCCGCCTCCAGCAGGTATGGCACCGGGCCGGTGAGCTTGGAGGCGAGCTTCCGCACCAGGTGGCGGCGCTCGGCGGCAAGGGCGTTGGGCCCGAAGCGGGCAAGGCGCGCTGCGGCCTCCGCCTCGGTCAGCCCGCCGTCGCCGTCGTCAGCATGCTCGCCATGTCCGGCCCCGACTGCATCGGCACCGATCTCCATCAGTCGAGTGTCGCACCAGCGCGCCGGGGCGGACCAGCGCACGAGTGCCGGTAATGCCGGCAGCCGGGCCGTCCTGCGCGGCGAAGGCTGAGGCGCGACGCTCGTCGCCGGTGAGGGCCGAGGTGTCCGTCACGACCTGCGGGGTCGACGCCGTCGCCGGGTCGGAGAGCAGGGCGAGGATCTCGACTCGGTCCTTGCGGCCCGGGAGGCTGTCGGGCCGGTCCAGCAGGGCGGCCAGCTTGGTTGCCAGGTGGGCGGCGACGGTCAGGACCCGGTAGGGGGCGTGGCGCTCCTGGTAGGCGGCGAGCCGCCTGCCGGCACCCTCGGAGCGAGCTTCGCGGGCGGGTTCGGACGCCGCAGCACCCGCGACAGGGTCGCGACGGCCCTGAGCAAGCGAACCGGTCGCAAGGCCGGTAGAGCCGTTGAACAGAAAGAAAGAATGTGGTCGGGCTGCCCGGATTTGAACCGGGGACCTCTGCGTCCCGAACGCAGCGCGCTAACCAAACTGCGCCACAGCCCGTCGCCGGGGGACGATGCCCGGCAGGCGAACAGACTACTATCCCGGCCCCCCGCGCCCTTTGCCGGGTCCAGCGCTCGTGCCGGACGAGCGTTCTTCCTCCTGCCCGCTTCCCTGCAGCGTTCCGCTCCCGGTCCGCTCGTCGTCCGGGGCCGTTGTGCTCGCAGGTGCAGCCCCCTGCGGCTCCGGGGCGACGCGGACAGGGGCAGCGGCCGAGTCGCCCGAGCGCCGAACGAGCACTCCCGCGATGCGGCGCTTGTCCATCTCGTGCACCGTGAGCTCCCAGCCGTCCACCCGTACGGTCTCCCCTTCCTGGGGGATGTGCCCGAGCGCGTCGAGGATGAAGCCACCGAGCGTCACGTACTCGCCCTCCGGCACGTCGATGTCGAGTCGCTCGCGGACCTCGTCCACGTTGGTCTGGCCGTCGACGAGCCACCGGTTGCTGTCGATGCGGACGATGGACGGTCCCTCGTCGACGTCGAGCTCGTCGTGAAGCTCGCCGACGATCGGCTCGAGGAGATCTTTGACCGTGAGCACCCCCGAGACGCCGCCGTACTCGTCGACGACGACCGCGAACCCGCGCCGGTGTCGCCGCATCTCGACGAGCGCGGCGAGGATGGGCCGTGACTCCGGGATGACGTAGGCCTGGCGTACCCGTCGGGAGATCTCGATCGACGAGAGGCCGGCGGGCTCACGCCCCTCGGCGGTCTTCGCAGGAGAAGGGCGCTGCGGCGCCGAGGGGGGCTGCGGCGCCGAGGGGCGCTGCGGCGCCGCATGGTCGGTGGACGCACCCGTCGCTGCGGGCGAGGGCAGGCCCGCGGGGACGAGGGGCAGCTCTTCTTGCGCGCGGTCGCCGGTCGGCCCGAACAAGCCCCCGCGCCAGCGGCGGGTACGGAACAGATCGTTGACGTAGAGCACGCCGACCACGTCGTCGAGCCCGCCGTTCACGACGGGGTAGGCGCTGTGGCCCGACTCTCGTACCGCGTTCGCCACATCCTCGGCGGAGACCGGGATGGTCAGCGCGACCACGTCGGTGCGCGGCGTCATCACCTCCCGCACGTCCCTGTCGCGCAGGTCTGCGAGAGCTTCGACGATCACCCGCTCCTGCTCTGCGGCGTCCGAGTGCTCGTACGCCGCGTCCTCCTTCGAGCGGCGCCCTCTGCCCTCCGCGGCGCCGCGCCGCCACGGCAGACGGCTGCGCGCGCGAGAAGACGTCTCGCCGTCTGGTGGCGGGCGGTTGGCGCGGCGGCGCGCCACGGCCGGCGATCAGTCGCCGCTGGTGCCGGGTAGCGACGGCTGCGTGGAGCCGACGAGCACGGGCACCGGCTGGTACGACTCGTCGTGGTAGGTGCCGCCCTCGAGGAGCGTGCGCGTCGCACGCCGGACGCGGATGGGGTCGAGCGGCTTCACGAGCCATCCCTCGGCGCCCGAACGGCGAGCGAGGAAGACGTCGGGACGCCGGTCGAGCAGCATCAGCACCGGCACGTGCGGGACGTCACGGTACGACTCTTCGAGCCGCAGGTCGAGGCAGACGGCCATCCCGCCCATGTTGCCCATCTGCATGTCGACGACCACGAGGTCGGGAGGGTCGTCGAGCACCATCCGGGCGACGTCGGGGCCGGAGGAGGCCTCGAGCACTTCGACGGCGGGTGACGCGGTGAAGGACGCCAGCTCTCGCCGCACGCTCGGCGCGTCGCTCGCGACGAGGATCCGGGCCACGCCCGGAGACTACCCGACAGCCCCGGCGTAGCCCGCCGGCGGGTCGGCGGGATGGTCTGGTCCGCCGTCGCAGAACAGCGCATCGGCGACGGCGACGAGCCCACCCACGTCGTGGACGTCGGTCCCGAGCAGCGGGATGCGTCCGAGGGGGGCCGGCGCGGTCGCCGCAGCAAGCCCAGCGAAGGACCGCTCTTCCTCGTCGGCGGTCTCGTCGAGCTCCCGCGCGTTGCGAGCGAGCGCAGCGAGCGCAGTCCCCTCGAACGCGGCCGCCAGCTTCACCTCGCCGGGGCCGAACCGCGGATGGATGCGGTTCACGACCAGTGCAGCCGTGCGAGCGCCGCGCTCGTCAAGGCGCGAAATGAAGTACCGCGCCTCTTCCACCGCGTCGGCGCGCGGGGAGGTGACCACCACGTAGGCGGTCCGCGGGTCCGCGAGCAGTTCGCGCACCGCGCGCGCCCGTTCGTCGAAGCCGACCTCCATCCCCTGGAATGCCTGGAAGAAGGCGACGGCGTCTTGGACGATCTCCGCGCCGGCAACTCGTGAGATCGTCCGCAGCAGCGCCTGCGTGGCGACGTTGAGCGCCTTGAGCGACAGGCGCGTCGGCGCCATCAGGGCGCGGAACAGGCGGTTCTCCAGGAACTGGGTCAAACGTCTGGGCGCGTCGAGAAGGTCCAGCGCGTTGCGCGTCGGCGGAGTGTCGACGATCACCACGTCGAAGTCGCCGGAGCCCACGAGCTCGTAGAGCTTCTCCATGGCCATGTACTCCTGGGTGCCCGACAGGGCCCCGGTCATGTTCTGATAGATGCGGTTCGCCTTGATCGCTGCCGCCTGATCGGCTGTGCGCGAGTAGCGCTCAACCAGCTCGTCGAAGGTGCTCTTGGCATCGAGCATCACCGCGTGGAGCGTGCCCGGCCAGTCCCCGACCACCTCGACGGGTTCGTTGTGCAGCGACTCGATGCCCATGGCGTCGGCCAAGCGCCGCGCCGGATCCACAGTCACCACGCACGCGCGCCGCCCGCGGCGTGCCGCCTCCAGGGCGAAGCTCGCCGACACGGTGGTCTTCCCGACCCCTCCGGGTCCGCAGCAGACCACGACGCTCCGCTGCTCGACGACGTCCCCGAGGTCCCCGTCCCCGAGGTCCCCGTTCCCGAGGTCCCCGTTCCCGGGGCCCCGGTCCGCGGTGCCTCGGCCCGCGGGGCCTGGGCCCGGCCTCACGTCAGCTTCGAGAGGCATGTCGGGAGGCACGTCGGGGCCGCCGCTCTCGTCGCCGCCCGCGCCGGGAGCGCCCGGCTCGGCCGAAGGTGTGACGCTCATGGGGCGTCCGAAGGCGCGGGGAGCGCTTCGATCGCGCCCGCCAGCTCGCTGGCGAGGCGGTCGAGCTCGGCGGGCCCGATCGCCGGCACGGAGAGCCTCGGCACACGGAGCTGGGGGAGGGGGAGCTCGCAGCCAAGGCGTTCGACCTGCTCTTCGACGAGGTGGATCCGCTCGAGCCGGAAGGTGCGCGCCGCCTCGAGCATCTCGAGCGTCGGCGCATCGAGCGTCACGCCCGCGTCCCGGGCCGCGTCGGCTGCGGGCACCTCGAGCTCGGCGGGACCGTCCTCGTAGCAGTTCACCACCACCGCACCGAAGTGGATCCCCACCCGGTCCCGCAGCACCCGCGCGGACTCCACGGTCTCGCTGACCGGCATCTCCTCGGGGAGCGTGACGGGCAGGACCCGGCAGCGCGTCGGGTCGCGCAGCAGGTCCACGACCTCGGCCGCCTGATGGCGAACCGGACCACCGCGCGCCGCGTCGAGCAGGCCGCTCGCCGAGGTGAGGAAGGTCACCGCGTGGCCGGTCGCTGGCGCGTCGAGGATCACGATGTCGGCGACGCCGCCACGCTCGAGCTGCTTCACCTTGCCGAGCACGAGGACGTCGCGAATGCCGGGGATCGCGGTGGCGACCACGTCGAGCACGCCGGTCGACACGAGCCGCCGGGACACCCGCTGGAGGCCGTGGTCCGCCAGGTACTCGAGGAGGGCGTCATCGGGGGTGAGGCGCCTGGCCCAGATCCCGCCCGGGCCGGGCTTGCCCTCGGACGGCGCATCCTTGGGCCCCGGACCCCGCAGCGTCACCGCCTGGTAGCCGACCGGGCCGTTGCGCCCGAAGGTGGCACCGAGGCCGTGCTTGCCCTCGAGCTCGATCACGAGGACGGACAGGCCGGCCGCCGCAGCGGTCGCTGCGAGGATCGCGCTGACGGTGGTCTTTCCCACGCCGCCTTTGCCCGCGACGACCCACACACGGCTCTGGGTGCACCACGCAGCGACGTCCATCTCGGGCGAGCGTAGCTGCGGCCGAGCGCGCGCGAGGCAAGTTGTCACACAAAGCCCTGCTCAGCGCCCTTGTTTGCAGTTGCAACCCGACGGTACTGTTGTCAGCGCACGTGAAGGGGGCGGAGCAGTGGCGATGCGGAGCGCAGGAGAGGCGTGGCAGGCCAAGGCGGCTTGCAGGGGACCTCAGTCGACGGCCTTCTTCCCGCCGGAGCACGCCGAGCGCAAGGACGAGCGGCTCGAGCGCGAGGCCCGGGCGAAGGAGATCTGTGCCGGGTGCATCGTGCGGGAGGAGTGCCTGGACTACGCCATCAGGATCCGGGAGCTGCATGGCATCTGGGGCGGGCTCAACGAGATGGAGCGAAAGCAGCTCTTGGAGCCTCGTGCCGGGTAGACCCCGACCCGGGCGGAACTCGACCCGCGTAGACCCCGACTCGAACGGACCCCGGCCCGGCGGTCAGGGTGTGATGCCGAGGGCGTGCGCAGCCGCGCCCACCCCGGGGCTGGAGCACACTCGCGCCGGCACCTGCCCGTCAGCTTCGCAGATGGCCGCGGTGAGGTAATTCGCCGAGGCGACGATCGCCTGGGTTGCGGGGTCCCTGGCGTCGGTCAGGCCCGAGGCGATCTCGTTCGCGCTCAGTTGCTGGAGGACGGAGGGGGAGAACTGCCCCCCTGCCACGATCGCCTTGTTGGCGACGTCGACGAACGGGACGACCCCGCCCGGCGAGCCTCCCGTGGCGTGGTCGTACTTGGCGAGCAACGCCCTCACCGTCGAGTTGGGGTGCTCCAGTGGCGCGTACGCCGTGCCCGCAGCGTTCTTCTGGTCGCCGTAGCGCTCGACGAGGGTCACGGCGAGGTACTTGGACCGGTAGCGGGTGCCGTCGAAGGTGAAGGTGGGCGTGCCCGGGAACGCCTCGTTCGAGCCGGACTGCGTGGCGTAGAGGGTGTCGCCGAAGCTGCCGAAGCGCGAAAGCGCGGCGACGAGCGCCCACCGTTGGGCAGCGCAGTACGGGCAGAACTCGTCGCCGACGAAGACCACCTCGGGCTTGCCGTCGACGGTGAGCGCAGGTTGCCCGTGGAGGAGGACCGGCGGGATCAGGGCCGCCTCGGACGACCTGACCCCGACGGCGTCGTACACGGAGGGCGGGATCTCGGTGACGGCCTTCACGACGCCAGGCGGTGCCGGCGACGGGGTGACGGCGGCCGAGGGTGTCGAGACCGCCGGGGTGCCGGTGAGCTTGATCACCACGAGCACCACCACGATCACGAGGACGAGCGCAACCGTCCCCCACGTGAGGAGCGACGTCGCGGGGCGGCGCACCGCAGCGTCGGGATCTACGGGAGGAGCCGGCGGTGCGCCGCCGGCAACGGGGTCGTTGGTCGTCATCTCCGACGATGCAGCTCGGGAACGAAGCGGCTCGGGCGAGCGCCGATCAGCCTGTCCAGTCCTGTGCCGCGCCTGTCGCGCCCCAACCGAGCATCTGGGGAACGGTGGTCACGAGCAGGACGAAGAGCAGGAACGTGACGACGTGCACCCCGGTGCACCACAGGCAGATGTTCTTGATGATCAAGAGCTCAGCGGAGACGAGGTAGAGGACGAAGCAGATGCCGAGGGCGCCCATGGCGAGCCGGAGCGCGTGGATGCGCCGGTCCGCCGAGCGCCACGCGGCCGGGAGGTTGAGCGCGCCCATCGCCGCGTAGTAGAGGAGGCCCCACAGGGCGACTGGCACGCCGAGGAAGTAGGACTGCGCGCTCGTCGTGACAGCCTCGCAGTTCACGATGCCGCTGTCGGAGCACGCGAGCTTCGCGCCCGAGAAGTGGGCCGCCGTGAGGTAGCTCGACACCCCGAAGCCGATGAGCGTGAGCGCGAACGCGGCGTAGGGGCGCCAGCGGGGAGGCTCGAGCACGGCGTTCGTGTCGGGGTCGGGCTTCTTCCAGAAGCGCACCGCACGCGCGAGGGTGCTCGGGGGCGCCTCCTGCCGGGCCCGCGCCGATCGGGACTGCATCTCTGCCCGTTCGCGCCGCGTGATGCGGGTGGGCGGCCTCGTGGGCCTGGATCTCGTAGGGGTGGTGCTCACGTCGTGCTCATGGTCGTGCTCACATGCTCGGGGTCGTCGTCATGTGCTCACAGCTTCAGCGCCTTCGCGGCGTCCTTCACCCCGGGGCTCGAGCACACCGCGCCGGGCTTCCCTCCGTCGATGTTGCAGATGGCAGCGGACATGTAGTTGGAGGTGCCGAGGATCAGCTTGGTGATCGGGCTCTTGGGGTTCTTGAGCGACGCCGCGATGGCTGCCCGCGAGAGCCCCTGCAGCGGGTTGGGGTTGTAGCTCGCCCCCGCGAAGAAGACCTTGTTCCCGATGTCGGTGAACGGGATCGTGCCGGATCGTGTTGTGCCCGACGTGTCGTACTTCTGCATGATCGCGAGCTCGGCCTTGGTGGGCCTCGTGAGGACCGGGTGCCTGCCTGTCGCCTTGTCCTGACCGTAGAGCTCCAGAAGATCCGCACTGAGGTACGGGCTCGTGTATTTCGCGCTGCGGAAGGTGAACGTCTGGGTACGCGGATAGACGTCGACAGGCGAGGACTGCATGGTCTTGAGCCCGGTGAAGGAGCCGAAGCGCGACAGCGAGGTGATGATCGCCCAGCGTTCCGCCGCGCAGTAGGGGCAGAACTCTCCGAGAACCGAGAACATGGCGGGTTTGCCGTTGATCTTGAGCAACTTCTGCCCGCTTGTGACCCGGGGCGGGCTGATCGCGCCTGCGATGCCGGTACCGACCGCGTTGTACGAGGCGGTGGGGACGTGGGTGATCTCGTGCAGCACGGTCGCCGGGACCGGCGTCGAGTGGTACGTGATCCCCTTCGTTGTCTTCGAGGAGGTCTGGCTGACCGCGACGATCACGCCCACGATGATGACGACGAGCGCGATCGCACCCCAGATGAAGATGTTCTGGCGGGAGCGCGCCGGGCGCACCGGCCGGCGCGCCGGCGGGCGACGGCCGGCGGACCGCGGTGGGGCCGTGCGGGCGGCCTGGCGCGGCGCCGGGCCACGTCCGTTCCCCTGGGCCCCCTGGCGCGGCCGGCCCTGTGGCGCTCGGCGACCGCCGCCCGTGGACGTCCTCGCTGCCTCCTTGCCGCTCACCGGGCGGCTCAGCTGCCGGCTGCGCTCCTTGTCTGCAGCGTTGGGCCGGGGCTTGTCACTTGCACTGTCCGCCATTGTGCTGGAGCTTCCTTGATCGAGTGCTGTGAGAGGCGCGCGGCTCCGACCCGCACGGCCGGGGGCGGCGCCCCCCACGGACGCACGGGCCACCGCGTCCTGCCCAGCGTAGACCAGGCCCGGAGGCCGGTGGCATTCGGGCCTGAGAGGACCGGGCCACCGGTATCCTCGGCCGACGTGGCCCGGGAGGGCGACGAGGCGAAGGAGAAGCCGTGAGGGAGGCTCATCGGCAAGAGGCTCATCGGCGAGAGGCTCATCGGCAAGAGACGGTGACGTCGAAGGAGACAGCACCTCTTGGGAAGTCGCCTACGCCTGCGGCCACCGTCATGGTGGTCCGAGACGGCCCGCACCCGAGCGCACCTCTCGAGGTCCTCATGCTACGCCGGAGCCTGCAGGCGGACTTCGTGGGCGGCGCGTACGTCTTCCCCGGCGGCGCGGTGGACGCCGCAGATCGTGGTCCCAGGGCCGAGCGGCTCTTCCGAGATCGTTCCGACGAGGCCGCGAGCACCATGCTCGGGGTCGGATCCGGTGGGCTCGCCTACTGGGTCGCCGCGATCCGGGAGTGCTTCGAAGAGGCCGGGCTGCTCCTCGCTTCGAGCGCCGGCGGCTGCCCCGTCTCGTTCGCCGACACCGGGGTCGCGGAGCGGTTCGCACGCCACCGTGCCGCACTCAACTCGGGCACGCGCTCGTTCCTCGACATCTTGGAGACGGAGCGGCTGGCGCTCTCGATCGACTCGCTCCACTACTTCGCGCACTGGATCACCCCAGAGGGGTCCCCCCGCCGGTACGACACCCGCTTCTTCGTCGCCGTCGCGCCCGAGGGGCAAACGCCCGCACACGATGCCGGCGAGACCATCTCCGACGTCTGGGTCCGGCCGGCGGAGGCGCTGGAGCGGCACAGGGCGGGGCAGATGGAGCTCATCCTGCCCACGATCAAGAACCTCCAAGCGATCGGCCGGTTCGCGACTGCGCCCGAGCTCCTCGCCGCGGCGTCTTCGCCGAGGGCGGTCCCCACCATCCTCCCGCGAATGGTGGGGCACGGGAGCGGGGCGCGGCTGCTCCTTCCCGGCGAGCCCGGCTACGGCGAGCCCGGCTACGGCGAGCCCGGAGGCTCGGCCGCGGGCGGGCCGCGTCGACCCGCGACGGGCCATGGCTGAGGCGGCTCCCCCACCGATGCCGGACACCGGAACGGGTCCCGAGCCGGCACCCGGTCGGGTCGTCGCGCTCGCTCCCGGGCTGCGACGCCTCACCGCGCCCAACCCGGGCGTCATGACCGGCCCAGGGACCAACACCTATCTCGTCGGCGCCGGCGACGTTGCGGTGGTCGACCCGGGTCCCGACGACCCCGTGCACCTCGGCCGGCTGCTCGAAGCGGCCGCGACGGCCGGTGACCGGATCCGCTGGGTGGTCGTCACCCACGCCCACGCCGACCACGCACCCGGTGCCACACGCCTGGCGGCGCTGGCGGGCGCGGCGGTCGTCGGGTTCGCCGCCCGCCCGGGATTCGTCCCGGACGTCGAGGCGCGCGACGGCTTCGTGCTCGACGCCGGCTCGTTCCGGATGCAGGCCCTCTACACCCCCGGGCACTCGAGCGACCACTTGTGCTGGCTCCTCGAGGAGCCCCGCATCCTCCTCTCCGGCGACCACATCATGGACCGGGTGACCGTCGTCGTCGCGCCCCCCGACGGCGACATGGCCCGGTACCTCGACAGCCTGCGACGCGTGCTCGGGCTCGATCCCCTGCCCGAGGCGATCGCCCCGGGCCACGGTCGCCTGCTCGGCGAACCCCACAAGGTGGTCGAGACGGTGATCGCGCACCGCCTCGCACGAGAAGCGCGCGTCATACGAGCGCTCGACGACGCAGGCTCTGCGACCTTGGACGAGCTTGTGCCCTCCGTCTACGAGGACGTCGACGCGTCCCGGTTCCCGATCGCCCGCCTGTCCTTGTGGGCGCACCTGCGCAAGCTCGCCGACGAGGGTCGGGCTCTCGAGGTCGAGGGGACCTCCGTCCCGACCTACCGCTCGGCGGTCGCCTCGACCGGGGTGCCCGCCGGCTGACCGCCCGGGCCGCGCGCCCGCCGCCCTGCGGGCGTGCCCGCGGCGTCCGCGACGGCAGCGAGGAGCCGCGCCGTGCAGCCCGAGGTCTCGACGATCGGAGCGATGTCGTCTGCGACCGCCCTGGCCAGGCCGGCAAAGACGAGGGCGAGCTGGCCCTCGCCCAGGGCCACCGGCTCCCCGGTGTCGCCTGCCCGGGCGATGTCGGGGTGGAGCGGGATAGTCCCGACGAGCGGTACGCCGAGCTCCGCTGCGAGCCGCGTCCCTCCTCCCGAGCCGAAGAGCGCGTACGTGGTCCCGTGCTCGCAGGTGAAGTCGCTCATGTTCTCGACGACCCCCGCAACTCGCAGGTAGCCCCGGCGTGCCATGTCCGCGGCTCGGGCAGCGACGCGCTGGGCAGCGAGCGGCGGCGTCGTGACGATGAGCATCTCGGTGCGGGGCAACATGCGGGCCAAGCCCATCTGGACGTCACCGGTTCCTGGGGGCAGGTCGACCAGGAGATAGTCGAGGTCCCCCCAGTGGGCATCCTGGAGGAATTGCTCCACGGCGCGGTTGAGCAGCAGGCCGCGCCACATGACCGCGCGGTCCTCCTCGGCGAGGAAGCCCATCGACAGCACCCGCAGCACGCCGTCCCCGACGAGCCGCTCCAGCGGGACCATCTTGCCCTGGCGGGCCTCGAGGCGGCCCTCCATCCCGAGGAGGCGGGGGACCGAGAACCCGCCGATGTCCGCGTCCAGCAGCCCGATCGTGAGCCCGCGCCGGGCGAGCGCAGCGGCGAGGTTGACCGTGACGGACGACTTGCCGACCCCGCCCTTTCCCGAGGCGATCGCCAGCACCCTGGCACGGGGCGGCACCGCCGTGGCCGGCGCGTGCTCACGCGCCTTCCACCGGGCCCGCGCCATCACCGCAGCGCGCTCGGCGGCGTCCATCTGGGCGGTCGACAGCTCCACCGAGCGCACCCCGGGGATCGCCTCGACGCGTCCTTGGACGTCCCGCTCGATCTGGGCACGCAGCGGGCAACGCGCGATCGTGAGGGCGATCGCCACGCGGACGTCCCCGGACTCGGACACGCTGACGGCGCGGACCATGCCGAGGTCGACGATGTCGTCGCCGAGCTCTGGGTCCACGACGGCCCGCAGGCGCTCCAAGACCTCTGCTTCGCTGGGGGGTCCGCCTGCCGCTGACACGACCGAAGCCTACTGGCCCCGCTCCCGGAGCCCTCCGACCGCCGCGCGGCACCACCTCGGCAGGAGCCTCCTTTCGGGCTCGCGGTGCCCTCCGAGCGACTGCCCCGGTAACATGGCGACGCCGTATCCTGTGAGCTGCCCAAGGAGGCAACCGTGACGACGATGACGACGTCGGTGAGCATCGGCAAGAAGCCCGACCCCGTCACGCTGACCGAGAGCGCGTCGGCCAAGGTCGCGCAGCTCCTCGCAGAGGAGGGAGGCGCCGGCGAGCTCGCCTTGCGCGTCGCCGTGAAGCCCGGCGGCTGCTCCGGCTACAGCTACGAGATGTTCTTCGACTCCGAGCAGGACGGAGACGACGTCGTCCGCGAGTTCGGAGGCGTGAAGGTCGTGGTCGACCCCACCAGCGCGGAGCTGCTCACGGGCGCCACCTTGGACTACTCCGACGGGCTCCAAGGCGCCGGGTTCCACATCACCAACCCCAACGCCACCCGCACCTGCGGGTGCGGCTCGTCCTTCAGCTGATCGACGAGCCTGCCGGGCACCGGGTCCCCAGGGTCGCCAAGCGCCCACTCGCACGACCGAGAACGGGTCGACGCCGATGAGCGTCGCCTTCCGCGTCGATGGGCGCTCGGTGCTCGTCGACGACGAGTCGGTGTCGCTCCTCGACGCGCTCCGAGAGAGGCTCGGCGTCCGCTCCCCCAAGGACGGCTGCAGCCCGCAGGGCCAGTGCGGCTGCTGCACGGTCTGGATCGACGGCGCGCCGCGCGTGTCGTGCGTGACGCCGGTGCGGCGGGTGAGCGGCCGCGAGGTGACGACGACCGAGGGCATGTCCGAGGAGCGCTCCCGCAGATGGGCGGACGCCTTTGTCGCGGCGGGGGCGAGCCAGTGCGGCTTCTGCACCCCCGGGATCGTGCTCCGGCTGGCGGCCCTCGAATCGCACTTGGGACGCGGCGCGCGGATCGACGAGGCCAGGATCCGGGCTTCCCTCGCAGCGCACCTGTGCCGGTGCACGGGTTGGCAGTCCATCGTCGAGGCGGCCGGGGCGGTCCTCGCGGTCCCCGTCGGCCCGACGACCCCTCACGTGCTGGCGACCGCCGCGGTCCGCGACCGGCTGCTCGCCTCCTGGCGGGCCCAGCTCGAAGGACCGTCCTACCAGAGCTCGACGCGCGAGACGGTCCTGGGTCACGCGGGCTTCGCCGAGGACACTGCGCCGCGCACCGCGGTGGTGGCCGCTCTTCGTGCTGACGGCACGCCCGCCTTCGGGGCCGACCTCGTCGAGGCGCGCCGCGCGTCTGGGAAGGTCCAGGGGCGCAACTCCCCCGTCCCGCTGCGCCACCCGGTTGCCGTGCCGGACGGCGACTGGTCGCTCGTGCTGCGCACCACGTGGGTCGAGCCCGCCTACCTCGAGCCGGACGCCTCGTGGTGCGTACCCGGCGGCCGCCCCGCCACCCCGCTCGCAAACGGCGGGGCCTTCGGGGGGAAGCGCCGGTCGCCCGTCGCGGCCACTGCCCGGCAGCTGGCCGACGAGCGCGGCGAGCCGGTCCGCGTCGTCTGGTCGCGCGAGGACGTCGCCCGTCGCGGCCCCAAGCGACCGCCGGTGGCCCTGGCGTTGCGCGCGGACGGGTCCGGCCTGCTGCGCGTCGCCCGGACGCCCCACGCGGTTGGCTTCGACGACTACGTCGCGCGCGTCAGCGCGCTCTCGCCCGGGCTCGTCGTGGAGCCGGTCGACGTGCTCGGACCGCCCGTCTCGCCCGACCTGCGAGGTGCCGGATGGGCCGAGGTGCTGGTCGCGACGGCCGTGCTCGGCCTTCTGAAGGACGCCTGCGCGGCGCCGGGCACGCCGGTGGAGGTGACCGCTCCCGGCGGGGGTCGTGCCCGCGTGGCGGTGAGCCCACAGGGTCCTGTGCACGTCGAGGTCTGGGCCGGCGAGGTGCTCGACGAGGTGGTGCTGCGCTCGTTCTGCCTGGGCGCCGTGCACCAGGCGCTCGGCTGGGTCCGCAGCGAGGGGATCTCGGTCGACGAGGCAGGCGAGGTCCAGGACCTCACGATCCGCTCGTACGGCGTGCTGTCCGCGCGCGACACTCCCTGGGTGGACGTCACCATGCACAGAGAGGACCGATGGCCCGTGAACGGCTCCGACGCCGTGTTCGCGGCGACCGCCGCGGCCGCGTGGATCACTGACGGGCTCGTGCCGGAGTGGCCGACCCGCCGAGCAGAGCGGAGCGCGCGTTGAGCGCGCCCACAGCAGGGCAGGCGCCCGGCGGCAGGCCCGTCGGCCCGTACCGACCGGTGGTCCGCGTGGGAGAGTGGGTGATCACTTCCGGCCAGATCGGCGCGGCACCGAGCCCAGAGGGCCCGCCGGAGCTCGTCGAGGGGGGGACCGCGGGCCAGCTCCGCCAGGCACTTGCCAACCTCGCGAGCGTGCTCGCGCAAGAGGGTGCGACGCTCGCGGACGTGGTGAAGACGACCGTCTTCCTCGTGGACATGTCGGAGTTCGCGCTCTTGAACGAGATCTGGGTGCAGACGTGGCCGGAGCCCCGACCCTCACGCTCGGCGATCGGCGTCGCGTCGCTCCCCATGGGCGCGCGTGTCGAGGTCGAGGCGTGGGCCTACAGACCGCAGGGCTGAGCGCGCGCCGCGACGGCTACAAGTAGCCGCCGATCGCGGGCTGCTGGCGGGGAGGGAGCGGCGCGCCCACCGCGGTCTTCCCGCCGTACCGCTGCTGGAGCGCGGGCCCCATCTCGTCGGCCCGGCGGACGACTGACTGGACGGCCGCGGCCAGCTGCGACTCGGCCAGCGGGTCTCCGACCACGTCGGAGAAGAGCACGACCGCGTCGTTCTCCCACACGGCCTTCACCCAGTTGGTGTGCAAGTTGATCTCGTTGACCGTCTCTCCGATGTCCGCCGGCCGGCCGAACCCCCACAGGATCGGCGAGAAGACGCGCACGATCGGTGCGTCCTCGAAGACGCGTACGTAGGTGAGGCTTGCCTTCGAAGGTATGGGGATGTCGCCGTCGGTGTCCACCGAGACCTCGTGGACGCCGAGCACCTGGCGCAGCACCTCCTTCACCTGCGAGCGGAGCTCGTCGGAGCTGCCCGGACCCTCTGCGATCTCCCGGTGGAGCGCGAGGAGGTGGGAGAGCACGATCGAGCGCAGGGCCGGCGAGTTGCGACACGAACGGAGGTAGTCGACCTGCGCTCTGGCGGAGCTGCCGGTGATCGAGGTGTCGCCGAGCCCCCGAGCCCGTAGCGCCGAGACGACCGAGCGGCGCACGGAAGAGTCCTTTGCGATCCACCGGTCGCGCAGCGCCGGCCACGCGTCCTTCACGAACTCTTCGGTCGGTTCTTCACCCACGTTCGCCGTGAGCACCCGGGCGAGGTCGTCGCCAGGGATGCCGAGATCCTCTGCCAGCTGGTGGCGGAGACCGGCCGGCAGAACCGACCAGTCGAAGCGGGTCTTGCCCATGTCGGTCCTCTCAGTCCTCTCGGTCCTCTCAGTCCTCGAGCGCCCTGGGTCATTGTGCCAAGAGGGTGCGCGCCAAGCGGTCGCGGCGCTGGCGCTCAAGCGCCCGGCGCCGGCGCTCAAGCGCCCGGCGCCTGACGTGCCCGGTGCCTGACGTGCCCGGTGCTCAAGCGCCCGGCATCGGCGACCATGCGGGCTGGCCGAACCGGTATCCCACCGAGCGAACGGTCTGGATCAGGTGGGCGTGCTCTTCCCCGAGCTTCGCACGCAGCCGCCGAACGTGGACGTCGACCGTGCGCGCCCCGCCGTAGTACTCGTACCCCCACACCCGATTGAGGAGGGTCTCTCGGGTGAAGACCTTGCCGGGCCGCGCTGCGAGGAAGCGGAGCAGCTCGTACTCCATGTACGTGAGGTCGAGCACGCGTCCGGCGACGGCGGCCTGGTAGGTCTCGAGGTTGAGCACGAGCGGACCGTGCTCGATGACGTCCGGCGCGGCCGCGCGTCCCGTCCTCCAGAGCAGGTGCTCGATCCTCGCGGCGAGCTCCGCCGCCCTCGAAGGCAGGACGCAGAAGTCGTCGAAGAGGTCGTCGCGCAGCTGCAGCTCGCGGAGCTGGTCCTCGGCGATCACGAGGAGGAGCGGGCTCACCGGGTCCTCCCTGCGCCGGAGGTGGCGGCAGAAGGTGATCGCCCGCGACAGGTCGTCGGCGGCGCTCACGACGGCACCCGCCCACCCGTCCTTGGTGGCCGTCTTCTCGAGAGCGTCGGCGCTCTCGGGGGCCGAGGTCGCGCGGAAGCCAAGCCCGACTTCGCGCAAGGCCGCGGCGACGACCGCTGGGACCGGTTCAGGGAAGCAGACGAGCGGGTCCACGGTTGCCAGTCTTGCCGCCCCAAGAACCGCGCTCACCGGGCCCGCTTACCGGGCCCAGTGAGCGCGGTTCGCTCACTGGGACCCGCGGCGCTCCCCACCCCCTCTCACAAGGTCGGCAGGTAGCGGTCGAGCTCGAACTGGGTGACCGCGACGTTGTAATCGCTCCACTCGGCGCGCTTGTTCCGGATGAACCACTCGAAGACGTGCTCTCCGAGGGTGTCGACGAGGAGCTTGGACTCCGCCATCTCGTCCACGGCCTCCTTGAGCGAGCCGGGGAGGGGCCGGATCCCCAGCGCGCGCAGGTCGTGCTCCGAGAGGTCGAAGAGATTGCCGGCGACCTCCCCCGGCAGCTCGTAGTCGTGCTCGATGCCCTGGAGCCCCGCCGCGAGCACGACCGCGAAGGCCAGGTACGGGTTGCAGGCGGAGTCGGGGGCCCGGTATTCGACCCGGGTGGACTCCTCGTTCCCTCGCTTGACGACCGGCACCCGGACCAATGCCGAGCGATTGTTGCGGGCCCAGCCGATGTGCACCGGCGCTTCGTACCCGCTGACCAGCCGCTTGTAGGAGTTCACCCACTGGTTGGTGACCGCGGTGATCTCCCTGGCGTGGTGGAGGAGCCCGGCGATGAAGCGCTTGGCGGTGTCGGAGAGGCCGTAGGGGTCCGAATGGTCCGCGAAGGCGTTGTGCTCGCCCCTCCACAAGGAGAGGTGGGTATGCATTCCCGAGCCCTGCATGCCGGCCAGGGGTTTGGGCATGAAGCTCGCGTGGAGGCCTTCGTGGCGGGCCGTCTCCCTCACCACGAGCCGGACGGTCATCACCGTGTCGGCCATCGTGAGCGCGTCGGTGTAGCGGAGGTCGATCTCGTGCTGGGAAGGCGCGTCCTCGTGCTGTGCGTGCTCGACAGGGATGCCCATCTCCTCGAGCCGCAGGACGGTCCGGCGGCGCACCTCGGTCGTGCGATCGTCGACCGAGAGGTCGAAGTAGGAGCCGGCGTCGAGCGGACGCGGTCCCCTCGACGGGTCGGCGTCCGCGAAGTAGAAGAATTCGACCTCCGGCGCGACGAAGAACGTGTACCCCGCCCGACGCGCCTGCTCGAGGGAGCGGCGCAGGGCGTGGCGCGGGCAGCCCTCGAATGGCGTGCCGTCGAGGTTGAGGATGTCGCAGTAGACCGCGGCAACGGCCTCGTCGTGCCCGTGCCAGGGGAGCACCTGGAAGGTCTTGGGGTCCGGGCGCGCGAGGACGTCGGACTCCTGGACACGTGAGAAGCCGTCGATCGACGAGCCGTCGAACGTCATCCCCTCGTCGAGTGCGTTCTCGAGCTCCGCAGGGGGGATGCTGAACGCCTTGGACGTCCCGAGCACGTCGGTGAACCACAGCTGGACGAAGCGGATCTTGCGCTCTTCGACCGTCCGCAGCACGTAGTCACGCTGGCCCTGCACGTGCGGCTCCTCGCTGCGCCTCATGCGCTGCCCTCAGCGCCGGTCGCCCTCTGCGGCGCCGCACACCGTGTCAATCAGGAGGCGGCTCACCACGTATGGGTCCATGTTCGCATTGGGTCGCCGGTCCTCGATGTAGCCGCGCCGCTCCTTTGCGACCTGCCAGGGGATGCGGATCGACGCACCGCGATCGGAGACCCCGTAGCTGAACTTCGAGTAGTGCTGCGTCTCGTGGTGACCGGTCAGGCGCATCTCGATCCCGAAACCGTAGTTCTCGACGTGCTCGTCTACGTTCTTGCCCAGCGCCTCGCAGGCGCCGATGATCGCGTCCCAGCCGTTCTCCGAACGCATCTCCTTGGTCGAGAAGTTCGTGTGGCAGCCGGCGCCGTTCCAGTCACCCAGGATGGGCTTGGGCTCGAGCGTCGCCCACACCCCGAAGTCCTCGGCGATCCGGAACAGGAGCCACCTCGCGGTCCACAGCTGGTCGCCGCACTCGGGCGCGGGGAGGATCCCGATCTGGAACTCCCACTGCCCCATCATCACCTCTGCGTTGGTGCCCTCGATCGCAAGCCCGGCACGGAGCATGGCCGCCGTGTGGCGCTCGACGATCTCGCGCCCGGGCATCTTGTCGCCGCCGACGCCGCAGTAGTACGGCCCTTGCGGAGCCGGGAAACCTGTCGCCGGCCACCCGAGCGGACGGCCGTTCTGCAAGAACGTGTACTCCTGCTCGAAGCCGAACCATGGCTCGTGCGACGCATAGCGCTCGGTGGTCTCGACGCAGGCATGGCGGGTGTTGGTGGGATGCGGTGCCATGTCGACAGTTCGCACCTCGCACATCACGAGGACGCTGTCCCCGCCCCTCAGGGGATCGGGGCAGGTGAGCACCGGTTGGAGGACGCAGTCCGAGTTGTCGCCGGTCGCCTGGTTCGTGCTGGATCCGTCGAAACCCCAGACGCCCGGCTTCTTCCCGGTGCCGATGATCTTGGTCTTGCTCCGTACCAGGGGCGACGGCACGGTGCCGTCGATCCAGATGTACTCAGCCTGGTAGCCCACGCCGCTGCCGTCCTTTCGTGCCGCCCGATCGAGCCGTCTTCCGCCCGTCCCATTAGACCGCGGGTTGGTGGCGGGACGATGTCCTGCGTGTGAACAGCGTGTGAACGCCCGGCGAGCGGCAGGCGGCCCGTTCGACGCCGCGCCGACCGCCGTCGCGCAAGGACCGCCCGGGGTCGGACCGTAGGCTGGCGGCATGTTGCTCCGGGTCGCGATGGCCCAGCTCGACCTGGCCGTCGGCGACCTCGAGGGCAACGTCGCGCGGATCCTCGCCGCTCTCGGACGCGCCGAGGCCGCAGGAGCGCAGCTCTGCGTCTTTCCCGAGCTGGCGATCACCGGGTACCCGCCCGAGGACCTCTTGTTGAAGGGCGGCTTCGTCGCTGACAACGAAGCGGCGCTCGACGAGGTCGCAAAGGCGACGCGCGGGTGTGCCGCGTTCGTCGGCTTCGTCCAGCGCCTCCCGGAGCCCTCGGGCGCCAGGGTCGGGGAGTCGTCGACCGGTGCCGAGACGAGCGAGGGACCCCCCTGCACGGAACGCCCCCGTTTGGCCAACGCGGCGGCCGTCTGCGTCAACGGGCAGGTCGCCGGCGTGTACCGCAAGCGGCTCCTCCCCAACTACAGCGTCTTCGACGAGCAGCGCTGGTTCACGCCCGGCGACGAGCCTCCCCGTCTGTACCTCGTGGGCGGCGCGGCGGTCGGCGTGTCGATCTGCGAGGACGCGTGGGCGACCGCGGGACCGGTGGCGGCGCTCGGGTCTGCCGGAGCGCAGCTGGTGGTCAACCTGAACGCCTCTCCGTACTCGCGCGGCCGGCGGGCAGAGCGGCTCGCGATGCTGGTCGAGCGAGTGCACGAGGCGGGGGTCGCGATCGCGTACACGAACCTCGTCGGGGGCCAGGACGAGCTCGTCTTCGACGGAGGGAGCCTCGCTTTGGCGGCCGATGGCACGCTCATCGGCGCGGGCGTCCAATTCGAAGAGGATCTCGTCGTCACCGAGGTGCCGGTGCCCGAGCGACCTCCGCCCACGGTCCCCGTCGTCGAGATCTCGACGACCCCTCCTGCGTCTCGCGCCCTGTCGACCACCCCGGCGGTCCCCGAGCCGCTCGACCCCGTTGCAGAGGTCTATGCGGCGCTCGTGCTCGGGACCCGTGACTATCTCGCCAAGAACGGTTTTCGCGGTGCCGTCGTCGGGCTGTCCGGCGGCGTCGACTCGTCGCTCGTCGCGACCGTCGCTGCCGATGCGATCGGTGCCGGGCACGTCCACGGGGTCGCGATGCCCTCGCGGTACTCGAGCCCGGGGTCGCTCGCCGACGCTCGGGCCCTTGCGGAGCGGCTCGGCGTCGACTTCCGGGTGGTGCCGATCGAGCCCGCGCACCAGAGCATGGCAAAGGAGCTCGAGATCGCGCTCGGCTCGCCGCCGGTCGGGATCACCGACGAGAACCTCCAGTCCCGCATCCGCGGGATGATCCTCATGGGCATCTCGAACGCCACTGGCTGGATCGTCCTCGCCACGGGCAACAAGAGCGAGATGGCCACGGGCTACTCCACCCTCTACGGGGACTCGGCAGGGGGCTTCGCTGTGATCAAGGACGTGCCGAAGACGCTCGTCTACGAGCTGTGCCGGCACCGCAATGCCCGGGCTGCGGCGCAAGGCGCTCCTCCGCCCGTCCCGAGCGCAGTGCTCGAGAAGCCTCCCTCGGCGGAGCTTCGGCCCACACAGCGCGACGACCAGTCCCTGCCCCCCTACGAGCTGCTCGACCCGATTCTCGAGGCCTACGTCGAGCACGACCGTACGGCTGGCGACCTTGTGGCGGCCGGGTTCGACCCCGACCTCGTCGAGCGTGTCGTGCGGCTCGTCGACGGCGCCGAGTACAAGCGCCGCCAGACGGCGCCCGGCGTCCGCATCACCAACAAGGCCTTCGGGCGCGACCGCCGCATGCCGATCACCAACGGCTATCGACCCGGCCTGTCCGTCGGGGCGGGTGGCTGATGGCGGATCGAACGCTGCGCGACGGACCCCCCGGTGCGCAGGGCGCGCTCGCGCTCAGAGACGCCGCTGTGCGCCACGGCGCCTACCGCTGGGTCGAGCGGCGGCTCTTCGAGCTGACTGGGTCGTGGGCCGCCGCGCCCGGGGTCCCCGACGGCGCGCGGATCTTCTGCTTCGAAGCGAGCGCGCAGCACGCGTGGCACGCCGACCTGTGGCACGCCCGTCTCCCGGTGCTCGCCGGCGTCGATCCGGACCGCTTGACGCAGCCCGTGGGCGCAGCGGTCGAGCCCATGTTGGCGAGCCTCGGCCCCGGTGCGTTCGAGGGGGACGACGAGACCGCCGCCCGCCGCTTCCTCGTCGGCCTCTCCAGGGTGGTGCTGCCGCTCCTCCTCGTCTCGTACCGGGGGTTCGCACGGCGCCTCGTCCCGGTCGCCGACTCCCCGGCCATCCGGGCGGTGACGCTCGTCCTTCGAGACGAGCAGGACGAGCTTGCCCGGGCTCAGGCCCTCGCCGACGAGCTCCTTGCCGAGCCGCGGGCGGCGCAGCAGGCTGCCGAATGGACCCGCGCGCTCGGTGACCTGGCCTTCCAAGGCGGTGACGAAGAGGATCTTCTTCCCTGGTCGGAAGGGGAATTCGCGCGGTGAGGAAAAGAAGGGTCGGGGAGGCTCTTGACCTCCCCTGTAAAATCAGACCACCGGCTGCATGCGCCCACGCAGAGGTCGTGGTCCTTGCGGGGCCGGCACGGGACCGAACGTCCAGACGGTGCCAAACGTACTACATGGGAAGGCTCGGGACGGGTTTTGGCGAAGGAACGCATCGAACGTGACGACGAGGACCTCGTACGTCTGTACCTGACCGACATCGGCCAGTACCCGCTGCTCACCAAGGACGACGAGGTCCGCCTGGCGCAGGCCATCGAAGCCGGTCGCGAGGCCGAAGAGGAGCTGCGCAAGGCGCCCAAGACGCTCGCTGCGGCCAAGAAGCGCGAGCTGCGCCGGACGGTGAACACTGGCGAGCGGGCGCAGCAGACCTTCGTCCAGTCGAATCTCCGCCTGGTCGTCTCGATCGCCAAGAAGTACCAGGCGTCCGGACTGCCCCTGCTCGACCTCATCCAGGAGGGCAACCTCGGCCTGATGCACGCAGTCGAGAAGTTCGACTGGCGCAAGGGGTTCAAGTTCTCGACGTACGCGACGTGGTGGATCCGCCAGGCCATCACCCGCGGCATCGCCAACACCGGACGGACGATCCGCCTGCCCGTCCATGCGGGCGACACGCTCGCGCGCGTCCAGAAGGCGCAGGCGCGTCTCGAGCTGAAGCTCGGTCGCCCTGCGACCCTCGCCGAGCTCGGGGTGGAAGTCGAGATGCCCGAGGACAAGCTCGTGGAGGCGCTGCGGTTCCGCGCGGAGCCGCTCTCGCTTTCCGAGCCGCTGCGGGAGGACGGCGACGCAGAGCTCGGCGACGTGGTGGAGGACCGCTCGGCAGAGTCACCCTTCGAAGTGGCTGCGGTGTCCCTCCTGCCCGAGGAGATCGGTCGCCTCCTCTCGCCCCTCGACGAGCGTGAGCGCGAGATCCTCCGTCTGCGCTTCGGCCTCGACCGCGGCGAGCCGAGGACTCTCGAGGAGGTCGGGGAGCACTTCAACCTCACGCGAGAGCGCATCCGCCAGATCGAGGCCCGGGCGATGTCGAAGCTGCGCCACCCCTCCTCGGACACCGGCGCGAGGGATCTTCTCACCGTCTGACCACAGGGGTAGGATCCCGGCGATGAAGAAGCTGCTGATCCTCGCCATCCTCGTTGCGCTCGGAGTCGTGGCGGCGCGCCGCCTTCGGTCAGCCTGATCCCTTCGAGTCGCTGATTCGCTAGAGCGCGTGGCGCGGCCGCACGCCGCGCCAGCGGGCCGCGTCGGCCAATCTCCCCGTGGCCGGCGCCGCGCCCCGTGCCGCGCGCGCCGGCGCCCTTGCGACGCGTCGTCTCGCCTCCAGGCGCTTGCTCCGCCACCACAACGCGACCGCGCCCGCCATGAGCGCGAGCCCGGTGGTGAGCACGGGTGTCCGCACGCTCATCCGATTGCGCAGCCGTACGGGCTTGGTGAACTGTCGCACCTCCCAGCCCCGCTCGCGAGCGGCACGGGCGAGCGCTCGGTCGGGGTTGACCGCCACAGGGTGGCCCACCGTCTCGAGCATCGGGAGGTCGGTCGCGGAGTCCGAGTATGCCCACGACGCCGAGAGGTCGAGCCCCGTGCGCGCGGCGAGGGCTCGGATGGCCTCGGCCTTTCCCTCGCCGGACGAGTAGAACGCCATCTTCCCCGTGTAGCGCCCCTCGTCGTCGACCTCGCCGACGGAGGCGATCGCGCCGTCGGCGCCGAGGAGCTCCGCGAGCGGCACGACCAGCTCCTCTGGCGAGGCGGAGACGAGGTACACGCGGTCGCCCGAGCGGTGGTGCGCCTCCATCAGCTCGAGCGCCTCGTTGTAGATGAGGGGCTCGACGGTCTCGAGAAGGGTCTCGCGCACGATCTCGCGGACTCGCTCACGCTGCCATCCCTTGGTGAGGGTGAGCATCGACTCGCGGATGCGCGCGAGCCGGTTCTCGTCCGCACCGAGGTGAAGGTAGATCAGCTGACCGATCAGCGCGCGCAGCACGGCACGGCGGTTCACGAGCCCCCCGCGACGGAGGGGCCGGCCGAATGCCGGGATCGAGCCCTTGGCGATGACCGTCTTGTCGAGGTCGAAGAACGCCGCTCTCACGCGGCAATCGTAGGTGGTGCCGCCGAGAGCTCGGTGCACCGCCAAGGGGCGCATGCCTGCCCCGGACGCTGAGGAACCGCCTCAGGTGCCGATGAAGAGGCTCCGGACTGTCTGCTCGACGTCGCTCGTCACGAGCACGAGCACCTCGTCGCCCGACTGCAGCACCGTGTCGCCGCGCGGGACGACCAGCCGGTCGCGCCGGACGACCGCGACAACGGTCGCGTCGCGCGGCACCCCGAGGTCGGCGATCGCGACCCCGTCGGCGGGCGAGTCCTCGGCCAGCGTCACCTCGACGAGATGGGCCGTGCCCCCCTGGAACTGCAGCAGGCGCACGAGCGACCCCACCGAGACCGCCTCTTCGACCAGCGCGGTGAGGAGCTGCGGCGTGGAGACGTAGACGTCGACCCCCCAGCTCTGGTTGAACAGCCACTGGTTCTTCGAGTTGTTGACCCTCGCGACGACCCTCGGCACCGCGAACTCCTGCTTCGCGAGCAACGAGACGACCAGGTTGTCCTCGTCGTCGCCCGTGGCGGCGACCACCACGTCGACGGTCGAGAACCCTGCTGCGTCCAGCGAGGCGACCTCGCAGGCGTCCGCCGCGATCCAGTGCACCCGGGGCAGCTCGACGCTGCGTTGCTGGGCGAGCTCCGGATCCTGCTCGAGGACGAGCACCTCGTGACCGCTCGCCTGGAGGTCCCGGGCGATGGCGGTCCCGACGCTCCCGGCCCCGGCGATGGCGACCTTCATCGGCGGGCTCGCTCGGGCTCGCCCAGCGGGCCGGGCCCCGCAGCGCAGCGCCGTTGGAGCTCCTCGAGCGCGTGATGGGTGACCGCGATGTGGAGGAGGTCCCCCTCCTGCCCGATCAGGTCGTCGGTGCCGAGGCGCGGCACGCCCGCTCTGGTCACCGCGACGAGGGAGATCTCGCCGGGCAGGTCGATGTCCGCGAGACGCCGGCCCGCCCACGCCTCTGGAAGCTCGCGCTGGATGAGCCGCACCTTGCCCGAGGGGTCGGACCACTCGGTGGCGACCACGTCGGGCAGCAGACGGCGCCGCACCTGGTCGATGGTCCAGGTGACGGTCGCGACGGTGGGGATCCCGAGCCGCTGGTAGATCTCGGCTCGGCGCGGATCGTAGATGCGGGCGACGACGTGATCGATCCCGTAGGTCTCCCGTGCGATGCGCACGGTGAGGATGTTGCTGTTGTCGCCGCTCGTGACCGCGGCGAGCGCGTCCGCCCGCCTGGCCCCCGCCTCGTCGAGGTGGTCCCGGTCGAATCCCGATCCGTGCACCCGCTGGCCCGGCCAGTCGTCGGGGAGGCGCCGGAACGCGCGCGGGTTCCGGTCGATGAGCGCGACCGAGTGGCCCTCGGCGGTCAGAGAGACCGCGAGTCCGGAGCCAACCCGTCCGCAGCCGACCACCACGACGTGCATCCGGCAAGTGCTACACGTCGCGCCGCCCGCTGTAAAGGCCGCCCGCGCCGGCCGCGCCACCCGCGCCGAGCGGGTGACCCCCGGCGGCCCGGCACGAAATGCCCCGGCGGTGTAGCTCTACGCTTGCGAGGATGTCCGACAACGACGAGGGAGCCGACGCGACCCGACTGCCGGTCGCGGGACCGCTTCCGCCACCGTCGATGACACGGCCGTCGGCCATACCCGTCGACTCGGGCGCCGCGTACCCCGAGACGCTCCGTTACCGCCTGAAGAACCGGCTGCTCGGTCCCCCCCTCGTCTCCGAGCAGCTCCGCAGCGAGCGGCTCAGCCGGCCGATCGCGCTGGGCGTGCTCGCGCCGGACTGCATCTCGTCCTCGGCCTACGGCACCGAGGAGATGCTCACCCAGCTGGTGCCCTTCGTGGGGCTCGCGGCGTTCACGCTCGTCGTGCCGATCACCCTCGCGATCCTCGGCGTCCTCTTCTTCGTCACCCTCTCGTACCTCGACGTGATCCGGCTGTACACCAAGGCTGGAGGCTCCTACGTGGTGGCGCGGGACAACTTCGGTCCCAAGGTTGCCCAGGTCGCCGCGGTCGCTCTCCTCATCGACTACACGGTCACCGTCGCGGTCCAGACGTCGGCGGGTACGGCGGCGTTGACCAGCGCCGTGCCCGCCCTGGTGCCCTGGACGGTCCCCATCACCGTGGGCGTCGTGCTGGTCCTCCTCTACGGCAACCTGCGCGGCATCCGGGAAGCCGGAAAGTTCTTCGCGTTCCCGACGTACTTCTTCGTGCTCAGCCTGGCCGGGGTGATCGTGGCCGGCTACGTGAAGGCGGCGCTCGGCGACCTGCACCCCCGGCCGATCCCGCCGCATCACCTCCTTTACGGCCATCACTTCGGATCGCCGGGGAGCGGGTTGCTGATGGGGCTGGCGTTCATCACGTTGCTGCGCTCGTTCGCGAACGGTGGGTCGTCGCTCACCGGTCTCGAAGCGATCTCCAACGGCGTGAGCGCCTTCCGCCGGCCCGAGTCGCGCAACGCCCGGGTGACGCTCGTCGCGATGAGCTCGGTCCTCGCCTTCCTCGTCTTCGGCGTCACCATGCTCGCCCGCTGGACGCACGCGGTCCCCTATGCCGCGGGGTCTCCCACCGTGCTCTCCCAGGAGGTGCAGGACATCGCAGGTCACGGGGTCGTGTACTACGTGGTGCAGATCGCGACCCTGCTCATCCTCTACACGGGGGGCAACACCAGCTTCAACGGGTTCCCGTACCTGGCGAGCTTCGTGGCGGGCGACCAGTTCCTCCCTCGCCAGCTGACCCGCCGCGGTCACCGGCTCGCCTTCTCGAGCGGGATCGTCCTGCTGGCGGTCGTGTCGCTCGCGTTGATCACGGCGTTCCGGGCGAACGTCGACTCGCTCGTGGCCCTGTACGCGATCGGGGTGTTCACGGGGTTCGCCATGGCGGGCTCGGGGTTGGTGAAGCACCATCTCAGCGAGCGGGGGCCGCACTGGCGGCGCAGCGTCTTGGTGAACGGCTTCGCCGCCGTGCTCACCGCGAGCGTGGTGCTCATCTTCGCCTTCGCGAAGTTCCTCGAGGGGGCGTGGGTGGTGGTCGTCGTGGGCCCGCTCATGTACTGGGGCCTCATCAGAATGCACAGGCAGTACGTTCGCGAGGATGAGGAGCTCGAGGTGAGCGCGGCCGGGATGGCCCAGGAGCCGATCCTCCGCCACCACGCCGTGATCGTCCTTGTGGACAGCCTGGACATGGCGACGGCGAGGGCGATCCAGTACGCCCGGACGCTGTCGCCTGACGAGCTGCGCGCGGTCCACTTCGACATCGACAGCAGGGCCACCCGCGCGCTCGAGGCGGAGTGGGGCCGCCTCGGCTTCTCCCGGCTGCCGCTCGACATCGTCGAGGTGCCGGACCGGCGACTCGGGCGAGCCGCCCTCGAGCTGGTCGCCGAGACCGTGTCCGACGGCGACACCGAGTGCACCGTCATCCTCCCGCGCCGCGGCTTCGTCTGGGGATGGCAGCGGCTCCTCCACGACCGGACGGCCGACAAGATCGCCGGCATCGTGAGCCAGGTGCCACATGTCAGCGCGACCATCGTGCCGTACAACCTGCACCGCTCGTCGACCCGCGGCGCGACGAGGCGCAACGTGGCGGCGCGTATGGCAGCACAGGCCGTCGCCACCGCAGCGAGCAACGGGCGACGCTTTGCGACGGCATCGCCCGAGCGACGGGCGGCCCCAGGGGGGGGAGGAGAGGCAGAAGGAGCGCAGAGGGCGGAAGGCACAAAGGACCGGCTGCCCGAGAGGAAGCGGACCGACCGCACGGCCCAGCTCAGCGATGCGGACCAGGCACTGGCGAAGCGGGCGATCGACTCGCGTCCCATCGGCGATGTCGAGTGGCGCCAGCGCGTGAGGGTCGCGGGTCGCGTCAAGTCCGTCAGGGTGCAGCCGAGCGCCGGCACCTCCAATCTCGAAGCGACCCTGGCCGACCAGACCGGCGGCATCCTCCTCGTCTTCCAGGGTCGCCCCAAGATCCCGGGGATCGAACCCGGCGCGAGGCTGGTGGCCGAGGGGATGGTCGGTGCCTGGGGGAGGAAGCTCGCCATCTTGAACCCCGACTACGAGCTGGTGGGCCAACGGGACACCGATGGCGACCTCGTCCCACCTGAGGCGGGATGAGGCGGACGAGCCAGGCGAGTGGGAGGGGCCGCGCTGGAGCCTGCCGCGGCCCCAGGGTCGCCGCCGGCTCTTGCCCCGCACTTGCCGGTGGCTCTTGGCGGGGCTCTGCCCCGGCTCTTGCCGGTGGCCCAGGAGGTGGCTATCGTCCCCTGCGCCTCGGGGGCTGTACCTCGGGGCGTCCTCCCGCACGGCACCGCCGGTGCCCGTGCCGGCGGGCGGCCAGGAGCCGATCGGACGCAGCGGGCAGGCGCCGAGGAGATGTCCAGCCGAGAAGAGCCCGAGAAGATCGAGATGAGGTGTGGCCCGCAGCGCAGGGCAGCGTGGAACCGGAGAAGGTGCATTGAGCGAAGTCGGTGGCGTGAACCAAGTCGCAGCCCTCGACGCGCGGGCGTGCGGCCCAGCACGGACGTAGGTCGGAAAGGACGGCGAGGATGCCGCACCCCGTTGTAGCGGAGGGCAGCTACCAGGCCTTCCACTTGGGCTCTGCCGACGAGATCTGGCTGATCTTGGCCCTGGTGGCGGGCCTGATCGGTATCGGCACCGGCGTGGTGCTCATGCGGGGCGTCCTTGCCGCGGACACGGGCACCGACAAGATGCGCCAGATCGCGCACGCCATCCAAGAGGGAGCGGAGGCGTTCCTGCGCCGCCAGTTCCGCACCATCCTCATCATCGTCGTCCCCCTCGCAGTCCTGATCTTCTTCACGGCCACCAAGGTGACCAGACCGGACGGCTCGGTGGCGCTCTCCTTCGGGGAGGCCGGCATCTACCGGGTGATCTGCTTCCTCTTCGGCGCGGCGTTTTCGGGGCTCACCGGTTTCATCGGGATGAGCATGGCGGTACGGGGGAACGTGCGCACCGCCGCCGCGGCCGCTCGAGGAGGGCGGATGGCCGGGGCGCTCCAGGTGGCTTTCCGCACCGGTGCGATCACCGGCATGCTCTGCGTGGGGCTCGGCCTGCTCGGTGCCACGTCGATCGTGCTCATCTTCCAGAACACCGCGACGGCCGTGCTCATCGGGTTCGCCTTCGGCGCCTCGTTGCTCGCCCTGTTCATGCGTGTCGGCGGCGGGATCTTCACGAAGGCCGCGGACGTCGGCGCCGACCTCGTCGGCAAGGTCGAGGCCGGCATCCCAGAAGACGACCCGCGCAACGCGGCGACCATCGCCGACAACGTCGGCGACAACGTCGGTGACTGCGCCGGCATGGCCGCGGACCTCTTCGAGTCCTACGAGATCACGATCATCTCGTCGCTCATCCTCGGCTACTCGGCGTTCCACAGCCTCGCGGGCCATTCGGCCGACCCGACCCCTGCGGTGATCTACCCGCTCATCGTGCCCGCCATGGGGATCGTGGCGTCGATGATCGGGGTGTACGCGGTTCGCGCCCGGACCAAGGACCGCAACGCCATGGCGCCGATCAACCGGGGCTTCTGGCTCGCCGCGCTGCTCACCGTCATCGGTGCCTTCTTCGTCGCGGACTACTACGTCCACGACCTGACGGTCTTCTGGGCGGTGCTCACCGGCGTGGGGCTCGCGCTCGTCCTCAGCCAGATCACCGAGCAGTTCACCTCGACGGAGCGAAGCCCGGTCCGCGAGATCGCCGAGTCGGCACGCACCGGGCCCGCGACGACGGTGCTCTCGGGGTTCTCGGCGGGCCTCGAGTCCTCGGTGTGGGCGATCATCGCCATCGCCATCGCCATCGGCGTGGCGGTCGGTCTCGGTGGCGGCAACATCGAGCTCTCGCTCTACCTCGTGGCGCTTATCGGCATCGGCCTGCTTGCGACGACCGGCATGGTGGTCTCCGAGGACAGCTTCGGCCCGGTCTCGGACAATGCGGCCGGGGTTGCCGAGATGTCCGGAGAGTTCACGGGTGAAGCCGAGCGGATCATGGTGAGCCTCGACGCCGTCGGCAACACGACCAAGGCGATCACGAAGGGTGTCGCGATCGGCTCAGCGGTCATCGCTGCCGTCGCGCTGTTCGCCTCCTTCGTGGAGACCGTCGGCTCGCAGTTCCACCTCGCGGCGGCGAAGCTCTTCAGCGACACCCACACCCAGGTCAACGTGTCGAACCCGACGACGTTCATCGGTCTGCTCATCGGCGGTTCGATCGCCTTCCTCTTCTCCTCCCTCGCGATCCGGGCCGTCGGGCGCTCTGCAGGGACCGTGGTCCAGGAGGTACGCCGCCAGTTCCGGGAGCATCCCGGCATCATGGACTACACCGAGCAGCCGGAGTACGGCCGGGTCATCTCGATCTGTACCGCCGCGGCCCAGCGGGAGCTCGCCACCCCTGCGCTGCTCGCGATCCTCTCTCCGGTCATCGTCGGATTCGGCATCAACTACCTGGCGCTCGGCGGCTTCCTCGCAGCGGCGATCCTCACCGGTCAGCTCATGGCGAACACGTTGTCCAATTCGGGAGGTGCCTGGGACAACGCCAAGAAGTACATCGAGGACGGCCACGAAGGGGGCAAGGGGTCGGATCCGCACAAGGCGGCCGTCATCGGCGACACGGTGGGCGACCCCTTCAAGGACACCGCCGGACCCGCGCTCAACCCTCTCATCAAGGTCATGAACCTGGTGTCCCTCCTCGTGCTCCCGGTCGTGCTCACCCTGCGCCACAGCGATGTCCGCTACGTGATCGCCGGAATTGCGCTCGTCGTGCTGCTCGCCGCGATCGCGTTCTCGAAGCGCAAGGCCCAGGGGATGGACGTCTCCCTGCCAGTGTCGGGCACCGAGACGCCTGCCGCCGCGGCGGCGTCCACGATTGCCGCGGCGGACTGACTCGGGCGTACGGCCCGGTCCTCGTCACGATGCCTTCCTCGCACCTCGAAGGAGCCCCGAGCCTGTCGTCGTGGGCCTGTCGTCGTGAGCCAGGGAGGTAGCTCGGTGGAGCGGGCGCGAGAGGGAGGTGCACGCCTTGGGTAGGGCGCTCGTCATCGTCGAGTCCCCGGCCAAGGCGCGCACGATCTCGCGGATGCTCGGACCCGAGTTCGTGGTCGAGTCGTCCGTCGGCCACATCCGGGACCTCCCGCGCGGTGCCGACGAGGTGCCCGCCGCCTACAAGACCGAAGAGTGGGCTCGCCTCGGAGTCGACGTGAACAACGGCTTCAAGCCTCTCTACGTCGTCTCTCCCGAGAAGCGGTCGGTGGTCGCCAATCTGAAGGCCCGCCTGAAGGACGCCGACGAACTCTACCTCGCCACGGACGAAGACCGAGAAGGCGAGTCGATCGCATGGCACCTCACCGAGGTGCTCGCGCCCCACGTGCCGGTGAAGCGGATGGTGTTCCACGAGATCACCCCCGCGGCGATCCGGCGCGCGGTGCAGGAGTGGCGCGAGCTCGACCGCCGGCTGGTGGACGCGCAGGAAGCCCGTCGGATCCTCGACCGCCTCTACGGTTACGAGGTCTCGCCGGTGCTGTGGCGCAAGGTGATGCCGCGCCTTTCGGCGGGGCGGGTGCAGAGCGTCGCCACGCGCATGGTCGTCGAGAGGGAACGGGCGCGTATGCGGTTCCGCTCCGCGACGTGGTGGGGGGTCGAGGGCACCTTCGCGCCGACACCGGTGGCATCGGCTGACGGCGGGGAGGAGTCCG
This sequence comes from Acidimicrobiaceae bacterium, assembly GCA_027339205.1. Classification (GTDB taxonomy): domain Bacteria; phylum Actinomycetota; class Acidimicrobiia; order Acidimicrobiales; family RAAP-2; genus JAJYVT01. Next base: position 6,123 of record DAHWOV010000114.1, on the reverse strand, counting down.
CCGGAGCCGAGCCGGCGCAGTTCGCGGCGACCCTCGTCTCGCTCGACGGCACTCCGATCGCCACGGGAAAGGACTTCGACGAGCACGGGGAGGTGGGGGGTCGGGTGCGCGTCCTCGCCGAGGCGGAGGCCCGAGCGCTCGCCGAGGGGCTCGCCGGAGGGGTCTTCACCGTCCGGGCGGTCAGCGAGCGGCCATTCCGCCGATCTCCTGCTGCGCCGTTCATGACCTCGACGCTCCAGCAGGAGGCCGGGCGCAAGCTCCGGCTCAGCGCGCAGCGGGCGATGCAGGTCGCCCAGCGCCTCTACGAGCAGGGATGGATCACCTACATGCGCACCGACTCGACGACCCTCTCGGACGAGGCGCTCGCGGCCGCCCGCGCCCAGGCGACCGCCCTCTACGGGACCGAGTACGTGCCGCCGCAGCCGAGGCGCTATGAGCGCCGGGTCAAGAACGCGCAGGAGGCGCACGAGGCGATCCGGCCGGCCGGCGACGTCTTCCGCACTCCCGACGAGGCGTCCCACAGCCTCCACGGCGAAGAGCTGCGTCTCTACGAGCTCGTCTGGAAGCGGACCGTCGCCTCCCAGATGGTCGACGCGATCGGGACGAGCGCGCAGGTTAGGATGGTTGCGACGATGCCCGGGAGCGCCGCTGCTCTCGCCGGCTCGGAGGCGGAGGTCTCCGCGAGCGGGCGGGTCATCTCGTTTCCGGGCTTTCTCCGGGCGTACGTGGAGGGCGAAGACGACCCAGAGGCGGAGCTCGCCGACCGTGAGGTCGTCCTGCCGCACCTCGTGCGAGGTGACCGGGTGCGTGCGCTCGAGCTCGAGGCCGGGCCGCACGCCACCCAGCCCCCCGCCCGGTACACCGAGGCGTCGCTCGTCAAAGCCATGGAGGAGCTCGGCGTCGGGCGCCCTTCCACGTACGCGAGCATCATCTCGACCATCCTCGACAGGGGGTACGTCTGGAAGAAGGGCACCGCGCTCGTGCCCAGCTTCACCGCCTTTGCCGTCGTCGGCCTGCTCGAGCGCTACTTCCCCGACCTCGTGGACTACGGCTTCACGGCGGCCATGGAAGACGAGCTCGACGAGATCGCGAGCGGGCGGGAGGAGGCGCTTCCCTGGCTCACCCGCTTCTACTTCGGCGAGGCGCGTGGAGAGAGGAAAGGAAAGCAAGAAGAGAACGGCGACGCCACCAGGCGGGCCGGCGCCGGTGCGCCCGGCGGGGAGACGGACACGGCTCGGCTGGGCCTGAAGGAGGCGGTCGCCGAGCATCTCGGTGCGATCGACGCGAGGGAGATCAACTCCATCCCGATCGGCGTCGACGCCGAAGGCCGCCAGGTCGTCGCCCGGGTGGGGCGTTACGGTCCCTACCTCCAGCGTGGGGAGGACCGTGCCTCGATCCCCGAGGACCTCGCGCCCGACGAGCTCACCATCGATCGGGCGGAGGCGCTCCTCGACGCGCCGTCCAACGACCGCGTGCTCGGGACCGATCCCGAGACGGGCCTCGAGGTCGAAGTGCGGGCGGGGAGGTATGGACCCTACGTACAGCTCGGCCCCAGCACCGATGGCGGCAAGCCGCGGACCGCGTCGCTGTTCAAGTCGATGTCGCCGGCGACCCTCACGCTCGAGCAGGCGCTCGAGCTGCTCCGCCTGCCGCGGACCGTTGGGACCGATCCCGAGAGCGGCGAGGAGATCCTCGCAGCGAACGGCCGCTTCGGCCCCTACCTGAAGCGTGGCAGCGACACGCGGAGCCTCCTCTCCGAGGAGCAGCTGTTCACCGTGACGCTGGAAGACGCGCTCGCCCTCTTCGCCCAGCCGAAAACCCGCAGAGGCCGCGCGCAGGCATCTGGACCGCTCCGAGAGCTCGGTGCCGACCCCGAGACGGGGCTGCCGCTCGTGGTGCGCGAGGGCCGCTTCGGCCCCTACGTCAGCGACGGCACCACCAACGCGTCGTTGCGCAAGGGCGACGATCCGATGACCATCACGGTCGAGCGCGCCTCGGAGCTGCTTGCGGACCGCAGGGCAGCCGGCCCGCCGGCGCGCCGGCGGACCGCGCCGAAGAAGACCGCGGCGAAGAAGACCGCGCCGAAGAAGACCGCGCCGAAGAAGCAGCCCCGCGGGAGGCCGGCGCAGGGCGGCTCCGAGGAGACGGCGAGCGGGTGACGCTCGGGGGCGGGCGGCTCGTCGCGTTGGAGGGGGTCGACGGCAGTGGCAAGTCGACGCAGGCGAGGATCCTCGCTCGATCGCTCGGCGCGACGCTCACCTTCGAGCCCGGCGCGACGGCGCTCGGCCAGGCGATCCGGCGCCTGCTCCTCGAGCCCGGCGCTCCGGCACCCGACGTGCGGTCAGAGGCGCTCCTCGTGGCGGCGGACCGGGCGCAGCACGTCGCCGAGGTGGTCCTCCCCGCGCTCGACGCCGGCCAGCTGGTCGTGACCGACCGCTTCTCGGGATCGACGCTCGCCTACCAGGGCTACGGCCGCGGCCTGCCACCTGACGAGCTGCGCCCGATCGTGACGTGGGCTGCGCGCGGGCTCGAGGCCGACCTCAACGTCGTGGTCGACGTCCCGCTGCCGGTGGCGCGCGCCCGCCTCGCGCAGGTGGCCACGGACCGCCTGGAGCGCCTCGACGAGGAGTTCTTCTCGCGGGTTCGCGAGGGGTACCTCGCCCTTGCGGCGCAAGACCCCCGGCGCTGGGTGGTCGTCGACGGTGACGGTGACGTCGCCGCCGTCGCCGCGGCGCTCCGTGACGTGGTCGTCCGGCGCCTCGAGATCGCCTCGGCGGAGAGGAGCCGGCCGTGAGCCCGCCAACCGACGAGCGCCCGTCCGCCGCGCTCTTCGACGCGGTCGTCGGACAGGAGCGGGCGGTGGCCGCTCTGCGCGCCGCAGCCCGTCACCCGGTGCACGCGTACCTCCTGGTCGGCGAGCCCGGTTCGGGGCCGCGCGCGGCCGTGCGCGGCTTTGCCGCGGCGCTGCTCTGCCCGGACGGTGGATGCGGCGCGTGCGACACCTGCCGCCGAGCCCTCGCCGGCGTCCATCCCGACTTGGTCGTCGTCGAGAGGACCGGCGCCGCGATCGATGTGGACGACGCCCGTCGGCTCAGCGCCCTGGCCGTGCGGCGTCCGCTCCAGGCGCAGCGCCAGGTGCTCGTCGTCGGCGACGCCCACCTTGCCGACCGTGCCGCGCCCGCGCTGCTCAAGACCCTCGAGGAGCCGCCGGCAGCGACGGTGTTCGTCCTGCTCGCCGACGACGTGCCGCCCGACCTCGCGACCGTCGCGAGCCGATGCGTCGAGATCCCGTTCCCGCCCGTTGGGACCGCCACCATCGCAGCGTGGCTCGCCGAAGGCGGGGAGGACCCGGAGCGGGCGCGGCTCGTCGCAGAAGGTGCCGGCGGCAGCGTGGAGAGGGCGAGGCTGCTCGCTGAGGACCCGGGCTTCGTCGACCGCCTCGCGCTGTGGCGGTCGATCCCGTCGCGTCTGGACGGGCACGGCGCGGTCGCCGGAGCGCTCGCGCGCGAGCTGCTCGCCGCGACCGACCGGGCGCTGGCGCCGCTCCGTCGCGTGCACGAAGCGGAGCTCGCCGCCCTCGAGACGGACGCCAAGGCCATGGGCGAGCGGGGCCTCCCGGGCCGCAAGGAGGTGCTCGAACGCCAGCACCGCGAAGAGCGGCGCTGGCGGACCGAGGAGCTCCGGATCGGCCTGGGGGTCCTTGCCGGCACCTACCGCGACCGTCTCGCAGACTCGCTGGCGCCCGATCCCGGCTGGGCGGCCCTGCGGCGCCCCGACGAGGCGAGGGCGTACGGGGCGGCGGTGGCGCTCGTGACCGAGTCGGCGGCCGGGCTCCGGCGCAACGCGCAGGAGACGCTCCTCCTCGAGGCGCTTCTCGTGCGCCTCGCGCGCCTCGACGCCTGAGCTCCGCTGCCCCGGGGGGCGTGGGGGCCCGGGGCGCCCGGTCGGCGCGTTGTGGGCCTGCGTCGGGCGCGCCTACGATCTCGGGGCTGGGTCGGCGACGGCCGGCGGGTCGGGTCCGAGGCCGTGACCCGACCAGCGAACGCCTGGGTAGCTCAGTCGGCAGAGCAGCGCACTCGTAACGCGCAGGCCGTGGGTTCAAGTCCCACCCCAGGCTCCCGGTGACCACTTCCGTCCGCCCTCCGGCTGCCGCGCGGCCCGACCCGGCGCTGCTCAGGTCCTTCCGAGACGTGGTCGGCGACCCGCAGGTCCTCACCGAGCCCGACGTCGTGGCCTCGTACACGGTCGACTGGACCGGCCGGTTCGTGGGCGCGACGCCGGTGGTCGTGCGGCCCGGATCGGCGGAGGAGGTCGCCGAGCTGGTGGCGCTCTGCCGCGACCGCGGTGTCGCGATCGTGCCCCAGGGCGGCAACACCGGCATGGTCGGCGGCGGCGTCCCCCTCCACGGCGAGGTGGTCGTGAGCCTCCGTCGGCTGGCGGGGGTGGGGCCGGTCGATGCGGCGGGGGGCCAGCTGAGCGCCCAGGCCGGAGCGACGCTGGCCGACGTCCAGGTGGCGGCGCGCGACGCCGGGTGGGCCTACGGGGTGGACCTCGGGGGTCGGGACAGCGCCACCATCGGGGGGAACGTCGCCACCAACGCGGGGGGGCTCCGGGTCCTGCGCTATGGCGACACCAGGGCCCAGCTGCTCGGGGTCCAGGCGGTGCTCGGCAACGGCGACGTCGTCGAGCACCTCGGCGGCCTCTTGAAGGACAACACCGGCTACGCCCTGCACTCCCTCTTGTGCGGGAGCGAGGGAACCCTCGGCATCGTGACCGCCGTCCGCCTCCGCCTCGTGCCGCCGGCGCCGTACCGGGTCGCCGCGATCCTGGGCGTGAGGGACACCGCGTCGGCGGTCGCCGCAGCCCAAGCGCTCCGGCGCGGCCTCCCCACGCTGTCTGCGGCGGAGCTGATGCTGCCTGCAGGTGTGGAGCTCGTGTGCGAGGTGACCGGCGCACCGCTCCCGCTCGCCGGGCAGCACGGGGCCTACCTGCTCGTGGAGGCGTCAGGGACTGCGGACCCGGCCGGGGAGCTGACGGAGGCCGTTGCCGGGCTCGACGGCATCGAGGATGCGGCGGTCGCCCTCGACCCCCGGCGCATCGCCGCGCTCTTCGGGTACCGCGAGGGCCACACCGAGGCGATCAACTCGCTCGGCGTGCCCCACAAGCTCGACGTGACCTTGCCGCACGAGGTCCTCGCCGAGACGGTCGGACGGCTTCCCTCGATCGTGCATGGCGTGGCCCCAGCGGCCTCTGTGTGGCTCTTCGGCCACGTCGGCGACGGCAACATCCACGTGAACGTGACCGGCGTCGCCCCCGACGACGAGCGGGTCGACGATGCGGTCTTCAAGGCGGTTGCCGCCGTCGGCGGGAGCATCAGCGCCGAGCACGGGATCGGGACGGCGAAGCGCAGGTGGCTCGGCCTCAATCGCAGCCCGGCGGAGCTGCGGGCGTTCGCCGCGCTCAAAGCCGCGCTGGACCCCGAAGGGATTATGAACCCTCACGTGCTCGTGGACGTGCCGGTGACAGAAGTGCGCGCACAGTCGCGCATCGCTGCCGCGAACGCCTCTGCGCGCTCTCGGTAGTCGCGGAACTGCCCGAAGCTGGGCGCGGCTGGCGAGAGCAGCACCACTCCTGGCCGCCCGTCTGGGCCCGTTCGGCAGCGAGCCCAGGCGAACGCCGCCGCGGTCGCGTCGGCGAGCTCGTCGAAGTCGGCAGCCTCTGCCCCTGCTGCGCGCACGGCGTCGCCGATGCGCGCACCGGCCGCGGGAAGCGTCGCAACGAACGTCTCGGGGTGCCGGGACGCGATCGATTCGGCGAGGAGGCGGTAGTCGATGCCCCGGTCCTGGCCGCCCACGAGGAGTGCGATCGGTCGGCCGCCGAGCGTGTCGAGCGCGGCCAGGGTCGGCAGCACGTTGGTCGAGAGCGAGTCGTCGACGAACTCGACGCCCTCTACGACCCCGATGGGGCGGAACCGGTGGTCGAGCGGCGTGAAGCCCGCGGCGGCGTGCGCGAGCAGCGCGTCGTCATCGGCCTCGGGGATCCCGAGGCCGATGAGGCAGGCGCGCGCGACGAGCGCGTCGCGGTGGTAGTGGCGTCCGGGCAGTCCCAACGCGGCCGTCCACG
>DAHWOV010000106.1:0-1610 GCA_027339205.1 Acidimicrobiaceae bacterium | reverse complement strand
ACCACGCCGAGCTCGCCGTCGAGCAGCACGAGCCGGCCGACCGCCCGCGTCGCCGGGCTGCCCGTTCCCATCGCCATGCCGATGTCGGCCGCCTTGAGCGCCGGGATGTCGTTGACCCCGTCGCCGGTCATCGCCACGACGTGGCCGTGCGACTGGAGCGCGAGCACCGCGTCCCGTTTCTGGTCAGGCTGTACCCGTCCGAAGACCGCGGACCGCTCGAGCGCGCTCGCGAGCGCGTCGAGATCGGCAGGCAGGCTCCGGGCGTCGACAGGATCTCCGGCCCCCGGCACCCCCACTCGGGCGGCCACGGCCGCGACGGTGACGGGGCTGTCACCCGACAGGACCTTCACTTCGACACCCTGCTGCTGGAGGTAGCCGATGGCGCGGGCGGCCTGTGGCCGCAGTTGCTCTTCCAGGACAACCAGTCCAGCGGCAACGAGCCCCGGCGGAAGCTGTTCATCGAGCAGCGAGGATGGGCTGCGGGCGAGGAGGAGGACTCGCCGTCCCGCGGCGGCGTGCGCCGCTACCCGATCGGCGAGCGGCGGGGAGATCCGAGGAAGCACGACGTCGGGAGCACCCAGCACCCACGTCCCTTGGTCGGCCAGCTCCATGGCGCTCCACTTGCGCGCCGAGGAGAAGGGGACCGAGCGTCGAACGTTCCAGCCCTGTGGAGGCGGCGCGGCACGCGCGGCCAGCATGGTGGAGTTCGGCGCCGGATCGGCGGCCGCCATGGCGCCCAGGGCCCCGGCCGCGGGTGCGCCGTCGAGCGGCTCCACCGCCAGCAGGTGCATGCCCGGCTCGGTCAGGGTGCCCGTCTTGTCGATGCACAAGACGTCCACCCGAGCGAGCCCCTCGATCGCCGCGAGCTCCTGGACGAGCACACGCCGGCGGGCGAGCCTGGTGGCACCCACGGCGAAGGCGATGGAGGTCAGCAGGACGAGGCCCTCGGGAACCATCGCACCGACGCCGGCGACGCTGCTGCGCACCGCCTCGTCGACCGGCAGGTTGGTCCGCAGGGCCTGGCTGGCCGCGAGCAGCACACCGGCAGGCACCATCACCCAGGTGACCAGCTGGAGCAGGCGGTTGTTGCCTCGCACGAGCTCGGACCGCACCAGGCTCGAGCGCCGGCCCTCGCGCTGGATCCGCTGGGCGGTCGCTTCCTCACCGACCCGGGTCACCTCCATCACCCCGCCGCCCGCGACGACCACGCTCCCGGACCACACCTCGTCGCCTGCCGCCTTCGCGACAGCCAGGGACTCCCCGGTGAGCAGCGACTCGTCCAGCTCGAGCCCGGATGCGTCGACCAGCACCCCGTCGGCGACCACTTGGTCGCCGGCGCGGATCTCCAGGACGTCGTCGGCGACGACGGACTCCACGGCAATGTCTGCCAGGACGCCGTCACGAACGGCGTGGGCCGCCGGCGCGGTGAGGAGGGCGAGTCGGTCCAGGAGCCGCTTGGCCCGGACTTCTTCGAAGAGCCCGATGGCGGTGTTCACGGCGAGCACGATCCCGAACAGCGCGTCCTGGACCGGGCCGACGACCAACACGATGACGAAGAGCGCGCCCAGGATCGCATTGAACCGGGTGAGGACGTTCGCGCGGACGATCTG
>DAHWOV010000105.1:0-25036 GCA_027339205.1 Acidimicrobiaceae bacterium | reverse complement strand
CGGGCTCGGGCGGCGCCCCGGGGGCCTCCCGCCCGGCGCCTGCCGCCGGCGCAGCCGTCCATGGCGCCGGGACGCGGGTCGGCCCGTCGCCGCTCGGCGCGCCGCCGAGCACCTCTCTCGGAGCCTCTTCTCGCGGAGCCTCTTCGCTCGGAGCCTCTTCGCCGGGCGAAAGACCCTTCTCGGCCACCTCTCTCGCCAACGCGTCCATCGGCGCGGGGACGGGGGCGGGGCGGTAGTCGGCGAAGAAGTCGCGCCAGCTCTCGCTGACCGAGGTCGGGTCCGCCAGGTACCGGTCGTACATGTCGTCGACGAGCCACGCGTTGGGGCCGAACGCGCCGTCGGAGGAACGCCGCGGCGGTGCCGCCGTCGCACTTCGGCGATCGTCTGGTACAGGCGTTGTCACGCTCCAACCCTACCGGCGCGCCCCTCACCCGCCTGCTCCGAGCAGCACGGCGTCGGGTGGCGGAGACGGCATCCGTTATCGTCGGTGACCTGATGGGCGCGACCCGGGCCTCGGTCGGCGACGAGCAGCACGTCGTCGGCCGCCCGCTCGAGCTGCCGGGGCTCCCCAAGGGATTGTTCGTCGCCGAGCGGCCTCCGACGGGCGGGTGGGGGTCTGGGGCCGCCGTGGCCATCCTCGTCCACGGGTCCCTCGACCGCTCTTGGAGCTTCGCTCGGGTCGCTCGACGTCTGGGGGATCTCGGCGTCGTCACCTACGACCGCCGCGGCTACCAGCACTCGCGCGCGGCCCCGGTCTCCGACGACCTCGGCGTCCACATCGACGACCTCCTGCAGATCGCGGCCGCCGTCGACCGCCATCGGGCGGGGGGCAGGGGCGTCGTCGCCGTCGGCCACAGCGTCGGCGCCACGATCGTCCTGGGAGCCGCCGTGGCGTCGCCCGAGGCCTTGCGCGCCGTGGGCGCCTACGAAGCCTCGATGCCCTGGCTGGGCTTCCACCGCCGCGACGCGCCCGGTTCGAGGACCCGACACGGCGGCGCGGCCGATCCCGGGCTCGAAGCCGAGCGGTTCTTCCGGCGCATGGTCGGTGACGCCGCATGGGAGCGGCTCGGCGAAGAGCAGCGCGAAGGACGGCGGAGGGACGGGCCGGCGCTGCTGGCGGACCTCCGCGCCATCCGCAGCGGGACCCCGTTCGACGTCACGACGCTGTCGGTGCCAGCGATCGTTTCGTCAGGCGGGGCCGCGAGCTTCCCCCACCACCGCGACACGGTGGACTGGCTCGCGTCGCACGTCCCTGCAGCGCGCCGCTCGACGATCCCCGAGGCGGGGCACGGTGCCCATCTCAGCCATCCCGACGCGTTCGCCGCGCTGGTCCGGGAGGTCGCCGGCCTCGCCTCGCGGGCAGCAGCGGCCGCTGACGCCCCCGACGCGCCGGGACTGTCGTCCCGGTCTCGATGACCTTCGCACGCTTCGCGCGCGGCACGAAGGTGCCGAGTGCCGCGACCTGCCTGAGCGACCCGGCGCGGCGGTGACCACCCCGCGCGAGCCGGCACTGCGGCGCTAGCGCCTGCGGGCGAGCACAATGAGCGTGGAGTGCGGCACCGTGACAGCCCCGCCGCGCGCGTCGATGACCGCGCGTACGGCTTCGAGCAGCCGCTCCAGTTCGGCTGCGGGCAACAGGCGGTGGTCCGACTGGGTCCGGAGCCGGTCGAGGTATGCGGCGGCGTCCAGGGACTGGGTCCAGCGGTGCTCGTGCACGGCGACGTCGTCGAAGCCGGCGCAACTCGAGAGCTCTTGTTGCGCCTGCCCCTCCGACCCGCTCCATGTGTGCCCGGGGAACCCTGGCTGCCGGGCGTGCAGCTCGGGGGCGAACCTCCGATAGCACGCGTCGAGTTCCACGCGTACCGGGTCGTCCGCGTCCCAGCTGACCCGGTGCCACAGGAGTGCCAGGGATCCGCCAGCGTCGAGGGCGGCGCGCGCCCGGGTGCAACGCACCTCTGGGCTGACCCAGTGCCACGCCTGGGCGGAGAACACGAGATCGAACGCGCCCTCGCGGAGGTCCCAGTCCTCGAAGGAGGAGATCTCCACCTCCACGTGGGGGTAGCGCCTGCAATTGCGGCTGGCGACCGCCGCCATCGCGGGGTCGGGCTCGAGCGCGTGCACGCCAACCCCTCGGGAGGCGAACGCGACGGTCGCCTTCCCCGTGCCCGCCCCGACCTCGAGCGCGCGGCAGGTTGCCGCCTCGAGGCCGCCGAAGGTGAGCACGTCGTCGACCACCGCGCCCGAGTAGCCCGGACGCACCCGGTCGTAGAGCTCGGGCACCTCTCCGAACACGAGCCGCTGCTCCCTCACGTGGCGCTCCTCACGTCGCGCTCCCCTGTTGCGGTGATGCCCGTCCAGGGCGCCGGGCCTGCCGACGGGGACACCGTGAACGGAGCTGCCCTGCGTGCACGAAGCGTCATTGCCCGAGGAGTCAGGAGCAGCTCGAGTGCACGCCGGAGGCCGGCTCCGGATGGCCAACGACGAGCCGCCGGCGGAACCGTGGACCCAGGCGGTCGCCATCGGAGGGCTCGCCGGCACCGACGCCGGTGATGAGCGGCGAGTTGCTGAGCAGCAGCCCGCCCGCGAACAGGACCAACAGCGACAGCGCCTCGAGAGGGCCCCACGCCCCGCTCGTGCGCAGGTCGTCGTCGAAGAGCGCGATCCCGATGAGGATGCTCGCCAGCGGGTCCACGAGCACGAGCGTCGACTGCGACGCTGCGATGGGCCCCGCGTGGTAGGCGTTCTGCGCGAGGAACACGGCGAGCCCGCCGGACACCGCGAGCCCGTAGGTCTGCCAATGCCAGAAGATCGAGACCCAGTCACGGGCGACGAACCCCGAGACCTCCTTGGTGCACGCCGCCGCAAAGGCGTAGGCGACGGCACCGGAGAACCCGAAGCTGGCCGCGCGCCACCAGCGCGGCCCGCGCCGTGCGAGCACGACCCCGACCGCGACGGCGAGCGCGCAGGCCGCGCCCACTTCGGACCAGTCGGCAGTCGTGGGTTGGCTGTTGCCGCGCCCGGGGTCGGCGAAGATCAGGAACCCTGCAAGCCCGGCGGCCGCCGCGGCGGAGCCCGACCACTCCCTCCAGCCCAGCGAGAATTGGAACCAGATCCCCAGGATGACGACGAGGAACAGCAGCTCGCTGATGAGGATCGGCTGGACTTCCGAGAGGCGGCCGAGATGCAGCGCCGTCGCCTGCATGACAAAGGAGAGCACCATGAACCCCAGCCCCGAGAGCCACACACGGTTGCGGACCGCATGGGCGATCAGGCGGAAACGCAGCCTGTCGGACTCCGGGGCGTCCTCGACCCCCATGCGCTGGAGGATGCTCGTCAGCGCATTGGCGAGCGCCGAGCCGACTGCGAGGAGGTAGACCATCGGTGCCCGTCTATCCTAGGAGGCCCCGCGTCGCTCATCGCCGCTGGTCCCTGCCCGGTGGAGCTCGGCGCCGGGCGGCGCCGACCGGCGCCCGGGCAGGTCCGCCACGTACGACCAGCTGCGGCGGTGGATCGCCGACAACCCGTAACCGCGTAGTGCGATCTGGTGGCGCACGGACGGGTAGCCCTTGTTGCGGTCGAACCCGTACGGCGGGAAGTGGACGGCCTCGGCCCGCATCTCCCGGTCCCGCACCACCTTGGCGAGCACCGACGCCGCCGCGACAGTCGCGCAGCGCGCATCGCCGCCCACCACGGTGAGCACCGTCGACGGGACGGGTGCCGCGGGAAGGACGAAGCCGTCGTCGGGCGATGACCGGTCCTCCTTGTCCCTTCGCCCGCCGGCGCACGCATCCTGGTGGGGTGATGCCGGAGCATCGAGTGCGCCGAGCTGCGGACCTTCGAGGTCGTCTGTCAGAGGCGGCGTCTCGTGCCCCCGAAGCAGGTCATAGGGCCCGTCGATCACCAGTGCGTCGGGGACGAGCTCGAGCGCCGCGAGCGCGCGGTGCGCGGCGAGCCGCCACGCCCGCGTCATGCCGAACCGGTCGCACTCGTCCGCGGTGGCGTGCCCCACCGCGCCGTCCGCGCACCAACGGGCGACCTCGTCGAAGACGAGCTCGCGCCGGTCCTCGGTCAGCAGCTTCGAATCCCGGAGCCATGCAGGGAGGCTCCGGGTACGGGCCCCCGCGTGCACGACGGCGACGCCGACGCTGAGCGGTCCCGCCCACGCGCCGCGACCAACCTCGTCAACGCCTGCCACCCAGCGATGGCCCTCCCGCCACAGGCGCCGCTCCAGGTCGAGCGACGGCCGTCGCACCGGCACACCGGGGGACCTCCCGCCCGAGTCGCTCGCGCTCACGGCGCGGCGCTCACGTTTCGAGGCGGGCGACCGACATCGCCTCTCCGGGCTCCGCGTCGGTGTGCAAGAACGCGTCGAGCATCTCGGTGGCGAGCGCCTCGGTGGTGAGCCGCAGCCCGAAGGCGAGCACGTTCGCGTCGTTCCACCGGCGCGCCCCGGCGGCCGTCGATGCATCCGTGCACAACGCCGCACGTGCCCCTCGGACCTTGTTGGCTGCGATGGACACCCCGGTCCCGGTCGTGCAGCACACCACTCCTCTGTCCGCGGCTCCCGACGCGACGGCCTCGCCGACGGCTCGGCCCGCGTCGGGCCAGTCCGCGCCCTCGGCCACGACCTCCACCTGATGGCCCGACGACCGGAGGAGCTCGACCACCCGGACGGTCAACGGCGTCCGTTCGTCCGTCCCGAAAGCGATCCTCATGGTGGTCCACCGTACCGAGGCGGGGCCCGCCGTGGGGCGATCGGGTACGCCACCGGAGGCGTCGTCGGGGCGCCGCGACGCACCGGACCCATGGGCGCGCCGGGTCCCGCCGTAACCTGGGACGCCATGGAGCCCCGACGAGTCGCGATCGTGCCGCACACCCATTGGGACAGGGAGTGGTACGAGCCGTTCCAATCCTTTCGCTTGCGGCTCGTCGAGATGGTCGACCAGCTCCTCACCCTCATGGAGTCCGATCCCTCCTACGCCCGCTTCCTCTTCGACGGCCAGGTCGCGGCGATTGACGACTACTTGGAAGTCCGCCCGGAGGCCGAAGAGCGCATCCGGAGCCTCGCGGCCTCCGGGCGGCTGACCGTGGGTCCCTGGTACACGCTGCTCGACGAGTTCCTCGTCTCGCCCGAGACCATCGTGCGCGACCTGCAGCTGGGAGTTCGACGGAGCGCCGCCTTCGGCGGGGCGATGCAGGTCGGCTATCTCCCGGACATGTTCGGCCATGTCGCCCAGATGCCCCAGATCCTCCGGCTCGCAGGCTTCGAGCACGCGGTGGTCTGGCGGGGCGTCCCCTCTGCGATCTCCAAGACGGGCTTCGTCTGGAAGGCACCCGACGGGTCGTCGGTGCGAGCGGAGTACCTCCCCTTCGGCTACGGCAACGGTTCGCTGCTCCCAGACGATGCGAAGGCGCTCGTCCGGCGCGTACGCGACCACCTCGAGCAGATCGAGCCGTTCCTCGTCTCCGGCCTCCTGCTCATGAACGGCTCCGACCACCTGCCCCCCCAGCCGGGCCTCGGGCGGGTCGTGGCCGAGGCGAACGCGCTCCAAGACGAGCTTCGGTTCGAGATCACCTCGCTGCCCGAGTACCTCGCCGGGACCTCGACCGACGGACTTCCACGCTGGACCGGCGAGCTGCGGTCGGGCGCGCGGGCGAACATGCTCATGGGGGTGGCGTCGAACCGGGTGGACGTAAAGCACGCCGCCGCCGCGACCGAGCGTGCCCTCGAACGGCGAGCGGAGCCCTACGCCGCGTTGTTCCTCGATCCTGCGGCATGGCCGGGACGCCAGCTCGACCTCGCGTGGAAGGAGGTCGTGCGGAACGCCGCGCACGACTCGATCTGCGCGTGCTCGGTCGACGAGGTCGACGACGAGGTGCTGACGAGGTACGCCTCGGCGCGAGCGATCGCCGACGGGGTCTCCGCGCGCGCCCTCGCCTCGCTCGCCGCTTCGATCGCCGCATCCGGTCATGTGGTCGTGAACCCGTCGGCGCGCGAGCGCGCCGGGCTCGTCGAGCTCGTCGTGTCAGGGGACCCCCAAGACCCGCGAGGCGCGAGGACGCCCGGTCAGCCACGCGACATCCAGCTCGTCTCCGAGCGCGCAGGGCTCCCCGGGACGCTGACGCTCGACGCCCAGACCGTGCGGACGCTCCTCGGCGCGATCGACGGCGCGAGGGTCGACGCGGACGCATGGGTGCAGGGCGTCACGATCGAAGAAGACGAGACCGGTGTCGACGTCGCAGTGTCCATCGGCCCGGACGAGCCCCCGGGCCTCGTGATCGCCCAGGCGAAGGAGGACCTCATGGCGCGCCTGGGCGCCCGGCCCACCGCACCGGTCCGGATCCGCCTCGATCAGCAGCCGATCCGCAGGATCCTCGCCCGCACGGCGCCGGTCCCCGGCTTCGGATGGCGGGCGTTCGCGCCGGCGAAGATCGAGGACCCGGTGGTGGTGACGGACTCGGGGGAGGGCGTCCGCCTCGACAACCGGCTCGTCACCGTGCGCATCGACGCGTCCGCCGGCACCTACTCGCTCGGCGACCTCGACGGCTTCGGCCGGCTCGTCGACGGCGGTGACCTGGGCGACTCCTACAACTACTCGCCGCCTGCGAACGACCTCCTCGTCGAGCGGCCCGAGACGGCGTCGGTCGAGGTCCTCGAGCGCGGCCCGCTACGGGCCCGGGCGACCCTCACGGCCACCTACCGCTGGCCCGAGCACGCGGATCCCCACTCGCAGCGTCGCTCGGGCACACGGCTCGTCGAGGTCACCACCGCGCTCGAGCTGCGCGCCGACGAGCGGGCGCTCCGGGTGCTGACGCGCTTTGCCAACCCGGTGCGGGATCACCGCGTGCGGGTGCACCTGCCTTTGCCCCGGCCCGCGTCGAGCTCGGAGGCGGAGTCCGCCTTCGGCACCGTCGAGCGGGGTCTCGACGCGGAGGGCCGCCCCGACGAGCGCGGTCTCCCCACGTTCCCTGCCCGGCGGTTCGTGCGCGCCGGGGGGCTCACCGTCGTCTGCGAGCGGGTGACCGAGTACGAGCTCATCGACATCACCGGCAGGGGCGCCCGAGCCCGGGCGCACACGCTCGCCCTCACCGTCCTTCGCTCCACCGGCATGCTCTCGCGCCTCGGCATGGCCTACCGACCGTTCCCCGCTGGACCGCTCACGCCCGCCGAGGGGCTCCAGCTCCTCGGCAAGCTCGTCGAGCTCCGCTACGCCGTCGTCACCGGCGACGTCGATCCCTGGGCGCTCGCCGATGACGTGCTCATGCCCTTGGAGGTGGTGGGCTCCTTCGGCGGCGGCTGGCGACCGGCCACCGGCAGCGCGCTGGCCGTGCGTGGCGCAGAGGTGAGCGCGCTGCGACGCGAGGGCGGCATGCTCGAGATGCGCGTCTTCAATCCGTCGGGCACTGCGACCACGGTGCACCTCGGGGAGCGCTCCGGCTGGCTCGTCGACCTCCTCGGCTCGCCGGTCGAGCCGTTCGACGGCGCCTTCGAGCTCCGACCCTACGGCATCGCCACCGTCCGCCTCGCAGGGAGCTGAGGCGTTGCCGGCGGGCTCACCGTCGGCCTCGCGCCCTCACGCGCCTCTGCTCCCGCACGAGCGCGTCGTCCCACTCGGGGCGCGGCGGCCGCTCCATGAGCGCGCTCACCGCGTCCGCCGGAGACGTCTCCCCGGCGACGAGAGCGGCGACCTGCTCGGCGATCGGCAGCTCCACGCCGTGCGCGCGTGCGAGCTCGACGATCGGGCCGGCGGAGCGGACGCCCTCGGCAACCATGCGCATGCCGGACAGGACCTCGTCGAGCCGGCGGCCCCTGCCGAGCTCGAAGCCCACCGACCGGTTCCGGCTCTGGCTGCTCGTGCAGGTCGCGACGAGGTCCCCGACCCCCGCGAGCCCACCGAACGTCAAGGCGTGGCCACCGAGCGCGACGCCGAGGCGCACCTGCTCCGCCAGTCCGCGAGTCACCAGCACCGCCCGAGTGTTCTCTCCGAAGCCGAGCCCGTCGGAAGCGCCGGCTGCGATCGCGATCACGTTCTTGCTCGCCCCGGCGACCTCGCAGCCGACGACGTCGGTACCCGTGTACACCCGGAACGTCGCGCAGTGCAGGAGCTGTTGGACACGGTGGGCGACCTCCTGGTCGCCACAGACGACCAGGGTCGCCGCGGGCTGCCCCGCCGCCACCTCGTGGGAGAGGTTGGGACCGGTGAGCACGCCCGGAGGCCTCCCGGGCAGCACCTCCTCGACGATCTCTGACATCCGCCGGTTGCTGCCCGCCTCGATCCCCTTGGCGAGGCTGATCACCGCGGCATCGGGCGGCAGCACGGTCGCCATCGACTCGAGGACGGCACGGAAGCCGTGCGAGGGGACGGCCACGAGGACCACCGCGGCGTGGCCCACCGCGTCGGCGAGCGACGACGTCGGGCGGAGCGTCTCGGGCAACGCCACGCCTGGCAGGTAGCGAGGGTTCTCACGGGTCGTCCTCATCAGCTCGGCGAGCTCGGGGGAGCGCACCCACAGGGTGGTCGGTCCCTTCGACGAGAGCAGGCGCGCGATCGTGGTTCCCCATGACCCGGCGCCCACGACCACGACGCCGGCGGTGTCCTCGGAGGTGGCTGCCACGCGACCCGAGCCTACGGACGACGTCCACCACTCTGCGAGCCGCTCTCGCCCGTCGCGACCCTCCATCGGCTGCCCTACGATGGCATCGGTGAACGGCGACGACGGCGTCGCCCGCGCCGCCCCTCGGAGTCCGGGCAAAAGGACCCTCTCGCCCCTGCTCGGCCCGCACGCGGTGCTCGTGCCGGTCAAGTCCTTCGCTCAGGCGAAGCGCCGGCTCACCCAAGAGCTGCGAGACGACGACCGCCGAGCGCTCGTCCGCCGTATGGCCGAGCGCGTGCTGAGTGCGGCGGCACCGCTGCCGGTCGCCGTCGTCTGCGACGACCGCGAGGTGGCCGACTGGGCGCGGGGACGGGGAGCGCTGGTGCTCTGGGAGCCAGGACGCGGACTCAACGGCGCGGTCCAGTCGGGTGTCGCCCAGCTCGAGGCGATGGGCGTGCGACGTGTAGTCGTGGCACACGCTGACCTGCCCCTCGCTCAGGACCTCCCGGTCGTCGCACGCTTCGACGGGATCACGCTGGTCCCCGACCGCAGGGACGACGGCACCAACGTGATCGGGCTCCCCGTCGGCACCGGCTTCTCCTTCTCGTACGGGCCGGGCTCGTTCGCACGCCACCGCGCAGAGGCCGAGCGGCTCGGACTGAAAGTCCGAGTCCTGCGAGAGCCGACGCTCTCCTTCGACGTCGACTGGCCGAGCGACCTTGCCGACATCGGTGACGGCACGAGCGGCCGGCCGTCGAGGTCCGGCTAGCAGCGAACGCGCAGACGCGAACGTGCAGGCGTGAGGCGCGGAGCGGCCGGGTCCCCGGAGCGACGTCCTCTGGGAGCCCGGCCGTCCAGCGCCTTCCTTGCTGCAGGCACGCTCTCGCCGAACGGCGCCGGCCTGCTGGGGGTCAGGCCGTTGCCGGGGTCGTCGCCTTCGTCGTCCTCCTCGCGGCCGTCCTGCGGACCGGCCGCGGGGCCGCGGTCCTGGCGGCGGTCGCCCGCTTCGCCGTGGTCCTCTTCGCCGTGGTCCGCTTCGTCGTGGTCTTCTTCGCCGTGGTCTTCTTCGCGGGCGCCTTCTTGGTGGTCCTCTTGGCCGTCGCGCTCGTGCGCTTTGCCGTGGTCTTCTTCGCGGCCACCTTCCTGGTCGTGCGCTTGGCCGTCGCGCGAGTCCCAGACGTCGCGCGTCCCGCGCTGGTCCGTTTGGCCGTGGTCTTCTTCGCGGCCACCTTCCTGGTCGTGCGCTTGGCCGGCGCACGCGTCGCGGTGGTCTTCCTCGCGGTGGCCCGCTTCGCGGCGGTCTTGCGGGCCGGTGCCCTCGTCGCCGTGGTCTTGCGGGCCGTGGTCTTGCGGGCTCCGGTCGCCCTCCTGGTCGTCTGCTTCACCGCCTTGGACGCCGTGGCCCGCTTGGCCGTGCTGCGCGTAGACGCCCGCTTCGCGGGCGCTCTCTTGGTTGCGGCATTCGCCACAGGTGCACCTCCCTGACTAGGTCAACGCTGACTCGAGGTGGAGCCTGCGGCAACCGATGCTCCTACGATCGGTCTCCGCATCGCTGCACCGCTTGATTGGTTGTCAACTGGTGCGCCACTCGCCGTCGCTCCTTGTTCTTCGCCGCGTGGCGCACCACTCTGTCCCCGGCTCGTCGGTGGCACGCGGCACTCGCGTGCGAAAGGACAGTTCCGTGCGATGCGTCTCGGCCGCCTCGCACGTCTCCGTACCTTCGCGCACCGTCGTCCTGCGCCCACCACGCGTCGGGTTGCACCTATTTTCCGTGTGTCGCGGTGCGCAGGTCAAGCATCGGGCACCTCACGCATCGCCGCGCGCGTCGGCGAGCAGCCGTGCCGCGTGACGAGTGATGTCGACGAGCAGTCGGGCGGACGTTCGTGGCGACAGTAGAAGCTGTTGGCACAGTTGATGTCTGTGCGGCAGTGTCGTTGTGAGCTGCGTGACGCGCTGGCGCCTGGGTCGCGCTGCCGATGACGATGCGGTCGTGCAAAGAATTTTGAGTGTCAAGGCCCGGCGCGCCGGCTCGGCACGCCCATGATGCCCGGCGCACCTTCGCGCGGCGTCGCTGACACGTTCGCCGAACCGGTTGGCAAGGTGCAGGACGCGGCGCGTGCTGGACGCGGTCTGTACATCGGTCTCGGAGCGGCGGGATGGGCGTGGGCGGGAGCAGAGCGCGCGATGCTCGTGCTCGGGCCCTCGCGCTCGGGCAAGACCTCGGCGCTCGTCGTGCCCAACGTCCTGTCGGCACCAGGCGCGGTCGTTGCGACGTCGACGAAGCCCGACGTTCTCCGCTTGACCGCTGGCGCACGGTCCGCGGTGGGTTGGTGTCTCGCGTTCGACCCGACCGGGCGGACGGAGCTGCCGCCGGGGGTCCACCGGGTCGGGTGGTCGCCGGTGCATGCGGCCAGCACATGGCATGGCGCGCTGGGCGTCGCGGACGCCATGGTGCGAACCGCACGGGGACGACCGTCCGGTGCGCTGGGGGCAGGGGCAGAAGGCCACTGGACCGAGCGGGCGGGCGCGCTGCTCGCGCCGCTCCTGCATGCCGCGTCGCTCGACAAGGTCCCGATGCGAAAGGTGCTCCACTGGGTGGATCGCCACGACGGCGTGCCCGCGCTCGACGTCCTCGCGGCACGGCTCGGGGACGACGCGGTTCCCACCGACCTCCTTGCCGGCATCCTGAGCACCGACGAGCGAGAGCAGTCGGGCATCTGGTCGACCGCCTCGGGGATCCTCGCCGCGTACAGGTCTCCTGGCGCGCTGGCATCCACCGAGGCGCCGTTGCTCGACGCCGACGAGTTCTGCAACGGACCGCACACCCTCTACGTGTGCGCGCCTGCGGCGCAGCAGCAGCTGCTCGCACCGCTCGTCGTCGCGATGCTCTCCCAGGTCCGGGACGCCGCCTACCGGCGTGCTTCACGCGACGGGGCACCCGGCGCGCCGAGCGGCGCGCATCCTGTCGTCTTCGCGCTCGACGAAGTGGCCAACATCGCGCCGCTGCCGGACCTCCCTTCGCTGGTGACCGAGGGTCCGGGGCAGGGTCTCCTCACGCTTGCCTGCCTCCAGGACCTCTCCCAGGCTCGCGCGCGCTGGGGCGAGGAGGCCGACGCCTTCGTCTCCCTGTTCGGCACCACGGTCGTGCTGGGAGGCATTGCGGACAGACGGACCCTCGAGGGAATCTCGGCGCTGGGTGGGGACAGAGAGGTGCGCAGCCGCGCGGTCGGCTTCTCGGAGGGCGCCGGTGGACGGCAGGTGTCTGCGACCGACTCCGCGGTGCTTCGACGCCGGCTGCCCGTGGACGTGGTCGCCCGAGGAGCGCGGGGGTGGGCCCTGTGCGTCGACGCCCGCAACCGGCTGGGCTGGGTCCGGCTCACCCCGGCTCACGAAACGTGGCCATGGCGGGCGTGCGTCCCCGCGCCGACGCGCGAGAGGAGCGATCGATCGCTCGGGTCGCCGCGCGTCGCGGCCGACCTCGCGCCCACACCCGCGCGCCAGCGCTGATGGGGTGCCTCGCCGTCGCAATCAGCACCCGCGGTCCAGTCCGCGGGCGACCTCGAGCTGCCGGCCACGCTCGAGGTCGCGTCTTCGGCCCAGCCTCTTGAGCGACTCCTCAATCACCCGCGCGGTCGCCAGGTGGTCGGAGAGGCGCCGACTCGGGAGCGCTGCCAGCTCGGCACGCGTCTCTGCGCCGAGCGCTCGCGACGGATCGCGCACCCCCCATCGCGCGCGGTAGCGCGCGATCGAACCCGCCGCGCCCATCCAGATCTCGAGCGACTCGGGGGAGGCAGGGCGCGGGCCGAGCAGCGCACGCAGATGCGCCGGCGGGACCACGGCTCCCGGCGCGTGCCGCCGCTCGGCGACCCCGCAGCCAACGCCCCATTCGGCGAGCATGTCGACACATCGCGACACGTCGTCTGCGGGCGCTCCTTTCCGGAGCGATCGAGCCCACGCAACGAGCGCGTCGCGCCTGGCGACCCCGCGACTGCCCGTCTCGAAGATCGACCCCGCGAAGCGGTGTTCGTCGACGTGCTCGAGGGAGACCGACCGCGCCGCGCCGTCGATCGCGAGCTCACCCGTCCAGCCCGCTTCCCGTGCGGCTGCACGCCACCGGGCGCGCAGCTCGTCGACGGAGGGCGCCGGCCGTTTCGGCTCTCGCGTCGCCGCCCATGCGACGGCCCGCGCGCGACGCGAGGGCGACGGGTGAGCCGAGCGCGCGCCAAGATAGGCGAGGATCTCCGCGCGCCGGTTCGACAAGGCGCCGAGCACGGCCGGGCCCACCGAGGAGAGCTCCCAGCTCCCCGAGGCCCTCGGCGACCAGTCGAGGCCCGTACGGGCGGTGACGCCATGGCGGAGCGCCGCGTCGTAGAGCGCCCCCGCCGCATGTGCGTGCGCGTACAACCCGCGCCCGTCGAGGGCCCGCCAGCGCCCGTCGCTGCCCTGGGCGAGGTTGGCCACGACCACGTGGGAGTGGAGGTGCGGATCGAGCGCCCTGCTCGTCCCGTGAGTGAACACCGCCGCGACGAGCCCGCACGCGGCGTTCGCCGTGCGCCCCTCGGCCGAGGTGACCCGCACCGCGGCGGCGTGGAGCGCCACGTAGCTGGTCGCTGCCACGAGCGCGTCGTCGTGCGCCGCACGCACCGCGGCCGCCGTGTCCGGTTCACCGAGCGCCGACAGCGCGCTCACCGACTTGGGCGCGGCGAACGTGAGGTCGTACGCGCAGACGGTGGTCTCGCGCAACCGGAGCTGATGGCGACCGGAGGGATGCCGGCCGGAGAGCACGGCCGCCAGCGCGTCCGCGTCCACCGTGCCGCGCAGCGCAAGTCCTTCCGCACCGGCACCCAGCCAACGACCCCCCGGACCCGACGGCCGCGCCCGCGCGCCGCCGGCGGTCGGCAGGGCCAGGTCTGCGGCGAGGTCTGCCAGGTAGTACCGACCGGTGCGGTCAGCGACCCGGGCCACGCGAAGCACGGCGCTCTAGTCCGCCAACGCCGAAGTGGTTGGGGTGATGCGGCCGAGTCCTTTCTCCCCAAGCAGCTCACTCTCCATCGCCTTCATGTTCTTCTATTGTATCTGAGTACACCCTGCGCAGGAGCCGGGTCGCCGCCTGCGGACCGGCGGCGGTGCCGTGTGCAGGGGCGACGACGCGCGCCCGGGGGCCCGCCTGGAGGAGCAGCCGCTCGAGCCACGCGCGTCCGCCCACCGCCAGGGTGAGCTCGACCGAGGACCCCGGGCCCGGCCGCTCGTCGAGCACCGGCACCGAGTCCGCCACCCACCGTGCGTCGCCGTCGCACAGGACGGTCACTGCCTCAGCACTGGGGCCCGGGACGAACACCTTCTCTCCCGGACGCAGCTCGGGGTGCGGCTCGGCCGGCACGCCGCGCGGGCGCACCTCGCGGATCCGATCGATGCGGAAGCGCCGCACTCCCTGTGCGCGCTGACAGTACGCGTCGAGGTACCAGTGGCCTTCGAGCGATACGACGTCGAGCGGGTCGACGACGCGCGCCGTGGTCTCGTCCGCGGACGCGGAGTGGTACACGATCTCCGCTTGCTCATGGCGCGCGGCCACGGCCTGCACCGCCTCGAGCAGCGGGGGCGCGTCGATCCGAATGACGAGGCGGCGCTGGTCGCCGAGGACGGCGTCGAGCTTGTGCAGCGCCCGGCTGAGGGCGCCGTTCCGGTCAGCGCCGGGGACCGCGAGGATCGTGCGGGCGGACGCGGCGAGCGCCAGGCCCTCGGCGGGGGTGAGCCGCCGCGGCCGGGAGAGATCCTTTGGGAGGAAGGCCTGCACGCGCTCGTCGCTCACCACGATCTCGAGCAGCGTGTCCGGCGTGTACGGCGGGGTGCCGCAGCACGCGGCGAGCTCGAGCTCGTGCACCACCTCCTCGGGCGTCGTGGAGAAGCGCTGGGCGAGCTCGGCGATCGGCGCCTCGCCGGCCTCAGCGAGCCAGGCGACGATCGCGAGGAGCCGCCTCAGCCGCGCGCGTGGCGCGGCCGCGGCCGGCCGCGCCTTCGTCCCCGCGCGGAGACGGGGTCCAGCGTGCGCGCCAGCGGGCGCGCCACCGTGCGCTCCGACGGGCGCGCCGACGAGCCGGCTGCGCCCACCCTGGAGGGGAACCTGCTCGGGCACGCCCCGCCCGGTTGCCGCGGCGATCTCGTTCAGCCACGAGACGACGGCCTTACGGGCCCAGGGCGGCCCCACGACCTCCGCGTGGTCGAGGAGCCCGAGGACCCAGGACCGGAGCACCGCGAAGTTGGTGACCCCGAGGCTGAGGAGGACCGACCCGTCCTCGGACCGCGCGCGGACCGCGCGCTCGCCCACCTCTGCGACCACGCGGGGCCCCTCCACCGCGTCGACCCTGACGAGCACCTGGTCGCCGTCCTCGTCGACCCGCCAGGGTTCGGCCGTGGCGTCGCCGGGGTTGAAGCCCGGGGGCACGGCCCCGCTTCCGGGCGGGCCCGGCGCGGCGAGCGACTCGATGCGGTCGACCCGGAAGGTGCGGGCCGCCTGGCGTGCGCGGTCCCAGCCGACGAGGTACCAGCGCCCAGCGCGGAACTCGAGGGTGGCCGGGGCGACGGCGCGCGGCGTTCCGTGGTAGGTGAAGCGCGTCTCGGCCTGCGACCGCACCGCGTCGAAGAGCGGGACGAGCGCGCCCGGCGCGTCGACCTGTGCGACCGTCGCGACCTCTGCGACACCCGACGCGCCCAACTTCGCCAGCGCGTCCCTGCCGCTAGGATCGCCGAGGTGGACGCCGGCGACGGCGAGGTGCAGTGCCGCCTGCTCGTCGGGCGCGAGCTCGAGGTCAGGCAGGTAGAAGGCGTCGGGATCGATCCGGTAGCCGTACTGCGCGGGCCCCTCGATCGGCTCGGTCACCACGGGGATCCCCTCGTCGCGCAGGATGCGCTTGTCGCGCTCGAACGCCTGGCGCCGAGCCGCGTGCGCCTCCGGATAGCCGGGGACCATGGCGGCGACCTCGTCCAGCGTGCGCGGCGTAGCGGTGTGGAGCAGGACGAGCACGAGGTCAGTCAGTCGTTCGAGCCGATCGAGCGTCGCCATCGGGCAAAGCGTAGGGCGCCGTTGCGAGCATGACCCCGGCCACCGCCACCGCCGCCCAGAGCGTGCCCCCGTTCGCGCTCCACCCGGCAGCGTGGGCGGGTGTCCTCGCGTGCTGCGCGCTCTTTGCGTGGTGGCTGCGCGATCCCCGTCACCGCGCGACGCGGGGGCAGGTCTGGTCGTTCGTTGCCGCCATGGCCGCACTGCTCGCAGCCACCACCTGGCCGCTCGCAGGGCTGGCCGCCCACCGTCTCCTCGTCGCGCTCGTCGTCCAGCGCCTGCTGCTCCTGCTCGCCGTGCCGCCGCTGCTGCTGGCGGCGGTGCCGCGACCGCTCGTCGCGTCGCTCACCCGGCCGGCGTTCCTCGACGCGCTCGCTCGGGTATGCAGCCGTCCCGCGCCGGCGGTCGCGATCGTGACCGCGGTGGCGATGGGCACGCTGAACGTGCCGGCTGTCGTCCTCCAGTCTCACTCCGCGGTCGCGCGGGGGGGCTTCGACCTGCTCGTGCTCGGCGCAGGCATCGTGCTGTGGATGCCGGTGCTGCGGCCGGTGCCCGCGACGGGCGCGGGCTCTGCGCTCGCCCGGGCCGGCTACCTGGTCGTCCAGTCCATCGTGCCGAGCTTCCTCTCGGTCGTGTGGATCTTCGCCCGGCACCCGCTGTACCCGCCCTACGCGCACGAGCGGGCGTTCTCGTTGAGCCCGCTCGCGGATCAGGAGCTCTCGGGCTTCGTCGCGAAGCTCGGCACGATCGTCGTCTTGTGGACCGTCGCGTTCGTCGTCGTCATGAAGGCGGAGCGCGTCGCCGAGCACGGGGGTGACCCCGAGCCGCTCACCTGGGCGGACGTCGAGCGAGAGCTCGAGCGGGTCGCGCGCCGCGAGCGTCAGGGAGGCGGCGCGCGCCCGAAGAGCGGCTGACCGCTCGTGGCGAATGCCTCCTATCCGTGGACGTACTTGATGTAGGTCAGCATCGGCAGGTAGAGGCTGATGATGACGGACCCCACCATGCTCCCCATGACGACGACGAGGACAGGCTCGAGGATCGAGGAGAGGTTGTCCACGGTCTGGTCGACCTCGCCCTGGTAGTAGGCGGCGGCCTTGCCGAGCATGTCGTCGAGAGCTCCGGTCTGCTCGCCTACCTCCACCATCTGGATCATCAGCTGGGGGAAGATCGGGTTGGCCCGCATGGGCTCGGCGAAGGGCTTCCCCTCTCGCACGGCGCGCTTGATCTCTTGGGTCGCCTTCGTCAGCATCACGTTGCCGGCCGCGCGTCCGACGATGTCGAGAGACTCCATGACCGGCACGCCGGAGGAGACGAGCGACGACAAGGTGAAGGCGAACCGTGCGAGCGCAGCCTTGTGGACGAGGGTGCCGAAGATCGGCGGCCGAAGCTTCCAGGCGTCCCACTTCTCCCGGCCCGCCTCGGTCGAGATCCAACGCCGGACGCCCGTGACGGCGAGGACCACGACCACGATCACGATCCCTGCGTGCCAGCTCAAGAGCGTGTTGGAGATCCCGATGACGATCTTGGTGGGGACCGGCAGGGGAGCGTCGAGGGTCGTGAAGAGCTTCTTGAAGACCGGCACGATGAAGACCATCATCACGACGAAGAGGATCGAGATGACGCTCACGACGACGATCGGGTAGGTCATCGCGCCGCGGATCTTGCGCGAGAGCGCGACCTCCTTCTCCAGCTCTGTCGCGACGGTCTTCAGCACCACGTCGATCGACCCGCCCAGCTCCCCGGCTCGGACCATCGACACGTAGAGCTCGTCGAAGATCTTCGGGTGCTCGGCCAGCGCGTCGGAGAGCGCATGACCTCCCTCCACGCTCTCGCGTACCTCACGGATCACCTGGGCCAGATTCTTGTTGGACATCTGCACCGAGAGGACCGCGAGCGCACGGCTGATGGACAGCCCGGATTCGACCATGGTCGCGAACTGGCGGGTGAACACCGCCACGTCCCTCTTCTTGATCCTGTCCGTGACGCCCGGGATCTCGAAGTCGCCGCGCAGGCCGACCCTGCTCTTCGGCGTGACCGTCACCGGCAAGTACCCCATCGACCGGAGCCGGCTCACGACGAGCCCCAGGCTGTCGCCGTCGAGCGAGCCCTCGATCAGCTTGCCATTGCGGTCCCGGACCCTGTAGTCGAAGGTCGTCGCCATTTCACCTCCCCATCAGGTGGTTGCGGAAGTCCTCGGCACTGCGGCACCGGTCGAGCGCCACCCCTTCGCTCACGGCACGTTGGCGCACCAGCGTCGCGAGGCTCTGGTCCATCGTCTGCATGCCGTGCTGCGCCCCGGTCTGCATCAGCGAGTAGATCTGATGGGTCTTCGACCCGCGGATGAGGTTCTGGACCGCCGGCGTGCACACGAGGACCTCTGCGGCCACGCGGCGCCCCTTCCCGTCCTCGGTCGGCACCAGCTGCTGGGTGACGACGCCTGCGAGGCACGAGGAGAGCTGGATGCGGATCTGCTCTTGCTGGTTGGCCGGGAACACGTCGATCACACGGTCGATCGTCGACGGCGCGTCCTGGGTGTGCAGGGTGGCGAAGACCACGTGGCCGGTCTCGGCTGCGGTCAGGGCCGTCGCGATCGTCTCGAGGTCGCGCATCTCGCCGACGAGGATCACGTCGGGGTCCTGGCGCAGCGCGCGCCGCAGAGCTTCGGCGAACGACGCCGTGTCCTCGCCCACCTCCCGCTGGGTCACGATCGAGCGCTTGTGGTTGTGGATGAACTCGATCGGGTCCTCGACGGTCACGATGTGGACCGGGCGGGTCCGGTTGATGACGTCCACCAGCGCGGCGAGCGTCGTCGACTTTCCGGACCCGGTCGGCCCGGTCACGAGGACAAGGCCACGGCGCAGGTGCGCGAAGGTGGCCACCGCGTCGGGGAGGCCCAATGTGGTGAGCTCGGGGACCTCGCTCGGGATCGGACGCAGCGCGACCGCGACCGTGCCCCGCTGGAGGCAGACGTTCACGCGGAACCTTCCGACGCCGGCGATCTCGTGCGAGGTGTCCAGCTCGTGCTCGGCTTCGAACTGCTCACGCTGGGACTGCGTCAGGATGCCGTAGACGAGGTCGCGCAACGTCTCGTTGTCGATCGCGCCCACCTCCTCCATGGGACGCAGGGCCCCGTGGAGGCGGAGGGTGGGGGGCATCGACGCGGTCAGGTGGAGGTCGGATGCCCCGATCCTCACGGCGAAGCGGAGAAGGTCGTCGACGTGCAGCGGCACCGGCGCGCTGGCCGTGGCGGGCTGGACGGAGGCTTCCACCCCGGTCGGCCCCCTTGTCGGCCGGGCGGCGTGGGCGGGAGACGGCGGCCCGGGACGCGGCGCTACAGGCGGTGGCGCGGGAGGCGGCGGCGCGACAGGCGGCGGCGCGGCGGGACTCGACACTCCAGGGGCCCCGTTGGAGCCGCCGGGGCCGGTGGGAAAGAACTGGGTCATGCGACCACCCTCAACACTTCCTCCAGGGTCGTGTAGCCGGCGATCGCCTTGCGGAGGCCGTCCTGGCGCAGCGTCCGCATGCCTTGGTCGACCGCCTGGCGTTCCATGGCGAGGATCGACTGGTGCTCGATGATCATCCGCTGGATCTCCTCGGTCATCGGCATCATCTCTCCGAGCAGCATCCGCCCGAAGTAGCCGGTGTTCGCGCACGTCGCGCAGCCGCTCGCGCGATAGAGGCGGGAGATGTCGAGGCCCTCGAGGTCGGCGTCCTTGTAGCCCGCCGCGTAGAAGTCCGCGGTCGAAGCGTCGAAGGGCACCTTGCAACGCTCGCAGAGCACCCGTGCGAGGCGTTGGGTGAGGACGCCGCTCACCGCCGAGGTCACGAGGAAGGGCTCGATCCCCATCTCGGTGAGGCGCAGGGGGGTGCTCGCCGCAGTGTTGGTGTGCAGCGTGGACAGGACAAGGTGACCCGACAGCGCGGCTTCCATGGCGATGGTGGCCGTCTCCATGTCCCGGATCTCGCCGACGAGGATGATGTCGGGATCGGCGCGCAGGATCGAGCGGAGGGCCGAGGAGAAGGGCATGCCGACCTTGGGATTGATCTGCACCTGGGTGATGCCGGCGATCTGGTACTCGACCGGGTCCTCGACGGTCACGACCGACTTCTCCGCCGACGTGACCTCTTGGAGCGTCGCGTACAACGTGGTCGTCTTGCCGGCGCCGGTCGGACCGGTGACGAGGATGACCCCGTAGGGCTGGTGGTAGGCCTGCGCGTACCGCTGCAGGGTGTCCGGGAAGAACCCGAGCTCGGAGAGCTGGCGGATGCTCGCCGACTTGTCGAGCAGCCGCATGACGCAGGACTCGCCGTAGAGGGTCGGCAGGACTGCAAGGCGCAGGTCGATCTGCCGGTCGCGCACCGAGACCGAGACGCGTCCTTCTTGGGGGATCCGGTGCTCGGTGATGTCCATATCCCCCAGCACCTTCAGCCGGCTGATGACAGCAGCATGGATCGCTGGCGATGCCGAGCCGGCGTCGTGCATGACCCCGTCGATCCGGAATCGGACCCGCAGCCGCTTCGGTGTCGGCTCGATGTGGATGTCGGACGCCCGATCGTTGAGGGCCTGGAGGATCAAGAGGTTGACGTAGCGGATGATCGGCGCGTCCTCGACGACCGCTTGGAGGCTCTCGAGCTCGAACGCGCCTGCATCGGGCGCGGCGCGTCCTGCGGCATGCTGGGCCGCCTCCTGGACATCGGCGCCGGGCTCTTGGAGGCGTCGGGTGTAGAGCTCGATCTGGGCGCGGGTGGCCACGACCGGTCGGAAGTTGCGCCCGAGGATGCTCCGCAGGTCGTCGAGCGCGAAGACGTCCGTGGGATCGGCCATCGCGACCACCAGCACGTTGCCGTCGAACCCGATTGGCAGGACCGTATGGCGACGAGCGACGGACGCGGGGACCAGTGCGGCCGCCTCGGGGTCGGGCTCGGTCGTCGCGAGGTCGACGAAGGGCAAGCCGACCTCGCCGGCCATGGCTTCGACGAGGTCGTCCTCGGCGACCAGCCGCTCCCTCAGCAAGAAGCGGGGAAGGGACTCTCCGGACGCGTCGTGGTCGCGCACCGCTCGGGCCATGTTGTCGACGCTGACCTTGCCGCTGGCGACCAGGGTGCGCGCCAAGGCGGGCCAGCTCGGGTCACCGTCCGACCCGGCGGCGGCACCCTCGAGGGTGCCGCCGACCAGGTCGACGGCGTCGGCCGCCGCACCGCCGGGGGAGCCTGAGCCGGGCAGCGGTGGGGGCGGTGACGATCCTGTCGGCGTGCTCGTCGTGCTCGGCGTGCTCGTCGTGAACACCACCGCTTCCAGGTCCATGGGCTCTGTGCTCGCCACGGCCGCGGAGCCGTTCATCGGGAGCACCGGCGGGAGTTGAAGGAGCGGTGGCTCGGGCGCTGCCACCTCGGCGGTGCCCGCCTCGGGCGGTGCCGCCTCGGTGGCGGCCGGCTCGGGCGGTGCCACCTCGGCGGAAAGTGGCTCGGGCGGTGCCGCCTCGGAGGGGTGCGCGACCGTGGCCGCGCCGGGCGCTCTTGCAAGCGGCTCATCCTTTCTCGGGGCTCCGGCCTCGAGCCGCAGGTCCGCGTCGAGGGCGGCATCCCAAGTGGGAGGTGCGGCGTCCGCCGCCGCCATCGGGCCTGCACCGGGCTCGGAGGACCCGGTCCACAGCCCGCTCCGGCGGGCCGCGCGCTCCCAGTGCCCGGGGTACTGGCCACGGCGACGCCCATGACGGGCGGCCCCGTCGCCGTAGAGCTGCGCCTGTGCCGCGGTGATCTGCGCCGACGGCGCCACGACGGCGACGACCTCTCCTCGCGTCGCCGCACGCAAGGCGTCGAGGGTGAGCTGGTCGGCGGGCGAGGACACGGCGACGACCGTCACGTTGCCTCTGCGCTCGATCGGCACCGCGCGCTCTCGGCGCGCCACCTCCTCGGGAAGCAGCGCGGCCGCCCCGGGGGCGAACCCCGTACGCGAGAGGTCGACGTAGCAGAACCCCAGCTGCTCCGTGAGCTCCCCGACCGATTCTGCGGCTTCCCCTGTCATCCCCTGTCCCCTGGCCGAGCCGAGCGGAACGACCGGCGGACAGACCCGAACCAGAAGACGACAGCGCCACGAGGCACCGTGGCAGCCCACGTGTGCGTCGCCGCTCCCCTAGCTCCCCATCCCCACGGCCGCTTCGCGAGCGAAGTGCCGACGTCAGCATACCCCCGTTCTCCCCTGCGCGAAAGTGGGGGCCCTCGAGACCCGGTCCGCTCGATCCGAGCAACGGACCCAGCGGTCCCGTGACGACCCGTGCCCTGGCACTACAGTCCCGCCCCGGTGGGGTCCACCGAGGCATCTCAGGTCACGGCAATCCTCGCGAGCGGTGTCACCGGGCTCGTGGTGGGGTCCTTCTTGAACGTCGTCGCCTACCGGCTCCCTCGCTCGATGTCGGTGGTCGAACCCCCGTCGCACTGCCCGTCGTGCGACGCCCAGCTCACCGTCGTCGATCTGGTCCCCGTGCTGTCGTGGCTGTGGCTGCGCGGGCGGTGCCGGCACTGCGGCGCGCACATCTCCTGGCGCTACCCGGTGGTCGAGCTCGCCACCGGGGTCCTGTGCGCCGCCGCGGCGGCGTCTCTCGGGTCGGTCTTGCCACTCCCGTCGATCGCGGTGGTGCTCGTCTGCGCCCTCGGTGCGTCGATCACCGACGCGGACGACGCGACGGTGCCCGGCGCCTTCGCGGTCGTGGGCGCGCTCGCCGCCGTCTCGCTCGTGCCGATCGCGCTGATCGGCGGGCACGCGGACCGGCTGGCATGGGCAGGGCTCGGCGCGCTGCTCGCGTCGCTGGGAGGGCTCGTCGGGGATCGCGCGGGCGAGGCACGACGCTGGGTCAGGATCGCCCTCCTCGCATGCCTCGCATGGACGGCTGGGTGGCTCTGGCCCGGAGGAGGCGCGTTCGTCGCCGCGTGGATCGTCGTGGCGACCGCGGCGACCGGCCTCGGCACGGTGCGCCGGGCACCCTTTGCGATGCTCGCGGCCGGATCGGTCGTCGCAGTGTTCGCCTCGGCGCTGATCAACAGGCCTTAGAAGGCCTTAGAGGCTACGTCCCTGCGGGCACCTCGGTCCCGGGCACCTCGGTCACCGGCATCCCGGACCCCGTCTGCACCAGGCCGCGCCGCTCGAGCGTGACGCGCAGATCGTGCGGGTTCGTCGCCATCTCCAGCGCTTCCGCCAGGGTGATGGCGCCGGCTTCGAAGTGGCCGGCCAGGCTCTGGTCGAAGCTCTGCATGCCGTAGTAGGCGCCGTCGGCGATGATGTCGGCGATGTCGCTCGTGTGCTGGACGTCCTCGATGCACTGGCGAATCCGCCCGTTCACGACCATGAGCTCCACGGCCGGCACCCGGCCGCTCCCATCGGCCCGACGGACGAGGCGCTGCGCGATCGTGCCGCGCAGCGCCCCCGCGAGCGACGTGCGGATCTGCTGCTGCTGGTGCGGCGGGAAGAAGTCGACGATGCGCGTGATCGTCTCGGTGGCATCGATCGTGTGGAGCGTCGAGAGGACGAGGTGGCCGGTCTCTGCCGCGGTGAGCGCCGCGGACGTGGTCTCGATGTCGCGCATCTCACCGACCAAGATGACGTCGGGATCCTGGCGGAGGACGACGCGCATCGCTGCGGGGAACGAGTCCGTGTCGAAGCCGACCTCGCGCTGGCTGATCGAGGCGAGGACGTCGGAATGGAGGTACTCGATCGGGTCCTCGATCGTGATGATGTGGCACGAGCGGGTCCGGTTGATGTGGTCGATCATCGCGGCGAGCGTCGTGGTCTTCCCCGACCCGGTCGGTCCGGTAACGAGGATGAGGCCCCGCTGCGCCTCTGCGAGCTTCGCGACGGCGGGAGGCAGCCCGAGGTCCTCGGTCGATTCGGGGTTGCCACGCACCCGGCGGAAGGCGAGCGCCACCGAGCTGCGCTGGTAGTAGGCGTTCACCCGAAAGCGGCCGAGCCCCGAGACCGAGTACGCGAAGTCCGCCTCACGATGACGGTCGAAGTGCGCGGCGACCCCTGGGGGCATGATCTCCCGTGCGATGGCTGCGGTGTCGGCGTGGGTGCACTTCGCCTCGCTCGCCATCTGGCGCAGCTCCCCGTCGATGCGGACCCGGGGCGACACGCCGGCCTTCAGGTGAAGGTCGGAGCCCTCCCACTGGCTGAGCAAGCTCAAGAGGCGGTCCAGGTCGCGCCGGTCCACGCCGGCAGATCCTACTCAGCGCCCGCCGCAAGGCCGGCGACGCTCGAAGACGGCACGGAACAGGGCCGGCGACGCTCGAAGACGGCACGGAACAGGGCCGGCGACGCTCGAAGACGGCACGGAACAAGGCCGGCGACGCTCGAAGACGGCACGGAACAAGGCCGCGACGATCAGCCGAGCGCCGCGCTCCGGAGCTCGTCGAGGGAGAGCTCGGCGGTCGCCTCGCCGCCGCACTGCGGGCAGTGGTCGACGTGGCGCCACGAGCGCAAAAGGCGCGTCCCCTCAGGGTTCAACAGCACCACAAACGACTCCGACAGCGAGTCCAGTTCCAGGCCGTAATACGGCCGCCAGGCAGTCGAAGCCTGGCGGGGGTCCAGGTCGAGGCCCTTCAGGATCCGGCGAAAACGCATGCGCTCGGTGTCGAAGAGCCACGTGCTGTGGCAGGACTCCAACACCAATGGCCGCTCAGATGTGGGTCGAATCACGACATCATCTTGCCCACAACCCATGAGGATAAGCTATGACGTCGATTGCAGTTGGGTGACGAAGGCCCGAGGCGGCGGAGCGCGCGGCCGCCGTCTGCCCCGTGACCACGGTTTCTCCAGCTCAACGGGGGTTTCCACGCGGGCGACCCGAAATCGGGGCGCCTGGTGGGTGCCCTCGACGCGCGACCCTCGACGCGCGACCCTCGACGCCCGGCCTCAGAGCGGGCCGGCGTCGTGCTTGCGGCCGCGAAGGACCTCGCGCTTCGTGCACAGCTCCCTTAGCCCCGCCGCAAGGACGGACCTCGTCTCCGCCGGGTCGATGACGGCATCGACGAACCCGCGCTCCGCCGCGGGCCAGGGCGTGAGGTAGCGGTCCTTGTACTCGACCTCTTGGGCGCGGCGTGCTTCCTCCGATGTCCTTCGGTAGAGGATCTGGACGGCGCCCGGCGCGCCCATCACCGCGATCTGCGCCTGGGGCCAGGCGAAGCACAGGTCGTTGCCGAGGCCCTTGGAGTCCATGACGATGTAGGCCCCGCCGAAGGCCTTGCGCAGGATGACGCACAGGCGCGGCACCATCGCCTCGGCGTAGGCGAAGGCGAGCTCGGCGCCGTGGCGGATCATCCCCCGCCATTCGAGATCCTTGCCCGGCAGGAACCCCGGCGTGTCCACGAAGGTCAGGATCGGCAGGTTGAACG
>DAHWOV010000100.1:0-51324 GCA_027339205.1 Acidimicrobiaceae bacterium | reverse complement strand
AGGGCCCAGGGGAGCAGCATG
The DNA here is from genome assembly GCA_027339205.1 of Acidimicrobiaceae bacterium. GTDB lineage: Bacteria > Actinomycetota > Acidimicrobiia > Acidimicrobiales > RAAP-2 > JAJYVT01. The sequence goes on along the minus strand of DAHWOV010000100.1, from coordinate 51,303 downwards.
CAGACGTCTGCCTCGTAGACGCCCAGCCACACGGTGAACGCTCCGCAGAGCTCGAAGATGGTCGCGCCCATGGCCGAGGGCAGCACGTCGAGGGCGAGCATCCGGCACAGCACGTAGGTGCCGGTGCCGGCGACCACCAGCTCGGTCGCGATGGTCGCGCTGTGGGCGAGCGCGAGCGGGAACGCGTAGCCCACCGCGTTGGCGAGGCCGAACGGCGCGGACTGGAAGTTCCAGGCGAGCGGCATCCCGAGCAGGTTGGCGGGCTGCCAGAGCGGCACGATGCCGGCGTGGACCAGGCGCCAGCTCAGGACCTGCCAGGGGATGAACTGCTGGATCTGGTCCGAGGCGACCGCGTTGTGGACGTGGGCGCCGGGGACGCTCGTGAGGCCGAGCACCTTCAGCAGGTCGTAGGGGCCGATCGCCTTGCCGTGGCTGAGCGCGGGAGCGAGGAACCCCGCCGCTGAGACGAGCAGCCACACGATGGCCGAAGCGTCGGGCAGCACCCGCCGGGTGCGTGCCGAGTGCCCGTCCACGACCGCCGAATCTACCGTTCCCCGAGCCCCCGGCGAGTGCCTCTGCGACGCTCCGACCGCCGCTGCGGGCCGCCCGGGGCCGCACGCCGCGCCGCGCGGCCGCCGTCGTGCCAGGTCGTCGCGCATCACCCACCGGCGCGCACCGGGTTGGTACCGTGACCCGGCACGCGTCACCGGGTGTCGGGCGGTCCCGCTGCAGCGTCGCAGGCGAACCTGCACGCGACCATCGGAGGACATCTCGAAGGAGGCGGCGATGAGCCCTCGGACCAAGGCGAAGGGGAGGCCCACGTCCGGCGCCCGGCACCTCGGCGCGGTGGCCCCCGCCCACGCCGAGGACCTCTCGGACCTCGACGCCGAGGGGCTGGCCGCGCTGCTCGCGCTGCGCCCCGACCTCGCGGAGCCCGCTCCGTCCTCTCTCGGGGAGCTCGGGGCCCGGGCCTTTGGGGTGCCGAGCGTCCTGCGCGCGCTGCGGCAGGCGGACAGCTCGGTCATCCAGGTGGTGCAGCTCTTCACCCTGCTCGGCGAAAAGCACGTCGCCTGCGCGGACGTGCAGCGCTTGGCGGGCGAGGGGACCGAGCTCCCGCTCGCGCGGGCTCTCGCGTGGCTCGAGGCGCGCCACCTCGTCGCGCGCGTCTCTGACGGCGAGCTGTGCGTCCACCCCGCGTTCCTCGCGGTCGCCGGGGCCGCCGCCCTCGGCCCTCCGGCAGCCGACCTGGTCGAGCGGCTCAACGTGTCGGACCTCCAGTCGATCGTGCGGGCGTGGGGCACGCGCAAGGTGGCGACCCGCAGGGCCGAGCTCGTGCGTGACGTGCTCGGCGTGCTCGGCGACCACGACGCGGTCGCCAGGCTTCTCGAGGGCGCGCCCAGAGAGGCACGCGCCCTCGCGCAGCGGCTCTCGGTGGGCTCCGCGTCGATGTCCTTGCCCTGGGAGGTCGCGTCGTCGGCCTATCGCGGCGCGCGCCGCGAGGAGGACGGCCCCGCCTGGCTGCTCCACCGCGGCCTCGTCTTCCGGGACACCTGGCACTCGGCGGTGATGCCCCGCGAGGTCGGCCTCGCGCTTCGCGGCGGGCATCCGTTCCCCGCCGCCTCCTACCTTCGGCCCCGCGTGGAGCTCCCGGCGCTCACCGAGCCGTCGCCAGCCGACGTCGTGGCCCGGGTGGACGCACTGAGCCAGGCGGTCGAACGGCTGGTCGAGTGCCTGGGGGTGAGGCCCGCACCCGTCCTCAAGGCCGGCGGGGTGGGCGTGAGGGAGGTCCGCCGGCTGGCCGCCGAGCTCGAGGTGCCCGAGCGCGATGCGTTCGTGCTGCTCGAGGTCGCCGCCGCGTCGGGGCTGGTGGTGGAGGACACCCGGCGGGGAATGGTGCTGCCGACGCCCGCCGCCGACGACTGGCTCGCGCTCGACGTCCCGGCGCGCTGGTGGGTCCTGGCGCAGGGCTGGCTCGGCGCGCCGACGTATCCGGGGATGGCCGGCGCCACCGACACCCGCGGCAAGGTGCTGCCCGCGCTCGCCTGGGTGCCCGACGACGCCGACACGGCGGCGGGGCCCCAGCGCGCCGGGGTGCTGGCGCTCGCCTGCGAGCTCGGGCATGCCGACCCCGAGGCCGCCCAGGCGCTGGCCGAGGCCGCCTCGTGGGACGCCCCGCTCGCCTGGAGCGACGTGGTCGCCTCGCCGTCGTTGATCGCGCGCTGGGTCCTCGCAGAGATGGAGCTGCTCGGGCTTGCGGCCCAGGGCGCGCCCAGCGCGCTCGCCCGTGCGCTCGCGGACGGCGACGCGGGCGCTGCCCGCGCGCTCCTCGCCGACGCGGCGTCCGACGCGTGGGAGCTGGTGCTCCAAGGCGACCTGACCGCGCTCGCCACCGGGCGGGTGCCCCCGAAGGTGCGCGCCGAGCTCACACTCCTCGCCGAGGTGGAAGGGCGCGGCGCCGCGGCGGTCTACCGGTTCAGCGAGAGGTCGGTCCGGCGCGCCTTCGACGCCGGGCGCACCGGCGCCGAGGTGCTCTCCTTCCTCGAGGCGCACGCCGCCAAGGGCGTCCCCCAGGCGCTCGCCTACCTCGTCGGCGACGTGGAGCGGCGCCACGGGCACATCCGTCTCGGCCAGAGCGCCTGCTACGTCCGCTTCGACGACGCCGCGCTCGCGACCGAGGTGCTGCGCAGCAAGAAGGCCGCCAAGCTCGGGCTCCGCGCGATCTCCCCGACGGTCCTCGTCTCCGCGAGCGCGCTCGGCCGGGTGCTGGGCACGCTGCGCGAGGAGGGGTACCTGCCCGTGGAGGAGCGCGAGGACGGGACCGTGGTGCGCACCTCGGTCGAGCCCGAGCGGGCCCAGCCGCCTCCTTCTCGCGTCCGGGGCCCCGGCGGCCGTCCCGGCGCAGCGCGCCAGGTCTCCGGTCCCGACGGGGAGGGGACCTCGCCCGGCGACGGCGAGCGCCTGCAAGCGCTCGCCGAGGCGCTGCTCGCGGCGTCGGACCGACCGGGGCGGGGCCGGCCCGAGCCCGCCCGCCACCCCGGCGCGGCGCGCGTCGAGATCCCGACCCTCCTTCGCCGTCCGAGGTCCGAGACAGGGCTGGAGGACGAGAGCGGAGGCGACGAGGACGCCACAGACCTCGACGACCCAGACCTCGACGACCCAGACCTCGAGGTGCTCCTCGACGACCCGGACCTCGCGGTGCTCCTCGACGCGATGGAGCGCTACGAGCTCGGGATCGACGACGACGACGGCGTGCCCGCCGCCGCCGGCGAGGGGCGCGGGGCCGGGCTGGAGCGCCCCTCGCAGATCGCCCACGCCCCGGCCGAGATCCACCGGCTCCTCGAGCTCGCAGAGGAGGAGGGCTGGCTGGTCCGCCTCTCGTACACGTCGGGCGCGGGCAAGGCGCTGGAGGTGACCGTGGACGTCCTGGACGTCTCGGAGCGGGTGATGCTCGGACAGGTGGCCCCCCGCTGGTCCGAGCAGAAGTACGTGCTGGAGAGGATCGGCTGGGCGCGGGTCCTGACCGACGCCGAGGAGGAGCTGCTGTGACGAACGGTCCAGATGCACGCACACGTCCGGGGGGAGGGCCGCTGATCGTCCAGTCGGACCAGACCCTCCTGCTCGAGCTCGACCACCCGGACGCGGAGGACTGCCGCACGGAGATCGCCGCCTTCGCCGAGCTCGAGCGCTCTCCCGAGCACGTCCACACCTACCGGATGACGCCGCTCGGCCTGTGGAACGCGCGCGCCGCCGGCATGGACGCAGCGGCGGTCTGCGCCTCCCTGCGCCGCTGGTCCCGCTTCGCGCTCCCCGACGCCCTGCTCGCCCAGGTGAACGAGACGATCGCCCGCTACGGGCGGCTGGTCCTCGAAGACGACCCCCGCCACGGCCTGGTGCTGCGCACGAGCGACCGCCCGGTGCTCGAGGAGGCGACCAGGGCGAAGATGATCGCCCCCCTCCTCGGGCCTCGCATCGACGCCGACACGGTCTCGGTCTACCGGGAGCACCGCGGCCGGCTGAAGCAGGCCCTCATCAAGCTCGGGTGGCCCGCGGAGGACCGCGCCGGCTACGTCGAGGGCAGCCCGCATGCGATCGCGCTGTGCGAGGACGGCTCCTTCGCGCTCCGCGCCTACCAGCGCCAGGCGGCCGACGCCTTCGTGGCCGCCGGGAGCGGGGTGGTGGTCCTGCCCTGCGGAGCCGGCAAGACCGCCGTCGCGATGGCCGCGATGGCGAAGGTCTCGAGCCGGACGCTCGTCCTCGTGACGAGCACGGTCGCGGCGCGCCAGTGGCGCGCGGAGCTGCTCGCCCACACCTCGCTCCGAGACGACGAGATCGGAGAGTACTCAGGTGAGCGAAAGGAGATCCGCCCGGTCACCTTGGCCACCTACCAGATCGTGATCACGAAGCGCGGCCGGCTGCTCCCCCACATGGACACCCTGTCGGCCGAGGACTGGGGCCTCATCGTCTACGACGAGGTCCACCTCCTCCCCGCGCCGGTCTTCCGGATGACCGCGGACATCCAGAGCCGCCGGCGCCTCGGGCTCACCGCGACCCTGGTGCGCGAGGACCGCAAGGAAGGCGACGTGTTCAGCCTCATCGGCCCCAAGCGCTTCGACGTGCCCTGGCGGGACATCGAGGCCCAGGGCTACATCGCCCCGGCGTCGTGCACCGAGGTCCGGGTCACCCTCGCCGACGAGGAGCGGATGGCCTACGCGCTCGCCGAAGCCCAGGACCGCTACCGCGCCGGGGCGACCGCCCGCTCCAAGCTCGCCGTCGTCGACGCGCTGTGCGCCGCCGCGGTGGCGGCCGGCGAGCCGACGCTCGTGATCGGCCAGTTCCTCGACCAGCTCGAGGTGCTCGGCCAGCGCCTGGGCGCGCCGGTCCTCACCGGGGCGACGGCCACGGCCGAGCGCGAGCGGCTCTTCGCCGCCTTCCGCTGCGGGGAGATCCCGGTGCTCGTCGTGTCCAAGGTCGCCAACTTCTCGGTGGACCTCCCCGAGGCGAGCGTGGCGATCCAGGTCTCGGGCACCTTCGGGAGCCGCCAGGAGGAGGCCCAGCGCCTGGGCCGCCTCCTTCGCCCGAAGAGGGACGGCCGCCAGGCCCACTTCTACTCGGTGGTCTCGCGCGACACCAACGACCAGGAGTTCGCGCTCCGCCGCCAGCGGTTCTTGGCCGAGCAGGGGTACGCCTACCGCATCGTCGACGCAGAGCAGGTGCTCGGAGAGCTCGCCTGCTGAGCTGCCCCGACGCGCGCGCCGCCGGCGCGGCGACGAGCGCGTCGGCGGCGCAGGGCTAGGGGCGGGGCTACTGGGGCGGCGCCGACGCGAGCAGCCGCTCCTGCTCGTCTGCCTGCTTGCGGACGCTCGACCAGGCGAGCACCAGGTAGAGGAGGGCGCCGACCCCGATTCCGAGGTAGACGCTGAAGTCCGCGTATGTCGTGTGGACCGTGACCTCGTTCACCCAGGTCGGCATCGTGAAGTAGATCTTCGGTGTCACCGACAGCCCCGAGGCCGCCGCGAACATCCCGACCAGCTGGGCGATGATCGCCGGCCAGAAGAAGCCGCCGTTGCGGTAGTAGAGGGAGTCGCGCCCGGTGCGCTGGAGCTGGGCCGGCACGTACTTGAAGCGCCGCAGGGCCCAGTCGGTGATGTAGATCCCGAACCACGGGGCGATCCAGATGATCACCATGAAGACGAAGTCCCCCAGGTACGTGGAGAACGACGTGCTCAAGACGGCGAAGATCGTGAAGCCGAGCACGATCACGCAGTCGATGAGGACGGCCTGGTAGCGCTTCACCCGGAGCCCGAGGGCCTGGAGGGTGACCCCCGACGAGTAGAGGTCGAGACCGTTGATCGCGAAGATCTGGAAGATCGCGAAGATGAGGAAGAGCACGACGAACCACGCCGGGATGGCGCTCTGGTGGGCGAGGGCTGTGAAGGCGGCGCCTGTGCCGAGCCCCTTCACGAAGGTGAAGACCGCGGCGCCGAGCGTCATGACCAGGATCTCGGGGATGGCGGTCGAGACGAACACCCAGCCGACGATCGACGACTTCTTGGCCTCGGGCCGCAGGTAGCGCGAGTAGTCGCTCCCGCACTCGGTCCACCCGAGGCCCGACAGGGTGATCGTGAAGGCCAGCCCGGCCATGTAGAGCGGCCAGCCCACCCCGTGCGCGGGGCTGGCGGTCGTGACGTGGGGGACCGCGAAGCCGAGCAGGATCGCGAAGATCACGATGAAGGGGATGGTGAGCCACCGAAGGACCCGCACCATCGTCGCGTGGCCGAGGAACGGCAGGACCGCCTGGATCGCGACCGCGATGATCACGAAGACGACCTTGGCCGCGTCGCCGGGATGGAAGCCCGCCTTGTCCGAGAGGACGAGGGCCGCGCCGACGATCAGGATGATCCCTTCGACCTCGAAGCCGAGCTGGGTGAGCCAGTTGAAGAAGGAGATGATCCGCGAGCCGTTGGGGCCGTAGGCGGCGCGGTTGGTGCCGAAGACCGTGGTGCCGGCCTGCGGGCCCTGGAGGCTCGAGAGGCCGAGGAGGAAGTAGGAGAGGTTCCCGATGATGATGACCGAGAGCGCCTGGTAGAAGGTGAACCCGAAGGTCATGAGGATGGCGCCGTAGATGAAGTACTCGACCTGGATGCTCGCGCCCGCCCACAGCCAGCCGACGTCCCTCGGCTTCGCCCACCGCTCCGAGATCGGGATGTAGTCGACCCCGTGGGTCTCGATGTGGAACGCTTCGTCGGTCTCGGGCAGGTGCCCGAGCGATGCTGCCTTGTCCAGTGCCGTGGTCATTGACCCCCCTTGTCCGGCTGCTGCCCACACGATCGGCGATCCCGGCCCGTCGCGTCAAGGCGCATCCTAGGAAACGCCCGTGCGCCGCGTGAGGATCCCCGACCCACCCGCACCACCGTGCGCCAAGTCGAAGTTATCCACAGGGTCGGCACCGCTCGCCGTCGCGCTGAGAGGAATTCCCACTGCGGTCGCGCGTCACAAAGTAAGCTCCGGATCGGTTGTGATTCACGTAGCACCAGTGCGACCGTCGCCGCGCCGCCCGGCTGATGCCGGCGGTGCGAGGCGCTAGCCAACGTGAGAGAGAAGAGCAAGGCGAAAGCCAAGGAGGGAACACCCTTGAAACATCGAACACATCGGCTGCGCCGACTGTCGGCAGCGCTGGCGCTCGGCGTAGGCATGGTGGGGAGCGTGGTGGGCCTCGCTGCCGGCACCGCCGCCGCATTGACCCGGTCCAGCACGATCAGCGCCTCCAGTCATCCGACAGTCGCCGGGACGGGCTCGGGTCAGCCAGCAGGCAACTTGACCCTGCACCTCAAGAATTCATCGGGCGCGACAAGTGGCACCAGCTCGGTGCTGACGCTCACACTCGCGTCCACAGCGGGAGCGAGTACCGTGGCCTGGCAAACCTTCTCGGTCTCGGCCAGCGGCGCCCACGTCTCGTGCACGTCCGCATCAGCGACCCTCACCTGCACCCTCGCCACAAACTTGGCGACAGGAGCGACTGCCACAGTCTTCGTCACCGGGATCACCTATGAGACCACCGGAGCCGAGGGCACAATCACGGTGACGCCCGCGTGGAAGAGCGCGACCTTAGTCACACTCTCCCTGTTCAACCCGACATCCGTCGTGAACGCGGTCGGTCCGGCCGCTCCTCCCGGCGCACCCGCTTCGATCGTGGTGACCTCGACAGCGATCCCGATCGGCGTGGGACACACAGGTCCTGGCGGCACATTCGTCGTCACGATCACTGGGTCGACCACCGAGACAACCGGGTGGGCGAAGACAAGCACAATTGCCCTCGCAGTGGCCCCAGCAACGTCCACGGAGTGCTTGGGCACATCGTACGTGCTGTTCAAGTCGACGCCGAAGGTCGCCTTCACAGCGTCCAAGTCGCATGACGTGAAGACAACGCCGAAGATCACGGCGTCGCTGAGCCACTCTGGGAGCTGCAGCGCCAACAGCCACAACGTGCTGGACCTCACCTTCACAGCGGCCGACGTCCTGACCAAGACAACGACGACGGCGGCGACGGCGGTCTTCGTGGTCAGCACAGTCGTCTACAGCGTCGGTACGACAACCGGGACCGGCACAGTCGCGATCACCGGCAAATCGACGATCCAGACGGTGACGACGACGGCAGCTTCCAACGCTAACGTCGCGGACTCTTACGTCACTGCGAACACACCTGCTGTCACGGTCAAGCCCGACTCCTTCGACGCGGCGATCAGCCCCGTGAAGGTCGTCGAGGCCGTGGGCGGACAGGTGCCGACCGGCTACGTGTGCGTGACCCTCGCGACAACGAGCCACGCTCACTTCAACGGCACGGCGACGCCGACCGTCAAGGTCACAGGCGGCAACGGCACGGCGTCGACAGTGAAGCTCCTGCCGACTACCGGGACAACAAAGACGACGGTGATCTACAAGGTCCGCTCCTCGACACCGACAAAGCCGAGCACCTACGTGCTGTCCGGGCTCGCAGTGAACCTGACAGCGGGGGCTACAAGCACACAGAAGGCCATCGTCGTCTTCAGCAGCTCCGCAACATGCAGCACGACGAATGGAAGCCCGACAGTGACAGAAGCGCTCGCCTTTACGGTCACGACACAGGCGCCGACGCAGATCTACGGCGCAACAGCTGACGCGACCGCGGTGAAGCTGCTCGAGACGAAGTTCCCCCCGAGCGAAGGCACCTGCGTGGGCATGCACCCGACATTGACAAACAACCGGCCTGTGATTCTGGCGACTGACCAGCACTTCCAGGACGCGCTGTCGGCGCAGTACCTGGCGAGCTATCTTCACACCGGCGTGCTCCTGACCCCGTACGGGCAACTGTCCGCACCCACGATGCGGGCCCTCAAGGCCGAGGGTGTGACCCAAGTGTTCATCGTCGGTGGCCCGTTGGCGGTGAGCACAACAGTGAAAGCTCAGATCGAGACACTGCCGGCATACAAGTGCGGCGGCTCGACGAAGCTCACGACAAATGGCCACACACGCTTCATCTCGGTGACACGCATCTACGGGATGACCGCTGCGGACACCGCGGCGATGATCGCCGAGCAGGCACCGACAACGCATGTGATGAAAGCCAGCTTCGTGGGAGCCTACGCCGGGGTCAACGCCACAAAGGGCAACGGGGCGTTCAATGACACCGCAGGCGCTGCCTCGCCGGCACCCTTGACGGGTGCGAAGGTGCCCACCGCGATCATCGCCAGCAGCAAGGAGTTCCAGGACGCCATGGCGGCCAGCACGACCTCGTACTGGCAGGCAACAGGGCACGGGATTCCGGTCCTGCTCACCACACCGACTTCGCTTCCTTCGAGCACCATCGGGGCGATTGCGACACTCGGGATCAAGCAGGTCATCTTGATGGGCGGCCAGCTCGCGGTCGCCAACACAGTGGTGACCTCGCTGCAGAGCCTGGGCGTCGAGGTGATGCGCGTCGCTGGGAAGACCTACACAGACACCGCGGCGATGCTTGCCACGTTCGAGATGTCGAAGCCGAATGTCGGTCTTGACTGGGACAACACTGCTGTCGCAGTCGCGCGTGGCAACGGGTTCACCGATGGCCTCGTCGGTGGGATGTACGCCGGCACCGTGCCGGAGCCCATCCTCCTGACCAAGAGCCCGACGACAGTTGGTCCGGCGACGACAGCCTTCTTGAAGGCACACGGCAAGTCGGGCACCTCGGTGGACACCGGTACAAGCGAGACACTGAAGATCGAGAGCTTCACGGTGTTCGGTGGTCCGCTGGCGGTGTCGCCGGCGGTCGTCGCAAAGATGCAAACAGACATCGGTTGAGTGTCATCGGCCGGCGACGGGATCCGGCTGAGAGTGATGTGAATGGAGAAGGGGCCCGCAAGGGCCCCTTCTCCATTTCGCGACTGTTGTTGTCCACCCGTGCGCACCCCTCGGAGTTGGGCAACCAACGGTTGCCCTGTGTTGCACGCGTGCAGGGAGACAGCTTCGAACAAGTGGGGTTCGGGAGAGGGTCAGCGCGGGAGCGGGACCGGATGCCGCGAGTTGTCGCCTGCCGAACTTACGCATGTGATGAGGCCGGAGTTGCTGGCGGAGTCTCAGTTTGAGTCATCGCCGACGCTGCCTTGGAAGCCCTCTATCGAAGCCGGGGACGCTGGGAGTGCGCGATCCGAGACGCCAAGGACACCGGGCTCGCCCACTTCCCTTCGCACAGGTTCGCCATCAACCAGGCGTGGCTCACCGTGGTGTGCATTTGCTGGGGAGCTCCTGGCGTGGACCAAGTGCCTCTGCCTCGAGGGAGACCTCGCCTGCGCCGAGCCCGAGCGCCTGCTCTACACGCTGGTGCATACCGGCGGCATCGGTCGTACACTCGGCCCGGCGGAGAACCCTGCGACTCGCCGAGGGATGGCCATGGGCGGACCAGCTCGTCGCCACCCTCGGGCGACTTCCTCCTGGCAGCTCGTCACCTGACGCGTGACAGCGCGTCTTCGACGAATCACAAGTTCCGCCCCTTGGTCGCCCCACGCCCTGCGATCCTGCTCTACTGTGAGCGTTCCTGACTCCGATCGGGGGTACAATGTCAGAAGAGACGATCCGTATCTCGCTCGAGGAAGAGCTTGACGCCTTTTTCGGTCAGTACACCGGGGCCAATCAAGCACGCGGTCTCGTTTACGCGCTCACGACGAGTGAGGGGCTTTCGCATGCCAGAGGGTTCGGCGCGGCGAACGAGGACGGCTTGGTTCCGGATGCCGATACCGTTTTTCCGATCGCCTCCATGTCCAAGAGCTTCGTGGCGTGCGCTGCTCTCGTCGCGCGGGACGCCGGCTGTCTCTCGCTGACCGACCCGATCACCCGTTACGTCCCCGAGTTCACGATGGCGGGAGACAACGTCGTGGCCGAGAACCCTCCCACCCTCGAGATGCTCTTGAGCATGTGCGGTGGGCTCACCGAGGACAACGCGTGGGTTGATCCCTTCATCGGTATGCCGACCAGGACGCTTATCGAGCACATCAGTCGAGGCGTGAGATTCAGTCATCTCCCCGGAGCCGTGTACGAGTACTCGAATCTCGGATTTGCGCTCTGCGGTCTGGCGATCGCTCGCGCCGTCGAGCAACCTCTCGAAGTGTTCGTTCGAGAAGCGGTCATCGGACCTCTCGGGCTCGAAGCCACCTTCTTCGACCGGACAGTACCCGAAGATGTGCGGCGCGCCATCGGATACTCGCTCGACGGACGCGGCGATTGGGTGTCGTACGCTCCGCAGGTCTCTGACGCCTTCTCTGCGGCGGGCGGGATCGTGAGCACGGTGCGGGACCTCGCTCGGTGGATCACGTGGCTCGGGTCAGCATTGCGCACCTCTCCTCGCAATGAAGCTCAGCCTGTGCTCAGCCGGGCGTCCCGCCGGGAGCTGCAGCGACAGCACGTCTCCTGCCCCCCCGCCATCAGCGTCGGAACCGCGGGAGCGCTGCAGATCGTGCAAGGCGGCTATGGGCTCGGCCTGCACATCGCCGACGACCTCCATCGCGGCACCGTTGTCTCGCATGCCGGCGGGCTGCCAGGTTTCAAGCTGTTCATGACGTGGCATCCCGCCTCGGGACGCGGGGCCGTCGTTCTCACGAACAGCCACCGGGGTGACCCGAGCTCCTTGTGCGTCGAGGCGCTGGGTCGTTCGCTCGCGCGGGATGGCGCCCCTGCCGACACGGTCAGACTTTGGCCGGAGACCATTGCGCTCCAAGAGCGCGTCGACGGACTGGTCCGGGAATGGGACGACGCGATCGCAGCCGAAGTGTTCGCGCCCAACGTCGAATTCGATCGCCCACTCTCCAAGCGCCGTCAAGAGATCGAGCGCATGATCGCCGAGATCGGCCCGCTCGGAGACGTGGGAGCGCGTCGCGATGTCGTCTCCACTGTGACTCCCGCGGATATCACCTGGAGCATCCCCGGGCAACGCGGTGAGCTCCTTTGCATGATCCACCTCACCCCGTTCGTTCCGGCCCAGGTTCAAGAGTTGGTCGTCCGGGCTTTTCCTGTGCACCGCCCCCGCGTCGCGAGACCGTTGGATATCTCGCCACGTCGTGCCCAGCTCGGACCTGCGTTCGTCAGCCCCATTGAAAACGTCCGCGTCGAATTCCCGGTGAGCGGATCTGAGAACGGACCGTCCGTCGCCTGATCCGCCATCGCGAAGCGAGCCGAGTTAAGCCGGACTCGAAGTCGCGTCCTCCGAGCTGGTCGCGGTCTTGTGCGGCTCGACCAAGAGCCGACAGGAAGTTCGTGCGGCAACCCCTCCCATCCGTGCCGACCCTCGCGTAGAGTCCCGACGTCACGAGCGCTCTTTGGAAGCCGATTAGAAGAGAGGTGGGTGCCGGACAGCAAGCCACGGGGCTATGCGCCGCGCGCCAGAGCGAAAAGGAGGTTCGAGTGCACAATGGCGCGTGACTACCGTGCCCCGTCTCGGGTGCTGGTGATTGGCTCGGGCATTGTCGGCATGTCGTGCGCGTGGTCGCTCCAAGAGTTCGGCGTCGAGGTCTGTGTCGTGGATCGTGAGCAACCAGGTGCCGGCGCGTCATGGCAGAACGCGGGCCTGGTCGCCCCGGCAATGTCGGTCCCTCTGCCTGAGCCCAGGATCCTGCGCTACGGAGTCCGAGCCGTTCTCAGCCCGCGGTCCCCGGTCGCACTGGTGCGCTCGGCGGATCCGCGGCTCGCGCGGTTCATGGCCGGCATGGTCCGCTCATGTACGACGAGCGCATGGCGGCGCAGCATGGGCGTCTACCGTCCGCTGAACATGTTGGCCAACGAAGCCTTCGCCCACCAGCGGGCCTGTGGCGTCGGACTGGAGCTGCACGAGAGCGACGTGGTGGTCTGCTTCGCACGTGCTCACGAAAGTGCAGGATTCCTCCAGGAGATGGCGTCGGTCGCCGCCGCAGGGCAGCCCGTCGAGGTCACACTGCTCACCGCGGACGAGGTGCGGTCGATCGATCCCCATGTCGCAGACGTCGTGGAGCTGGGCGTGAGGGTGCGGGACCAGCGCTATCTGACGCCGTCGCAGTACGTCGTCGCGTTAGCCAAGAGCGTGCGGGATCGAGGCGGCAAGATCGTAGAGCACACGCCGATCGGCTCGGTGGAACGCCACCACGAGGTTGTGCTTGCTCGCGGACCTCACGGGGACCTCGAAGCCGACGCTGCTGTGGTGGCCGCCGGCGCTTGGGCTGGCGCTCTTCTGGCCACGCACGGCGTGAGGGTTCCCGTGTACGGGGGCCGAGGTTACAGTTTCACCGTCGCATCGCCCAAGCCATTCGTCGGGCCGCTCTACTTCCCCGCGGCGCGGGTTGCAGTCACGCCTCAGGGCGACCGAGCCCGTTTCGCCGGGATCATGGAGTTCGGATCACCCGACGCCGCGCCTCAGCGAGCCCATTTCGGCCACATGGTCGAGGCGTCCCGCCACCTCTTGATCGAAGTTGACTGGTCCACGATGGCTGACCATTGGATGGGGCCGCGCCCGCTCTCGGCCGACGGCGTCCCCCTCGTGGGTGCCACGGCGACTCGGGGAATCTACGTGGCCGGAGGGCACGGCATGTGGGGCGTCACGCTAGGACCGCTCACCGGCTCGCTGTTGGCGAAGCAGATCACGACGGGCGTCACCCCGCCTGAGCTGCTTCCCCTCGACCCCCTACGCTGAAGCAGATCCTGCGAGCGCGTCAGGCAAGCCGCCCACGCGCCGACACTGGCCAGTGGTCGACCACCTTGCCGGCGGCTACGACGTCGTAGCCGTCGAAGAGGTTCACCACGCTGCACACGTGGTTGGGAACGACACGCACCATCGTTCCCACCGGAGGAGGGGTTCGACCGCGGATGTCCACGATCCCGTGGCATTCCGACAGCGACGTGACGACGGCTCCATCGAGCTCGGGAACCGCCCCAAAGCCGTCAAGCCACGCCGGCCGGTCGCTTCCCAGCGATTTGCTGCCGGCGTCGATCACGACCTGCCCCGGGACCGCGGTGCTGACCACCGTGGCCGCCACAACAAGCGCCAGCTGCCAGTCCTCGGCCACCCCCAGCCGTACCTGCTGGCGATCGTTGAAGACGTAGGTTCCCGGCCGCTCTTCGGTGACCGGAGCCACTGCGGACCGCAAAGCGGTCGGGCTCGACCCGGCGCTGACTCGCCTGGCGGAGATGCCGTGCGCGGCGAGTGCTTCCACTGCCTGGCCGAGCCACGCAACCTCATCGTGCGCGGCACCCGCCGCCGCCCCCGGAGTCCAGTAGCCGTGTCCCCCGTGCGTGAAGACTCCCTCAACCTCGAGCCCGAGATCGACCACCTGCTCGGCCAAGCGGCCGGAGTCGTCGGCCGGCACCCCGCTGCGATGTTGACCCGTGTCCACTTCGACCATTACCCCCACGCTGCGCGCCAGCCCAGCGTTCACGAGGAGCCGTGCAGCATCGAGAGAGTCGACCCCAACACTGAGGCGCGCTTTGCCAGCCAGCCGAGCCAATCGCTCGGCTTTGTCCCGCTGGGCAATGACTGGGTAGGCGATGAAAAGGTCGTCGTGGCCGCCCTCGGCGAACACTTCGGCTTCCCCTACGGTTGCCACGGTGAAGCCCGTTGCACCATGATCCCGCTGGAGAGCAGCGACATCTAGAGACTTGTGGGTCTTGGCATGGGGTCGCAGTACCACGCCCCGCTTTCGCATGCGCTCCGCCATGCGTCCGATATTGCCCACCAGGACGTCGTAGTCAACCACCAGCGCGGGGGTGCTCAGGTTCTCAGGCAGCAGCCAGTCCATCTCCTCAGCTCTCTCGCTACACGATGGAGCACGAACCACACCATCGCGCACAATGACGGTGCATGACGCGCGTCCCGCAGACCATGAGCCGCCGATGCAATGCGTGGTGCGCCGGTCGTGCCTGTGGGTGAGACCGGCTTGGCCCAGTCGGGCCCACGTCAAGACCACGCTGAGATCCGCCAAGGCGCCAGGGTGAACCCCAGTTGTGGGCCGTATCGGCTAAAATTCGTTCGCGAGTCCAAACGCACGCGAGCCGGTTCGTTCTGAACGACATTGATCGTGGTGAGCTTTCCTCTAGGATTGTGCCACGCTTGCATTAAGATTTCCGTAGGGTGTCCTTGCTGTCGCGAAACGATGGCCTAGCAAGCGGGGCCGGAGAATCAGGGGAGGGCTAGAGATGCGCTTGTTCCGACGACTTCTCGTGTGGGTTGCGGCGGCCTGCACCGTCGGCGCGGTGTCGGTTGTTGTCGGCACGGACGGCGCGCAGGCCGCCGGGGCGCATCGCACCGCCAAGAGCGGGGGAACCCTCACCTTTGCCGAACAGCCTGGGTCGCCGCCAACGTACATCTTCCCCTTGTACAACGGAGCCAACTCGCAGAACTCCGACATCACCTACCTTCAGCCCCTCATGTGGCTCCCCCTCTATTGGTTTGGCCACCCGACATCCAGTGCCGCGACGATCAACTACAAGCTCTCGATGGCCGACCCGCCGGTGTTCTCCAACGGTGGCAAGACTGTCACCATGAAGCTGAAGCACTACGTCTGGTCGACAGGTGCGCCGGTGACCGCCAGGGACCTGGTGTTCTGGATGAACCTCGTGATGAACGAGAAGACAAATTACGCCGGGTACGTGCCCGGCGGCTGGATGACACACGTCGCCGGCTACTCGGCCAAGGGCACGACAACCTTCGTTCTCACAATGACCAAGGCGTACAACCAGACCTATCTGCTCTACAACGGCCTGGCTACTCTGACTCCCATGCCCCAGCAGGCCTGGGACAAGACGTCAGCCTCCAGCCCAGTCGGCACATACGACACGACCGCGGCGGGAGCCAAGTCGGTCTACACCTTCTTGAACTCCCGGTCTCTTTCGCTCTCCACCTGGGACACGACACCGCTGTGGCAGGTGGTCGATGGACCATGGCGGCTGGAGCCGACAACCGGCTTCCAGGTGACGGGCAAAGTGACCATGATCCCCAACACCAAATACTCAGGTCCGAACAAGCCGAAAGCGGCCAAGTTCGAGGAGTTGCCATTCACGAGTGCGACGGCCGAGTACGACGCCCTTCGGTCGGGCAGCGTCGACTACGGCTATGTCCCTACCACAGACATCGGGGCGCTCGCCTCGTTGAAGGCCTCGGGCTTCAAGGTCGATCCCTGGTACGAGTGGGGGCTCACCTTTATCGGGATTCTCTTCAACAACCCGAAGTACCAGGCCCTCGTGAGCCAGCTCTACATCCGCCAGGCGATGCAGACCTCGATCAACCAGCCGCTCTACATCAAGACGATCCTCGAGAAGTACGGGACCCCGACCTACGGCCCAGTGCCGACCTTCCCGAAGACCGACTTCTTGGCCAAGGCCGAGACTAAGAACCCCTACCCATTCTCGGTGGCCAAGGCGAAGAAGCTGCTTAAGTCTCATGGCTGGAACATCCACGCCGGGGCCACTGACGTGTGCGCAAGACCGGGCACAGGACCTGGTAGATGCGGGAAGGGGATCGCGAAGGGAGCGAAGCTGGCCGTCTCGTTCATGTACCCGAGCGGCTTTCCCGACATCGACAACGAGATCCAGGTGATGCGTTCGACATACGCCAAGGCGGGCATCCACCTCACACTGTCGGAGGCACCGGAGAACACGGTCCTCTCCGACGGCTACGCCTGCATCGGCAAGAAGGCGGCGACATGCCCTACCAACACGCCGGTGCTCTCGATCATCTCCTCGCCCGTGTACACCTACGTCCCGATCTACTACCCTGACGGTACAAGCCTCTTCGGCTGCGGGGGCGCCACCAATGGGGGGAATTACTGCAACCGGCGGGTTAACGCCTATCTCACACAGATCGAATCCCAAGGGAACTCGGCGTCACTGAAGACGCTCTACAAGTACCAGGAGTACGTTGCGAAGCAGCTTCCCGACCTGTGGTTCCCCAATGCCGCCTACCAGATCTCGGCCATCTCAACCAAGCTGAGGGGGGTGTCCGCGCAGGACTCGACCGGCCACATCTACCCCGAGACATGGTCGTTCAAGCCGTAGCGCCGAGGGCCACCACCATCTCGGCGGGGCTCGATCGCCGCCGCCCGACCGCCCAGGAGCGTCGGCGACCGAGCAGGGGGACCGCAGCGGTACCGTGACCAGTTACTTGGTTCGGCGGGTTGCCCAGGCGCTCGTTGTCATCGTGCTGGTGACCATGATCGTCTTCGCAGTCCTCCACTTCCTCCCCGGAAGCCCCGCGAGGGCCATGCTGGGGGTGAAGGCCACCCCGGGAGCGATCGCCGCCTTCAACAGGGCCAACGGCTACAACCGGGCCCTCCCCATCCAGTACGTCCTTTATCTGGACCGCCTGGTCCACGGGAACCTCGGGTTCTCGTATCACATGGATCAGTCGGTGGGCTCGCTCTTGGCCCTGGACCTCCCGAAGACCGCCCTGCTGGTGGGAGTGTCCTTCGTGCTCGCGATCGTGATCGCCATTCCTGTCGGCCTCGTCCAAGCCCTCAAGCGCAACAAGCCGGTCGACCACGCCTTCACTGCCTTCGCGTTCATCGGGTACTCGATGCCGACGTTCTGGTTGGCGATGCTCCTCATCGTGCTCTTCGCCGTGCAGTACCACCTCCTTCCTGCCCAGGCTGGCACAGCAGCGTCATCTGTGGGCGCGGTCTTGCACGATCCCAAGGTGCTGGTCTTGCCCGTCGTCACCCTCACCATCGTGACGGTCGCCCAGTTCAGTCGTTTCATGCGCTCCTCAGCCATCGACAACCTTCTGCAGGACTACATACGCACGGCCAAAGCCAAGGGCGTCTCCCAGCGCCAACTGGTCGCCCGTCACCTCTTGCGCAACAGCCTGCTCCCCATTGTGACCCTGATCGGTCTCAGCCTCCCCGCGGTCGTTTCGGGGGCCATCGTGGTCGAGGCTGTCTTCAACTACCCGGGGATGGGGTGGCTCTTCTGGCAGGCGGCGAGCGCCCACGACTACCCGGTGCTGATGGGCTTCACCATCGTTGTGGCGGTGGCGACGGTAGCGGGGAACCTCCTGGCCGACATCGTCTACGCCGTGATGGACCCGCGTATCAGGTATTCGGCTGCGTGACCTCGCGAGACACCCTCGACCCGAGAAGCGGGCTGCTCGCTGCCGACGTCGTGACCCCGTCGGCGGAGCTCCAGCACCCCGGCGGAACTAGTCAGAGCACCTGGCGCCTCACCCTGAGCGAGCTCATCAGGAACCGCCTCGGCATGGTGGCCGTCGGGATCATCCTGGTGATGGTCCTCTTCAGCTTCGTGGGCCCGCTCCTATACCACACCAACCAGGTGGCGACCGACCTCACCCAGGTGAACCTCCCACCGAGCGGTAGGTTCCCGCTCGGGACCGACCAAGTCGGCTACGACGTGCTGGGCCGGCTCATGGTGGCCGGCCAGTCCTCGTTGGAGGTGGGGCTCGCTGCAGCGGCCATCGCGGGAGGCATCGGGACCCTGTGGGGGGCGATCTCCGCCTTCGCTGGCGGCTGGGTCGACTCGGTCATGATGCGCGTCGTCGACGCCTTGATCGCCATCCCTACGGTCCTTTTGGTCCTCCTGCTTGCCAGTATCGTGACGCCGAGCGTCCTCACCATGATCTACGTCCTGGGATTCGTCTCGTGGATCATCACGGCTCGCCTCGTGCGCGGTGAGGTGCTCGTGATCCGCACCCTGGACTACGTGAGCGCATCCACGGTGGTGGGTGAGCGACCGATCAGGATCGTGCTGCGCCACGTCGTGCGCAACGTCATCGGCATCGTGGCGGTGCAGGCCACCTTCGAGGTCGCCAACGCCATCTTGCTGCTCGCCGCCTTGAGCTTCCTCGGGCTCGGCCCCCCGCCTCCTGCGGTCAACTGGGGAGGCATGCTCACCACAGGGCTCAACTACATCTTCGACGGCTACTGGTGGCAGATTTACCCCGCTGGTGTTTGCATCGTGCTGACCGTGGTTGCGTTCAATCTCCTGGGTGATGCCACCCGGGACGCCCTGGACGTCCGGCTCCGCCAGCGCTGAGCAGGCGCTCGTCGGCAGGCCCGGCAGCGCCGGCAACGAGCCTCGGCGCGCGGGATCGTCCGATCCCTGCGCCAAGTCCCTGCGCCAAGAAGACGGAAGAAGAACAGAGGAGGGCATGAGGCGATGAAGGTCCACATCTCGATCGACATGGAGGGCATCGGGGGCATCGCCGACGGTGCCGACACCACCGTGGGGGCTCCGCACTACGAGTACTGCCGCAGGCTCATGACCGGCGAGTGCAACGCTGCCATCGAGGGCAGCTTCGAGGCAGGCGCCACCGAGGTGCTCGTCAACGACTCGCACGGCACCATGCTCAACCTGCTCCAGGAGGAGCTCGACCCGCGGGCGCAGGTGATCCGGGGCCGCACCAAGCCCTTCGGGATGTGCCAGGGAATCGACGCCGGGATGGACGCCACCATGTTCGTCGGCTACCACGCCCGGGCGGGCGGCGGCGACGGCGTGCTCAACCACACCATGCGGGGGCACGACGTCGCGGACGTCTTCCTCAACACAGAGCCGGCAGGCGAGCTCCGGCTGAACGCGGCCGTGGCCGGGGCGGCAGGGGTGCCGGTGGTGCTCGTGACCGGCGACGACGTCGTCTGCGCCGAGGCCAAGGCGGTGCTGGGCGACGTGGAGGCCGTCGAGGTGAAGCGGGCCGTCGACAAGTACACGGCCCTCTCGGTCCACCCCTCGGTGGCCCGCCAGCGCATCCGGGAGGGCGCAGCTCGGGCGCTCGGGCGTCTGGGTGACTTCACGCCCTACCAGGTGGAGACGCCCACCAGCTTGCGAGTCGTTTGGAACTCCACCTCGACGGCGGCCCTGTGCGCCAACATCCCCGGCGTCACTCGCGTCGCCCCGCGCGAGGTGGCTTACACCTCGAGCGACGTGCCCGCCCTTTACCGACTGCTTCGGGTCTTCCTCTCCCTCGGCACGGCTGCCCTGGCCGCCAACGCCTACACGTATGACTGACCGTCCACCGAGGGAAGGAGCCCCCATGCCCGAGGACAGCGAGGAAACCGCCACCCCCTTCCGCCGCTGGACGGCACGCATCGAGCAGTTGGCCAACCGGCGCGTCTTCGAGGTCGGCATCCCGATGCGCGACGGGATCGAGCTGGCGGCCGACGTATACCTGCCAGACGATGAGCCTCTCGGGCCTGTGCCAGCCGTGGTGGAGGTCACGCCCTACAACAAGGACAACGAGGCCATCATGGCCGACGACGCCGAGCTGTGGCGGTCCAACGGCTACGTCTTCGTCGCTGTGGACGTCCGGGGCCGGGGCAAGTCCGAAGGCAAATGGCTCGCATTCGTCAACGATCCGAAGGACGTCCACGACACCATTGAGTGGGTGGCAGCCCAGCGCTGGTGCGACGGCAACGTCGGCACCACCGGGCTCAGCTACATGGGCTGGGTCCAGTGGGCTGGCGCCTCCGAGCGGCCGCCTCACCTCAAGGCCATGATCTCGACCTCGGCAGCCGGCCGCTGGCAGCAGGAGATCCCGTACACCAACGGCGTCTTCCAGCTCTACTTCGCCTGGTGGGCATACGCCACTCGCCGGCGTATCGAGGAGGCATACGGCGTGATGACCACCGACTGGGAGTCGGTCCTTCGCACGCTGCCCGTGGGTGCGCTGGGTTCGGTGATCGATGTTGCAGGCCCCAACTGGGAGCTTCTCGTCGGTCACGACACCCTGGACGACTTCTGGCAGGCGCTGCGCTACGATGACCGCTACCGGGAGATCGACGTGCCCTGCCTGCATGTGACCGGATGGTACGACCTCGAGGACCTGCTCGGCGCCTTCCATCACTACGAGGGCATGCAGACCTCCCCCGCTCGGGAGCATCAGTACCTGCTGGTCGGCCCGTGGAGCCACGTGAAGTCGCGCTACCCCGACCGGGAGTGCGGCGGGCTCGACTTCGGCCCCGAGGCGGCGTGGGACATGGATGCCGAGCATCTCCGGTGGTTCGACCACTGGCTGAAGGGCAAGGACACCGGGCTGTCGTCGGTGAAGCGGGTACGGGTGTTCGAGCCCGGCCGTAACACCTGGCGGGGCGCCGATTCCTGGCCCCTGTCGAACGGCGAGCGAGTCCTCTACCTCGCCCCTGGGCGCCTGGAGGGCCGCCCGCCCGCCGAGGAGGCCGCCACCTCGTACCGTTACGACCCGAGGGATCCGGTCACCACGCCGATGGACATCCGCAGGTACCCGTTCGAGGACGTCACCATGGAGCAGACGGCGACCGAGGCCCGCGGGGACGTGGTCTGCTTCACCAGCGACCCCTTGAAGGAGGAGCTCACCGTTTCGGGATGGGCGACGCTCGAGCTGTTCGCCTCCACCGACGGCAGCGACACCGATTGGCACGTGAAGCTGACCGATGTTCACCCCGACGGGCGCTCGTTCCGGGTCACCCAGGGCTGCCTGCGCGGCGCTTGTTACCGCTCGCTCGAGAAGCCCGAGCCGCTGGTGCCCGGCCAGACGCACCGCTTCGAGGTGGAGCTGTGGCCAACCCACCACGTGTTCCTCCCCGGCCACCGGGTCCGGGTGACGGTGACGAGCAGCGACTTCCCCTGGTTCGCCCGGTCCCTCAACCGCTTCGGCCACTTCGCCGAGATGGCCGAGCCCCGGGTTGCCCTCAACACCGTCCACCACGGCGGCGCCCGCGCCTCGCGGCTGCGCTTGCCGGTCGACACGGGCCGATGAACAACCCCTTGCACCCAGGGGTCTCCCTGGCGCGGATCCTCTCTGTCCTCGGTCCGAGCCTCCTCGATTCGCGCTGGCTCCCCCCGGGTAGTGGCGGTGATGTCCTCGATATCGTCATCTGGGACGCCGTGGACGAGCCGTCCGTGGCCCAGGGCGACTTGGTGCTCGGCGTGGGCATTCGCGAGGCCAAGGAGCACTGGGATCTGGTCCGGCGGCTGGCCGGCACCGGCTGCGCCGGCCTCGTGCTGAAGGGGACGGGCGGCCGGCAGGAGCCGCTCGACGACGTCGTCGTGGCCGCGGCCGACGCCGCCGGGGTGCCGCTGGTGCAGCTGACCAACGGGGCCTCCTGGGAGCAGATCGTGGTCATGATCCGCTCGCTCATCATCTCGGGGACACCGAGGTCCGAAGACCAGGCGACCGGCACGAAGACCGACCTCTTCGCTCTGGCCGAGGTGGTGAGCGCCATGCTCGGGGCGCCGGTCACCATCGAGGACCGCTCCTCGCGGGTGCTCGCCTTCTCTGAGAATCAGAGCGACGTGGACGAGGCGCGAGCCGAGACCGTCCTCGGCCGCCAGGTGCCCGAACGCTTGATCCAGGCGCTGAGCGACCGCGGCATCTTCCGACGCCTGGCCCAGGACACCCGTCCGGTCTTCATCGAGGGCCTTTACGACGGCATGAAGGCCCGCACGGCGGTGAGCGTGCGGGCCGGCCAGGACGTGCTCGGCTCCATTTGGGTGGCGACCGACGAGCGGCTGTCGGCGGAGCGAGAGCAGTGGCTCATGGACGCCGCCCGCCTGGTCGCCTTCCACCTGCTGCGCCTGCGGTCCGTGAGCGACATGCGGCAGCGCACGCGCTCGGATCACCTGTCCACCCTGCTGCAAGGCGGCCACGCCGCCCTGGAGATGGCCAGGTGGCTCGGCCTCGGGGCAGGTCCTTGCTGCGTGGTGGCCGCGACCACCCACCGGACCGAGAGCGTGCTGGCCGAGGTCGAGCTGCAGCGGCTCGAGACCTCGCTGTCGGTGCACCTGAAGGCGGTGCGGCCACGCTCGGCCGTGGCGCGGGTGCACGACGTCGTCTACGCCGTGCTCGCCCCCCTGGACGAGCTGGACGAGACCGGCCGGGGTCCGGCCGCCCTCATGCAGGACTTCATCGACTACACCGACCCCTCGGGCGCCTACCTGGTGGGCATCGGCCGGCCGACGCGCTCGTTCGCCGACATCGGCCGGTCACGGACGGACGCCGACAAGACCCTCCGGGTGCTGCAAAACGACCCTCGGGGCCGCAAGGTCAGCGTGGCCCGCTTTGTGGACGTGCAGGTCGACTCCCTGCTGCTGCGCCTGGTCGACCTGGTGGAGGAAGACGAGGACATGGCGTTCGGGCCGCTTGCCGCCCTGGCCGCCTACGACCAGCGTCACCACGCCAACATGCTCGAGACCCTGATGGCGTTCTTGGACTCCTTCGGGGATGTACCGCTAGCGGCCAAGTCGGTGCACGTGCACGCCAACACCTTCCGGTACCGGCTACGACGGCTGAGCGTAATCAGCGGCATCGACCTAGAGAGCCCCGAGACACGGTTCGGGGTCATGCTGCGGCTCCGGATCTGGAAGTTGGCTCAGCACGGTGAAGGGCGTCGTTGACGAGCCCCAAGCGTCCGAGGTCGATCCGACATTCGCGGCCGGCCGCGGGGTCGACGACGCGCACGGTGGTGCGCCGCCTGCCTGCCTGATCGGGTGAGCAGCCCGATTTTCGCCACGCTGAGGCCCTGGCCAGACTCAGGTGCGGATCGGGATCTTCGGCCATGGGCGCGGGCCAACTCTCCCCGAGACCTTCGAGGGGGTTGGGCCGGACCTTCTCACAGATCTGGCCGATCCGCGCGTGGGGTCGCTCGTCACCGGTGTGCTCGACGCCGAGCTCGACGGCAGAAGCGATGTCGTTGTGCGCAGTCCTGCGCGACCCCCCGCCGCCCGAGCGGCGGTGCGCTCGCCGTCACGGGCCATACACATCTCCGCAGAAGCTCTCTCATTTGGATCACTGAGACGTCGATTTGGGCGCTGAGGGGATCAGATCGACGTGTGAGATCCGCCTGAGATGAGCGAGGGATCGGTGGTGGGGTGCGACACGACCTCAGCTGTCCCCTGTGGGCTCGTCTGCGTGGTTGCCGTCGACGTTGCCGTTGATGCTGTCGCGGGTGCAGTGCCGGCTGCTGTCGGGGAAGAGGGGGCTCCAGCGATGGATGTGGTCGCAGCGCTCGACGTCGGCGCGCTCGCTGTCTGTGCGCTCGCTGAACTGGAATTCTGCAGGAAGACCACGGTGAGCGACCCCGTCTTCGCCTGCTGGACCTGCACCTCGGCGACGAAGTCCTGGGGAAGGCCCCACGGGAGCCGGCCGCCCGGAAGGGCGGTGCCCGCGAGCTGGGTCACGTTGCCACGGAAGAGGTAGCCGTCCGCGCCTGTGGACGTCCGGAACGGCTGTGCGACGAGGGAGCCCACGAGCTGGACCTCGGCACCTGTTGTGCCGGTCAGGTCCACCGCGAGGACGGAGCCCCCTTGCGCGAGGCACGTGCCGACCCTCACGTGGACGGGGGCTGTCGATCCCGAGGTCGGCTTCACGAGGGCGGTCCCCGAGAAGGCGGGGGAACCGGTGGCCGTCGCCAAGCTGAGCGAGCCGGTGCTCAAGATGGCGTCGAGCGCCGACGAGCTGAGTGCGGGAACCGACGTCGGTGCGGTGACCCCGGGGAACCCTGTGACGCCTGCACAGGTCCCGACCGGGAGCGCGACGGCGGCGCCAGTCGCGCGAGGGGCGGAGCTCGTCGGTGACGTCGTGACCAGCGGCGTCGCTCCCGTGCCGCTGGCCCCCTTCGCTGCCGAGCCGGTCAAGCTGGAGGCCGAGGCCGAGCTGGCAGACGCCGCTGCCGGGCTCGAGGCTGGGGGGCTGGTCGTGGACCCGGCCGTTCCAGTCGCTCCGGACGTGGAGGATGGCGCGGTGGGGGTCGAGGCCGACGAGCTGCTGGCTGACGAGCTGCTGGCTGACGAGGTGGCGGGGGCCGAGACGACGTACGCGGCGGCCGTGGCGGCGAGCGTCAGCCACGCGGGGGCCGCGAAGTGGTACTTCGGTGAAGGGCTCCCCGACGTGGTCGACGGGGTCGAGGACGTCGTCGTCGGCACGCTCGCGGAGGAAGACGAGCTCGACGGCGACGGGCCAGCCGAAGACGGTGTCGCCGATGTCGTGGCCGCGGGGAGCGCGCTCACGAACTGGGTGTGCGGGGCAGTCGGGGTCGCTGTGGAGCCGGACAGGGCGGCGGGGGCCGCCAGGCCCCCGGCCGTCGCGAGGCTGGCCACGATCCCGAGCACGACCGAGCCCTTGCCCGGCGCGGCGGTGGCAGAGGCGACGGCGGCCTGGCCCAGCGGGGTCGCCGAGACCTGGGTGAGGAGCTGGAGCCCCGCCTGCACCGGCGTGCCTGCGATCGCAGAGGCGGCCGACGTGCCGGTCGCAGGGGTGCTCGCGGCGAGCGCCTGCGCGCCCGCCTCGCGCGCGGCGGGGTGGCCCACGCCTGCGAGCACGCGGCGCAACGCGGCCCGGACCCCGGCGGCGAGCACGAGCGGCGCGGCGGCCCACGCGCCCTTCACGGCGTCCTCCGACTCGAGGGCGCTCTGCAGCGCCGCACGGGCGCGGCGCACGCGGGTCCTGGCGTTCGTCTCGGTGATGCCCAGCGCGCCGGCGACCTCCTCGTAGGGACGGCCGTCGACGAGGCGCAGCTCGAACGCCCTGCGCTGGGTCTCGGGCAGCCGGGCGATCGCCCGCTGGACCGCGGCGAGCGCGACGTGGTCGGACGCGGGCTGCTCGTGCTCGTCGGGATGGCTCTCCGCCACCCAGTCGCTGAGCGGGACCGTCGGCTTGCGCCGGGAAGGGATGTCCGCGCAGACGTGGATGAGGATCGTGTTGAGCCAGGCGCCGAGGCGCCAGTCGCCCGTGTCCCCGAAGCGGTCCAGCGCGAGCAGCGCGCGCAAGAGCGTCTCTTGGACGGCGTCCTTGGCGTCCTCGGGGTTGCCGAGCCGGTTACGCGCGGTGGCGAGCAGCGAGCGGTAGTGGGTCCGGACGATCTCCTCGAACGCCTCGCGGTCGCCGCAGCGGTGCGCGGACACGAGGCGGATCGCGCTCGCCTCCTCGGTGCTCGCGACGTCGGTCGGCGCTAAGGCCATCGCTGATCTCCCTGGACTGGGCGGCCAGGCCGCCGCGACCCGTCTCCGGCTCGCTCACGGTCCCTCGCTCGAGCCCCATTGACTCCGATACTGCCGAACTGCGCAACTGCTCGCCTGGCAGGCCCTTCGGCCATCGATGGGGCCGTCCCCCGACATCCCCAATGTACTCGGCCTCGCGGCGCCGATCCCGTCATTGTGCGGCGCCAGACCGGTGAAAGCGGCGCCGCTTGCATCACCCGACACGCGTCAGACCCGCGCAGTGACACGGTAACGGGCCGCGGCGGCGCCCGTCAACGAGCTCTCATTGCCGCACCGCGGCGCGCGAGCGTGCCGTAACGTCACGTCCGATGACTCCGCGGCTCACCTTGATGTGCGTGCACGCGCACCCCGACGACGAGGCGATCTCGACGGGGGGGATCCTCGCCCGCTACGCCGAAGAGGGTCACGAGACGATCCTGGTCACCTGCACCGACGGAGCGCTCGGCGACGCCCCCGGCGGCGTGAAGCCCGGTGAGCCCGGGCACACACCCGACGAGGTCGTCGTGTTGCGGCGCGCGGAGCTCGAGGCGAGCTGCGCCGCCCTCGGGGTCGGCCACCTCGAGCTCCTCGGCTACCGCGACTCGGGGATGATGGGCTGGCCGCAGAACGACGCCCCCGGGGCGTTCTGGCACGCGAGCGTCGAGGAGGCCGCCGAGCGCGTGGGCGCGCTCATGGCGCGCTACCGACCCCAGGTCGTCGTCACCTACGACGCGAACGGCTTCTACGGCCACCCCGACCACATCCAGGCCCACCGGGTGACCGTCGGGGCCGTCGAGCGCACCGGCATCCCCGAGAAGCTGTACTACCCGGCGGTCCCGCTCTCGGCGATCCCGCGGCTCGCAGAGAGGCTCGCCGCCCGCGGGGTCGAGGTCCCCTCGGGGATGGAGGACGCGCCCTTCGGCACGCCCGACGAGGAGATCGGGGCGGTGGTGGACTGCTCGGCCTTCAGCGCCGCCAAGTACGCGAGCCTCGCCGCCCACGCGAGCCAGGCGGAGAACATCTTCTTCCTCTCCCTCGGTGAGGAGGTCTTCGGCCAGGTGTTCGGCGAGGAGGCCTTCGTCCGCGCGCTCGACCGGACCGGCCGGCCGTGCCCGGTCGGCGTCGAAGACGACCTCTTCGCGGGGCTGCGCCCACGCGACTGACGTCCCTCGGCGTCAGTCTCCGCGGGCGACGAGCACGATCTCTCCGGTTCTGCCGCCACCGGGTCGCCCCGCGCCGCCGCCGCCGTCTTCGAGCCCGAGGCCGCGAGCCGTCAGCCTCCCGAACCCGAACTGCACAGGTGTCGCAGGTTCCCCCGGCGTCGGGCGGTCAGCGGCGGCGCTGGAGGAGCCAGGCGGCTTCCAAGGCGTCCTCGATGGCCCCCGGATCACCCGCCGACAGGTCGGCAACGACCATCATGTGCTTGCGGAACCGCGCCGGGACGCTGAAGGTCCCGGGGAAGGCCGCGAGGAGCTGGTCGCGAAGGTCGAAGGCGCAGCGGATGACCACGTGGCGGTCGTCCAGCTGCCGGGCGACGACGCGGCCGCGGTACCGCCACTCCGTCAGCCCGTCGATGACGGTGCGGCGCACCCCGTCGAGGGTCGCCGCGAGCTCGGCGACGTCGTCGACCGTCATCGTCTCTTCCCTTCCGTCCTGCTGGGCGGGCCCGCCGGCGTCACGCCGAGGGGCGCTGCTTCTCCAGTGCGCGTGCGACGCGCTCGGCGGGCTGGCGGACGGTGCGCAACCCCTATGGGAAGGGTCACGTCGGCCTCCTCGTGGCGTCGCGCGCGGGCTTGTGGGCGCTGAACGTGACGACGTCGTCGGCGACCGTGCTCACGAGCCGCCGGCGACGAGCACGAGCTTCCCGAGCTTCCTCCCCTCGGTGAACCGGTCGTAGGCGGCGGCCGCCTCGGCGAGCGGGTAGGTGCCCAAGACCGGGACGCGGACCCGGCCCGTCGCAAGGAGCGGGAGGACGTGCGCGCGCACGGCAGCGGCGACGGCGGCCTTCTCGACGCGGCTTCGTGCCCGAAGGGTCGAGCCGCCGATCGTCGCGCGCGTGGCCATGAGGACGCGCAGATCGAGCTCGATGCGCGAGCCGCTCCCCACGCCGATCACCGCGACGCGCGCGCCGGTCGCAAGGGCGCCGAGGGCCTGGGGGAGCGACGCTGCGCCCACGAGCTCGAGGACCACGTCGTAGGGACCGTGGGCGCCGACCTCGTCGGCGCCGATCACCTCGTGGGCGCCGAGGGCGCCGACCTCCTCACGGCGCGCCTCGTCGCGCACCGAGGCGACGACCGTCGCGCCTGCGGCCGCAGCGAGCTGGACGGCGGCGACGCCGACCCCGCCGGCCGCGCCGGTGACCAAGAGGCGGTCGCCGACAGAGAGGCCGCAGCGCGTGAAGAGCGCGTCGTAGGCGGTGGAGAAGACCTCGGGGAAGCCGCCGGCCTCGGCCCAGGGGACCGGGTCAGGGATGGGGAGCAGGTGGGTCTCCTCGACGACCGCCATGGTGGCCTGGGCGCCTCCCGCGACGAGCGCCATGACGCGGTCGCCGGGGCGCGCGGCCTGCACGCGTGCGCCCACGCCGATCACCTCGCCTGCGAGCTCGAGTCCCAAGACGTCCGGCGGCGCACCGGGCGGCGCGGGGTACTGACCGCGGCGCTGGAGCATGTCCGCGCCGTTGAGCCCCGCCGCGCGCACCGAGACCAGGACCTCGGTGTCGCCGGGGACCGGGTCGGGGCGCCCCTCGAGCCGGAGCGCTCCGTTGTCGACGACGACCGCATGCATCCGCTTGGGACCTCCTCGTGGGCTCGTGCGCGTTCTTAGCCCAGCCTGCACGACACAGCTTGGGGCGCGCCATTGGAGCGCGTGCGAGGACGCGGAGCCGGCATGCGCCTCGTTGCGGCGTCCCTCGGACGCCGAGCGCACGAGGCTCCGGCGCTGCTCGCAACCAAGCGGCTGGTGAGGGTGCCTCGCTCCGCCGACGTGGGCCGCCGCGCCGGGCTCGGGCGCTCGGGCTCGGGCCCCGTCTTCGTCGGCGTCCGTAGAGTGGGCGGGCCAAGGAGCGAGGAGGAGGAGGCGCGTGGCCGTCTGCAACCCGCAATCGCCGTTCGACGCGGCGATCTTCGACATGGACGGGCTCCTCGTCGACTCGGAGCCCTTGTGGCACGAGGCGGAGGTGGAGGTGCTCGGCGGCCTCGGGGTGCCGATCGCCCAGGGCGACGCGCGCGAGACCAAGGGCGTGTTCGTGCGCGAGGTGACGCGCCTGTGGTACGGGAGGCACCCCTGGGAGGGGCCTTCGACCGACGAGGTCGCGACCCGGATCGTCGACCGGGTGATCGAGCTCATCGCCCAGGAAGGGCGGCTCCAGCCGGGCGTGGACAAGGCGATCTCGCTGTGCAGGGACCACGGGCTCGCGCTCGCCGTCGCGTCGTCCTCCGAGCACCGGCTGATCGGCTTCGTCCTCGAGCGCTTCGGGCTCGCCGGGCAGTTCCGCTTCGCCCACTCGGCCGAGGAGGAGCCCTACGGCAAGCCCCACCCTGCGGTCTTCCTCACCACCGCAGAGCGCCTCGGGGTCGCCCCCGAGCGCTGCCTCGTATGGGAGGACGCGCCCGCGGGGGTGCTCGCGGCGAAGGCCGCCCGCATGGCCTGCATCGCGGTGCCCGCGCCCCAAGAGCGCGACCAGCCCGTGTTCGGCATCGCCGACGCGGTGCTCTCGTCCCTCGAGGAGGCCGACGAGGCGCTCTGGCGCCGTCTCGTCTCCGCGCGGGCAGCCGAGGAGGTCGGCGGGAGCCAGCAGGTCGGGGAGGGTGGCCCTCAGGCCGAGCCGGGGTGTGTCGAGCCGGGGGGTGTCGAGCCGGGGGGTGTCGAGCCGGGGTCTGTCGAGCCGGGGGCTGTCGGCCCAGCCACTGTCTGCACGCCGCGGAGCCAGTGAGCGAGGTACGGGTCCACGACCCGGTAGCGGCCGTCGCGGCGCACCACGAGCTCGGCCGACTCGAGCGCCTCGACGGCGCGCTTGACCGACGCGCCCGAGGCCAGCCCCGCTCGACGCGCGAACCGCGCGGAGAAGAGCGGCAGGTCGCCAGGCGACGCGATGCCCATCAGCACGCGGGCCTGTGCTGGCGTGAGCGACGCGAGCCGGTCGGCGAAGGCGTTGGACTCGTGGGCCACCCCCTCCTCGAAGGCTCGGGCCACCACCTCGGGCGTGATCTCGCCGGGCGCGAGGTTGTACGCCTCCCACGCGAGCCGCTGGATGTCGTTGGGGACGGGACCGGCGAGCGCGACCAGCGAGCTGGCCGCACCGTCGCGCATGGGCTTGCCGGCCGTCGACGCGGAGGTCTCGAGGAACGCCACCATCTCGTCTTCGGGGATCGGGCCGAGCGCGAGCCGCTCGGCCATGCCGTAGAGCGGAGCCTGGCGCGAGAAGACGAGCGCCTCCATGAGGTGCTGCTGGGAGCCCGCGAGGACGAGCGAGACGTGCGGGTGCTCGTCGGCCAAGCCCTTCAAGAGGTCGGGCAGGTGGGCGCCGTGGCGCACGATCGCCTGGAACTCGTCGAGCACCAGCGCGGCAGGCCGACGCGTGGCTTCTTCGTCGAGCAGCCGGTAGACGTCTTCGATCACCACGTCGGCGTCCTTTTGGCGCAGGTCGCCGAAGGCGAACATCGGGCGCCCCTCGTCGTCGATCGAGATGCGCGGCCGGAGCCGCAGCCTCTTGGAGAACTCGACGATCGCCTGGGTCGAGCGGTGCCAGCGCGCGCCGGGGACCCGGTAGACGCCGGCCGCGAGCCGGGACGCGAGCGTGTCGACGTCCCGGCACAAGAGCACGTTGGTCGCGACGAGCGCGGCTGCGGGGTCGCTCCGTGCGAGCTCCTGCTCGGCGCGCCCCAGGAGCGAGGTCTTGCCGTAGCGGCGCGGGGAGGCGACGACCACGTTGACCCCGCCGCGTACCCAGGCGACGAGGAGCGCGGTCTCCTGCTCGCGCCCGGTGAAGGCGAGCCCGCTGACCGGGCCGCCGAAAGAGAACGGGTTGGGCATTCGCCGAGTGTACTCATCTGCGAATCGCGTCACTGCGAATCCATCTTTTGAGGGTTGCCGAGCGCGGGCACGTCGGCCGAGGGGTGGGGCGGGTCCGGGCAGGAGAGCGGGCAGGAGAGACGGTCGTCGTCACTGACCGAGGGCAGCTTCGTGGTGACGGCTTCGTGGTGACGGGCTTCGTGGTGACGGTCGTGCGCCGCACCGAGCTGCGCCGGGGGAGGCCGCGCGGGGCCCACAGGCCCCCCTGGGCCGCCCGGTAGGCTCACGGGACCGATGTTCCGTCCGCTGCCGACCGACGCCGATTTCGTCGCCCTCGAGACCGAGGAGCTCGAGCGCTGGCGCACGCACCGGGTCTTCGAGCGCTCGGTGGCGCAGCGAAAGGGCGCGCAGCCCTGGGTCTTCTACGAGGGCCCCCCGACCGCCAACAACCGTCCGGGTCTCCACCACGTCTGGGCCCGTGTGTACAAGGACCTCTTCTGCCGTTACCGCACGATGCGCGGGTTCCTCGTGGAGCGCCGCGCCGGCTGGGACACCCACGGCCTCCCCGTCGAGGTCGAGGTCGAGAAGCGCCTCGGCATCAACAGCAAGCGCCAGATCGAAGAGGAAGTCGGGATCGCCGAGTTTGTCCGGCTGTGCCGGGAGTCGGTGCTCGGCTACGTGAAGGAGTGGAACACGCTCACCGAGCGCATCGGCTACTGGACCGACCTCGACCACGCCTACTGGACCTTCGACCGGACCTACATCGAGTCGGTCTGGTGGTACCTGAAGCAGCTCTTCGACAAGACACTCCTCTACGAGGACCTGAAGGTCGTGCCCTACTGCCCGCGTTGTGGGACCGCGCTCTCGAGCCACGAGCTGGGCCAGCCCGAGGTGTACACCGACGAGGAGGACGAGTCGGCGTACGTGAAGCTCCGGATCGTCGATCCCGACCCCGCGGTCGTGGGCGACGCCAAGTGGCTCCTCGTGTGGACCACGACGCCCTGGACGCTCCTTTCCAACACGGGGATCGCGGCCCACCCGGACCTCGACTACGTGGTGGTCGACCAGATGATCCTGGCCGCGGACCTCGCCGACGAGGTGCTGGGCGACGGCGCGCGCTCCCGGGCGACGCGCCACGTGCGCGGGCGCGACCTCGAGGGCCTGCGCTACGAGCGGCCGTTCGACGCGGTCTTTGTCTCGAGCGAGGACGCCGCGCGGGGCTGGCGCGTGGTGCTCGCCGACTTCGTGACCACCGACGAGGGCACCGGGCTCGTGCACCTGGCGCCGGCGTTCGGGGAGATCGACCGCGAGGTCGGCAGGCTCCAGGGGCTCCCGACGCTCAACCCGGTCGGTCCCGACGGCAGGTTCACGGCGGCCGCGGGCGAGCCGTTCGCAGGACGCCCGGTCCGTGAGACCAACGACTTGGTCAACGACGCGCTCGAGCCCCGCGGGCTCCTCTTGCGCCGGCACTTCTACACGCACACCTATCCGCACTGCTGGCGGTGCGGCACCGCGCTCATCTACTGGGGGAAGCCGAGCTGGTACGTCGCGACCTCGTCGCGCAAGGCCGACCTCATCGCGGCCAACCAGAAGGTCGACTGGCATCCGGCCTACATCAAGGACGGACGGTTCGGCGAGTGGCTGGCGAACAACGTCGACTGGGCGCTGTCGCGCGACCGCTACTGGGGCACGCCGCTGCCGATCTGGCGCTGCGAGGAAGGCCACGTCACCTGCGTCTGTTCGATGGCCGAGCTCGCCGAGCTGGCCGGTCGGGACCTCTCTTCGGTCGACCCGCACCGGCCCGCCATCGACGAGGTGGTCTTCCCCTGCCCGGTGTGCGCGTCGATCGCCGGGGCGGAGGCGGCGGCGGGCGCGGCGATCGGCTCCGTCGCGTCCGAGCTCCCGGTCTCCGACGCGCGGCGCGTCGAACCGGTGATCGACGCGTGGTTCGACTCGGGGTCGATGCCCGCCGCGCAGGTGGGCTACCCCCATGTGCGCGGGTCGAAGGAGGCGATGCAGTTCCCGGCCGACTTCATCGTCGAAGGCATCGACCAGACCCGCGGCTGGTTCTACTCGCTGCTCGCCGTCAACGACCTCGTCTTCGGGAAGGCGCCCTACCGCCACGTGATGGTCCTCGGGCTCCTCGTGGACGCCGACGGCCGCAAGATGTCCAAGTCGCTCGGCAACGTCGTCGACCCCTGGGAGCTCGTCGTGAGCCGCGGCGCGGACCCGCTCCGCTGGTGGATGTTCTCCCAGGGCTCTCCGTGGACCGCGACGCGGGTGAGCACGCGCGCCATCGACACGTCCATGCGCGAGATGCTCCTCACGCTCTGGCACACGTCGAGCTTCTTTTCGACCTACGCGGCGCTCAACGCGTTTGATCCGGGCGACGCCCAGGTCCCCCCGCCGTCCTCGCGCGGCGCGCTCGACCGGTGGGCGAGGTCACGGGTGATGTCGACGATCTCGGCGGTCACCTCCGCGCTCGACGACTACGAGCCGCTGGCCGCTGCGAGCGCGCTCGACCGGCTCGTCGACGACCTGTCGAATTGGTACGTCCGGCGGAGCCGGCGGCGGTTCTGGCGCACGGACCCCGACGCCCCGCCGTCCGACGCGCTCGCCGCACAGGCCACCCTCTACGAGGCGCTCGTCGCCGTCTGCCTCATGCTGGCGCCGTTCTGCCCGTTCGTGGCGGACCGGTTGTGGCGCGAGCTCGACCTCGCGGCCGCAGACGACGACTCCGTCCACCTCCAACGGTGGCCCACTTTCGACGAGACGGCGATCGACCCCGATCTCGAGGCGCAGATGGCCCTTGCGATGCAGCTCTCCTCGCTCGGACGGGCCGCGCGCAGCGAGGCGGGGGTGAAGGTCCGCCAGCCGCTCTCCCGGGCGCTCGTCTTCCTCGCCCCCGGTTCGCCCGGCGTGCTCGCCGACATCGTCGCCGACGAGCTCAATGTCGACGAGGTCGTCGAGGTCGACGAGCTGGGCGGGGCGGTCAGCTTGGAGCTCGTGCCGAACTTCCGGATCCTCGGCCCCCGCCTCGGCGAGGCGGTGAAGGAGGTGCGCGGCGCGCTCGGCGCGCTGGACGCCACGAAGGCAGCTGCCGCGCTCGACGGCGGCGGCCAGGTCACCGTCGAGCTGTCGAGCGGACCCGTCGCCCTCGGGCCAGACGAGGTCCAGGTCCGTGTCCGGGGACAGGCCGGCTTCGCGGTCTCCCGGGAGGGGAGCGCCGTGGTCGCGCTCGATCTCGCCCTGGACGACGACCTCTCCCGGCGCGGGCTCGTGCGCGAGCTCGTCCGCCAGCTCCAAGAGCTGCGCAAGGAGCGGGGCCTCGAGGTGTCCGACAGGATCCGGCTGTGGCTCTCCGGGGTCGACCCGGCGCTCTTCGAGGACATCGCCCAAGAGGTGCTCGCCCTCGCCGTGGCCGAAGGACCAGGACCCGGCGAGGCGGTCGCGCTCGACGTCGATGGCCCAGACGGGGTGCGGGCCTGGCTCGAGAAGGTGTAGGCGGGTCAGGGCCTGTGGGTGGTGCCGGGGGCGCGGACCGCATGGGTGGCACGGGTGGCACGGGCGGCATGGGTGGTGCCGGTGGCGCGGACCGCATGGGTGGTGCCGGGGGCGCGGACCAGAGGCCGCTGCAAGCCACGCAGAGGCCGCTCTCGCGCCAGGTGGCCCAGTGGCGGGTCTTCGTCCCCTTCTACGCCCGGGCGATCGGGCTGCAAGGGAGCCACCCGACCGTCGCCCGAGCGCTCGTCGAGCACTCGACGGTGTTCGAGGACCCATGGGGACGGGCCGCGGCGACGACTCGCTACGCGCTGCGGCTCGTCTTCGGCGAGGACCGGGCGGGCACGGCGGCCGAGCTCCACGAGCTGCACCGCGGGATCGCCGGGGTTGGCTACGACGGCCGCCCTTACCGCGCGTGGGACCGCGACGTGTGGACCTGGGTGCACCTCACGACGGCAGAGGCACTGATCTACGCGCTCGACGTCATGTGCGGCCCTCTGGCGCGGCGAGAGCTCGAGGCCTTCTACGCGGACACGCGCGCCATCGGGATCCTCTACGGGGTGAGGGAGCGAGACATGCCCCCGGACCTCTGCGGGCTGCGCGCGTACGTCGACGACGGCGTGAGCTCGATGCTCCGGCCCAACCCCGGCACTGCGCAGCTCCGCGAGGCCCTCCTCGCAGGCGACCACCTCCGCGCGCTGCCGGTTCCCCGGCCCGTGCGCGCGGCCCTTGGCCTCGCGCTCGCGGGCCCGACGAGGACGCTGGTCTTCGGCGCCTTCCCCGAGGCGGTCCGCCGCCTCTGGCAGGTGCGCTGGACGCCGGTCGACCAGGCGCGCTACGTGGCGATGCTCGCCGCGCTGCGCATGCTGACCGAGCCGCTACCGGACCGGCTCCGCATGCTGGCGCCCGCGTACCGGGCCTTGCACGCGCGTCGCGCGGACTGACGCGCGGGGGCGCGGCTTGCTCGGTCCGGCTTGCTCGGTCCGGCGGGCTCCTACGCGTGCGGCAGGAAGGTCGCGGAGGAGCCGTACGAGACGGCGGTGCCCACGCGGTGGACGGTCTGGACCAGCTCACGGACGAACATCGGGGCTGTCACCGTGCCGAGCCCTACCGCGAGGTTGTACCCCGGGGCTGCCGAGTACCCCGGGACTGTGACCCGGTGTCCCGATGTTGTGAACCAGACCGAGTTGTTGCCTGTCGTCACGGGCACGATCCCGGGGTCGTGCGCGGCCTTCATCGCGTAGAGCGCGGGGTCGATCATGCCCAGCGCATGATGTGTGTTGAGCTGATCGGCGATCGCCACGATGCCAGCGAAGAGGGGCGTTGCCTCACTGGTCCCCCCGATGGAGGCCCACCCCGCGCCGAAGGGAAGGCCGCTGATGTAGATGTTGACCGCTCCGGACACCGAGGCGCTCATGGAGATGTCGGGCACCCCGCGACGGTTGCCGACCACCCCCGCCACGCCGTTCTGGTACGAGGGTCGGGTGAACACCATGGAGAGGCCGCCTGCGGAGGCGGCAGGACTGCCGAACAGTGTGGTGTCGTTCCATACCTGGGTCGGCGCAGTGGGCCGGCCTCGTGTGTTGAGCGTCAGCCGCGTGCCGCCGACCGCGGTCACGAGCGGGTCCGAGGCGGGCCAGCCGGCCTCGGGGAACGGGAAGTAATGCGCTCCTGTGACTGTCTGCTCCTCAGCGGCGCCCGAGTCTCCCGCGGCTGCGAGGACCGTGATCCCGTTGCGGTAGGCGTTCTCGAAGGAGCTGCGGAGGCCGAGGATTGTGGCAGGGGACTTGAAGGTCGTCTCGCCTGCCCCGAAGCTCTGGCTGATCACCGAGCCGAGGTGATGGTTGATCACGTAGTTCTCGGCATTGACGATTGTGGGGAAGCCTGTCGTGCCCACCGTCTCGGGCGTCGCGGTCTCGACGAGCAGGATGTTGGCGCCCGGCGCCATCGCGTGCGACCACTCGACGTCGAGCGTCGTCTCCTCTGCCCAGCCTGTCGCTGTTGGGTTGGAGGGTGTGTACGCGGGCACCGCGCCGTACTTGAGGATCGAGAAGCGCGGCGGAGGGGCGAGCCCGTAGGACCGGTCGAACACGGCGAGGTCCTGGCGGATCGCCGGGGCGCCCAGGGAGTCGACGATGACGATCGTCTCGCCGCGCCCGGTCAGCCCCTCTCGGAAGAGCGGCTGCTCGTTGTACGCGGTCTCGATCTGCGGCGCGCCGTAGCAGAGGATGCCGTAGTTGGCCGTGCAGTACAGCTCGCTGGGCGGCTGTGTCGAGGCGACGAACCCCAGCTCGCGGACCCCAGGGTGCACCACGAGCCCCCCGCTTGCCGCATGCGCGGGCGCTGCCGCCGCACCGGCACCGGTGACAACTGCGCCGGCAACCCCCGCGGTGCCCGCCACCACGAGGCCGCCTGCCGCGAGCACCATCCCGGCCGCACCCACACCCAGCCGCCTTCGGAGCCGTCCCATCGACCCCCCCTTTCTTTCCCGGCAGACCGAGCGGCCGAGCCGACTGCGGCCGAATATAGCCCGGTGCGTGCCTTCGACCTGGACTGCATGCGGATGGCGCCGGGCCGGAGGGCACCGGGCGAGAGGGCAACTGGGCGAGAGGGCACCATCGGGCCGAGGGCACCATCGGGCCGAAGGCGCTTGCGGCTCTGGTCGCGCGGTCCGGTAGGGTTGGCTCGTGGCGAAGCGGAAGCTCTTGAAGCCGATGGCAGCGCTCGCCGCGCTCGGCACGATGGCGAGCATCTGGTGGTTCGCCCTCAAGCCCCGCCGCAAGCACCGCCAGGAGTAGGCCGCTTACCGTTCGCGGGCGAGGCGCCGCCAGCAACCTGCCAGTCCCTTTCCCCACGCAGTGGGCCGGCACGCTCCCGTTTTCTGGTCTCGAACCCCTCGGGGCGTCCGAGCGCGCCCTTTCTCGGGGTGCCACACTTCTGTCGTGGACTGGCCGCTCCTTGAAATGGTTCCCGAGGAGGACCGTCGGCACTTCCTCTCGGTTGCGCGCCGCCGGCGCTTCGACAAGGGTGAGGTGGTCTTCCACGGAGGCGATCCGGGGGACACCTTGCACTTCGTGGCGACCGGACGGTTCTGTGTGCGGGTTGAGACCTCGCTTGGAGCCACGGCGATGCTGGCACTCATCGGTCCGGGCGACTACTTCGGCATCCTCGCGCTCCTCGACGGGTCTCGCCCTCAGCGCAGCGCGGGCATCGTTGCCCTCGAGCGCGCCGAGACCCTGTCGGTGCGCAAGGACGAGTTCACAGACCTCCGCCGCCGCTTTCCCGCGGTCAACGAGATTCTGCTCAAGGCGCTCGGAGATCAGGTGCGCCGTCTCTCGGAGTCGCTCGTCGAGGCGATGTACACGCCGGTAGAGACCCGGGTGCTGCGACGGCTCCTCGACGCCTCCAGGTTGTGGGACGGTCC
This sequence comes from Acidimicrobiaceae bacterium, assembly GCA_027339205.1. Lineage (GTDB taxonomy): Bacteria > Actinomycetota > Acidimicrobiia > Acidimicrobiales > RAAP-2 > JAJYVT01. Next base: position 13,448 of record DAHWOV010000100.1, on the reverse strand, counting down.
GGTCCCCGGCTGTGTCGTCCCGCTCACCCAGGAGGACCTGGCTGGGCTCGCCGGCACGACCCGTCCCACCACCAACAAGGTGCTCCGCCAGGTAGAGGAGCGGGGGTGGGTCCGGGTCGGACGCGGCCGGGTCGAGCTGGTCGACCCCGACGCTCTCCAGAGGCGCGCCGATAGATAGGCATCGCGAGCTCGAGACAGGCCGAGAGATCGAGACAGGCCGAGAGATAGGCACCGCGAGCTCGAGACAGGCCGAGAGAAGAGTTATGTCGAGATAGGGACGAGACGTCCTCGCCGCTCGCACAGGCGCGGGAGTGTCAGGTGGACGACATCCGTCGTGCAACGCCGCTGATAGACCGGTGTACCGCCCGGCCGTACCATGTTGGCGCCGGGGCGGTCCCGGGAACCCATCTTGGAGAGCAGGGGGAGAAGGCATGACGACAGCCAAGGACATCAAGGGCGAGCTCGTGGGTGACCTCGAGGCCACCGAGGAGGACGCCGAGAGCGTCAAGGGCGGCGCAGCGAAGGCGGAGAAGTTTCTCGCGGCGAAGAAAACCGAGAAGCTGTCCTTCTTCAAGCGCCGTTAGGGACTCGCGCGCCGCAGGGGATCCGGGCGATCCGGACGCCGCGGGCGATGCGGGTTGTCCGGACGTCGCGGGCTGTCCGGACGTCGAAAGCGATCCGGTCCCGGGAGCCGCTCGACGCCGACCGGAGCAACCCCCACAGCTGGTCTGGCTGCCGCGTGCAGCCGACCAGCCTCGATCACGAGCTGATCGATCAGGATCCGACACGGCGCGGCGGACTTTGAAAAGTCTCGCCCGCGCTCGTCGAGCCGTTGCGCACAGGCCCGCCTGGGCTGCCGTGGCCCGCACCGGCCCGCCAGTGCTGCCGTGGCCGCACCGGCCCGCCGAGGCTGCACGGATGCTGCCTGGGCCCGTGAGCCCATCTGGGCCTACCTCTTTCGGGCTTGCTCTAGGCCTCTGGCGAACCCGCTCCCCAGGGCGGCCTGCCGTGTCCGCCTGTTGAGCGTTGCGGCCCTTCGACATCTCAGCCCAAAGGAGCTCTCCAGGTGTGTCAGCTCGGAGTCGTGCGCAGTGTCAGCGAGCTGATAGACCAAATTCCGAGCCGGGAATACGATGATCCTGCCGGGAAGATCCCGGTCCCACAAGATCTCGAAAGTGAGTAGAGGGGGAGCTGAAATGTCCGAGAAGATCAAGAGCGAACTTGCCGACGACCTCGAGGCCACCGACGAAGAGGCCGAGGACGTGAAGGGCGGAGGCGCCAAGGGCTTGAAGGGTGCCAAGGGAGCAAAGGGTGCCAAGTTGGAGTTCTTCCGTCGGCGGTAGGGAGCCGGGACCAGCGGCCGCCGCTCCAGGCGCCGCAGAGGCAGTACCGATCGGTGCGGCCGCCTTGAGCGGCCGCACCGGCGCGTCGTGGCCGATCGAGGCGGTGGGATGCGGTGGGCGCTCCGTCACCACGAGCTCTTCGACTGTGTCAGCGAGGTGATAGACGGGATCATCCGAGCGCCTTACGATTGAATCACCGGGCCGATCCCGGAGGGCACCAGAATCCGAAAACCTGCAAGGGAGAACCCGAAATGACCACGCCGAAGGACATCGACAACGAGCTGACCGACGACCTCGAGGCCACCGACGAAGAGGCCGAGAACGTGAAGGGCGGAGGCGCCAAGGGCGCCAAGGGCGCCAAGGGGTTGAAGGGCGCCAAGGGAGCCAAGTTCTTCCGCGGGCGGTAGGGAGCCGGGACCAGCGGTCGCCGCACCAGGCGCCGCAGAGGGCAGTACCGATCGGTGCGGCCGCCACGAGCGGCCGCACCGGCGCGCAGACGCGCAGATTGTGGTGCAATGTCGGCGCCCGACGAACGGGCGCGGAGGGACGAGATGCCGTTCCGGAGTCGGGGGAGCAAGCGGAGCGCTGCTGATGGTGGAGCGACGCCGCCATCGGCCCTGGCGCCGACGGTGACGGGCAACGCAACCGCCGTCCAGACGACCACGTCCCGGCTCGACCGGGACGGCTGGGACCCCGCGTCGCGCGATGCGTCGTCGACCCCGGACGAGAGCGCGTCGCAGGACCTGGCGGTCGCGCTCTCGGTGCGCCTTCCTGGCGCGCCGCTCGACGAGGTGGTGCTGGCCTCCTGCGGCACCCAGTTCACGTGGGAGGACGTGGTCGGTTGGATGCGTGACGACGGCTCATGGGCGATGGCTGCTCGCCGCGCCGCAGAAGGCGCGAGCCTCGCGGCAGACGGCGTCGCCGCGCCGTCAGCCGACCGGTTGCGCGCCCAGGCGCAGCAGTTTCGCCGTGCCCGGCACCTGGTCGCCGGTGAGGACCTCCTGCGGTGGCTCGCGCACTGGGGGATCTCCGAGGAGGAGTGGGTGGACTGGCTCGACCGGACGCTCAGGCGCGAGGCCGCGGCGACGCCGTCGCGCCTCACACGGGCCGTCGACGAGCAGGCGACGTGGGTCGAGGTCGTTTGCTCAGGGGACCTCGAGGAGGCAGCGTCGGATCTCGTGCGCGTCGTAGCCTCGTGGGCGGAGCGCACGGGCGGCTCGCCCCCGCCCGCACGCGGCCGCTTCGAGGCGCTGCGACGTGCCGCCGACGAGCTCGCGAGCGTGCCGGTCCCGCGAGCCGACATCGAGCGAGCGGTCACGGGGAACGCTGCGGCATGGGTGCAGGTGGCGCTCGAGTGGGCGGATTTCGGCACGCTCGACGCGGCCCGGGAGGCGGTCGCGACCATGCGGGACGACGCCATGCCGCTCGGCGCGGTCGCCGAGCTGGCCCGTGTCGAGGCCGACGACGCGGTCGTACGCGCCGAGGACCTCGACGCCCGCACGCGTGCCGTCGCCATCTCCGCGCCGATCGACAGCCCGGTGCTCGTCGGGACATCCCAAGACCCTGGCGTCGTCGCCGTCGTCCGAGCACGCCGGCATCCGAGCGCGGACCATCCCGACGACGCCGCCCTCGCCGTCGAGCTCTGCGTGCAAGAGCGCGTGCAGGCGGCAATCGACCGCTGGGTGACCAGACGTGCCTGAGCCGGCGACCACGACCGCACTCGACTCTCTCGGTATCGAGCTGTTGGGAGACCTTCCCGCGGACGTCCGGAGGCTCGTAGTCCAAGCCTTCGAGCCCGTCGACTTCGAGTTTGGCGCGGTCCTCATGCGCGAGGGCGACCCCGCGGACTCCTACTGGGTGCTCACCGACGGGCGGGTCCGGGTCGTCCGCGACGGCGCGGACGGCAGCGAGGTGACTCTCGCGACGCTCGGCCCTGGCGCCACCTTCGGGGAAGGCGCGCTCCTTCGCGAGGGGGCCCGCACCTCGACGGTGCGTGCGGCGTCCCCGGGAAGCGCGCTCCGGCTCGACGCGTCGGTCGTTCGCGCGCTCGCGGCGACCCAGCCGAGCGTGATGGAGGGGCTGTCGCGTATCCGCCGCCGCCACGAGATCGGCGACCTGCTCCGGCTCGCGTCACCGCTCGCACGACTTGCCGGGCGGGCGCTGCCGGAGCTCGTCGACCGCCTGGAGCCTGTCGAGCTCGCGGCAGGCGATCGGCTGAGGATCGGTGGCACGGGGGATGCGGGCGGCGGGGCAGAAGGTGTCGGAGGCGGCGGGGCCGAGCCTGCCGAGACTGCCGAAGGCGCGCTCTACCTCGTCGAAGAGGGCCGGGTCGTCGTCCGATCCGCCAACGAGGGCGCCTTCCCGCGCTACGCGCGCCGCGGGGACCTCGTCGGGGAGGCTGCGCTCGTCGCCGACATGGGCGCCGGCGAGGTCCTCGAGGCGATGACCGACGCACGGCTGCTCCGGCTGCGACGCCGGGACCTCGCCGAGATCGTGGCCGGGCACCCCGAGCTCGAGCAGGCGATCCGCGAGCTCGCAGCCGTCTACGAGCAGCGCCGGGAGCTTCGGGTCCCCCTCGACTTCGCTGACGATCCTGGCGGCGGCCCCGGCGCGGGCGTCGCGCTGGGGGCCTACGTCGACCTCGCCGCGGGGCAGCGGCCCGCCCCCGGGCGTGGCGCGGGGGGGTCTGGAAGAGAGCCCGCGGCGCCCGGTCTCGAAGGCGTCGAGGTCGACGTCGCCGAGCCCGCGCACGAGCCCGCCGGCGATGGTCCTTCGCCCGATCTCCCGGCTCGAAGAAGGCTCCGCCGTCGCCCCGTCATCCGCCAGATCGACGAGATGGACTGCGGCGTGGCTGCGCTCGCGATGGTCTGCCAGTACCACGGCAAGCGGGTCCCGCTGTCCAGGCTGCGCACGCTCGTAGGGACGACGGTCGACGGCACCAGCGCGGCGGGGATCCTGCGCGCCGCTCGTGCAGTCGGCTTCGAGGCACGGGTGGTCAAGGCGTCGAAGTCCGCGCTCGAGGCACTGCCGGTCCCGTTCATCGCGCACTGGCAGGGCGACCACTGGGTGGTCGTCACGCGCACCAGCCCCAAGCAGGTGACATTCGACGACCCCGCGCTCGGCCGCCGGCGCGTCACGCCCGAGGAGTTCAAGAGGGAGTGGAGCGGCTACGTTATCCAGGCCGAGCCCGGCCCGGGCTTCGAGCGCGGCGGCTCGCGCCTGCAGGGCATGGGCTGGCTCCGGCCCCTGGTGAGGCCCCACCTCGCCAACATCGGGACGGTGGCGGCGATGGCGATCGTGCTCAGCGCGATCGAGCTGAGCCTCGAGGTCGTCATCCAGATCGTCGTGGACCGCATCTCCAAGGGTGGGGGAGGGTCCGACCTCGCCACGGTGCTCGCCGTGCTCGCGGCCGTGACGATCGTCCTCACGCTGGGCACGCTCGGCCAGCGCCTGCTGCTCCTGCGCACCGCCGCCGCTCTCGATCGCGACGGCCTGCAGCTCCTCTCCGAGCGGCTCTTGTCCTTGCCGCTCGCCTACTTCACCTCACGGCGGACCGGCGACCTGCAGCGGCGTCTCGACGGGCTGACCATGGCGCGCGGCGCGGTGATGGACGTCGGCCTCGTCGGCCTCGCCCTCGGCGCGCAGCTGCTCGCCTCGGTCGCGCTGCTCTTCTACTACAGCACCGTCATGGGGATCGTCTTCTTCGTCTCCGTGCCCGTGTACCTCATGGTCACGCGCTGGTCCCTCGCGCGGCTCGTCCCTGCAACGGCGTCGCTGGAAGAGGAGGCAGCCCGCTACGCCTCCCGTCAGGTCGAGGTCGTGAAAGGCATCGAGACCGCCAAGGCGCTCGCCGCAGAGGAGCCGCTCCAAAAGGCGCTCGTCGCCCACCAGATCGCCCTCAACGCGCGCCAGGTCGGCGTCGACCGCCTGCGCGCCGTCTACGGGGCGCTGACCCAGGGCCTGGGTTTCGCGCTGCTGGCCGCCTTCCTCGCCATCGGGATCTCCGAGGTCGTCGGCAAGTCGCTGTCGATCGGCGGCCTCGTGGCATGCGTCACGCTCGTCGCGCTCGCGACCGCGCCGATGCAAGAGCTGGTGGTCGTCGCCGACAGCTTCCAGCACGCCCGGACCCTCACCGACCGGGCCCAGGACGTCTTCGACACCGAGCCCGAGCAGGGGGAGGACCGCTCGCACTTGTTGGCGGTGCCCTCGATCTCCGGCCACGTCACCTTGAAGGACGTGACGTTCTCCTACGGGGACAGCTCGCCGCCGGTCCTCGACTCGATCTCGGTGGACATCCCCGCGGGGGCCACCGTCGCGGTCGTGGGGCGGAGCGGGTCGGGCAAGACGACGTTCGCCCGCTGCGTGGCGGCCCTGGTGTCGCCGACGTCGGGGACCGTGAGCTACGACGGGGTGGACGCGGCGCAGCTCGACCACCGCCAGCTGCGCAGCCACATCGGGCTCGTGCTCCAAGAGACGTACCTCTTCTCCGACACGATCGAGGCGAACATCGCCTTCGGCTCCCCGCTCGACCCGGCACGCGTGCAAGAGGCCGCGCAGCTGGCCAACGCCGCCGACTTCATCGAGCGCCTCCCCCTCGGGTACCAGACGAAGGTGGGGGAGTCGGGGCTCGCGCTCTCGGGAGGCCAGCGCCAGCGTGTCGCCATCGCCCGGGCCCTCTACCGGCGCCCGGCGCTCCTCGTGCTCGACGAGGCCACCAGCGCGCTGGACGCGGAGTCCGAACGGGCGATCCAGGAGAACCTGGGGCGGCTCCTCGGCGACCGCACGGCGATCATCATCGCCCACCGCCTCTCCACCGTCCGCCACGCCGACCTCATCTTGGTGCTCGATCGGGGACGCCTCGTCGAGCAGGGGACCCACGACGAGCTGGTCGCGCGCCGGGGGCTGTATTTTCTCCTCACCGCCCAGCAGCTCGACCTCTGACGCTGCCCGACCCGAGGACCATGCCCGCGATGAACCTCTTCTTCTTCGGCTGCCGTGGCTCGACCCCGGTGTCGGGAGCGGAGTACCAGCGCTACGGCACCGCGACGTCCTGCGTCGGCATCGGGCGGGGGACGGCGACGAGCTTCTGCGAGGCGGCCGCCGCCAAGAGCGCGCCGCATCTCGTCCTGGACGCGGGGACCGGCTTCGTCAACCTGGAGCGGGTGCTCGACGGCGAGCCGTTCCGGGGCAGCGTCTGCATCACCCACCTTCACTGGGACCACACCCACGGCCTCCCGTTCCTGCGCGAGGCCTACATGGAGGGCCACCGCGTCGACATCTACGTGCCCGGGCAGGGCGACGCGGGCGACGCCGAGACCGTGATGAACCGGGCCTTCTCGCCCCCGCACTTCCCCGTGCCGGTCGGCACACTCGGCGACGCCTGGTCGGTGACCGGCATCGAGCCGGGCACCTTCGAGCTCGAGGGGTTCCGCATCGACGCCCGCGAGATCCCCCACAAGGGGAGCCGCACCTTCGGCTACCGGGTCTCCGACGGCGTGACGTCGATCGCGTACCTGCCCGACCACAAGCCGCTCGCGCTCGGGCCGGGCCCCGAGGGGCTCGGTGAGCACCACCCGGCGGCGTTGGCGCTCGCAGAAGGCGTCGACCTGCTGATCCACGACTCCCAGCACACCGCCGCAGAGATGCCCCGGCTCGCCTTCCTCGGCCACAGCGCCGTCGAGTACGCCGTCGGACTGGGTGTCGCCGCCGGCGCGAGGGCGGTCGCGCTGTTCCACCACGACCCGCACCGCACCGACGACCAGATCGACGAGCTCGTCTCAAAGCTCGCCGCGCCCGGCGTCCGCGTGTTCGCGGCCCGTGAGGGGATGGTGCTGTCGCTCGGGCCCCGCGAGCGGGACGCTCGGGAGGTGGGGGCGAAGGTCGGGCCTGCGTTGGACCACGCCGAGCGCTCTCGCTGAGCCGGAGGCGCCCGCGGAGCCGGAGGCTCGCGCCCAGCTCGGAGCGTCCGAAGCGCAGCACTCTCCGGCGGGCTATCCGGCGGGCCCTTCGTCGGGACCCCCCGAGCCCGTGAGATCCCGTGGCGTCGGGACGCCCGGCACGATCGCCGGCAGCGCCTCTGTGGTCGAGGCGCGCACGACCGCGTCGGCGAGGCCGTCGAAGGGCGTCGGCTCGGCGTTCACGATGACCACGCGCGCCCCGTGGGAGACCGCGAGCGGCACGAGGCCCGCGGCGGGGTACACGCCGAGGCTCGTCCCCGCCGCGAGCACGAGGTCGGCCCGGCGCGCGGCCGCCTCCGCCCTGGCGAGGTCCTCTGGGACGAGGGACTGACCGAAGCTGATCGTCGCCGACTTGAGGATCCCGCCGCAGCCGGAGCATGCGGGGTCCGCTTCGCCCGCCGCCACCCGCTCGAGCGTCGGCCCCGCGGGGCCTCGCTCGCCGCAGGCCATGCAGACCACCTCCCGGATGGTCCCGTGGATCTCGACCACGCGCTCGGGATCGTTGCCGGCGCGCTGGTGGAGCCCGTCGATGTTCTGGGTCACGAGCAAACAGAGCCTGCCCTGGCGCTCGAGGCAGACCAGCGCGCGGTGGCCGGCCGTCGGCTGGGCCGCCCAGACCGGGGAGTGCAGCCGCCCCAGCCAGGCTCGGCGCCTGACCTGGGGGTCCTCCATGTAGGCGCTGAGCGTGGAGAGGCGCTCGGCAGCCGGGTCCTTCGTCCAGACCCCCTCTGGGCCTCGGAAGTCCGGGATTCCCGCGCCGGTGGAGACCCCCGCGCCGGTGAGGACGAGGACCTGCCGGGCCCCCCGGAGCAGGCGCTTCGCGGTCTCGAGGGCGGCGTCGGCGGGCTGGGCAACCACGGCGTCGACGGGCGCGGCTCGGGCGGCGTCGGCGGGAGTCGCAGGGGAGGTCTCGTGCCCGGTCGGGTCCATCTGGCGCAGGGTAGCGCCGGGCACGCGAGAATCTCTCCATGACCTTTGCGAGCACGAACCCGGCCACCGGCGAGGTGGAGAAGACCTTCGACGCCCACACGCCCGACGAGATCGACGCCCGGCTCGCCCGTGCGGCGGCCGGCTTCGAGACCATGCGCAAGATGAGCTTCACCGACAGGGCGCGCCTGATGCGCTCCGCAGCGGACCTCCTCGACGGCGAAGCGCCAGACGTGGCGCGCACGCTCACCACCGAGATGGGCAAGACGTTCGCCTCCGCCAAGGCGGAGGTCGCCAAGTGCGCGCTCGGGCTCCGGTGGTTCGCGGACAACGCCGAGCGCCTGCTCGCCCCCGAGCGGGTCGACGACCACAGCTACATCCGCTACGACCCGCTCGGGCCGGTGCTGGCGGTGATGCCGTGGAACTTCCCGCTGTGGCAGGTGACCCGCTTCGCCGCTCCCGGCCTCATGGCGGGCAACGTCGGCGTGCTCAAGCACGCGGCCAACGTGCCCCAGACCGCGCTCTACGTCGAGGAGCTCTTCCGCCGCGCGGGCTACCCCGAGGGCGCCTTCACCACGCTGCTCGTCTCGTCCTCGGACGTCGCGGCGATCATCGAGGACGAGCGCATCGTGGCGGTCACGCTGACGGGCAGCGAGCGGGCCGGGGCCGCGGTCGCGCAGACCGCGGGGCGCGTGCTGAAGAAGTGCGTGCTCGAGCTCGGCGGCTCGGACCCCTTCGTCGTGACCAAGACCGCGGACGTCGAGCGCGCCGCGGCGGTGGCGGTGACCGCGCGTGTGCAGAACAACGGCCAGTCGTGCATCGCCGCCAAGCGCTTCATCGTGGACGCCGAGGTCTACGACGAGTGGACCGACCGGTTCGTCGCGGGCATGGCGGCCCTGCGGGTCGGCGACCCGATGGACCCCTCGACGGACGTGGGGCCGCTCGTCACCGAGGCCCAGCGCAAGGAGATCGCCGCCCAGGTCGACGACGCGCGCGCCAAGGGCGCGACCGTCGCCTGCGGCGGGTCGTCGCTCGAAGGCCCCGGCTGGTACTACGAGCCGACCGTCCTGTTGCACGTCACCACGGAGATGCGCGTCCTCCAAGAGGAGGTGTTCGGGCCGGTGGCGACCGTCGAGCGCTACCGCGACCTCGACGAGGCGATCCGCATCGCCAACCGCACGCAGTACGGCCTCGGCTCGAGCATCTGGACGCGGGACGCAGCGGAGCGCGAGAGGCTCGTGGAGGGGATCGAGGCGGGGCAGGTGTTCGTCAACACGATGGTCGCCTCCTCCCCGGAGCTCCCCTTCGGCGGGATCAAGCGGTCAGGGTACGGACGTGAGCTGAGCGACCTGGGCATGAAGGAATTCATGAACGTGAAGTCGGTGCGCGAGGACCCCGGCTCCTCCGTGCCCTCGACGGCCGACGCGGCCGACTGAGCCGGGCCGTAGGCGGCCGGAGGAGCCCGCCGGGGCCGGCGGTGGCGGCAGGGCGGCGCGGGTGCTGGCAGCGAGCCCGAGCGAGCCCCGCAGCTAGCCCGGGAGGAGGTTCGTGTTGCCGAAGCGCACCGTCGCCGCCAGGGAGAGGATCGTCCCGGCGCACGTCTCGAACGGCCGTGCGGTCCGTGAGGCAGGCGCGGTGGGAGTTGTGACCAGAGAAGGTGTGCCGTTCCTCGCGTCGACTGCGACGCCGGACCCGAGGGTCACCCGCCACACGGACGCGGCGACGTGCTTCACCGACGAACCAGGGATCTCGGGTGTGCACGTGTTGAACGGGCCGTAGAAGCCGACCCAGGCGAAGAACGTCCCGAGCGGGTAGCCGATCCCTGTGCCGAGGACCGTCGGTGTCGTGGCCGGAACGGGCGGCGTCCCCGGAGACAGGGCGTCCATCGTCGTTTGCTCCAATGACCCGACCGCCGCCGGCCCGGACACGCCTCGACCGTCGGCGCCGAGCCCAGCCAACTGGATCGGTGCGCCGACCGTGCACCATGACGCCGACGTGTTGCGGACCACGATGCTCGCAAACACGTTCCCGACCCCCGGCTGGCCGAACAGGTATGTGGCGGCGAGCTGTGTCGACGAGCACGGGCTCGCGGGCGGGACGGAGACGACGACACTGTCCTTTTGCTGTGAGATGACGGTCTCAGGAGCGATGCCAGCTCGGACAACCTGCGCGCTCACGGTCAGCGCCGTCCCGCCCGCACTCGCCGAGATGGTGCGCTGCGCTGTCACGAGCGACATGCCGACCACGTCGGGGGGAGAGATGCCGGGTGTCGCGGTCGTCGGAGAGGTGGAAGAGCCTTGAGGCGCCGTCGTGGGTCGTTGCGGGAACCGGACTGCGATCTCCAGGGGCTTGGAGCCAGGAGCGACGACGTAGGCGACTGTCGGTTCACCGGCCTTCGTCCCGCGGGTCCAGCACCATGCGACGATCTGTGTCTTCGAGAGGCCCGGGAAGGCGTCGTGGTGCGGGAAGACCCGCGCCTTGAGGGGATGTGTGCGCGGTGGGAACGCTCGCACCTCTCCAACCGTGATCGGTGTCCCGATGAGCACTCTGGTCCCGGGCAGAGCGGAGCGGCAGGAGGACCTGGCCGCTGCCTGCATCTGCGAGGTCACCGTGAAAGGGAACGCAGAGCTGCTCTCGACGGCCGCAAGTGAGGCTCCGAGCGCGCACAGGGCGACGAGCCCGACGACGACGCCGATGACGCGGTACACAACGCTCAGGACTCTACGGCTCGTGGCCGGCGGAGAAGCGGGTGCCGAGGGGCGCGGCCGTGAAGCGGGACGCGGCGGAGAAGCGCGGCCGGCGGAGACGCAGGGCGCGGCGGTGCCGGTGCCGGTGGCGGGCGCGCAGGCGACGCGGGCGCCGGCGCGTGAGGACCCAGCTCGTCACCAACGCGGCGATCCCGACCGCCAGCGCGCCCGAGGCCAGGTCCTCGTGGGGCGGGACGAAGGAGAAGCGCACGACCTCGCGGCCCTTCGGCAGCGTCACCTCTTGGAAGAGCGGACCGTCGGGGCGCACCACGAGCGGCCGGCCACCGCCGGCTGCCGTCCACCCCGCCATCGCGAGCTCGCGGCGCACGAGCACGGCGGGACGCCGGCAATCGAGCGCCACCGAGTCGATGTGCACGTGGGAGATCGTGCACGCCTGGGTCCGGTCCGCCGCGCCGATGCGGCCCGCGTGGCGCTCGGCCTGCAACGAGTACATCGGCGAGGGGTCGAAGAGCCGGTACACCACCGCGTGGGGGTCGACGTAGACGCGGGGGAGCCCGAGCGACGACAGGGCCGCGGCGTCCGCCGACCCCGTGTAGGCGGCGGCGTAGCGCACCCCGATCGCCTCGTAGCTCCGGAGGCCCGCGGCGAAGGCCTGCACGGGCGTCTCGGGCGTTCGGCTCGGGGTGCTGGCGCGGCCCGCACGGGTTGCAGACGCTGCACGGCGCGCCACGATCGTCGTGCCGTCGAAGTGGTTGGGGATCGTCGTCGGGTCGAGGTGGGCGAGGATGTAGCGGGCGTAGGCCTTCGGCATCGGCAGGTCGTTCACGTCTGCCTCCGCCACCTCGAAGTAGCTCCCGAAGTTCGGGTTGAGGAGGCCGCCAAACGTGAAGATGCGCCCCGCCCCTTCATGACGCGCGACCCAGTGCACGAAGGCGGTGTCGATCCGGCCGCTGCGAGGCGCGGAGAGCTGCGGCACGACGAACATCGCGCACGCGTCGAGGACGACGAGTCCGGCGAGCAGCGCGCCGCGGAGCCGGCCCCGTGCGAGGAGCGCCGTGACGCCGACCGCGGCGAGCATCCCGAAGCCCCATGCGAGCGACCCGGCGAACCAGGCGTGCGACTGCGAGGCGGACGCGACGGCGTCGCGCAGCTGGCGTCCCAGTCCGAGGGTCGCCAGCGCGGCGCCGGCGGCGAGCGCGACCGACGCTGCGACGAACCACGTCGGGACGTCGCGCCGGAAGAGGTCGTCGACGCCGAGGAAGGCGAGCACCACGACGGCGAGCTCGATCGACGGCGTCACGTACCGGTAGGCCTCCACGCGGTTCATGATCGGGAGGATGTCGAAGAGACGCTGCGCCGGACCGGCGCCGTAGGCGCGGCCGAGCGCGACCACCACCCACGCCGCGAGCCCGATGCGCAGCGCGCGCAGCCGCCGGCTCCACAAGCCGACGACCGCGAGCACGAGGATCGAGGTCGTGAGGTACCCGCCGACGTTGATCCAGAAGCTGCCGAGCACGCCGGCGGTCTGCGCGGGGGTGAAGCCGAAGATCGGCCCCGCGGCGTAGGGGAAGAAGAGCGCGCCGACGCCGGTGCCCGGGATCGAGAGCGCGTCGTAGCCACCGCCGTGCGGGCCGAGGTACGCGGCGCGCAGGTAGTCGCCAAAGGCGACCAGGATCGGCGCGGCGCAGAGCACGCCCGCCCCCGCCCCGATGACGACCTTGCGGGCGTAGCGCGCGAGCGCGGCCCGTTCGAGGCCGACGACGCGCACCGCGGCCCACACCACGGCGAAGATCCCGTCGAGGTACGCGACCTCGGGGAACCCGGCGTACACGGAGAGCGCCAGCGCGAGGGCGAGGAGGCCGAATGACCCGCCGCGCCCCTCTTCGGCAGCCGCCCGTGCCCGCTCCAGGCCCAGCAGGAGCAGTGGAAGGAAGGGGATCGGGTTGACCGGGGCGTGCGCGAACCACGCAAAGGTGCCGTTGAGCGCGAAGGCGGCACCGGCGCCGGTCGCGATCACCCGGGAGGTCCCGAGCCGGACCACGAGCGCGTACGTCGCCATCCCGGCGACCGCCTCGAGCAGCACGTGGAAGAGCAGCTGGCCGCCGGGCAGCGCGAGGAGCAGCGTCGGGGGGAACAGGGCGGCCGACTGCATCTCGCCGGCGAGCGGCGCGCCCACGCCTTCGTAGGGGTTCCACCACGGGAGATGGCCGTGGAGCAGGTCGAGGGCGGCCAGGTGCCCGAGCGAGAGCGCCGTGGTCCCCGCGTTGGGGTCGATGGTGAACCGGCCCGCAAGCACGCCGCCCTGGGCCACGATCGGAAGGCCGCTCATCGAGAGCACGGGATTGGGGTCGAAGACACCGAAGAGGTACAGCGCGTTGGCTGCGACGACGGCGGCACAGATGCACGCGTAGGGGACCAGCCCGGCGAGGCGCGCCGCGGCGGGAGCGGCGGGTGCTTCGGGTGCGGCGCGTGTCTTGGGTGTCTTGGGTGCGGCGGGTGTCTTGGGTGTCTTG
>DAHWOV010000099.1:0-6562 GCA_027339205.1 Acidimicrobiaceae bacterium | reverse complement strand
CTCGACCCCCCTTTCCGCCGCTGCGCTCTGCAGCGGGCATGCTATCAGTGCCGCCATGAGAAGCTGGAGGGGACGATGAGACATCCACGGCACGGGGGAGCCAGGCGTCCGGTGGTGGCCGGCGTGGTGATCGCCGGCATGGTGGTGGCCGGTCTCGTGGCAGCCGGCGCCGTGGGCGTTCCAGGGGCCCCGATCCCTTCTGCAGGCGCTTCGACCACGGCCGCCGATCCCGTCTCCGTCTCCCCGACGTCAGGACCGGTGGGCACGGAGGTGCACCTGAGCGGCGACATGGGCCCGTGCCCGACGCTTGGCTCCCTCGACGGCCAGCGCACGGCGTTCCTCGGGCTCGTACGAGGCAGCGGGGGGTTCGATCAACCAAACGAGTGGATCGACGTCCCGGTCGCCGCCGGCGGCAGCTGGCGTGCCACCTTCGTGATCCCCTCCTTCGTCGGAGGCCAGGCCATGACCCAGGGCAGCAGGGGAGGAGACGTGACGCCGGGGACCTGGACGTTCGACGCTCCGACCTGCAATGGCGCGCCTGTCGCCGTCGGCTTCACGGTGACCAGCTCGGCCCCGGCGCCCTCACGCTTCGCCGCCATCGCGGGCACCCCGGACGGCAAGGGCTACTGGCTTGCGCAGTCGGGGGGCGGGGTCCACTCCTTCGGCGACGCCACCTTCTACGGCTCGCTCCCGGGCCTCGGGATCGAGCCGGCGGCTCCGATCGTCGGCATCGCGTCGACCCCCGACGGTCACGGGTACTGGCTGGTCGGCGCCGACGGCGGCGTGTTCGCGTTCGGCGACGCCGCCTACTACGGCTCTCTCCCCGGCGATCACCTCCACCCCTTCGGCGCCATCGTCGGTCTCACCCCCACCCCCGACGGCCACGGGTACTGGCTCGTCGGTGCCGACGGCGGGGTGTTCGCGTTCGGCGACGCCGCCTTCTACGGGAGCGGGAACGACGGCGTTCCACGCGCGGCGTTGCTCGCCACGCCCGACGGCAGGGGCTACCTCCTGCCGGCCTCTACGGGCCTGCCCCCGGCGGTCTACGGCGACGCCACGTCGCTCGGGGGGAACGCCACGCCGATGCCACTGGCGGCACCGGTCACCGGAGCAGCGGTCGACCCCCATGCGAGCGGCTACTGGGAGACGAGCGCCGACGGGGGCGTCTACGCGTTCGGGTCGGCGCCGTTCGACGGGTCGCTCCCGGGGATCGGCGTGACCCCTGCAGCACCCGTCATGGCGATGGCGGCCGCTCCAGGAGGTGGGTACTGGCTCATGGGCGCCGACGGCGGGGTGTTCGCCTTCGGCGGGGCAGGCTTCTACGGCTCTGCGGCCTGAGGGCCTGCACCGCGCCATCCGTCCCTTCGCCGGCATCTGGGCGTCGGTCAGCCTGCCGGGACGACGAGGCTGTAGACGGGGCTCACGCGGGCCCCTTGGGCGCCGCTCCCCTTGGCCAGGCACACGTTGGCCGACGGGCAGCTGATGGCGCCGATTGTCAGGTACGACTGCCCTGTCGGGTTCGGCGCTGTCGGAGCGACGCTGAAGGTCACCTTCGACCAGGTCGCCCCCGCGCTGGTGGTCCCGAGGAGGACGGGGGAACCCTCGTCGAGGGCGCGCCCGACACGCTCGGGGATGGACTCGGATCCCGAGACCCAGCACTCCGTGGCCGACGGGCAGGCGAGCCCGTCCAGCTGCGGGTCGGGGACGTCGCCGGGCAAGGCTTCCGGCGTCCAGGTCCGCCCTCCGTCGGTGCTCGTCGCGACGACGCCGACCTCTGTCACGAGACCGCTCGAGCACTCGTATGCGCCCCCGAAGCCCCGGGTCTTCCTCGCCCATGTCGCGGCGATCTCGGACTCGGCCGCAGAGATCGCCCGCACGGCTGGCGACATCGGGATCGAGGCGAGCGAGGGTCCCGATGGCGCCGGGAGCGCGCCGCGCGTCGTCGCTGCGCACTGCGTGGGGTTCTCGATGGCGACGCGACCGACGACCACGCAGTGTGTCGCGTCGGGACAGGCGAGGGGCGAGAGCATCCCCTGGATGCCCAACCCCTTCGGCACGGTTCCGGCCGTCCACGTCGTGCCGCCGTCGTTGGTCACCGCGGAGACCCCGGTGGGGATGACTGTGCCCTCGGTCGCGTCGGTCTCCCCGACGGCGGTGCAGCGCTCGGGCGAGGTGCAGGCGAGCGACACCATGGAGTCCCCGGGCAGGATCGGGTGGTCGCTGAGCTCGGCCCCGCCGCCGGTCGCAGAGAGGCCGGTCGCAGAGAGGAACGTCGCATCGAACGGACCTGTGAGAGAGCCGGTCGACGAGGAGACGAGGCCGTCGCAGACCCCCACGGACGGGCACGTGAGCACGTGGAGCGTGCCCAGTCCCCCCGACAGCGGCATGACCGTGAAGGAGTGCCCGCCGTCGGCGGTCGTGAGGAGCACCGCCTGCCCTCGGTAGGTGCCGCCTGCAGCGCACCATGTGGCCCCGGCGCAGGCGAGTGACGTCGTCGGAGAGAACCCCGACGGCATCGGGAGCACGGTCCAGTCCGCTCCCTGGTCGGTGGTCACGTAGAGGGACTCCGAGAGCAGCGGTGCGCCGGCCATGGCCGAGGGATACCTGCCGGCCATGACGTAGCAGCGGCTCGGCGTCGCGCAGCTGAGGCGTCCCGGAGGCGGGCCGTAGTCGTTCTGCTGCCAGGTCCCGGTCAGCAGGTCGTCGACGAGCCGCCAGGTGCCCGTGCCGCGCGCGGACCGTCCGGCGTCGAGCGCGTGGGCGTCATGCCAGCGGGTCGTGAAGGGGCCGCGCAGCCCGCCCCCGCCACCGATGGCTCCGGTCCCGGCCAGGGCGCCGAGGGCCACCACGACGGCCGACGCCCCCGCGACGAGCGCACGACGCACGCCACGCGTCCGAGCCGCTGCGCGGCGCGCTCGAGGCCGCGCGCGACGCGAGGAGACCGATACGGCCGCGTCCGTCGGATCCCGCGCGGGCGGAGCGCTCACGATCTCCTCGCACAGCTCCCCGAACACGGGGTGCGTGGCGGCGGCCTCGACCGCCCACTCGTCGACCGGGTCGATCCGGCGAAGTGTGGTGCTCATGACGTGAGACCTCCTTGGGGGTCCGAGGCGACACGCGTCCCGTCGGGCCCGACTCCGTGAAGGGCCCGGGCCGCGTGGTCGGCCTCTGTTCGTGTGAGTGCGGCGATCGCCCGGTGGAGGCGGCGCCGGGCGCGGTGCAGGCGCACCCGAGCGGCGCCCGGCGAGCACCCGAGAACTCGGGCGACGGCGGAGGGCGCCAGCCCTTCCCACGCCGTGAGCATGAGCACCTCCCGCTCCTCGTCGTCGAGGGCCCGAAGGCACAGCAACGCGACGAGCCCTTCCTCGTCGCGGGGAAGGGCCCGCGTCCCCTCGTCGGGCACGCACCGGGCCACGCGCTCGACCAGATCGGAGCGCCGCTGCTGACGCCGGCGATCGTTCTGGATCACGTTGCGGGCCACGACGTAGAGCCACAGGAGCGCCTCGTCACCACCAGGGACCTGGTCGAGCCTGCGCCAGGCGATCGTGAACGTCTCGGCGAGGACGTCCGCGGCGTCTTCGGCCGATGGCACGCGACGCAGCGCGTACGCCAGGATCTTCGCCCGCGCGACGCGGTAGAGGGTGTCGAAACGCTCCCTCTGCTCGTCCTGCATCGCCGCTCCCCGATGGCTCGGTGCCGTGCCCTCCACACCGTTCATGTCGACGTTGGCCCCACCGTTACTCGGGCGCCATCGTCACTCGAAGCTCGGCTCGGGCGCCTTGCGCCTACGGGAAGGCCGACGGGCCTCCCCGAGGTCTACGCTCCCACGACGCTGGCGTCGTCAGGCGGGCACAGGCGGGCACAGGCGGGCACAGGCGGAGGGAACGATGGCGGGACTCGAGCAGTCCGATCTCGACGACCTTCTGAAGATGGCCGCGGAACGCCCCCCGACAGATCCGATCCGGCTCACCGTCAGGGAATTGCTGGTCCGCGTCGGTGCCAAACGTCGCGGATCGCGCGTCGTGACGAACCTCGACCAGGCGTTGGCAAGTGCAGGGCTGAGGTCGGATCCCCCATACACGGACGTGTGGATCGATGCCAACGTCTCGCTGGTGTCGGTGAAGACAGCCAACGACGGCCGTTCGAGCGCGCCGTCGGGCTCCATCGGGCTCAAGGTGGGTTCCCTTGCCTCCGCCAATCGGCCGGTCGCTTCAGTCCACCGGGAAGACACCATCTCTCGCGCACTGTCGCTCATGGAACTGAACGACTACTCCCAGCTCGCCGTCGTCGGCGGGCCGCGGCAGTTGCACGGAGCGGTCACCTGGCGATCGATCACGGAAGCGCTCGTTGGGATCGACGGTGCAGTGCTCAAGGATGCACTCGTGCTGCATCCACCTGAAGTTCACCTCGACGAGGACCTGCTTCCCCTCATCCCTCGTATCGCGCGGCTTGGTTTTGCCTTCGTTCGTGCCAGAGACAACGCTCTTTCTGGCATCGTCACGACGGACGATCTGAGCAGCCTCTTCGGGAGCCTTGCCGAGCCCTACCTGGCCTTGGAAGAGGTCGAACGACGGCTCCGAGTCGCCATTGCGAGCCGGTTCGACCTCGATGAGGTGCGCCAAGCCGTCGACCCTGCCGGCGCCGGAAGGATAGAGGGCATCGACGACCTGACGCTCGGCGAAGTCGTTCGATTTCTCCAGAAGCCTGAGAACTTCGATCGGTTCGGATGGTACGCCGACAGGGCCGAGTTCATGCGGGCGCTGGAAGAGATCCGCGTGCTGCGCAATGACTTGGTCCACTTCAGCCCTGATCCTCCCGAGCCCGAGCAGCTCACGCTTCTTCAAAACTTCAATAGATGGCTGCGCGACCTGCACCGGGTGTGAAGGCGAGCCACACTGGCCCCATGGACACGGCCACGACGTGGGCCCCGGTGCTGGCCCGATACGCCGAGCGGCTGCACGCCCGAGCAGGCAGCGGCCACCACGCGGTCTCGCCCCTCGGCGCGTGGATGGTCCTCGCGCTGTGCGTGCCTGCCGCCCGAGAGCAACGGGACCGAGACGCGCTCGGCCGGGCGCTCGGAGCCGACCCCGACGCGTCGTTCCGTATGGCCTCGAGCCTGCTCGGCGATCCGCACCCGCTCGTGTCGGCTGCAGCGGGCCTGTGGCTCGCGGCAGGAGCCGAGACGCCGCGGTTCGCAGCCTGGCGGGCGATGCTGCCCGAGGTGGTCGAGTCCGGGGACCTGCCCAACCAGGCCGCGCTCGACGCGTGGGCGGCGGCGCACACGCTCGGGCTGATCGACCGCTTCCCGATCGAGGTCACGCCCACACTGGTCTGCGTGCTCGCGAGCGCGCTCGCCACGAAGGTGTCCTGGGAGGTGCCCTTCGAGATCGTCGACGCAGGCGAGATCGAGCCGAGCCGGTGGTCCGAGACGGTACGCGGCGTCCTGCGGGCCCCGCAGAAGGACCCCCGTCACCGCCAGTTCCTCGCGAGGACCGAGCGCGCCGGCACCGTCTGCGTGCACCTCGCCCGAGCGCGCGGCGGCCTGCTGGTGGGCTCGGTGATCGCCGCCGAGGAGGACCTCCCTCCGGGCGACGTGCTGGCGGCGGCAGAAGAGGTCGTGACGGCGGAGGCCGCCGAGCGAGGACGGATCCCCCGTCTCTCCCTCTTCGACCTTCCGGCGGGGGACGGCCCTGTGTGGTCCATCCACGAGGGACCCATCGAGGACGCGGCCCCAGGTAGGCGGGAAGAGCGCGTCGTCTCGGTCCTTCCGGCCTGGCGCGCCGCGACCACGCTCGAGCTCACCCAGGGCGAGGACCTCGGCTTCGACGAGGCCGCACGCGCCATCGCGTCGGCGCTCGGGCTCCAGCGCTTCGCCTTCGAGGCACGCCAGGCGTGCACGGCTCGCTACAGCGCCGTGGGGTTCGAGGCGGCCGCCGTGACGGCCCTCGGCGTGAGGACCGCCGCACTGGTTCGCCGCCGTGGCGTGGTGCGGACCGCCACGGTGCGCTTCGCGCATCCCTACGCCGTCGTCGCGGTCGCCTTCGACGACGACCGGGGACCCGAGCGCCCCACCGCACGCACGCCATGGCACGGCCTGCCCGTGTTCTCGGCGTGGGTGACCGAGCGCAGCGAGGCCGAGGGGGACCCGCCGCACGCCTGACCGCACGCGCGGTGCGCCGCACACGGTGGGAGACTGGTCGCGTGTTCGAGCGCTTCACCGACCGGGCGAGACGGGTTCTCGGGCTGGCCCAGGAAGAGGCGCGCCTCCTCGGGCACAGCTTCATCGGCACCGAGCACATCCTCCTGGGGTTGCTCCACGAGGGCGAGGGCATCGCGGCGAAGGCGCTCGAGTCGCTCGGCATCACGCTCACAGCGGCGCGGGAGAAGGTGGAGGAGATCGTCGGCGTGGCCGCCGGCAACGCCCCGAGCGGGTCGCCGCCGTTCACCCCTCGGGCGAAGAAGGTCCTCGAGCTCTCCCTGCGCGAGGCGCTCCAGCTCGGGCACAGCTTCATCGGCACCGAGCACATGCTCCTCGGTCTCGTGCGCGAGGGCGAGGGGGTCG
>DAHWOV010000016.1:0-11768 GCA_027339205.1 Acidimicrobiaceae bacterium | reverse complement strand
GGTGGCGGCGCCGGTGGGGACGGTGGCGGCGCCGGTGGGGACGGTGGCGCCGCCGGTGGGGACGGTGGCGGCGCCGGGGTGAGCTCGTGAGGACCGCCCTGTACCTCCAAGACGCCCACTCGATCCGCGACGGCATGGGGTACGCCGCGTACGCAGAGGCTCGGGGCTTCGACGCCGTCTGGCAGGCCGAGAGCCGGCTCGTCCGTGAGGCGACCGTGCCCCTCGCCGCGTACGCGGCGGTGACCGATCGCATCAGGGTCGGCTCGGGGGTGTCGGACTGCTGGTCGAGGAACCCTGCCCGCCTGGCGGCCACCTTTTCGACGCTCGACGACCTCGCCCCCGGACGCGTGCTGCTCGGGCTCGGGGCGTGGTGGGACCCGCTCGCGAAGAAGGTCGGCATCTCCCGGACCCATCCGCTCACCGTCATGCGCGAGGTCGTGACGGCGGTGCGCGCGCTCCTCGCCAACGAGACCGTGACGTTCCACGGTGAGTGGGTCCACCTGACAGGCGTCGAGCTCGACTACGTCTACCAGGAGCGCCGGCCGAAGGACGTGCCGATATACATCGGCGCGACCGGCGACAAGATGCTCGAGCTGGCCGGCGAGATCGCGGACGGGGTGGTGCTCAACTACCTGGTCTCCCCCGATTACAACGAGCGGGCGCTCGGCCACCTCGCCATCGGGCTCGAGCGGTCGGGTCGCAAGCTCGAGGACCTCGACCGCCCGCAGCTCGTGGTCTGCTCGGTGCACGAGGACGAGACGACCGCGCTGGACATGGCGAGGCTCATGGTCACCCAGTACCTCGGCCAGCAGCCGCACATCATGCGCGCCTCGGGGGTCCCCCAGTCACTGCTCGACGCCGTCGGCGAGGTGCTGACGTGGCCGGCCACCCACGAGCAGGTCGAGGCGGCCTCGAAGCTCGTCCCCGACGAGGTCGTGCGCATGCTCACCGCGTCCGGGACGCCCGCCCAGGCACGGGCACGCGTCGGCGACTACGTCGCGCACGGCTGCACGTGCCCGATCCTGTACCCGCTGGGCGACGTGAACCAGATGATCGACGCGTTCAGCGGCTGGACACCGTGAGCTTCGGCTTCCGGGCCGTCGTCAACCCCCTCGCCGGGCTCCAGGACCCGGCCGGGGGACCCGACGTGGACGCGGCGGCCGGGGGACCCGACGTGGACGTGGCGGCCGGGGGACCCGAAGTGGCGGAGCGGGCCGACCCCGCAGAGATCCTCGCGTTCCATCGCCGCCTGCCCGGCTACGAGCCGACCCCACTCCTGTCCCTCCCTCGCGTCGCCTCGGCCCTCGGCGTGAAGGAGCTCTTGGTGAAGGCGGAGTCCACGCGCTTCGGGCTGCCCTCCTTCAAGATGCTCGGCGCCTCGTGGGCCACCTACCGCGCCCTGCGGGCCCGGCTGGCGCTGGAGCGCGGGTCGGATGCTGAGTCGCTGCACTGGGGGGACGTGGCCGAGCTCGCCAGCGCGCTCGATCCCCTCCGCCCCTTCAGCCTCGCGGCGGCCACGGACGGCAACCACGGGAGGGCCGTCGCCCGCATGGCCGGTTGGCTCGGCGCCGGCGCACGCATCTTCGTGCCCGCGGGCACTACCACCTCGCGCATCGATGCGATCGCGGGGGAAGGAGCCGACGTGGTGATCGTCGACGGCGGGTACGACGACGCCGTCGCGCGCTCTGCCGAGGAGGCGGGACCGAGGTGCCTCGTGATCAGCGACACGAGCTGGCCCGGCTACACCGACGTCCCGCGCTGGGTCATCGAGGGATACGGCACCATGTTCGTCGAGATCGACGACGCGCTCGAGCGTGCGGGCCACGAGCAGCCCCACGTCGTCGTGGTCCCCATCGGCGTGGGGGCGCTCGCTGCGGCGACGGTCACGCACGCCCGCGCGGCTCGCCGCCCGCCATCGGTCATCGGCGTGGAGCCGACCAGCGCGGCGTGCACCACCGCATCGGTGCTCGCCGGCGCGCTCGTCACGCTGACCGAGCCCCAGGAGTCGATCATGGCCGGGCTGAACTGCGGGACGCCCTCTCGGGTCGCCTGGCCGCGGGTCTCCGCGGGGGTCTCGGGGTTCGTCACCATCGACGACGACTGGGCGCGCGAGGCGGTGCGCGTGCTCGCCGCCTCCGGCATCGAGGCCGGCGAGACCGGCGCGGCCGCGCTCGGGGGCCTCCTGGCCCTCCAGCGCCAGGGCCGTGCGACCCCGCTGGCAGCCCTCGTGGACGAAGGCAGCTCCGTGCTCGTGCTCGTGACCGAGGGAGCGAGCGACCCGCCGGCGTGGCGGGAGATCCTGGGCGCCGAGCTCCTCTGAGCCGGGGACCACCGCGCCGAGGGGGAGCCCGCCGACGTGGCGACCCGACCAGGCACCGCACCGGCAAGCGGTGGCACCACGCGGCGACGCTCGCGTACAGTCGCAGGCGTTCGCAAAGGTTTGGAGGCCCCGTGCAGATCGACGCCTTCGCGCACATCATCCCGTCCGGCTATCTCGAGCGGCTCGAGCGGGCGGTCGCTGACGGACGCCTCTCGGCGCGCGTGGAGGGGTACGCCCCCTGGATCCGCGAGGACCCGGCCCTCGTCGACCTCGACGCTCGCTGGCGGGTGATAGACCCGTTCCCCGACTACCGCCAGGTGCTGACGCTCGCGGTGCCCCCGATCGAGGAGATGGGTGACGCCGCGACCTCCGCCTCGCTCGCCTCGATGGTGAACGAGGAGCTTGCCGGCCTGGTCGCCCGGCATCCGCAGCGCTTCGTCGGGTTCGCCGCAGCCCTCCCGATGGCCAACCCGGACGCGGCTGCGGCGGAGCTCACGCGGTCGTCCAGGGAGCTCGGTGCGCTCGGTGCGCAGGTCCACACCAACGTCTTCGGTCGCCCTCTCGACGACCCGGCGTTCGCTCCGGTCCTGGCGGCAGCGGATCAGCTCGGCGCGACGCTGTGGATCCACCCGACGCGCAGCCCGATGTGGGCGGACTACCCGGTCGAGGACCGCTCGAAGTACGGCATCTGGTGGTCGCTCGGCTGGCCCTACGAGACGTCGGTCTGCATGGCGCGCCTCGTCTACAGCGGCGCCGTCGGCCGGTACCCCCGGGTGCGCTTCCTCGCCCACCATGCCGGCGCGATGGTGCCCCACTTCTCCGGGCGGCTCGCGTCGCCGATGGAGGACCCGGCGCGTGACGAGGTCATCGCGCAGCTGACCGACACGCCCATCGCTTTCTTTCGCCGCTTCTACACCGACACGGCCATGTTCGGCGCCCCGCACGCCGTCCGCTGCGCGCTCGACTTCTTCGGCCCCGACCACGTGCTCTTCGGCACCGACATGCCGCTCGGCGGCCCCAAGGTGGTCGCGGACACCATCGCGGACGTCGAGGCGACCGGGCTCGAGCCCGAGGACCTCGACAAGGTCTTCTCGCAGAACGCTCGGCGGATCTGGAGGTTGCGATGACCGAGCTCGGTCCGCAGGCGGCGCCGGGGGGGCAGGGGGGGCAGGCGGCGCCGGGGGCGCTGCAGGCCGCCGACGGCTACGAGCACCTCGGAGAGCGCCGGCTGTCCCTGCCCGACGTGGTGGCCCAGTCGGTCGGCTTCCTCGGCCCGGTTTTCTCCTCCGCCTTCCTCATCCCGCTCGTCGCCGGGATCATCAGCGCGAGCGGCAAGGGAGGGGGCGTGGCGTCGCCGATCTCGGTGATCATCGCGTCGATCGGCGTCTTCGCGCTCGGCTGGGTGGTGTCTCGCTACGCGAAGCGCATCCACGCGGCGGGATCGCTGTACGACTACGTGGCCGAGGGGCTCGGGCGCCGGGCCGGCGTCGCCGCCGGCTGGCTCTACTACGGCGGGATCCTCGCGCTCGTGAGCGGCCTCGTGCTGCTGATCGGCGGGTACCTGCAGAGCACGATCGCCTCGGAGTTCGCAGTCACGCCGCTGCCCAACTGGGCGTGGAGCCTCTTGGTCGTCGCCTTCTTGTTCTCCGTCGCCTACTTCGGCGTGCGGATCTCGACGCGCTTGCAGCTCACGCTGGCGCTCGTCTCGCTCTCGGTGCTCACCGCCTTCTTCATCTACGTGATCGTCGACCTCGGGAGCGCCAACAGCCCCAAGCCATTCGAGCCGTCGTCGGCCGCCGACGGGTGGTCGGGCATCTTCTTCGGCGTGCTCTACGGGGTCCTCCTGTTCGTGGGCTTCGAGACCGCGGCAAACCTGGCGGAGGAGACGCCCAAGCCCAAGCGGCACATCCCTGTCGCCATCATGTTCACGGTCGGCCTCTCCATGGCCTTCTACGTCCTCGCGACCTACGCGGAGATCGCGGGGTTCCACTTCAGCCTGAGGACCCTGAGCGCAGCGGTGACAGCCCCGCTCTTCGCGCTCGGCGCGGCGAAGTCGGCCGGCGGGTACGGAGGGACCTGGATCGACCGGCTGCTCGAGCTCGTGGTGCTCTTCGACATGCTCGCCGTCGCGCTGGGCTGCACCGTCTCTGCCTCCCGGGGGCTGTTCGCGATGGCGAGGGACCGGCGGCTCCCCTCTGCGCTGGCGACGGTCTCCACGCGCCGGCGCACGCCGGTCGGAGCGATCTACACGGTGATCGGGGCGTGCCTCCTCTTCATCGTGCTGAACCAGTTCTGGACGGGGCTCTTCTCCCTGCCCAAGACCCCCCACTACTTCGCAATCTTCTCGTGGAACTCGACGTTCGGCGGGTTTGCGCTCGTGGTCGTGTACCTGCTCATGTCGGCGGGCGCGCTGCGCTCGCTTCGCTTCGACCCCGGCCCGGTGCGGCTCGCGCTCGCCGCGATCGTCGGCATCGTGATCACGGGCGGCGCGATCTGGGGGTCGTTCTACAAGGTCGCCTCCCCGACGATCCTCGCCCCCGAGATCGCGTTGGCGTGGCTCGCGGTCGGGATCGTCATCGCCTTCGCGACCAAGGGCCGGACGTCCGCTGCCGAGGCGCTCGACGAGCTCCACGAGGAAGCCGGAGCGGCCGTCACGGCCGGCCTGCCGCCGACGCGCGTCCCCGGGTAGCGGGCTGCGGGGGGCGGGGGGCGGGGATGGCGCCTACTCGAAGGTGCCGGTGGCTCGCCCTGGGGACGGGGGCCTGGCGCCTGCTCGAGGGCGTCCTCAGCCGCCGGCGGGCCTCGCCGACATCGTGATGAAGTCCCTTGCCCACCAGGGCTCAAAGAAGGTCGCCGGGCCCTGCTCGGTCGACGCCACGAGCTTGCTGCCGTCTGTCGGCGCGGCTGCCCCGTGGGGTGTGGCCGGGTCGTAGGTGACGAAGACGGTCCAGTACGGGTTGATGTCGAGCTGCATGCCCTTCTCCACACCCGCACGCACGAGCAGGTCCGCGAGCTCGAGCGGCGACAATGCCGGCCCGGTCACGTAGACGAGCGCGCCGTCGGCGGTCACCCCCACGCCTGAGCGCCACTGGTTCTCGATGCCGGGGCCTGTGCAGGTGCTGACCCCGCACGTTGCCCCCCACGACATCCAGTCCGGGCTCGACGCCTGCGGCGTCGGCTGGCCGCCTTCGACGAGGGGGACCAGGTTCTGTCGCACGCTGACCACGTCGGGGGTCATCGTCACTGTCGCGCCCCACGTGCCGACCGTCACAGACCCGTCGGCGTAGATGACGAGCGAGGCGGCGCCGTCGACGAGGGGCACCACGGTCCTCCCTGTCGTGTAGTACCCACCCCTCGCTGTCGCCATCTTGAACCCGCCGTTGAAGGCGGCGACGAGCGACGTCGCCTGCGCGGGCTCGACCGGCGCGGTGTACGTGTACGGTCCGCCACCCGGGCTGAGGGATCCCGAGTAGAGCCGGGCGGCGAGGAGCCGCGTGTCCATCCACGCGATCCCGGCGGCCTGGGACCCCCCGGGCGGCACGAGGGAGGTCTCGAAGACCGCCGGCTGGCCGTCGACGGGCCGGCCTGCGGGAGCCCACACGCCGCCGCCGCTCAGTGCCGGCGCTGTCGGGAACTGCGCCAGCGTCGCCGGGGCGGGGAGGCCGGGTGGGGAGGTCGTGGAGGTCGGGGAGGTCGGGGAGGTCGGGGAGGTCGTGGTCGACCGGGGCGGGCTCGTCGACCGTGTCGCAGATCCGGCCTTCGATCCGGCCTTCGATCCCTTCGAGGACCCTGACCTCGACCCCGCACCCGACCCCGCACCCGAGGCGCCGGGGCGCGAAGAGGCCGTCCGGGGCGCGTGGGATCCCGACGAGCCCTTCGTGGCGGCGGTCCCTCCCCCGCACGCCGCGAGAAGGACCGAGAGCGTGGCGACGGCCACTCCGGCGAGAGCCGCCCGAGCGTGCGGGACCTGGAGCACTGGCGGAGATTACGTGGACGCGCCAGCCAGGTCACGGCGCCCGAGGCCGCCGGGCCGCGACCGCGGCGAGAGCTCGCGAAGCGCCGAGGCGTCTCCCGCCGACGCGTCACAGCCCCGGGGCTCGCCTCCTCAGGATCTCAGCTCTGCCTCATGAATCACGATGTGGCGAGCGAGTGCCTGTCGCATCGCGGGCGGACAAGCCGTCAGCGCCGAGCGAGACGGCGGCCGCTCTCCGTGGCGATTGGGGTGTAGTTCATTTCGAAGTGGTGATAGAGCTTGGACTCATCAGCTTGGGACAGCTCTTCGCCGTGGAGCGCGATATCCGGAGCAGACTTCACCTGGTCTTTGGTGACGCTCACCTGCAAGGACTCGGGACCGATCTGCAGCCCTGCGAGCGGCACGAACGTCAGATGACGGCTGACAAAGCCCTCCTTCACCGTGCCGAACTGGGGTTCGTCGGTCTCCACGTCCACATAGACGTCTTCGAGCTTCCCTATCTTCTCACCGTTCCGGTCGAGGAGCATCTTCCCGTGCCATTGGCTGACGTTCCAGTTGGCCTGGCTTGAATCATCGGTCATGTGAACCTCCTGGCTGTGCCCAAGAACCGCTCTCGTCGCCCAGCAGATGAACCTGTTCGAGACACTGGCTGTCTCCCTGTTGCGATCCTACCGGTCGGTGCGACGGTCCCCGAGGGGTGACCGTCCCATGCACGAACCACGCCGCCGGCCCTCGGGTCGAGGCCGAAACCACGGCGGCGAGGGCACGCGTTCGTCTTGACTCGGGTGTTTTCGAGGGTGGTTTCCGCTCGAATCGTGCGAGTATGCGCAAGCCCGACAAGGGGACCGGCCAAAGGGACCGGCCAGAGGAGAACCAAAGCGGAGAGGAGGCCGTCTGTTGACCGCCCGCATCGACATCCTGTCCACCGGCTACGCCGACGAACGGGTCGCGAGCACGATCACGCTCGTTCGTGACGCCGACGCGACCATCGTCGTGGACCCCGGCATGGTCGCCGACCGACGCGCGCTGCTGGCACGGCTGGAGGAGCTGGCCACCCGAGCGAGAGACGTCACCGACGTCGTGTTCAGCCACCACCACCCCGACCACACGCTGAACGCGGCGCTCTTCGAGAACGCCCGGTTCCACGACCACTGGGCGGTCTACAAGGACGACGTCTGGGAGGAACGCGTCGCCGACGGATGGTCCCTCTCTCCTTCGGTCCGGCTCATGGGGACGCCCGGCCACACCGCCGAGGACATCAGCACCCTCGTCGAGACCGGCGGCGGACTCGTCGCATGCACCCACTTGTGGTGGTCGGCAGATGGGCCCGACGTGGACCCACTCGCCGCCGACCAAGCGTTGCTCGAGGACTCGCGCGAGAAGCTCCTCTCGCTTCGGCCGGCCTTGATCGTCCCCGGGCACGGCGCGCCGTTCGCCCCTCGCTGACTTGGTGCCCCGCGCGCGCCGACTGCCGGCCGCAGCCTGGGCCTAACGCAGCGATCCTCCCCTCACGCGCAGCGACCGTCCTCAGCGGGGCGCCTCCGCCTCGCTCGGCTCGGTCACCCACGCCGAGAAGACAGGCAGGCCGTGCCATGGCGACCGAGCGCCAGCGCCGCTCGGCTCCCCGTCGTCGAAGGCAGCCGCAACCACCGCGTAGGGATGCGCGAAGCGCACGGTGGCGGTCCGCAACAGCCCGGGCCGGTGCGTCATGGCGGAGGCCCGCACGCCCAGGGCCGTGACTGCCGCCGCCTCGAAGCCGACGGCGCTGTAGCGAGCCATGCACACCTGGCGCGCCTCGTAGGCGAAGCGGCGAAGCTCGAGTGCGGACGCGATCACTCGTGCTGCGTCGTCGAATCCGAGGTCGTATCCGAGCTGCTCGTCACCGGCGAGCTCCAGCTTGGTTGTCGCTCGCCAAGCCGGAAGGACCGAGACGACGCGCTCTTCTCTTCCGTCCAACCCCGCGACTTGCACGGGCTCCTCTTGGATCGACCACACGGGGCCGTCCCCCACCGCCAGGTCGAAGAGGGAGACACGGGGGACGCTCCCGCGCTCGGCCGCTTCTCTCGTCACGATCTCCTCGGCCGCCGCCAGCACGTCGCCAAAGGGGCGGTCCTCCTCGGCGGCGATCACCGAGCCGACGAGGAGACCCCCTCGTGCCCGGGCGAGGTGCACGCAGACGGTGCCGGCGCGCTCGCTCGCAGCGAGGAACTGACGGTGACGCAGGTCCGGAGACCGGAGGACCGAGCGCACCGCTCGAGTCCATCTGCTCGGCCCGAGCTCCGCCGCGTCGACCACCTCCAAGGGGACCTCCCAGGACACCTTGGTGGCGAGCGCGCTCGCGAGCACGCAGAGCATCGCGGGTGTGAGCTCGATCGGGAAGCGCTCGATCAGCCCGAGCGTGTGCTGCGCCGCCCAGGCGTCGAGCGCGGCCTGAGTGGGCAGGTCCCCCGTTGCGACCACTCCGGGAAGCGCCTCTCGCCAGACCCTGGACCGCGGCGTCTCGGCGCCCGCGGCAAGCCACACTCCGGCCGCCGCGGCGACGAGCGGATGCGGCTCGCTGAGCAGCATCGACGCCAGCTCGAACGACGCGTCGGGGTCGGCCCCGAGAGCCCGGCCGAGCGTGTCTCGTGCCCGATCATCCCCGGCGGCAGGCACGCACAACGCGAGGACCGTCCACGCGCCGAGCGGCGAGACCACGTGGTGGCCGCTGCCTGCTCTGACGTGCAGCCGTTCGGCATAGCGAGCCAAGGCGGACGTCCATTGCGTGGTCGTTTCCACCGGACCAGTGTGGCTCGCCGGGGCGGCGCACGCAGCGTGGCGACGCCCGCAATGAACCGGTCGTCGAGGATGCTTCGAAGCGTCCCCAGCAGGTTCCCGAGCTCGGTCAGCGTGGTGGGATCCAGGCCGGCGAGCTTGTCCGGGCTGACTCGCAGCAGTCGAGCAGCGAGGCCGGAGTCGATGACCTGGACCTTGGAGGCGGCAACCGTGCGAGCACAAAGCGTCTTGTCCCACGCTGGCCGTCGTTCGATGAGAAACAGGTCCTCGAGCAGCCGGGGGTGATCCTCGAGGGTCCTGCGAGAGGTGCCCAGCCCCTCGCCAGCGGCCGACAGGTTCAGCACCTGACCAGTGCGCCCGGCGAGCCCTCCCAGCAACTCTCGTAAGAGCTGCCGCTGCC
This sequence comes from Acidimicrobiaceae bacterium, assembly GCA_027339205.1. GTDB lineage: Bacteria > Actinomycetota > Acidimicrobiia > Acidimicrobiales > RAAP-2 > JAJYVT01. The sequence continues at coordinate 2,300 of DAHWOV010000016.1, read as the reverse complement.
GGACCAAGGGGAAGCCACCTCCGCAGAGACGAGCCACGTGCTCCGCACGGGTGGGGCCCGACGTCGGGTACGCCCGGCAGCTGCGAACGGGTCCACTCGTAGTGCGAGCTTGTAGATTCTCAGGCTCGCCGGCGATCTCGCCCTGGGAGAGCAGCCAGATCGTCAAGGTGTGCAACGGGCGGCCACGAGGAGATCGACCTCATCGGCCAGATCCTGCGCGACGTGCTCTCGGGGACCCAGCGCAGGTTCTGAGCGCGACCTCGTCCTGGCGCTGCTCCCGGCGGTCGACGGGCAGGGCGACCGCCGGGTTGGCAGAGTCGATCTCCATCGCCAGGCGATGCCCGTCGAAGACCGCCTCGGAGGTCATGCGCGGGGCGACCGCGTCGCCGATGCGGTAAAGGCCGACGATCCCCGCGTCAAGGAGGGCTGCAGAATCGGCCGACAGCTCCTCCCACAGGCGGGAGTCCGAGACCCTCTGGGTGGCGAGCACCACCGAGCCGGCCCTGATCTCGACCGGATCGCCGAACTCGTCGACACCGGTGATGCCGGCCGGCGACACCGACCGGACGACCACGTTGCGCCGCATCCCGATCCCGAGCTCGTGAAGGTGTGCTCGTAGGAACGGCCCTTCGAGGGTCCCGTCGCTCACCGGCGAGACGACGTCGAAGGGCGTGACGATCGTGACCGCGTAGCCGTCGAGGTGGAGACGTTCGGCGATGCCCGCTCCGACGAGGTAACCCTCGCAGTCGTAGACGACCACGTCTTGGCCCGCGGGCTTCTTGCCCTCGAGCATCACCTGCTCGGGGGTGAGCACGAACGGCAGGGCGGCGTCAGCGCCTGGGATCGGCTCGTGCGTACGAGGCTGGAGGCCGTCACCGCTCCACGACGATCCCGTAGCCACGATGACGATCGCGGCGCCGTAGTCGAGCACGTCAGCGGCTCCGAGCCGGCTCCCACGGACGACCGTGACGTTCTCCAGCTTCCCGAGCTGGGTGGCTCGCCAGTCGACGACCCTGCCGAGCTCTCCCAGGGTGGGGAGCCGACGCACCCACCGAAGATGACCGCCGAGCTCCTGGGCCGCCTCGGCGAGATGGACCGCATGTCCTCTGCGCCCGAGCGTGAGGGAGCACTCCATCCCGGCAGGACCGGCACCGACGACGAGAACGGATCGGTCGCATGCCGAAGACCGAGGCACCACCTCGGGATGCCAACCCCGGCGGAACTCCTCCCCCGCGGTCGGGTTCTGGAGGCAGCCGACGTGACGGTTCACCTCCTCCTTCAGGATGCAGACATTCGACCCGGTGCACTCGCGGATGTCCTCGATGCGGCCCTCGGCGATCTTCTTGGGCATGAACGGATCGGCGATCGCTGGGCGCGCGGCGCCGATGATGTCGAGCTCGCCGGAGCGCACGAGGTCGGCCATGAGGTCCGGGTTGTTGAAGCGGCCGACCGTCACGATGGGCTTGCGCGTGGCGCGGCGTACCTGGCTGGTCCAGGGGCGACCGTGGCCCTCGGGGAAGTAGCGAGCGGTTCCCGAGTCCTGTGGCCAGGTCCCCGTGTTGACGTCGAAGAGGTCGACCAGAGGATCTGCGAGTGCCACGAGCTCGAGGGCCTCGTCGATGGTGATCCCCGGCTCGCCCCGGAAGTCGACCCCGATCCTCGTCGCGACAGCGCAGTCCTGGCCCACGGCGTCGCGGACGGCTGCAAGCGTCTCGAGCCAGAAGCGGGCCCTGTTCTCGAGGCTCCCGCCGTAGCGGTCACCCCGATGGTTGAAGAACGAGGAGAAGAATTGCGTCAGCAGATAGCCGTGCGCGCCGTAGACGTAGACGATGTCGAAGCCGCAGTCGCGGGCGCGCCGCGCCGCTTCCGCCCAGTCGGATTGCACCCGGGCGATGTCGTCGAGGGACATCTCCTTCGGCACCGCTCCGGGCATCTCGACGTGGGCGAGCTGGCTGGGTGCGATCGAGGGTAAGCGGGAAGAGCCGTTCAGGTCCTCGACGCCGCCGTGGAACAGCTCGATGCCGGCGAGCGCGCCGTGGGCGTGGATCGCCTCGACCGTGAGGCGAAGCGCGGCAGCGTCGTCTTCGTCGAAGAAGTCTGCCGCCACCGCCGGGGTCTCGTCGGAGTCCCGCGAAACGGGGGCGTACTCCACGCAGACACCTCCCCAGCCGCCCTCGGCCTTGATGCCGCGGAACGCCGCCTGGGACCTCGGCATCGCGACGCCGAAGCCCGAGGCGTGCGGCACCTGGTAGAAGCGGTTCGGGAGCACCTTCGGCCCGATGGCGATCGGCTCGAAGAGG
>DAHWOV010000129.1:0-1884 GCA_027339205.1 Acidimicrobiaceae bacterium | reverse complement strand
CTTCTCCGGGTCGCTGCCTGGCATGGGCATCCACGTCTCCGACGTGGTCGGCATCGCCCCCACCCCCGACGGGCACGGCTACTGGCTCATGGGCGCCGACGGCGGGGTGTTCAGCTTCGGCGACGCCCGGTTCTTCGGCTCGATGGGCGGCACGCACCTCGACGCCCCGGTCGTCGGCGGCGCCGCGGTCGGCGTGACCGCCACCGCGTGACCCGGTCGGCCTGACCGCGCAGCGTCCAGGGTGACCGCTCTGCCCCAGGCTCGTGCCTGGGGCAGAGCGGGTCGCCTGTGCCACCGGGGGGCGCGGAGAGGCGCGGAGGGCGTGCGGAGGGGCGCGCAGGGCGCGCGCGGAGGAAGAGGCCGCTCGCAGGGCGCCCGGGCAGGCCTACGAGACGGAGAGCGCCCGGGCCGTCTCCTCCGGCGGGAGGAGCACCAGGCAGCCGTTGTGCCCGCCGAAGCCGAAGGAGTTGGAGAGCACCGGGCCGGGCTCCCATGCGCGCGGCTCGCCGCGCACCACGTCGAGGTGGATCTCCGGGTCGAGCTGCTCGCAGCCGTAGGTCGGCGGGATGAGCCTGCGCTCGATCGCCAGCACCGAAGCAACCGCCTCGATGGCACCGGCCGCGCCCAGGCCGTGGCCCGTCACACCCTTGGTCGAGGTGACGGGGGGGCCGGGCTCGCCGAAGACCTTGTTGATCGCGCGGGCCTCGGCGAGGTCGTTCAGCGGGGTGGAGGTGCCGTGCGCGTTGATGTGGGCGATGTCGTCGGCGCCGATCCCTGCGTCGAGGAGCGCCTGCTCCATGCAGGCCACCGCACCTGCCCCGTCGGGCGCAGGGGCGGTGATGTGGTACGCGTCGGCGGTCGAGGCCGAGCCGGCGACCTCTGCGTAGATGTGCGCACCGCGCGCGACGGCGTGGTCCCATGCTTCGAGCACGAGCGCGGCGGCGCCCTCGGACATGACGAACCCGTCACGCCGCACGTCGAAAGGGCGTGAGATCCCGCTCGTCGACAGCGCGGTCATGTTCGTGAACGCCGCGATGGCGACGGGGTGCATCGACGCCTCGGCGCCGCCTCCGACCACGACGTCACAGCGACCGGTCGCCACGAGGCGCGCCCCGTTGGCCACGGCGTGGGTGCCCGCGGCGCACGCGGTCACCACCGTCTCGGAGGGGCCCCGCCATCCGTTGCGCATCGAGACGTGCGCGGCGCCGGCGTTGGCCATCATCATCGGCACGAGGAACGGAGAGACCCTTCGCGCACCCCGCTCGTTGTAGACGGTGACCTGGTCGGCGAGCGTCTCGAAGCCGCCGACGCCAGTGGCGAAGATCACTCCGGCACGCCCGGGGTCGGCGCCGAGGTCACCGGCATCCTCGAGCGCCATCTGCGCGGATGCGACCGTGAACGCCGCGAAGGGGTCTACCCTGCGCGCTTCCTTCGCCTCGAAGTAGTCCGAGACGTCGAAGCCGCGGACCCGGCGTTCGCCCGAGATGGACGGGTGGACGAGACCGTCCCAGAGCGCCTCGACGCCGACCCCGCAGCAGGTGACCGCCCCTATCCCGGTGACGGCCACGCGCCGGCCCCGGACCGGGCCGTCGGGACCGATCCCCAGTAGCATCAGAGCTTCGAGCTGATCAGCTCGAAGGCTTGGCCCGCGGTCTCGATGTCCTCGAGCTCGCTCTCGTCCACGGTCACCCCGAACGCCTCCTCGAGCGCCATCACCAGCTCGACCAGGTCGAGGCTGTCGGCGTCGAGGTCCTCGGCGAAGCGGGCTTCCATGGTGACCTTCTCGGCAGGTACCTGGAGGACCTCCACGGCGCAGTCACGGAACTTGTCGAACGCAGCCTCGTTGTCCACTTCCCTCTCCTTGTCGAACGCCTTGTCCACGGG
>DAHWOV010000127.1:0-22020 GCA_027339205.1 Acidimicrobiaceae bacterium | reverse complement strand
TGCCCTCCGGGCCGGGGGCGGGTGCGCCGGGTCCGGGGCCGCCGGGTCCGGGTGCGCCGCCGGGTCCGGGTGCGCCGGGGGCGGGGCCGCCGGGTCCGGGTGCGCCGCCGCCTGGTGCGGGACGGTCAGCACCCACGGGATGCTCGCCCGAAGGGGTCCACAGGCTCATGCTGCTAGCCTATGCAGGCGAGGAAGCGGGGCTCTTAGTCGGGCCTCCACCCGGCCACCGGTGGTGCGCCGGGTCGACGTGGTGTCGCCCGGCCGGGTGTGGCTCCGCTTCACGACGATGGTCGCGGAAGGACCGACGGCCCGAGACAGAGAGGACGATGCCGCATAGTCACCGCCACTGCACCTGAGCACCGGATCAACGACCGCATCCGGGCGCGTGAGGTCCGCCTCGTCGACCCGGATGGCCAGCAGCTGGGGATCAAGCCGCTCCCCGAGGCGCTGAGCATCGCCAGGGGGTTCGACATGGACCTCGTCGAAGTCGCTCCGATGGCGAACCCGCCGGTCTGCCGGATCATGGACTACGGAAAGTTCAAGTTCGACGAGGCGCAGCGGGCGAAGGAGAGCCGTCGCAAGGCAGTCCATGTCGGGCTGAAGGAGATGAAGTACCGGCCGAAGATCGGGCCCGGGGACTTCGACACGAAGACCCGGCAGGTGGCGAAGTTCCTCGAGGACGGCCACAAGGTCAAGATCACGATCATGTTCCGGGGGCGCGAGGTGTTCCATCCCGAGCTCGGCAAGAAGATCCTCGACCGGATCGCCGAGCAGACCGACGGTGCGGCCAAGGTCGAGGCGGAGCCCAGGCTCGACGGACGCAACATGGTGATGGTGCTCGCCCCCGACAGGCGGGCCAGGCAGTCGGCGGCGGCGCGGCAGCGCAACCACGACCAGGATGCCGGCCTCCCCCACGCCGAGGCGGGACCGGGGGCCCAAGAGGAATAGCAGCAAGCCGGAGCGCAGCAGGCCGGAGAGCAGGACGGAGAGCTGCACGGAGCGCAGCAGGCCGGAGAGCAGGAGGAGCAGGGAGCCAGATGCCGAAGATGAAGACGGACAGGGGCGCGGCGAAGCGCGTGAAGATCACCGGCACCCGCCGCCTGCGTCGCCGCCAGCAGAACAGGTCCCACCTCCTCGAGAAGAAGAGCAGCGTCCGGACCCGCCGGCTGGCGCGGGAGACCGACTTCTCGAGCGGCGACGAGCGGCGCGTGAAGCGCATGCTCGGGATCTGAGGGGAGCAGCCATGGCACGAGTCAAGCGGGCCGTCCACGGCCGCAAGCACCACCGCGCGGTGCTCGAGCAGGCGAAGGGCTACTACGGCAACAAGAGCCGCACGTACCGCGCCGCCAACGAGCAGGTCATGCACTCCCTGCAGTACGCCTACCGGGACCGGCGGGCTCGCAAGGGAGACTTCCGCAGGCTCTGGATCCAGCGGATCAACGCGGCGGCCCGTCTCCACGGGATGAGCTACAGCAGGTTCATCTCCGGGCTGCACCAGGCCGGGGTCGATGTCGACCGCAAGGTGCTCGCCGACCTCGCGGTGACCGACGACGCGACCTTCGGGGCGCTCGTCGCGGTCGCGGACGCGGCGCTCCAGGCCTCCTGACCCTCGGCTACTCGCACCAGCGGGTACGCCGCCTGCGGCACCTCCTCGACCGCCGCGCCGCGCGCCGGGCCGACGGCGTGTTCGTCGCCGAGGGGATCGAGGTCGTCCGCACCGGCCTGCTTGCGGGCGCGGTGCCCGAGTCGCTCTACGTCGCGTCCGGCGCGGCGGACGCCGACGGAGGCGTGGCCGAGGTGGTCAGCCTCGCAAACGCCGTCGGCGCGCGGATCTTCGAGCTCGCGCCCGGCGTCGTCGAGCGCGTCTCCTCCACGGTGACGCCCCAGCCGGTGCTCGCGATCTTCCCGGCCCTCGACCTCCCTTCGGTGCCCGAGGAGGCGGACCTGGTCGTGGTGTTGGCCGACGTCCGGGACCCCGGCAACGCCGGCACCGTGCTGCGCACGGCCGACGCCTCGGGCGCCGGCGCGGTGGTGTGCTGCGGCGGCACCGTCGACCCCTACAACCCCAAGACCGTGCGCGCGTCGGCAGGCTCGCTCTTCCACGTGCCGGTCGTCCTTGCCGGCGAGCCGGTTGCGCTGCTCGAGACGTTGGGCGCCTCGGGCCTGCGGCGCCTCGGCGCCGTTGCGCGCGGGGGCCAGGACTACGCCGGCGTGGACTGGTCGGTGCGGACCGCCCTCGTGCTGGGCAACGAGGCGTGGGGACTCCCCGAGGGGCTCGTGCTCGACGGGCTCGTGGGCATCCCGATGTCGGGGCGTGCAGAGTCGCTCAACGTCGGCATGGCATGCGCGGTGCTGTGCTTCGAAGCCCTGCGCCAGCGCCGATCTGGCCCGGGCCGGCGCCGATCTACGATGCCTGGATGACCGCACCCGGGTCGATCGAGGGGCTCGAGGGCCTCGAGCGGATCGAGCGGATCGAACGCGAGGCCGCCGGGGCGCTGGCCGACGCGGCGTCGCTCGGAGCGCTCGCCGAGGCGCGGGCCGCCGCGCTCGGGAAGCGCAGCGCCCTCGCGCGAGCGCACCGGGAGCTCGCCGGGCTCGACGCGGAGGAGCGGCGCGCGGTGGGCAGCGCGCTGCACGAGGCGCGGGCGCGGCTCGAAGCCCTCGCGGCGGCGCGGGCGGCGGCGCTCGCGGCCGCAGCGCGCGAGGCCATGATTGCCAGGGACCGTCTGGACCTCACCGAGGTGGCCGAAGGAGAAGTCCGCTCGGCGGTCGCCCGCGGCCGGCTGCACCTCGTCGACCAGACCCGGCGGGAGCTCGAGGACGTCTTCGTCGCGATGGGCTTCACGGTCGCCGAGGGCGCGGAAGCCGAGACCGACTGGTACAACTTCGAAGCCCTCAACATCCCCCCGGCCCACCCCGCGCGCAGCATGTGGGACACCTTCTACCTCGAGCTGGGCCAGCCCGAGACCCTCCTCCTGCGCACCCACACCTCTCCGGTGCAGGTCCACCTCATGGAGGACCGACCGCCGCCGGTCCACGCGGTGATCCCCGGGCGCTGCTACCGGCGCGAGACCGCCGACGCGCGGCACCTGCCGGTGTTCCACCAGATGGAGGGGCTGGTGGTCGACCACGGCATCACCTTCGCCGATCTCGCCGGGACCATCGAGACCTTCACCACCGCGTACTTCGGCCCCGACATCCACTCGCGCCTGCGCCCGGGCTACTTCCCCTTCACCGAGCCCTCCGCAGAGGTGGAGGTGAACTGCACCATCTGTCGCGGGAAGGGGTGCCGCACGTGCTCGGGGACCGGCTGGGTTGAGCTCGCAGGCTGCGGCATGGTCGACCCCGCAGTGTTCGACGCGGTGGGCATCGACCCCGAGGAGTGGACCGGCTACGCGTTCGGGTTCGGCATCGACCGCTGCGCGCAGATGCGCCACCTCATCGCCGACATCCGAGTGCTCACCGAGAACGACGTCCGCTTCCTGAGGCAGTTCTAGGCCGCCGGGATGAAGACGCCGCTCAGCTGGCTGCGCGACTTCGCGCCGTTCGACCCCTCTGACCCGTCCGCGCTCGCGACCGCCCTCGACGAGCTCGGCCTGGTCGTCGAGTCGGTGGAGCAGGTGGGCGAGGGCCTCGGCGACGTCGTGGTGGCGCTCGTCGAGGCCGTCCAGCCCATCGAGGGAGCCGACCGGATCCGTCTGGTGACCGTCGACGCGGGGCAGGGGTCGGTCGAGGTCGTGTGCGGCGCGTGGAACTTCGCGCCCGGCGACCTCGTGCCGCTCGCACCGGTCGGGACCGTGCTCCCCGGCGACGTGAGGATCCAGCGCCGCACGATGAGGGGAGCGGCGTCCAACGGCATGCTCTGCTCGGCGCGCGAGCTGCGCCTGTCCGACGACCACGAGGGCATCCTCGTCCTGAACGACGTCGAGGGGGTCCGGCCGGGGCTGCCGCTCGCCGAGGCGCTCGGGGTCGAGCCCGACGTGGTCTTCGACATCACGGTCGAGGGGAACCGCCCCGACGCCTGGTCGGTGGCCGGCGTCGCGCGCGACCTCGCGGGGAAGCTCCGGCTCCCCTTCACGCTGCCCACCCCCGCCCCACCGCCCGACCTCGGCGTGCCGGTAGCGGCGCTCGCCACGCTCGACATCGCGGACAAGGACCTCTGCCCGCGCATGGTGGTGCGCGTCCTCGACGGCGTCAGGGTGGGGCCGTCGCCGCGCTGGCTCGCGCGGCGCCTCCTCCTCTGTGGGATGCGCCCGATCAACAACGTGGTCGACGCGTCCAACTACGTGATGCTGGAGCTCGGCCAGCCGACCCACCCCTACGACCTCGACCGCCTGGGCGGCTCGGGCCTGCTCGTGCGCCGGGCCCGCCGCGGCGAGACGCTCGTCACGCTCGACGGGGTGACGCGGACCCTCGGGACGCCCGGGCGCGGCCTCGGGGACACCGGGGAGGACTGCCTCATCTGCGACGCCGACGGCACGCCGGTCGGCATCGGCGGGATCATGGGCGGCGAGTCGAGCGAGATCTCCGACACGACCACCCGGGTGCTGCTCGAGGCCGCCTACTTCGCGCCGATGGCGATCGCCCGGACCTCGAAGCGCCTGGGGCTGCGCACCGAGGCGTCCGCCCGTTTCGAGCGGGGGTGCGACCCGTGGGGGATCGACCGCGCCGTCGACCGCTTCTGCGAGCTCGTGGACGCCCCGACGGCGGCCGGGACGCTCGACGTGCGAGGCGAGGTCCCCGAGCCCCGGCGCATCGCCGTCAGCTCTCGCCGGGTGCGCGCCGTCCTCGGCATCGACATCGACGCGGACGAGGCGGCGTCGCTCATCGAGCCGATCGGGTTCGGCGCGCAGCGCACGGACACCGGGATGGTGGTGACCGTCCCGACCAACCGGCCCGACATCCGCCCCGCCCCACACGGCGTCGACGACATCATCGAGGAGATCGCCCGGACCTACGGGTACTCGCGGATCCCGCGCCGCCAGCCCTCGTGGCCCGAGCCCGGCGGGCTCACGCCCTACCAGAAGGACCGCCGCCTCGTCGCCGACGTGCTCTGCGGGCTCGGGGCGCTCGAGGCGTGGACGCCCAGCCTCGTCGACGACGCGGACCACGGCGCGATGGGGCTGGCAGGCCCCGCCGTCGCGGTGTCCAACCCGATCTCGAAGGAAGAGGCGTGGCTGCGCCGCTCGATGCTGCCCGGTCTCGTCCGTGCGCTCGCGTGGAACGCCAACCGCCGGCAGGGGGAGGTGCGGCTCTTCGAGGTCGGGATCGTCTTCTCCCACCCCGGCGTGGAGGGCCGCGCGGCGAGAGGCGGGCCCGCCGGCTCCCGGGCGGCGGCGCTGCCCGTCGAGCGCGAGCTCGTGTCGGCCGTGTTTGGCGCGGACGGCGACGACGCACGCACGGCGGTCGCGGCGTGGCGGGTGCTCGCCGAGGCGCTCAGGCTGGAGCCGGTGGAGGTCGTGGCCGACGGGTCGCTGGCGGGCCTGCACCCGACGCGCGCGGCGCAGCTGGTAGCGCTGAAGGGGACGGGCGGCGCCGGGGGGACGGGCGGCGCCGGGGGGACGGACGGCCTCGCGCTCGGCACGGTCGGCGAGGTGGACCCCGCGGTCGCGGAGGCCTTCGGTTACGGCGCCGGCCGGATCGGCTGGCTGGAGGTGGACTTGGGGAAGCTCCTCGACCCGGCAGCCGTCCCCCGGCGCCCGGCCGAGGCCCGCCCGGTCAGCCGGTTCCCGTCCTCTGACGTGGACCTCGCGCTGGTCGTCGCAGACGAGGTGCCGGCTGCGCGGGTGCACGAGGCGCTCGCCGCCGCGGGGGGCGTGCTGGTCGAGTCGGTCGTGCTCTTCGACGTCTACCGGGGCCCGGGGGTGCCCGAGGGCCACCGCAGCCTCGCCTACCGGCTCCGGTTCTCGGCGCCGGACCGGACCCTCACCGACGAGGAGGTCGGGCGGCTCCGCCAGGAGGCGATCGCCGCGGCCGGGGCCGCCACGGGGGCCGTGCTGCGCTGACCGCTGGAGTGCAGTGCAGTGCAGTGCAGTGCAGTGCAGTTTGCATAGGTATGCGCCTGTGCGTCTAATATTGCAGGCGTGAAGGCCGGGGTGGTGGGCGCGTCGGGGTACGCGGGCTCCGAGCTGCTCCGGCTGTGCGCCGCCCATCCCGAGCTCGAGGTCGCAGTCGCGACGGGCGAGGCGAGCGCGGGCGAGCTGGTCGCCCGCCGGACGCCGTCGCTCGCGGCCGCCTACCCGGCGCTGCGCTACGAACGCACCGACGCGGCCGCGCTCGAGGGCCTCGACGTGGTCTTCCTGGCGCTGCCCCACGGCGAGTCGCAGGCCCTCGTGCCCGAGCTCGCCGGGCGCGTGGGCACGGTGATCGACCTCGCCGCCGACTTCCGGCTGAAGGACGCCTCGCTCTACCCCCGTTGGTACGGGGCCGCGCACGGGGCGCCCGAGCTCCTCCCGGCGTTCGCCCACGGGCTGCCGGAGCTGTTCCGAGCCGAGCTGCGCGGCGCACACCTGGTGGCGGTGCCGGGCTGCTATCCGACCGCCGCCGCCCTCGCGCTCGTCCCGTTCGTGCGCGCCGGCCTCCTCGGAGGCGACGACGTCGTCGTCGACGCGGCGAGCGGGGTGTCGGGCGCGGGGCGCACGAGCTCCGATCGGCTCCAGTTCAGCGCCGTCGACGAGGACTTTCGCGCCTACGGCCTGCTCACCCACCGCCACACGCCCGAGATGGAGCAGCTGCTCGGTCGCCGGGTGCTGTTCACGCCCCATCTCGCGCCGATGACGAGGGGGCTCCTCGCGACCTGCTACGCCCGGCCGGCGGCGACGCTCTCGCCGTCCGAGGCGACGGCGGTCCTGCGCGAGGCCTACGCCGGCGAGCGCTTCGTGGTCGTGTCCGACGAGCCCCCTTCGACGAAGTCGGCCAGCGGCTCGAACACCGCGCACCTGAGCGCGCACGTCGACGAGCGCACGGGCTGGCTCGTCGTGCTGTGCGCGCTGGACAACCTCGTGAAGGGCGCCGCCGGCCAGGCGCTGCAGTGCGCCAACCTCGCCCTCGGCCTCGACGAGGCGGCCGGGCTGCCGCTCGCCGCGCAGTACCCGTGAGCGCCCGGTGAGCGTCACCGCTCCCGAAGGGTTCGTCGCGGCCGGGGGCGCGGTCGGGATCAAGCCAAAGGGTGCGGCCGACCTGGCGGTCGTGGCCACCGCGGACGGCCGAGCGGTGCCCGCCGCCGGGGTCTTCACGCAGAACCTCGCTGCGGCGGCCCCGGTCCAGGTCACTCGGGCGCACCTCACGGCGAGCGCCGGGCGCGCCGCGGCGATCGTCCTCACCTCGGGCAACGCCAACGCGGCGACCGGTCACCCGGGCATGGCCGCCGCGCGCGCACTGTGCGAAGCCGTCGCGCTCGGCGTCGGGGCCGCGCCCCACGAGGTGCTCGTCTGCCAGACCGGGCTGATCGGCGTGCCGTTCCCGACCGAGGTGCTCGGCGCGGTCGCGCCCGTCGTGGCGCGCCGCGACAGCGGCGAGGACGCAGGACGCGCCGCCGCCGAGGCGATCATGACGACCGACACCGTGCGGAAGGAGGCCGTCGCGCACCTGGAGGGCGGCGCAGGACGCTGCACGGTCGGGGGGATGGCGAAGGGCGCGGCGATGCTCGCGCCGCACATGGCGACGATGCTCGCGGTCCTCACGACCGACGCGCAGGCCTCGCCCGCCATGCTGCACGCGCTGCTTCGCGACGCGGTGGACGCGAGCTTCAACTCGGTCACGGTCGACGGCTGCACCTCGACCAACGACACGGTGCTCCTGCTCGCGAGCGGCCGGGCCGGGCCGGTGCCGGGAGAGCGGCTCGGCGACGCGGTCGGCGCAGTCTGCCGCTCGCTCGCCGAGCAGATGGTCGCGGACGCCGAAGGCGCGACCAAGACGGCGCGCGTCGTGGTGACGGGCGCGGCCTCCGACGCAGAGGCCCATGCCGCGGCGCGCAAGGTCGCGAGCTCCCTGCTCGTCAAGTGCTCGCTCAACGGGGCGGACCCGTACTGGGGACGGGTCGTGAGCGAGCTGGGCTCTGCGGGGGTGGCCTTCGACCTCGCGCGGACCTCGGTCGCCTACGGCGGCATCCTGGTCTGCGTGCAGGGCGAGGCAGCGGCGCACGACGCCGGGGCGCTGGCCTCGCACATGGCGGGGAGGACGGTGGAGATCGCCTGCGACCTGGGCATGGGTGACGGGGTGGGCGCGGTCCTCGCCACGGACCTCGGCCACGGATACATCGACGAGAACCGGACGACGTCGTGAACGGCGTCGAAGCGACCCCCGCCCGCGCCGACGACGCCGCCCGCGCAGAGGCCGCCCGCGCAGAGGCCGCCCGCGCAGAGGCCGCCCGCGCCGACGACGCCGCCCGCGCCGACGTCCTGGTCGAGGCGCTGCCCTACATCCGGCGCTTCAAGGACGCGGTGGTCGTCGTGAAGTACGGCGGCAACGCGCTCGCGGGCTCCGAGCGCTCGCCGCTCGCGTCGTTCGCCCAGGACGTCGTCCTCCTCCAGTCGGTCGGGATCAAGCCGGTCGTGGTCCACGGCGGCGGGCCGCAGATCGGGGAGCTGCTCCGCCGTCTCGGCAAGGAGCCCGAGTTCCGCGACGGGCTGCGAGTGACCGACGCCGACACGCTCGACGTCGCCCGCATGGTCCTTGTGGGCAAGGTCAACCGCGACATCGTGTCGGCGGTGAACGTGCACGGCCCACTCGCCGTCGGGCTCTCGGGGGAGGACGCGAAGCTGATCACCGCGGCCGCGCACGCCGGCGGCCTGGGCTTCGTCGGCACGGTGCTCGGCGTCGACCCGACCATCCTCCTCCGGCTGCTCTCAGAGGGGCTGATCCCGGTCGTCGCGACGATCGGGGCGGACGAGACGGGCCAGGCCTACAACATCAACGCCGACACCGTGGCCGGCGCGATCGCCGAATCGCTCGGTGCGGAGAAGCTGGTCTTCCTCACCGATGTCGACGGATTGCGCGCCGATCCCGCCGACCCCTCGACGCGCGTCCCGCAGGTCACCGCCCGCCAGCTCGCCCAGATGATCGAGAGCGGGGTCGCCTCGGGCGGGATGGTGCCCAAGGCGCAGGCCTGCGTGCGCGCCGTGGAGGGGGGCGTGCGGCGGGCGCACGTGCTCGACGGGCGCGTGCCGCACGCGCTGCTGCTCGAGCTGTTCACCGACGGGGGCGTCGGCACGATGGTGGTCCCGTGAGGGCGACGTCCCCATGACGCTCATGGGGACGCTGATGGGGACCTACGCCCCCGCGCCGGTGGTGTTTGTGCGAGGGGAGGGCAGCAGGCTCTTCGACGTGCAGGGGCGCCAGTACCTCGACTTCGTCTCCGGGCTGGCGGTGACCTCGCTCGGTCACGCGCACCCCGAGGTGGCCCGGGCGATCGCCGAGCAGGCTGCGACCCTCTGCCACGTCTCGAACCTCTACGCGAACGCGCTCGCGCCGGAGGTCGCCGCCACGATCGACCGGCTGGTCGGCGGCGGCGAGACGCCTGCAGGCGGGCAGGTCTTCTTCTGCAACTCTGGGGCCGAGGCGAACGAGTGCGCGCTCAAGCTCGCCCGCCGGTGGGCGGGCCCGGGCCGGCACGTGGTCGTCTCGACGTGGGGCTCCTTCCACGGGCGGACCCTCGCCACGCTGGCCGCCACGGGCCAGCCCGAGAAGCACGCGCCCTTCGCGCCCCTACCGGGGGGCTTCGTCCACGTGCCCTACGACGACCTCGACGCGATGGCCGCCGCGCTCGACCCGGCGACTGTCGGCGCGGTGCTCGTGGAGCCCGTCCAGGGGGAGGGAGGCGTCGTCGTGCCCTCCTCGGACTACCTCGCGGGGCTGCGCAGGCTGTGCACCGAGCGGGGAGTGCTGCTCATGTGCGACGAGGTGCAGACGGGCCTCGGGAGGACCGGCCGCTGGTTCGCGTTCCAAGGCCAGCCCCTCCGCCCGGACGTGGTCACGATGGCCAAGGCGCTCGGCAACGGCATGCCGGTCGGCGCGTGCTGGGCGAGCGCGGAGGTCGCTGCCGCATTCGGGCCGGGCGATCACGCGACGACCTTCGGCGGGCAGCCGCTCGCGATGTCGGCGGTCCGAGCGACGCTCGCGGTGATGGAGCGAGAGGACGTCTGCGCACGGGCACGGCGCGCGGGGTCGCGGCTCGGGGCCGGGCTCGCCGCGCTCCGGGGCGTGGCCGAGGTCCGCGGTGAGGGGCTCTTGCTCGCGGCGCAGCTCGCGTCGCCCCGTGCGCCAGAGGTCGCGGCAGCGGCGCTGGCCGAGGGCCTGCTCGTCAACTCGGTCCGCCCGGACTCCCTGCGGCTCGCCCCGTCGCTCCTCGTCGATGACGAGACCGTCGACCAGGCGCTCGCGGTCTTGGGGCGCGTCCTCGCGCAGGCTTTCGGGGCCGCGGAAGGTTCAGGGGAAGGTGCCGGGGAAGGTTCAGCCGGTGCCAAGGACCCAGGAGCGCGGCGGTGAGGCTTGGCAAGACCCAGCGCCAGCACCGGATCGCGAGGCTCCTCGGCGAGCAGGCGATCGGGAGCCAGCAGCTGCTCGTCGAGCTGCTCGCCGCCGAAGGCATCGAGGCCACCCAAGCGACCGTGTCGCGCGATCTCGAGGAGCTCGGCGCGCAGAAGGTCCGGCTCCCCGGCGGCGACGCCGCCTACGCCCTCCCCGAGCTCCCGACCCATCAGGTCGCACCGATGGACCACCTCCGGCGGGTGCTCGGCGAATGGGCGGTCGAGCTCAGCTCGTCGCAGAATTTGGTGGTGGTGCGGACGCCGCCGGGCTGCGCGCATGTCGTAGCATCGGCGCTGGACCGAAGCGTCGTCGACGGCGTCGTCGGCACCGTCGCAGGCGACGACACCCTGCTCGTGGTGGTCGCCGAGAAAAGCAGCGCCCGCGACGTCGCGCAGCACCTCGCATCGCTCGCGGGGCTCGGCACAGCCGGGGACGCTCGGGAGATCGAGGACACTCGGACGATGGAGATCGAGGAGGATGATCCATGCGGGTAGTGCTCGCCTACAGCGGAGGGCTCGACACGTCGGTGGCGGTCCGGTGGCTCATCGAGAACCGTGACGCCGAGGTGATCGCCGTGGCCGTCGACGTCGGCCAGGAGGCGGACGCGAGCGCCGACAGCTGGGAGGCGGTGCGCCGGCGCGCGCTCGCCGCCGGCGCGCGCGAGGCGATCGTCGTCGACGCCCGCCAGGAGATGGCCGAGGAGTTCTGCTTCGCAGCGGTGCGCGCGAACGCCCGCTACGAGGGCAAGTACCCGCTCGTGTCCGCGCTCTCGCGCCCGGTGATCGTGCGGCACCTCGTGCGCGCGGCGCGCGACCACGGTGCCGTCGCCGTCGCCCACGGGTGCACGGGGAAGGGCAACGACCAGGTGCGCTTCGAGGTGGCCACCCGCGCGCTCGCGCCGGACCTCGACGTCATCGCTCCGGCGCGCGTCTGGGGGCTGACCCGCGACCAGTGCGTCGAGTACGCCGCCAAGTGGGACATCCCGATCACGGTCACGAAGGAGAAGGTGTACTCGATCGACGAGAACCTCTGGGGCAAGTCGATCGAGTGCGGAGTGCTCGAGGACCCCTGGGCTGCTCCGCCCGAGGACATCTTCACGATGACGAAGGTCACGGCGACCGGGCCGGTCGAGGTCGTCGTCGGGTTCGAGGAGGGGATCCCGGTCTCGCTGGACGGGGAGCGCCTGGCCGGCCACGATCTCGTGGTACGGCTCGGCCGGCTGGCCGGGTCCACCGGGTTCGGCCGGCTCGACATGGTGGAGAACCGCCGCGTGGGCATCAAGAGCCGTGAGGTCTACGAGTGCCCCGCGGCGCTGGCGCTGCTCATGGCCCACGCCGACCTCGAGGACCTCACCTGCGAGCGCGACCTCCAGCACGAGAAGGCGCGGCTCGAGCCGCGATGGGCTGAGCTGGTCTACGACGGCATGTGGTACTCGCCGCTCAAACAGGCGCTCGACGCCTTCATGGTCGAGTCGCAGCGTCACGTCACCGGGGAGGTGAAGCTGCGGTTCTCGCCGCCCGGCACGGGCGCGGTCGCGGGCCGGCGGAGCCCCGTCGCCCTCTACGACCGGGGCCTCGCCACCTACGACACGGGCGACACCTTCCGCCACGAGGACGCGGAGGGGTTCGTCCGGCTGTGGGGGCTGGGCGTCGCGACCTGGGCGGCGCGCCAGGGCGAGGGGCGCAGCAGGCCGTGACCCTCTGGCAGGGCCGGCTCGAGGGGGGCATGGCCGGGGAGGCGGCGGCGCTGTCCGTGAGCATGGGGTTCGACCGGCTTCTCGCCGCCGACGACATCGCGGGCTCCAAGGCCCACGTGCGGGGCCTCGAGAAGGCCGGGATCCTCACCGGCGACGAAGCGTCCGCCCTCCTCGACGCGCTCGAGCACGTCGGCGCGGAGCTGGCCTCCGGCGTGTTCTCCTTCCAGGCGACCGACGAGGACGTCCACACCGCGGTCGAGCGGCGGGTCACCGAGCTCGCGGGGGAGGTGGGGGCCAAGCTGCACACCGGGCGCAGTCGCAACGACCAGGTCGCGACGGACCTGCGCCTGTGGACTCGCCGTGCGCTGATCGAGCTCGCGGGAGAGGTCGTCGGGCTCCAAGAGGAGCTGCTCCGCCGGGCGGAAGAGGCCGGCGACGCCTACCTGCCGGGCTACACGCACCTGCAGCGCGCGCAGCCGGTGCTGCTCGCGCACCATCTCCTCGCCCACGGCTGGGCGCTCGCCCGTGACGTCGACCGGATGCTCGCGGCCGTCGAGCGGCTCGACGTCTCCCCGCTCGGCGCCGGAGCGCTCGCTGGCTCCTCGCTGCCGCTCGATCCCGACTTCGTCGCCGAGCAGCTCGGGTTCTCCGCGCGCTTCGAGAACTCGCTCGACGCGGTGAGCGACCGGGACTTCGCCGCCGAGGCGCTGTTCGTCCTCGCGCTCCTCGGCGTCCACCTGTCGCGCATGGGCGAGGAGATCGTCTTGTGGTCGAGCGAGGAGTGGGGCTTCTGCACGCTCGACGACGCCTACGCGACCGGCAGCTCGATGCTGCCCCAGAAGAAGAACCCCGACGTGGCGGAGCTCGCCCGGGGAAAGTCCGGCAGGCTCATCGGCCACCTGGCCGGCATGCTCGCGACCTTGAAGGCCCTGCCGCTCGCCTACAACCGCGACCTGCAGGAGGACAAGGAGCCGCTGTTCGACGCGAGCGTGCAGGTCCGTGCGGTGCTCGGCGCGTTGACGGGCCTGTACGCGACGGCCGAGTGGCACGTCGAGCGGATGCAGGCGGCGGCCGACGCCCCGACGTCCGCCGCGGTCGACCTCGCCGAGCTCCTCGTCTCGAGGGGCATGCCCTTCCGCAGGGCGCACGCGCTGGTGGCCGGCCTCGTGAAGCAGTCGGTCGCACGCCACGTCCCCCTCGTCGAGCTCGTCCAGGCCCACCCGGACCTGGGCGACGAGGGCGCAGCGCTGCTCGGGCCCGGCGTCTCGGTCGCCCGGCGGACCACCCCAGGCGGCGCAGGTCCCCTCCCCGTCGCCGAGCAGAAGGAGCGGTTCGCGCGCCGGCTCGACGTGGACCGCTCGCGGCTCGCGATCCACATCCAGACGCTGCGGGCGGCGCCGGTCCCGGACTCAGCACCCGCGCCCCCGCGCACCGTGGGGTCCTCGCACGCCCCGGAGCACGGGGCCGCCCCGGCGCCCGCGCCTTCGCACTCCCCGGAGCACGGGTCCGTCCGGGACGAGGATCCCGAGCGCGGCGCCTGAGCCGTGGCGCGCCGGCGCGCGGTCCTTCGAGGGGCGCTCAGGGCGGACCCGCTCGAGGTCGCGCCGTACCTCCTCGGCAAGCTCTTGGTCCACGGACGTCTTGCGGCGCGGATCGTCGAGGTCGAGGCGTACCGCGGCGAGGCCGACCCGGCGTCCCACGCCTACCGCGGCCGCACCGCGCGCAACGCCACCATGTTCGGCCGCGCGGGGCTGCTCTACGTGTACTTCTCCTACGGCATGCACTGGTGCGCGAACGTGGTCTGCGGCGACGAGGGCGTCGCAGGTGCTGTGCTGCTGCGTGCCCTCGAGCCGGTGAGCGGCATCGAGGAGATGGCCGCCGCCCGGGCCGCGCGCCGCAGGAGCGACACCCCGCCCGCGCTGCGCGACCTGTGCAGGGGCCCTGCCAACCTCACGGCGGCGCTCGGGATCACCAGGACCCACGACGGCGCGGACCTGCTCTCGCCCGCGTCGGCGGTCCGGCTGCTCGACGACGCCACGCCGCCGCCGGCGGGCGCGGCGCTCGCCCGGGGCCCGCGCGTCGGGATCACCAGGGCGGTCGAGGCCGACTGGCGGTTCTGGGTGGCCGGGAGCCGCTACGTTTCCTGAGGAGGCTCACAGCACCTCCCGGCACGTGGAGCGGTCACCCCCCAGGTCAGCGCACCTGGTCGAGCGGCGTGTGCACGAGCCCGTGCGCCTCGGCGACCGGCGCGCAGGTGATCGCGCCGTGGACGACGTTCACCCCCTCGGCGAGCGCGGGGTCGCGCCGGACGGCGTCCTGCCAGCCGTGGTTGGCGAGCTCGAGCGTGTAGGGCAGCGTCGCGTTGGCGAGCGCGTAGGTGGAGGTGTGAGGGACCGCGCCGGGCATGTTGGCGACGCAGTAGAAGACCGAGTCGTGGACCATGAAGGTCGGGTTCGAGTGGGTGGTGGGACGCGTGGACTCGAAGCACCCTCCCTGGTCCACCGAGATGTCGACCAGCACCGACCCGGGCCGCATGCGGGCGACCAGGTCGTCGGTGACGAGCTTCGGGGCCCTTGCGCCCACGACGAGCACCGCCCCGATCACGATGTCGGCGTCGAGGCACTGCTCCTCGATCGCATGGGTGCTCGAGGCGACGGTCTCGAGCGCGCCGCGGAAGTGGTGGTCGACCTGGCGCAGCCGCTCGAGGTTCTTGTCGAGGATGTAGACGCTGGCGTGCACCCCGACGGCCAGGGTCGCCGCAGCCATGCCTGCGACCCCCGCGCCGAGGATCACGATCTTCGCGGCCTCGACCCCCGGCACGCCGCACACCAAGGTGCCCCTGCCCCCGCCCGAGCGCATGAGGTGGTGCGAAGCGACGAGTGGCGACATGCGGCCGGCGACCTCGCTCATCGGGGTGAGGAGGGGCAGTGAGTTGTCCGGCAGCCGGACGGTCTCGTAGGCGATCGCCACGTTGCCCGCCGCGACGAGCGCGTCGGTGCACTCGCGGGAGGCCGCCAGGTGCAGATAGGTGAACAGGACCTGGTCGGAACGCAGGCTCAGCCGGTGGTACTCCTCGGCGACGGGCTCTTTGACCTTCAAGACCATGTCCGCGCTGGCCCACACCTCGTCGGCGTCCGGCACGATCTTGGCACCGGTCGCGGCGTACTCCGCGTCGCGGATCGAGGAGCCCTCGCCCGCGCCCTGCTCGACGTGGACGGTGTGGCCCGCAGACGTCAGCTCGCGCACCCCCGCCGGGGTGGTCGCGACCCGGTACTCGTCGGTCTTCACTTCCTTGGGGACACCGATGATCACGGCGGAACGGCTCCTTTGGCGTCCCTGCGGACGCCGCTCGGCGGGTTGGCGGTGTTGGAGGTTGGCGGTCGGGGCGGTCGGGGCGGTGGTCTCCTGTCGGCCCTGGCGGTCGGCGGGGTGCTCTGCCGGGTCAAGCCTCGATGTTGCTCATCACGTGCTTGATGCGCGTGTAGTCCTCGAAGCCGTACATGGACAGGTCCTTGCCGTAGCCCGACTTCTTGAAGCCGCCGTGGGGCATCTCTGCGACCAGCGGAATGTGCGTGTTGATCCAGACGCAGCCGAAGTCGAGCCCCTTGGCCATCCGCATGGCACGGCCGTGGTCCTTGGTCCACACGCTCGAGGCGAGCCCGTAGTCCACGCCGTTCGCCCAGGCGAGCGCCTGGTCCTCGTCGGAGAACTGCTGGACGGAGATGACCGGGCCGAACACCTCCTGCTGGATCATCTCGTCGTCCTGGTGGAGCCCGTCCACGACGGTCGGGGCGAAGAAGTAGCCCGTCGTCCCCACCTGCTGGCCTCCGGTGACCACCTCTGCGTGCGCGGGGAGGCGCTCGAGGAAGCCACGGACGCGGGCGAGCTGGTGCTCGTTGTTGAGCGGTCCGTACAGGCACGACTCGTCGTCCGGCGTGCCCGTGGTCGTGGCCTTCGCCTGCTCGGCGAGCGCGGCGAGCAGGTCGTCGTGGACCCTCGGCCCGGCGAGGACGCGGGTCGCGGCGGTGCAGTCCTGCCCCGCGTTGAAGTAGCCGGCGCCGGCGATGCCCGCGGCGGTCGACTCGACGTCGGCGTCGTCGAACACGATGACCGGCGCCTTGCCGCCGAGCTCGAGGTGGACACGCTTGAGCGTCGCGGCGGCGGAGCCCGCCACCTCCATGCCCGCGCGCACGCTCCCGGTCACCGACACCATGGCCGGGGTCGGGTGCGCGACGAGGGCACGGCCGGTGTCGCGGTCCCCGCAGACGACGTTGATGACGCCGGGCGGGAGGTGCTCGGCCATGATCTCGGCCATGAAGAGCATGGAGGCGGGCGTCGTGTCCGAAGGCTTCAGCACCATCGTGTTGCCGGCGGCGATCGCGGGCGCCCACTTCCAGACCGCCATCATCATCGGGTAGTTCCACGGCGTCACCGCGGCGCAGACCCCGATCGGCTCGCGCCGGATCATCGAGGTGTGGCCGGCCATGTACTCGCCTGCCGACAGGCCGTGGAGCATGCGGGCGGCGCCGGCGAAGAACCGGATCTGGTCGACCATGGGAGGGATCTCTTCGGACAGCGTCAGCCCGATGGGCTTGCCGGTGTTGCGCGACTCCACGCGGACCAGCTCCTCGGCCCGGCTCTCGAGGGCGTCGGCGATCCGGAAGAGGGCCAGGCTCCGCTGGCTCGGAGAACGGTCCCGCCATCCGGGGAAGGCGTCGGCCGCAGCCTTCATGGCCCGGTCGACGTCGGCCGCGCTCGACACCGGTGCCTCGGCGTACGCCTGCCCGGTGCAGGGGTCGATCACCGGGGCCATCGGCCCGTCGGCGTCGACGTGCGTCCCGTTCACGAAGTTCGACAGCCGCTCGAGCGTGCCCGTGTCTCCGTTTGGGGTCATCGGTTCCTCCCTCATCGCGTTGGACCGTCTGGGTCGCGGGTGGGTAGCGCCCGCTCCCGCCCTGGGGGCGCGACCGACCGCGCCGACACGTCAACGATCCCAGATTCTGCGGGCGTTGACAAGCGTGGAGAGCGGTTTACGAGATCTTTTCGGGTTGTGACGACCGAATCACTTGACGAAGCGCCAAAATCTGACAGAATTCGTCGTGCAGCCGAACGTCCGCTCTCGGGCACCCGGCCGCCCGACAACCTGAGGACGTCCGACTTGAGCCTGACACGACCCCACGACGGCGACAGCGCCAGCGCCCCGCTCGGCGGTGCGCGCCCCAGGGGCGGCCGCTCCTCGGGGAGAGGGCGCGTGCGGCTCGCCGGTGACGGCCACGGCCACGGACGCGAGCACGCGGTCACGTCTGAGCGGGCGGGCGCGCAGAGCGGCCACGAGACACCTCCCGGCGCTCGCCGAGCACCCGGGGCTGCGGCAGGCGACGGGGAGCAGCACGGGGCCGTCGCGGCGAGCCAGCCGGGCAGCGGCCCCTCGGGGCTGCTCGACGACGGCAACCGGGCGATCATCGAGTCCCTCCAGAGGGACGGCCGCCTTCCCTACGGGACGATCGCCGAGGAGGTCGGCCTGTCCGAGGCGGCGGTGCGCCGGCGGGTCCAGCGGCTGCGCGAGGCAGGCGTCATGCAGATCGTCGCCGTCACCGACCCGCTGCAGCTGGGCTTCTACCGCCAAGCGATGGTGGGGGTCCGGGTCGAAGGTGACCTTCGCAAGGTCGCCGACAAGCTGTCGGAGCTCGACGAGGTCGACTACGTCGTGATCTGCGCGGGTTCGTTCGACCTGCTCGTGGAAGTCGTCTGCGAGGACGACGACGCCCTGTTCCGCCTGCTCAACGACTCGTTCCGCTCCATCCCGGGCGTGCGGAGCACCGAGTCCTTCGTGTACCTGAAGCTTGCCAAACAGACCTACTCCTGGGGGACCAGATGACTTCTGAGTACGAGACCCACACCGTCGACTTCGAAGGAGACGCAGGCGACGCGCTGAGCGAGCGCGCGCGGCGGCACCTGTGGATGCACTTCACGCGCCTCGGCGTCTACAGCGACCAGCACGAGGTGCCGGTGATGGTGCGCGGCGAAGGCGCCTACGTCTGGGACCAGCACGGGAAGCGCTACCTGGACGGGCTCGCGGGGCTCTTCGTGAGCCAGCTGGGGCACGGGCGCTACGAGCTGGGTGAGGCAGCGGCCAAGCAGGCGGGAGAGCTCGCCTACTTCCCGCTGTGGACCTACGCGCACCCAAGGGCGATCGAGCTCGCCGACCGGCTCGCGGAGCTCGCGCCCGGCGACCTCAACCGAGTCTTCTTCACCTCTGGGGGCTCGGAGGCCGTCGAGTCGGCGCTGAAGCTCGCCAGGCAGTACTTCAGGATGAAGGGCGAGCCGTGGCGATACAAGGTGATCAGCCGCGACATCGCCTACCACGGGACGACCATGGGAGCCCTCGCGATCACCTCGATCCCGAGCCTCCGGACGCCCTTCGAGCCGCTCATGCCCGGCGCGGTCAAGGTTCCCAACACCAACTTCTACCGGGCACCCGAGCACGCAGACGACATCGAGGCGTTCGGACGCTGGGCCGCGGACGAGATCGAGCGCACGATCGAGCGCGAGGGTCCCGAGACCGTCGCGGCCGTCTACCTCGAGCCGGTCCAGAACGCCGGCGGCTGCTTCCCGCCGCCGCCGGGGTACTTCGAACGCGTCCGCCAGATCTGCGACCGCCACGGCGTCCTGTTCGTGTCCGACGAGGTGATCTGCGCCTTCGGCCGGCTCGGGGAGTACTTCGGGTCGCAGCGCTTCGGCTACGAGCCCGACATCATCACGGTCGCCAAGGGCTTGACCAGCGGGTACGCCCCACTGGGCGCCATGATCGCGAGCGACAGGATCATCGCGCCGTTCCTCGAGGGCAACGCAAGCTTTGCCCACGGCTTCACCTTCGCCGGGCACCCCGTGAGCTGCGCGGTCGCGCTCGCCAACATCGACGTCTTCGAACGCGAGCACATCCTCGAGCACGTGCGGAGCAACCGCGACTACTTCCGGTCGTCGCTCGAGTCGCTCTACGACCTGCCGATCGTCGGGGACGTGCGCGGCGAGGGGTTCTTCTACGGCATCGAGCTCGTGAAGGACAAGGCGACCAAGGAGTCCTTCGACGACGCGGAGAGCGAGCACCTCTTGCGGGGGTTCCTCTCCGGGGCGCTGTTCGAGGCGGGGCTCATCTGCCGGGCGGACGACCGCGGAGACCCGGTGATCCAGCTGTCCCCGCCGCTCATCTGCGGCCACGAGGAGATCGACCTCATGGTGCAGATCCTCCGGGACGTGCTGACCGAGGCGCAGCGGCGGATCTGAGCAGCGGATCCGCAGCGGTGCCGGCGGGCGCCGCGCAGAAGAGCGACCCGAGGAGAGGTTGGCCGATGGACGTTACCGAGCGCGACCGGCGCGGGCTGTCCCTGTGGTGGGACACGCTGCCCGGGGACCTGCGCACGCGCCCGGGCTTGCCGGGCGACCTGGACGTCGACGTCGCGGTCGTCGGCGCCGGCTACTCGGGGCTGTGGACCGCGCGCTACCTCGCGGTCGCGGACCCCGGCTTGCGCATCGCGGTGCTCGAGTCCCAGGTGGCCGGCTTCGGGGCGTCGGGCCGCAACGGCGGATGGTGCTCCGCGCTCTTCGCCGCTTCCGACGCCAAGCTCGCCGCCGAGCACGGCCTGGACGCGGCACGCCGCATGCGCGCGGCGATGCAGGAGACCGTCGATGAAGTGGGGCGCGCGGCCGCAGAGGACGGGATCGACTGCCACTTCGCCAAGGGAGGGACCGTCGTGGCCGCGCGCGGCACGGCACAGGTGACGCGTGCCAAGGAAGAGGTCGCAGAGGCCAGGCGTCTGGGTGGCGGCGAGGCGGACCTGGCGTGGCTCGACGCAGGACCGGCGCGTGCGCGCATCGGCGCGACTCGGGTGCTCGGGGCCACCTACACGCCGCACTGCGCGGCGATCCACCCCGCCCGACTGGCTCGCGGCCTCGCCGACGCGGTCGAGCGCCGCGCGGTGACCATCTTCGAGGGGACCCCGGTCCTCGCGATCCGTCCGGGTGGGCGCGGGGGCAACGGGGCGGCCTTGCGTCGCCGTCCCGAAGCGGTCACCGCGCAGGGCACGGTGCGCGCCGACGTCGTCGTGCGCGCGCTCGAGGCGTGGACCCCCACGCTCCCCGGCGAGCGCAGGACCCTCGCGCCCGTCTATTCGCTCATGATCGCGACCGAGCCGCTCGACGACGCCTTCTGGGAGGAGGCCGGGCTCTCTTGCCGCGAGACCTTCTCGGACCACCGCCACGTCGTCATCTACGGGCAGCGGACCGCCGACGGGCGCCTCGCCTTCGGGGGGCGCGGCGCGCCGTACCACTTCGGCTCGGGGATCCGGCCGGCCTACGACCGGGACGCGAAGGTGCACGAGGAGCTCCGCCGGGTGCTCGTGGACCTGTTCCCCGGCGCGCGCGACGCGGCGGTCACCCATCGCTGGGGCGGCCCGATCGGCATCCCGCGGGACTGGCACTCCTCGGTCGGCCTGGACCCCGAGACCGGCATCGCCTGGGCTGGGGGCTACGTGGGGGACGGGGTGTCGACCACCAACCTCGCGGGTCGCACGCTCGCCGACCTCGTGACCGGGAGGGAGACCGACCTCGTGACGCTCCCGTGGGTGGGCCACCGCTGGCGGCAGTGGGAGCCCGAGCCGCTGCGCTGGCTGGGCATCAACGCGGGCCTCGTCGGCATGCAGCTGGCCGACCGCACCGAGGAGCGCCGAGGGCGTCCCTCGTGGCTCGCGCAGCGGATGAGCGGCATGCTCGGGGGGCACTGACCCGATCGGGTCGGGCGGTTCGAAGGGCGTCGCACCATGGCCGCCAAGCTGGTCCTCGATCTCCACGGCCTCTACAACAAGGGAGACGAGATCGACCGTGCCCTCGAGCAAGTCCTCGACGAGGCCGAGGCGAAGAAGGCGACGTTGGTGGAGATCATCCCCGGCAAGGGATCGGGGCAGCTCAAGAAGCGGGTCCTTCGCTACCTCGACCGAAAGGACGTCCGTGCCCGCTACCACCGTGTCGAGAAGGACTCGAAGAACTTCGGCCGGATCTTCGTCCACTTCCGCTGGAAGTGAGCTCGCCGGGCATCGCACGCGCCAACATCGGCTCTCCGCCGACCGGGGGCGCAACAATGCTCGGGCGCCGGGGAGCCGGGGCGCCGGGGCGCCGGGGAGCCGGGGCGCGGCATCGCTTGGAGCTGGCTGGTCGCCGCTGGCCGGTCGAGGCCCCGTGGCCACCCCTATGATGGGCTCCTGGCCCAGCGCCGAGCGGCGCAGCTGAGCCTCTTGGCCCGGTTGACGCTCCGTCTCATCGCTGGTACAGTGAACATCCCGCCGAACCGGCCCTGTCGGAGCCGTCCGGCGAGATGAAGCGGATCTCGGTGATGACTCACCGCGGCCTGCTCAGACCCGGCATCGACGCCCCCCGGGGCGAGTGCCCGGTCGCTCCTTGAAAACGGAAGAGCGAGAGCCAAAAGCCAGTGCGGGCGGCTCCGGGCGAACGTCCCGGGGTCGTGCGTCAAGAAGGTATGCAGCATTGGCAGGCCGGACAGGACGCTCCTCGGAGCGCGCCTTTCGGTCTGTCGTCGGCCGGCGACGTTGAGTCCGTCCCGGCCGGCTCTCTGATTCTTCGCGACGGCCTCCGGGCCGCCGCGGGAGTCTCGATGGAGAGTTTGATCCTGGCTCAGGACGAACGCTGGCGGCGTGCTTAATACATGCAAGTCGAACGAGGTCCATCCGGTGGCAACACCGGTGAAGACCTAGTGGCGAACGGGTGAGTAGCACGTGAGCAACCTG
>DAHWOV010000033.1:0-23465 GCA_027339205.1 Acidimicrobiaceae bacterium | reverse complement strand
CGGCCGCCGGCCCGTGGAACAGGACGGCGGCGTCCACGGTGCCGCCGTTTGCCCGCGCCCCGAGCAGCGGGGTCAGCGTGTTGGCCGCCGGGTCGAACCATCCGAGGGTGGTGCCCTGCTGTTGCGCGGTCCCCCGGTCGCAGCCCGGGCGCAGCACCACGCCGAGCTGCGACCCGCGGGCTCCGAGCGGCTCCACGCTGCCGCCTGTGCCGACGTCGGGCACCGAGATGGCGGACAGTGTCCCCCCGGGGTCGGCGGTCTCGAGCCAGGTGGTCCCGCAGGCGCCGGCCTCCGCCACCACCCGTGTGCCGACCAACCAGGCGTCGAGGATGGTGGTCCCTGTCGATGCCGTGGCGACGTGGTCGGGCAGTGCGCCGGAGAGGGGCTGGGCCCAGAGCTCCGAGCCGCAGCTCTCGAGGACCGACGTCGCCTGCCACAGCCCGTCGACGGTGCAGGGTTGCCGGCCCGGCGGCGGGCCGACAAAGCGCAGGGGCGTCCCGCCGTTGGACACGACGTCGATGCCGCCGGCCGCCGACAGCCCGAGCTCGGTGCCTGTGGGCGTCTCGGCGAAGGCGCCACCGGTGGTGGTCGAGCCCGGTGCGCCGGGCACCGCCGTCGGATAGGACAACTCCAGCGCGCCGCTCAGCCCGTACCGGCGGACCTGTGGCCCGGCCAGGATGACGGCCGTCCCGTCCGGCTTGGTGAACTGCACAGCGTCGGGACCGACCTCGGACCCCACGGAGAACTGGCTTGTCCCGCCGGTGCGCAGGTCGAGGACCACGGCACCGTAGCTGATGGTCCCTGTGGCAGCCGGGGCGGTCGGCACGAGGAAGAGGGCGTTCCTGGCATTGCCGGACCAGTCCGTCAGCACGCCTGTCGTGGGGGCGGTGCCGAGGTCGTAGCGACCGCCCTGGGGGTCGACCAGGTCGATCGTGGCGGGTGCCGTGCCCCCTCCGGCGGCTCCGGCCGGCGATGTGCTCCAGGTGGCCAGCACCCATCCGGCGCCGACCTTCGACCACGGCACCGCCCCACGGGACCCCTGCTGACCGGCCGTCAAGACGGGCTTCGTTGTGGACGGCGCCGTCGACGACGTGGTGGTCGCCCCCCGGAGCGTCGTGGTCGTGGCGTGGCCGGGCGTCGACGGGGTCGGGCCCGAGGCGCTCCCTCCGCCGTTGCCGCAGGCCGTGGCGACGAGCGCGAGGGCGAGGAGGCCGGCGGCGGCCCAAACGCGAGCCTGCCGTCGGCGCCGCACGACGGGCCCGGCTGCGCTCACGCCGCCCCGCCGCCCATGCCGCCGCCCGGTCACCGGCCGCACCAGGCAGCCCGCCTACAGGCTGACCAGATGGATGCCGAGGATCCCGTCGGTGCGCCGCAACCGGTCCACCAGCTCCGTCGACGCCGCCTCGGAGGTGGAGAGCACCATGAGGGCGGTGTGCCCTTCCTCGCTCGGGCCCACGGCCATGGAGGAGATGGAGATCCCGGCATCGCCGAGGGCGGTGCCCACGACGCCGATCATGCCGGGCCGGTCGTCGTTGTGCACCACCAGCATGTGGTCCGCCGGTGGCACCTCCACGGTGTGGTTGTCCACCAGCACCACCCGGGGCTCGGTACGGGCGCCGGCCAGGGTCCCCGCCACCATGTGGGTGCCCGAGCGCAGCGTCACCAGGCTCTTGTACTGGGGCGAGGCGGAGGCCGAGATCTCCTGGACCGACAGGCCCCGGGACTCGGCCAGCGCCGGGGCGTTCACGTAGGACACCGGGTCCTCGGTGGTGGCGGCGAACAGCCCCTTCAGCACGGAGAGGGTGAGGATGCCGGTCGGGTTCGACGCCAGCTCGCCGCGGTACTCGACGTCGAGGCGGTCGGGGGTGCCGTCGTGCAGGCAGGCGAAAAACCGCCCGAGCTGCTCCGCCAGGCCCATGAAGGGCCGCACCGTCTCGGAGACCTCGGTGGCGGCCACGTTGACGGCGAAGGGGACGAAGTCCCCCGCCAGCGCCAGGAGCACCTGCTCGGCGATGGTGACCCCGGCCTTGTCCTGCGCCTCCTCCGTCGACGCCCCCAGGTGCGGCGTGACCACCACCTGGCTCAGCTCGAAGAGCGGCGAGGAGGTCAGCGGCTCGGCCGCGAACACGTCGAGGGCCGCCCCGCCGACGGTCCCGCTGCGGACGGCGTCGGCCAGCGCCTCCTCGTCCACGATGCCACCCCGGGCCGTGTTGACGATCCGGATCCCGGGCTTGGCCTTGGCCAGGAGGTCCCGGCCCACGAGGCCGGCGGTCTCCGGGGTCTTCGGGGTGTGGATGGTCACGAAGTCCGCCTCGGCAAAGAGCTCGTCGAGCGACCGCAGCTCCACCCCCATCGCCCGGGCCCGATCGGCCGAGACGTAGGGGTCGAAGCCGAGGAGCTTCATCCCGAAGGCGGCGGCCCGCTGAGCCACCAGCGAGCCGGCCCGGCCCAGGCCCACGATGCCGAGCACCTTGCCGTAGAGCTCGACCCCCTCCCACTTGGAGCGCTCCCACCGGCCGGCGGTGAGCGCGGCGTGGGCCTGGGGGATGTTCCGGGCCTGGGCGAGGAGCAAGCCCATGGCCTGCTCCGCCACCGAGATCGTGTTCGAGGCCGGGGCGTTGACGACCATGACGCCCCGTGCCGTGGCGGCGGCCACGTCCACGTTGTCGACCCCGACCCCGGCCCGGCCCACGACCACGAGGTCGGACCCGGCCGCCAGCACCTCGGCAGTCACCTTGGTCGCCGAGCGGATGACCAGGGCCTGGGCACCCGGCACGGCCTCGAGCAGCGCCTCGGGGCTCAGCCCCTCTTGGACGTCCACCGTGTGGCCGGCTTCGGCGAGCAGGTCCAGCCCACCCACGGCGATCTTCTCGGTGACCAGTACGCGTGCCATCGCGCAACGCTACCGGCGCCCGGAAGGCGCGGCGTGCAGCGGTCGGGTCAGAACGCCTCGGCGAAGAGGTCGCCCAAGCGGGTCAGACCCTCGATCATGGCGTCGTCGGCGAGGGCGTAGGAGAGCCGGACGTACCCCGGGGCGCCGAACGCCTCGCCGGGCACGACCGCCACCTTCGCCTCGTCGATGCACAGGGTGGCCAGCTCCTCGCTCGTGCGCGGGATGGACCCCCGCAGCTCGCGGCCGAGGACGCCCTCGACGTTGGGGAAGGCGTAGAAGGCGCCACGGGGCTCCTCACAGGTGACGCCGGGCATGGCGCGCACCAGCTCGAGCATCGTCTTGCGGCGCCGGTCGAACGCCTCGCGCATCGCGGCCACGTCCGCCAGGTCGCCTCCGACGGCGGCCAGGGCGGCCCGCTGGGAGACGTTGGCCACATTGGAGGTCTCGTGCGACTGGACGTTGGTCGCGGCGATCACGGCGTCGACCGGGCCGATCATCCAGCCCACCCGCCAGCCGGTCATGGCGTACGTCTTCGCCACGCCGTTCACCACGATGCAGCGGTCCGCCAGCTCGGGCACGACCACCGGCATCGAGTGCTGCTCCGCGCCGCCGTACACCAGGTGCTCATAGATCTCGTCGGTCACGACCCAGATCCCGCGCTCGGCCGCCCACCGCCCGATCGCCTCGATCTCGGCCCGGGGGTAGACGGCGCCGGTCGGGTTCGACGGCGACACGAACAGGAGCGCCGTGGTCCGGTCGGTGGCCGCCGCCTCGAGCTGGGCGACGGTCACCCGGAACCCCTGGTCGGCACCGGCGTGCACGACGACGGGCGTGCCGCCTGCCAGGGCGATGGCCTCGGGGTAGGTCGTCCAGTACGGCGCGCAGACGAGCACCTCGTCTCCGGGGTCGCAGAGCACGGTGAACGCGTTCGAGACCGCCTGCTTCCCGCCGTTGGTGACGATGACCTGCTGGGGGGACACGTCGTAGCCGGAGTCCCGGCGCGTCTTGTCGGCGATCGCCGCGCGCAGCTCGGGCAGTCCCGGCGTCGGCGTGTACTTGTGCGCTCGGGGGTCCCGGCACGCCGCGACGGCCGCTTCGACCACGTGGGGGGGGCGTCGGGAAGTCCGGCTCCCCCGCCCCAAACCCGATCACCCGCTCTCCCGCGGCCTGCAGCGCCTTCGCCTTGGCATCGATCGTGAGGGTCGCAGACGGCGTCACCCCCGCGGCCCGCGCGGAGATCCTGGCGGTTCGGGTGCCGGTGGTCACGGATGACATGATCTCACAGTGACCTCGCGCGACCCGTCAGCCATCGTCATCCCCGCGTCCCTGCTCCCCGCCGACGGCCGCTTCGGATCAGGCCCCTCGAAGATCAAAAAGGACCACGTCCGGCGGCTGGCCGACACGGCCTACCTCGGGACGAGCCACCGCCAGCGCCCGGTGAAGGCGGTCGTCGGGAGGATCCGCGAGGGCCTCGGGACGCTCCTCTCCCTCCCGGAGGGCTACGAGGTGGTCCTCGGAAACGGGGGGACGACCGCATTTTGGGACGCAGCGGTCTTCGGCCTGATCGAGGCCCAGAGCCAGCACCTGGTCTTCGGGGAGTTCTCCCAGAAGTTCGCGGCCGCCGTACGGGCCGCGCCGCACCTGAAGGACCCCGAGGTCATCGAGTCACCGGCCGGCACCCGCCCGCACTCGGTCGCCGACCCGGCGGTCGACCTCTACGCCCTGACCCACAACGAGACGTCGACGGGCGTCGCGACGCAGGTGCGCAGGCCCTCGGGAGCCCACGGCCTCGCCGAGGGGATCGTCGCGGTGGACGCCACCTCGGCGGCCGGCGGGCTGCGGGTCGATCCCGACGAGTTCGACGTGTACTACTTCGCCCCCCAGAAGTGCTTCGGGGCGGACGGCGGGCTGTGGGTCGCCTGCTGCTCCCCCGCCGCCGTGGAGCGGATCGAGCGGATCTCGGCGAGCGGCCGCTGGGTGCCGCCGTTCCTCGACCTCAAGATCGCGCTCGACAACTCGCGGCTCGACCAGACCTACAACACCCCGGCGCTGGTCACCCTGTCTCTGCTCGCGGCGCAGCTCGACTGGATGCTCGGCCAGGGCGGGCTCGAGTGGGCAGCCACGCGCTGCGACCGGTCCGCAGAGATCCTCTACACGTGGGCGGAGGGCTCGGGCTTTGCGAGGCCCTTCGTCGAGACACCGCGCGACCGGAGCCACGTCGTCGGCACGATCGACTTCGTCGACGGGGTCGACGCGGCCACCGTCGCCGGCGTGCTGCGGAGGAACGGGATCGTGGACACCGAGCCCTACCGCAAGCTCGGCAGGAACCAGTTGCGGATCGCGATGTTCCCGTCGATCGACCCCGAGGACGTTGCTGCGCTCTGCGCATCGATCACCCACGTCGTCGGAGCGCTCGCCGCCTGACGGCCCGACGCACCGGACGACGTGGATCGACGCCGTGGAGCGACGCAGATGAACCCGTTGGAGCGAGCCATCCGGCAAGTCGACGCCTTCCAGCAGTCCCACCGGGTACCGGGGTTCGTCTTCAGCGTGGTCAAGAAGTTCGGCAACGACAACGCCGGTTCGCTCGCCGTCCAGCTGACCTACGCGCTCTTCACCACGATCTTCCCGCTCCTCCTCCTGCTCGAGACCGTTCTCGCCCTCGTGCTGTCCGGGCAGCCCTCGGCGCGCCACGCGGTGCTGCACTCCGCCTTCGGGGAGTTCCCCATCGTCGGCAGGGAGCTCGCCAAGAACATCCACGTGATGCGCCGCAATTCGGCGTTCGGGCTCGCCGTCGGGCTCCTCGGCCTCGCCTACGGCGCGACGGGCCTGGCCGGCACCGGCTTGTACGCCATGGCGCAGGTGTGGAGCATCCCCGGCGCGGTCCGGCCCAATTACGTCTCCAGGATGGCGCGGAGCCTGCTCTTCCTCGCCGTGCTCGGTGTCGGGGTGCTCGTGACCACCTTCCTCGCGAGCTTCGGGACCTTCGGAAAGCACGACTTCTGGTTGGGAGTCGCCGCCGAGGTCGCCGCCGGCGTGGTGAACGTCGGGCTCTACGCCGTCGCGTTCAGGGTGCTGACCCCCAAGCAGGTCGGGACGCGCCAGCTCCTGCCCGGTGCGGCCTTCGGCGGGGTGACGTGGACGGTGCTGCAAGCGGCGGGGGGTTACGTCGTGGGCCACTACCTCCGTGACGACAATGCGGTGTACGGGATGTTCGGCATCGTGCTCGGCCTGCTCGCGTGGCTCTACATCGGCTCGGAGGTGACGATCTACGCCGCCGAGCTCAACACCGTGATCGCGCGGAGATTGTGGCCGCGCGGGATGGTGCAGCCTCCGCTCACCGAGGCGGACCAGCGCACAGTCGCGCTCCAGGCCATCAAGAACCAGCGCCGTCCGGAGCAGGAGGTGATCACGCGCGTGCGCGGGCGCCCCATGTCCCAGGCCGAGTACCTGGCGGCCGGGCGCCAGCTCGATCCGGACCTCGTGGGCACCGAGCGCCGGGTCCCCGACGACCGGGCGAGCCCCGGCAGTTGGGAGGGATGACCGGCGGGATGGCGGGATGGCGGGATGGCGGGATGGCGGGATGGCGGGATCGAAGCGCAGTTTGATCATGGCCGAACCCCATCTGGGACTCCCCCTCCGGGACATTCGAGAGAGCGGGGCTCGACGCGGCGCCTCGCGGCTTGGCGGCTCGGCTCCGCTCAGAAGCGGCACTGGCGCCGGCCGGCCCGGGCGGCAGCGTCCTTTCCCGGTCGGGGAGGCGATGCTGCCCTTGTCTTGGCTGGCTGGCCGGCCGCCTCGGCCGCCCGCCCTGGCTGGCCGGGCCGCTCGGCCGCCCCGCTGGCCCGGCCGCCTCAGCCGCCCGAGACGTCCTCCACACGCTCGTGCCCCGAGGAGACGAACGGCATCATGGCCCGTAGCTCCGCGCCGACCTGCTCGATCGGATGGTGCTTCCCGCTTTCCCGCAGCTTCAAGAAGTTGGGCCGGCCCGCACGGTTCTCCTCGATCCACTCGCGCGCGAACGAGCCGTCTCGGATGTCCGAGAGGATCTGGCGCATCTCGGCACGAACATGCTCGTCGATGACACGCGGTCCGCGGGTGAGATCGCCGTACTCGGCCGTGTCGGAGATCGAGTAGCGCATGCCGGCGATCCCCTGCTCGTACATGAGGTCGACGATGAGCTTCATCTCGTGCAGGCACTCGAAGTAGGCGGACTCCGGCTGGTACCCCGCCTCCACGAGGGTGTCGAACCCGGCCATGACGAGCGCAGTCATGCCGCCGCAGAGCACCGCCTGCTCGCCGAAGAGGTCGGTCTCGGTCTCCTCAGCGAAGGTGGTGTCGAGGACCCCTGCTCGCGTCGCACCGAGCGCGTGCGCGTAGCTGAGCGTGAGCGCATGTGCCGATCCGGTCGCGTCCTGGTGCACGGCAACCAGGCTCGGGACGCCGCCACCCTCGACGAACGTCCGCCGCACGAGGTGGCCCGGGCCTTTGGGCGCCACCATCGTCACGTCCACGTCGGGCGGAGGGACGACCTGGCCGAAGCGGATGTTGAAGCCGTGGGCGAACATGAGACAGTCGCCGGCCTCGAGGTGGGGCGCGATCTCGGCGTCGTAGACGGCCTGCTGCTCGGTGTCGGGAAGCAGGACCATGACGACGTCGGCCTCCGCGGCGGCGGTCGCGAGCGAGGTCACGCGTAGGCCGGCCTCTTCGGCCTTCCTTCGGCTGGACGATCCCTCCCGCAGGCCCACGCGCACGTCGACGCCCGAGTCGGCCAGGTTGCCCGCATGGGCGTGGCCCTGCGAGCCGTAGCCAAGGACGGCGACCTTGCGGTCGCGTACGAGCGCGGGGTCAGCGTCGGACTCGTAGTACATGGTCGCCATCGAAGAGGCGCTCCTTTCGGCTTGGTTCGGATCGTCGTGGTTGGGTCGTCGTGGTTTGGATCGTCGTGGTTGGGTCGTCGTGGTTCGGATCGTCGTGGTTTGGATCGTCGTGGTTCGGATCGTCGTGGTTGGATCGTCCAATGGCTGCGGCAGACCAGCCTTGCCGTCAGCGGGCCGTGTCGGAACTGACCGAGGCGAGCCGCCGGCGCGCGGGCAGCGGCACGTCGATCTTGGGGAGGGCGACCCGTCCGGTCCGCTGGAGGTCCAGCACCTCGTAGGTCTCGAGCAACGCCTCGAACCCGTCGAGCTTGTCGGGGGGGCCCGCGAGCATCACGCTGAGGCGGTCGGCGCCCACGTCGACGACCTCTCCGCCGAAGACCCCGACAAGCTGGATCACTTGAGAGCGCTCCGACGGCGTGGCGACCACCGTGGCGAGGAGCAGCTCGCGCTGGACGGCGGACGCGGGAGCGAGCTCGGAGATTGCGACGACGTTGATGAGCTTGTCAAGCTGGTTGATGATCTGCTCGAGCGGCGCCGACTCCACGTCGACGACGACCGTGATGCGGCTGAAGCGGTCGTCGTCGGTCGGCGCGACCGCGAGGGAGAAGATGTTGTAGCCGCGACGCGAGAAGAGCCCGGCCACCCGAGCGAGCACGCCCGCTTTGTTCTCAACGAGCACGGTGAGGATGTGATGCCGATCACCCTGCACCGTTGCCGTGCTCGTGTCCTGGGTGCTCATCGCCTCTGCTCCACAGCCTGTCGCTCCCACGCGAGCCGCTCGGCGTCGACCCGGTCCTCGTGCGCCGGATGGAGGACGATGTCGTCGTTGGAGGCGCCCGCAGGGACCATCGGGAACACCTTCTCGAACGCGTCCGTGCGGAAGTCCACCACGACCGGCCGGTCGTCGACCGCGTTCGCCTTTTCGACCGCGGGCGCGACCTCTTCGGGGCTCTCCGCGCGAGTGCCCACACACCCCATGGCCTCCGCCCACTTCACGTAGTCCGGCAGGTCCGGAGAGAGGTACACCTCGGAGTAGCGCTCCCCGTAGAACATCTCCTGCCACTGCCGCACCATCCCGAGGTACGCGTTGTTGAGGATCGCGACCTTGATCGGGATGCGCTCCGCGGCGGCGGTGACCAGCTCCTGCGCGGTCATCTGGAAGCAGCCGTCGCCATCGATCGCCCACACCGTGCGTTCGGGGTGGCCGACCTTCGCCCCGATCGCCGCGGGCACGGCGAACCCCATGGTGCCCGCCCCGCCCGAGTTGATCCAGGTGTAGGGGTGGTCGAAACGCCAGTACTGCGATGCCCACATCTGGTGCTGCCCGACCCCCGAGACGACGATCGTGTCGGGCGGCGAGGAGTCCCGGAGGGCCTCGATCACCATCTGAGGCTTGATGGGCGGCCCTTCGCCGCGCTCGTAGTGGAGGGGGAACTCACGCTGCCAGCGCCGGAGCTGGTCCCACCAGCCGGACAGCCCACCGGGCTGTGCGTCGTGCCCGGCGAACACCGGCGCGGCGACCCGCACCAGCGCGTCGATGACGACCTTGCAGTCCCCTGCGATGGCCACGTCGGCTCGGCGGACCTTGTGCAGCTCCGCGGCGTCGATGTCGACATGGACCACCTTTGCGTGCGGCGCGAACGCGTCCACGCGACCGGTCACCCGGTCGTCGAAACGGGCACCGAGCGCGACGAGCAGATCCGAGCGCTGCATCGCGGTAACCGCCGTGTAGTTGCCGTGCATGCCCGGCATGCCCAGGCACTGGGGGTGCGAGTCGGGGAAGGCGCCGCGCGCCATGAGCGTGGTCACCACCGGGAACCCGGTCATCTCCGCCAGCTCGGCCAGCGCATCGACGGCACGCGCCTTCAACACCCCCCCACCGACGTAGAGCACCGGGCGGCGCGCCTCGGCCATGAGGGCGACGGCCCGCTCGACGTCCGCCTCGTCGGGAGCACCGGGTACTCGGTAACCGGGAAGGTCGAGCCGGTCTGGCCAGTACCACTCCATCGTGGCGTTGGACACGTCCTTGGGGACGTCGACGAGCACCGGCCCGGGCCGGCCCGTCGTCGCGAGATGGAATGCCGACGCCACGACCTGGGGGATCTCCTGCGCCGACTTGACCAGCCAGTTGTGCTTGGTGATCCCCATGGTGACACCGGTGATGTCGCACTCCTGGAAGGCGTCGGTGCCGATCGCGGCGGTCGGCACCTGTCCCGTGATCACGACGAGTGGGGTCGAGTCCATGTACGCGTTGGAGAGGGCCGTGACGATGTTCGTCGCGCCTGGCCCGCTCGTCACGATCGCGACCCCGGGCCGGCCGGTCGCCATGGCGTACCCCTCGGCCATGTGCCCCGCGCCCTGCTCGTGGCGGACGAGCACATGGCGGATCGACGAGGAGAGGATCGGGTCGTACACGGGGAGGATCGCGCCCCCCGGCAGGCCGAACATGACCTCAACTCCCTGCGTCTCGAGGCTCTTGATCAGTGCTTGCGCTCCGGTGAGCTGCATTGGAGTCCCTTCTACGGCAGATCGACGGATGCTTCTACGGATTGCAATTGACGAGGCGGGCGGGAATTGGAACGACCTCCCCGAAGGGAGGTCGGTCGGCGCGCGGCGGTGAGGGCCGCGCGCCTAGAGAATCAGTACGAGCGCGCGCGCCAGCGCCGTCGGAGACATCGAGGAACGCATCAACGCACGCATCGAGTGCAGATCATTGCACACGTCGCGCGGCGTGCGCCAGGCAGGGTGGCGCACATGCTGCGGGTGCCACGCACGACGGCGTGATCTGCCTCGAGCCGTGCACGCTCACGGCCCTGAGCAAACCTCCGAGACCCTGGGGGCGGACCGACCGTCGAGCTCGCCTGCGATCCGGGGCAATGGTCACCGAAGATGGGGTCACCGGAGCAATGGTCACCGAAGATGGGCTCACCGGGGATGGGGTCACCGGGGCGGGGTTGACTCCTCTTACCCAACGAGACCTACGGCTCGGTGACCGCGCCGCGGTCTGCACCCGTCACGAGCCGCGCGTACTTGGCGAGGGCGCCCGAGGTGTAACGGGGAGGGAAGGGCTTCAGGACCCCTCGTCGGCGCGACAGCTCGTCGGAGGGCACGAGAAGGTCGACAAGATGCTCGCCGACGTCGATCCGCACGGTGTCGCCGTCTTCGACGAGCGCGATCGGCCCTCCGTCGACGGCTTCGGGCGCGACGTGGCCGATGCACAGCCCGTGCGTCCCGCCCGAAAACCTCCCGTCGGTAATGAGCGCGCAGTCGCTCCCCCGGCCTGCCCCCTTCATCGCTCCGGTGACCGCAAGCATCTCGCGCATCCCCGGGCCCCCCTTGGGACCTTCGTAGCGGATGACGACCACGGTGCCGGGTTCGATCGATCCGGCGAGGATCGCGTCCAGCGCGGCCTGCTCGCCGTCGTAGACGCGCGCCGTCCCCTGGAAGGTCATCTGGTCGATCCCCGCGACCTTCACCACGGCGCCGCCGGGCGCGAGCGAGCCGCGGAGCACCGCGATGCCTCCCTGGGCGTGGATCGGGTCGGAGAGCGGCCGCACCACCGTGCCGTCCGGGCCCGGAGGGGAGAGGGTGGCGAGGTTCTCTGCGACGGTCTTGCCGGTGACGGTGAGGCAGTCACCGTGGAGGAGGCCCGCGTCGAGCAGCTCGCGCATCACGGTCGGCACGCCGCCCACCCGGTCGATGTCGACCATGTGGAACCGGCCGTGGGGCTTGGTGTCGGCGAGGTGCGGGACCCGAGCCGCGACGCGGTTGAAGTCCTCAAGCTCCAGATCGACCCGCGCCTCATGGGCGATCGCCATGAGGTGGAGCACGGCGTTGGTGGAGCCGCCGAGCGCCATCACGACCGCGATCGCGTTCTCGAACGAGTCCTTGGTCATGATCTGACGCGGCCGGATGCCGCGTCTCAAGAGCGCGACCACCGCGCGCCCGGACTCGTAGGCGAACTGGTCGCGCCGGCCGTCGACCGCTGGCACCGAGGCGCTGCCGGGCAGGGACATGCCGAGGGCCTCGGCGACCGACGCCATGGTGTTGGCCGTGAACATGCCGGCGCACGAGCCTTCGGTCGGGCACGCGTGGCGCTCGATCAGCGCCAGCTCCTCGTCGCTGAGCGCGTCGACCGCATGCGCGCCGACCGCCTCGAACACACTCACGATGTCGAGCGATCGGTCGTCGACATGGCCGGGAAGGATCGTCCCGCCGTAGAGGAAGACGGAGGGGAGGTTCACTCGGGCGGCGGCCATGAGCATGCCGGGTAGCGACTTGTCGCAACCGGCGAAGGTGACAAGCGCGTCGAAGCGCTCGGCGTGCATCATCGTCTCGATCGAGTCGCAGATGATCTCGCGGCTGACGAGCGACGCCCGCATCCCTTCGTGCCCCATGGAGATCCCGTCGGAGACCGCGACGGTCACGAACTCGAACGGGAACCCTCCCGCGGCACGTACGCCGTCTTTCGCCCGCTTCGCGAGGCGGTCCAGCGGCAGGTTGCACGGGGTGACCTCGTTCCAGCTCGACGCGACCCCGATCTGCGGCTTTCCCCAGTCGTCGTCGGTCATCCCGACCGCGCGCAGCATGGCCCGCGCCGGAGCCCTCGTCGGGCCGTCGGTGACCTCGTAGCTCCTCGGCTTCACACCCGGCCGCTCGGCGGCTTCGCTCGGGTTCTTCATCGCTGTGCGCTCCTTGCGTCCTTCACGTTGCGTTCTTGAGCCGGGCCAGCTCGGCGGCGATCGCCTTTCCGTCAGCCTTGCCGGAGGTCGCCCGCATGACCTGGCCGGTGAAGAAGCCTGCCAGCTTCTCCTCACCGGCGCAGAAGCGCGACCACTCATCGGGATGCGCCTCGACGGTCTCTTGCACCACAGCTGCCAGCGAGCTCTCCGAGAGAGCCTCGAACCCCTTCTCCGCGGCGATCGCCGCCGGGTCCCCGCCGCCCGCCGTGAGGAGCGCAGCAAGGACCGCCTTCGATTGGGTGGCGGTGAGGTCGCCCTGCGCCTCCATTCTCACGAGCGCGCCGAACGCCGCAGGGTCGAGCGCGAGCGCTGCATCGAGATCGGCGGCCAGCTCGTTGGCCGCGCGCACGAGCGCAAGGTCGATCGGTGCGCCATGCGCCGTCGCCGCGACCACCATGTCGTCGAGCCCTTGCCCGACGAGCACGCGGATCTGCTCCGCCTGCTGGGGCGTCGGGTCCTTGTCGAGCAGCAGGACCAGCCGCTCGCGCCGTGCGGACGGGAGCATCCCGACGGCATCGGCAGCGCGGGCTCTCCACTCGTCGTCGGGAGCGAGGGGCACGAGGTCAGGCTCGGGGAAGTAGCGGTAGTCGAAGGCTTCTTCCTTCGACCTGAGAGGGATCGTCCTCCCGGCGCTCTCGTCCCAGTGACGCGTCTCTTGGACGACCGTGCCTGTCGCCTCGAGGAGGCTCACCTGGCGTGCGGCCTCGTGGTCGATGGCGCGTCCGAGCGAGCGGAGGGAATTCAGGTTCTTGACCTCGCAGCGGGTGCCGTACGCTCGGGCCCCTGCCCGCCGGACCGAGACGTTCGCGTCGACCCGCAGCGAACCCTCCTCCATCCGGCCGTCGGAGGCGCCCGTCGCCACCAGCAGAGCCCGCAGCTCTGTCACGTAGAGGCGGGCCTGGGCAGCCGAGCGGATGTCCGGCTCGCTCACGATCTCGACGAGCGGGATGCCCGCACGGTTGTAGTCGACGAGCGCATAGTCGGCGCCGTGGATCCGGCCGGTCTCTCCCTGGTGAGTGGTCTTGCCGGTGTCCTCCTCGAGGTGGGCGCGCACGATGCCGACACGGCTCCCGTCAGGCAGATCCAGCCAGCCGCCGACGTTGATCGGCTCGTCGTACTGGCTGATCTGGTAGTCCTTCGGCATGTCCGGGTAGAAGTAGTTCTTGCGGTGGAACACCGACGGGCGGACCTCGCAGTGGAGCGCCGCGCCGATCCTCATGGCAAGCTCGACGGCGTTGACGTTGAGCACCGGCAGGGAGCCGGGAAGCCCGAGGCAGACCGAGCAGACGTTGGTGTTCGGGTCGTCGCCGAACGCGTTGAGGCAGCTGCAGAAGAGCTTGGTGCGCGTCTTGAGCTCGCAGTGGACCTCGAGGCCGACGACGGTCTCCCAACCCGGATCCGCGCTCATCGGCCCCGCCCTCGTTCGCCCGGCCCAGTCGTCGAGGCAGGCTCAGTCGTCGAGGCAGGCTCAGTCGTCGAGGCAGGCTCAGTCGTCGAGGCAGGCTCAGTCGTCGAGGCAGGCTGAGCCGTCGAGGCAGGCTGAGCCGTCGAGGCAGGCTCAGTCGTCGGCGAGCCGTTCCCCCGTGAGGCGGCAGCCCGCTCCAGCGCGGCCGCGACCTGGAACATGCGCTCCTCGCACAGCGCCGGCGCCAGCACCTGGACGCCGACAGGAAGGCCGTCGTCCCCCGCGCCGAAGGGGACACTGATGGCGGGGTGCCCTGAGAGATTGGACGGGATCGTGCACACGTCGGACATGTACATCGTGAGCGGGTCGGCGGTCCGCTCCCCGAGAGCGAAGGCGGTCGTGGGCGCCGTCGCGCCGAGGAGCACGTCGAAGCGCTCATAGGCACGCTCGAACGCGCGGATCATCAAG
Source organism: Acidimicrobiaceae bacterium (assembly GCA_027339205.1). GTDB lineage: Bacteria > Actinomycetota > Acidimicrobiia > Acidimicrobiales > RAAP-2 > JAJYVT01. The sequence continues at coordinate 9,077 of DAHWOV010000033.1, read as the reverse complement.
GTGCGGACTCGCTGGGCCTTCCCGTAGTAGGCGTCGTAGTAGCCGGCCGACAGGGCGTAGGTCCCCAGCATGATGCGTCGCTTCACCTCGGGCCCGAAGCCGGCCGTCCTCGTCGCGGTGTTCATCGCCTCCACGTCCGGCGCGTCCACCCGCAACCCGTAGCGGACGCCGTCGTAGCGCGCGAGGTTCGAGGAGGCCTCGGCAGGCGCGATGAGGTAGTACGCGGAGAGCCCGAACCGCATCTCTGGCACCGCGACGTCCTCGACAAGGGCGCCTGCCCGGGCGAGCTCATCGGCAGCCTCACGGACCCGGCGTGCCACGTCGGGCGCGGTGTCGTCAACCAGTTCGGCCACCACGCCGACGCGCAACCCGGCCACGCCGGCGTCGAGCGACCTGCTGACCCTGGGGGCGGGCCGGTCGAGGGAGGTGCTGTCGCGCGGGTCGTGCCCGGCGATCACCTCGAGGAGCAGCGCCGCGTCGGCGACGGAGCGGGCGAGAGGGCCGATCTGGTCGAGGGAGCTCGCGAACGCGACGAGCCCGTAGCGGGAGACGGTCCCATAGGTGGGCTTCATCCCCACCGTGCCGCAGAGCGCCGCCGGCTGTCTCACGGAGCCCCCGGTGTCCGAGCCGAGGCCCAGCGGCACGAGGCCGGCCCCCACCGCTGCCGCCGACCCTCCCGAGGAGCCCCCCGGCACGCGGGTGGGGTCCGTCGGGTGGCGCGTCGGCCCTGCGCAGGAGTTCTCCGTCGAGGAGCCCATCGCAAACTCGTCGAGGTTGGTCTTCCCGATCACGATCCCTCCCGCCTCACGAAGGCGGGTGACGACCGTCGCGTCGTACGGCGGGCGCCAGCCCCCGAGGATCCTCGACGCGCAGGTGGTCGGGATGCCGCGAGTGCACAAGTTGTCCTTCAGCGCGACCGGCACTCCGGCCAGGGGACCGGGATCGCGTCCGGCCCGCACCGCGTCGTCGAGCGCGTCGGCAGCCGATCTCGCCTCGTCGGCAGCGACGTGCAGGAAGGCGTGCAGCTCCGGGTCGCGCGCCGAGATCGCGGCGAGCGCCGCTTCGACGATCGAGCGGGCGGTTCGTTCTCCGCGCCGGACCTGGCTCGCGATCGCAACTGCGCTCGCGCTCTCCCACGCAGAGCCTGCGGAGCTTGCGGAGCCTCTTGCGGAGCTTGCGGAGCCTCCGGAGCTCATGGTGCCTCTCCCACGATCCGGGGCACCTTGAACCTCCCATCCTCCACTTCGGGCGCTTCGGCGAGGACCTCGTCACGCTCGAGCCCCCGGCGCGGCTCGTCAGGGCGGTACACGTTGCGCACGGGGAGCGGATGGGCCGTGGGCGGTACACCCGCGACGTCCAGTGCGGCTACGTCTCGCGCATGGTCGATGACACGGGCGAGCTGCCCGGTGAACATGTCGAGCTCGTCTGTCGTGAGCGCGAGCCGCGCGAGCCCCGCGACGTGGGCGACCTCCTCACGGCTCAGCGGCTCCGGGTCGTTCATGGCCCCTCCTCTGCGGCTGCTCGGCCGCTCCCCGTCACCGAGACGACGAACTCCTCGATGCGCGCTTCGACTGTTTCGTGGTCGTAGTCCACCATCGCATTGTGATAGCTCCGCTCGAGCCACACGCGCTCGGACGGCCCGGCCACCGACGACAGGAGCCGATCACCGTTGTGCGGGGACACGACGTGGTCGACCCTGCTCGAGATCAGCAGCACCGGGCAGGTGATGCGGTGGAGCCCCCGGGCGACCTCTTCTACCCCCTCGTTGAGCGACAGGAACGGCGCGAGCGGGGTGCCGTCGTACGTCGGGAACGTCGCCGTCGGATCGGCCGTGTCCGGCGCCTCGCCGTGCCAGATCTCGGTCCCCGAGTCAAGGAGCGCCCGCGCGGCCCCGCGCAGCTCGTCATCGAAGGGCTCGACGAGCGGGTTGACGACCGCGATCCCCCGGATGTCCGCATGGTGCTGAGCAAGCCAGCAGGCGATCGTCCCTCCCATTGAGTGCCCGACCACCGCGACCCTCGCGCAACCGGCACCGCAACCGGCACCGCAACCGGCAGCGCAACGGGCACAAAGTCTTTCGTAGGCGTCTTCGGCCGCGCTCGCCCAATCGTGCCAGCCGAGCGGGACGAGGTCCTCGAGGGCCGTCCCGTGGCCCGGCAGCAGCGGGGCTTCCACGGCCAGCCCGCGGGCGGCGAGCCGTGCCCCGGTACGGCGCATGCCGAACGGGCTCCCCCCGAAGCCGTGGACCAACAGTGCTCCAGCCGGCCCACCCGCAGCGGTGAAGGCGCCGGATTCGAGCAGGGCGGACACCCCTGGGACTCTACCGACGGCGATCGAGGGTGGCCGGCGGCGATCGAGGGTGGCCCGACGGTTGCAGTGGGTGGCCGGCGGCGATCGAGGGTGGCGGGGCGCTCGCCCATTCGGAGGGTGCCTCCCCCACGTCCAAACGCAACGCGCCCGGTCAGACGGCTTGCGCCCTAACCTCTGGCGGCGACACCACGGCGTCCCGCGCAGATCCCAGAGCGGGTCCCGGGGCACTGAAGGCACTGAAGGCACTGAAGGAGCGGCTCGATGCCCTACCCATTTTTGAGCGACGAGTGGATCGAGGAGGCTCACGCGATCCGGGCGGAGTTCCAGGTCAGGTCGCCGGCGATCAACCATCCTGTACGGATGAACCTCGTGGTGACCGAGATCCCCTTCGCCGAGATCGACCTCGAAGCGCACGTCGACACGACGGGAGGCGAGCTGGATATCGACAAGGGCCACGTCGAGGACGCCGATCTGAAGATCACCCTCGACTACGGGACGGCAAAGGCGCTCCTCATCGACCGCAACCCTCAGGCTGGCATGCAGGCATTCATGGCTGGGCGGATCCGCGTAGAGGGCGATATGTCCAAGCTCATGTCCATCCAGGCGACGCCCATGGACGAGCACGCCCAGGAGATGGCCGAGCGACTCCGCGCGATCACCGAGTGACGTGCGCTGACTCCGCGGCGCCCGTCGCGTGGGCCGGAGAGAGCTTGACCATCTCCTCCTTCAGCTCCTCGACCGTCCAACGGGCCTGGCGGTCGATGGACTCGGTCATGGTCCAGTTCTGGAAGTTGCGGATGGTGCCGCCCTGCACGAAGAAGACCCGTCCGGTGAGCGGGCAGTCTTCGGTCGCAAGGTAGGCGACGAGCGGGGACACGTTGGCCGGGTCCCAGACGTCGAACTGCGACTCGTCGGCCGGGGGCTTCACGATGTCCGACAGCCCGGGAGTCATCTCGGTCATCCGGGTGCGAGCCGCGGGAGCGATGGCGTTGACCCGGATCCCGTAGCGGCCGAGCTCCTGAGCGGCAATGACGCTGAACGCCGCGATGCCGGCTTTGGCCGCGCCGTAGTTCGCCTGGCCCGGGTTGCCGAGCAGCCCAGACGTCGATGAGGTGTTGACGACGCAGGCACGCACATCGACGCCCTCCTTCGCCCGCTCCCGCCAGTAGGCAGCCGCATGCCGCGTGGGCACGAAATGGCCCTTCATATGCACATGGATGACGCTGTCCCAGTCCTCCTCGGACATGTTGACGAGCATCCGGTCCCGGAGGATGCCCGCGTTGTTGACGAGCACGTGGAGATTCCCGAAAGCCTCGAGCGCGAAGTCGACGAGCCGCTTGCCGCCCTCCCAGTCCGCGACATCGTCCGTACTGGCTACCGCCTCCCCGCCGAGGGCCGTGATCTCGTCGACCACCTGCTGTGCCGGCGTCCGGTCGTCACCCGACCCGTCCAACGCCCCACCGAGGTCGTTCACGACGACCTTCGCTCCTTGCGCGGCGAAGAGCAGCGCGTGCTCGCGCCCGATGCCGCGACCCGCGCCGGTGATGATCGCGACCCGCCCGTCCAGTGCGCCCATGGCCTCGCTCTCCTCCCTCTCACCCCCCGCTTGCGCAGTCCCACGGTAGCTGGGTCCCGCCACCGCACGCCTGCCCGGTCGAGCGCCGGTACCCTGGGGACCGGATCAACCACTTCCCCTTGCCACCGCTCCGACCCTCGGCAGGCGTGGCGTGTCGGCCGGGAGTCCCCACGAGCACGAGCACGAGCACGAGCACGAGCACGAGCACGAGCCAGATGCGCGCAGTCCCCCTTCCGAAACGCTCCAGAGTCCCCGCCCCGGCGCTCGTCGCGACGAGCGGGATCTCGAGCCAGTGCGGCGCGGCGCTCGCGACCAAGCTCTTCTCGCAGGTGGGGCCCAGCGGGACGCTGACGCTCCGACTGGTCTTCGCCACCGTGGCGCTGATGCTCATCGCGCGTCCTCGAGCGAGGGACCTCCGCCGACTTCTGCGGCCGGCCCACAGGGTCGACCTGAACGTCGTGATCGCCTTCGGCGTGGCGCTCGCAGGGATGAACCTGTCCTTCTACGAGGCAATCGCCCGGATCCCTCTCGGGGTCGCGGTGACGGTGGAGTTCGTCGGCCCCCTCACGATCGCGGTCGTTGGGTCGAGGCGGTGGACCGACATGGTCTGGGCGCTCCTTGCCGCAGGCGGGGTGCTGCTTCTCGCCAGTGGCAGCCTCTTCGGGCTCGTTCACCGTCTCGACCTGGTGGGCGTCGGTTTCGCCGCGCTGGCAGGCTCGTTGTGGGCGGCCTACATCCTCCTCAACAAGGAGACGGGCAAGCGCTTCGAAGGGACGACCGGCCTCGCCGGCGCGATGGCCGTGGGTACCGTGCTCATCGCCCCGATCGGGGTGCTGCACGCGGGCACCGCCCTGCTGCGGCTGGCGGTCCTTGGCACCGGTGCAGCGGTCGCGCTCTTGTCCTCGGCGATCCCGTACTCGTGCGAGTTGGCGGCGCTCCGACGGGCGACCCCCCGTGCCTTCGGGATCCTGCTCAGCATGGCGCCTGCCCTGGCCGCGCTTGCCGGCCTTGCGATCCTCGGCCAGCGGCTCTCGGAGCTGGAGCTCGGGGCACTGGTCCTGGTCGTCGTGGCGAACGTCGGCAGCTCGTGGGTGAGGAGTGGCGCGACAGCACCGGACGTGGCCCAGGACGCCGCCGGGGCTAACCGCAATACCAGTAACTTAGAGTTACAGTGGTGGTATTCTGGGCATCGTGCCGAGGGCCGGACAGCCGAAGGCGGACGATGGCCGACGACTGCGTGACCGGATCGCGCTCGGCGTCCTCACCGCCACGTTCCCGCCGGCCCTCGTCGATTCGGTGATCGAAAGAGCTGGCCGTCGCGAGCGGCGTTATCGCCTGCTACCCGCTCGGCTCGTCGTCTACTACGTCATGGCGATGACGCTGTTTCGGGAGGCGGGCTACGAGGAGGTGCTGCGTGAGCTGACCGAGGGGCTCGCCGGCTGCGGGACCGAGATCCCCGTCGTCGAGGTGCCGAGCTCGGTCGCCATCACCAAGGCCCGGGCTCGCCTCGGCCCTGCACCGCTCGAGGCACTGTTCCACGAAGCCTGCCGGCCGCTTGGGACCGAGCAGACGCCTGGGGCCTTCTATCGCCAGTGGCGGCTCGTCTCGATGGACGGTTCCACCCTCGACACCCCCGACTCCGCCTCGAACGACGCCGAGTTCGGGAGAGCAGGGAGCGGACGCGGCGAGCGCTCGGCCTTCCCGCAGCTCCGGCTGGTCGCCATCGCAGAGTGTGGGACGCACGCCATGTTCGCCGCCGCGATGGGACCGTACGCGACGGGAGAGGCGACGTTGGCGAAGTCCCTCACGGGCGCCCTCGACGAGCACATGCTCTGCTTCGCCGACCGCGGGTTCACCGCCCACCCGTTGTTCTCTGCCATGGCGGCAACCGGCGCACAGCTGTGCTGGAGGGCGAAGTCCAACGCCGTCTTTCCCGTGTTGGATCGCCACGAGGACGGCTCGTTCCGCTCCGAGCTCGTCGCGAGCGCAGACAAGCACGCCCGGGAGCACGTGGTCGGGGTGCGGGTGGTCGAGTACGCAATCGAAGATCCCGGGCGCCCACGAAGCGAAGAGACCACCTACCGGCTCGTGACGACCATCCTCGACCCGACGTCGGCGCCTGCGGCGGACCTGGCTGCGCTCTATGCCGAGCGTTGGGAGTTCGAATCAGCGCTCGACGAGCTGAAGACCCATCAACGCGGGCCGCGCGTCGTGCTGCGGTCGAAGACCTCCGACGGCGTCTACCAGGAGGCCTGGGGCATGCTCTGCGTGCACTACGCGATCCGAGCCCTCATGGCGTCCATCGCCGACGAAGGGCACATCGATCCGGACCGACTCAGCTTCACCCGCTCCCTGCGCGCCGCTCGCCGCAGCGTCCGGCGCTCCGTCGAGGATCTCGCAACGGGGCTCAGCCACGCGAGTGCTGAAGTCCTCCACGAGCTCCTTCCGCACCGGCGCCTGCGGTCGAACCCGCGCGTCGTCAAGCGCAAGATGAGCGGCTACGGCGTCAAGCGATCGGCGCACCGCTCTTGGCCACAGCCCACGCTTCCCATCGGCGAGGCGGTACGGGTTCTGGGAGTCTAAGTTACTGGTATTGGGGCTAACCGGGACGGCCAAGTCCTCAGCCCGGCGGGTAGTCCTCAGCCCGGCGGGTAGTGCGCAGCCCGGCGGGTAGCCCTCAGCCCGGCGGGTAGTGGAACGTCACGACCGACCCGTGCGCCGAAGGCTCGACGAGGATCCCGGAGGGCAGTGCGTGCTGGAGCTCGCGGACGTGGCTGATGACGCCCACAACGCGGCCCCCGTCCTCCAGCGATCGGAGCACGTCGACCACCGCATCGAGCGCCTGGGGATCGAGCGAGCCGAAACCCTCGTCGACGAACAGGGCGCCGACCTCGCGGTTCGACCCGCACGACACGACGTCAGCGAGCCCGAGCGCGAGCGCGAGCGCTGCCATGAAGGTCTCGCCGCCTGAGAGGGTCGTGGCCGGCCGCACACCTCCGGTGCTCGCGTCGAACACCGACAGGTCGAGACCCCACGGCTTGCGCCCGTCGGTGACCCCGTCGCTCAGCTGGAGCGCGAACCGCCCGTCGGTCATGACGTCCAGGCGCTGGTTCGCCTGGACCAGCACCTGGCGGAGGTAGTCGGCGAGCACCCAGTTCTCGAGGGAGAGCCGCAACGAGGAAGGGCCGCCCCCCAACCCGGCGCAACGATCGGCGACCGTCTTCGCCTGCTCGAGCGCACGGCGTGCGGCATCCACGGCCAGGCCGGCAGAGGCCCATTCGGAAGGTCCCGCCGCGACGACGGCCACTCGGTCGGCGAGCACCCCGCGCCGCTCGACCAAGGAGACGTGCTCGCGCGCCGCGGACTCCGCGTGCGCCTCGTAGCGCGAGAGGTCGGGACGCGCCGCGGTCCGCCCCGCCCCGGCCATCTCGTACGCCGAGATCCGTCGCCGGACCTCCTCGCGACGCCTCCGCCGCTCGTCGACCCCGGCGCTGCGCGCATCGAGCTCCGAAGGGTCCATGAGCCACGCGAAGAGCTCCTTTGGGTCGCTGGCGTGCAGCTCGCGAATGACCGGATCGAGGAACGCCAACGCGTTGCGCAACTCCGCCCTCGCAGCCTCCGCCTTCCTCAAGAGCCCCGCGAGGCGCTCGACGTCCGCACCGATCGCCGCCAGTGCAGCGGCGCGCGGGGCGGGGGACTCCAGTGCGCCGTGGAGCTCCACAAAGGCTGCGGCGTCCCGCTCGTGCGCCGCGCGGTCGACCTCGACACGCGCCCAGTCGTCGTCGAGCATGCGTCGATCGCGCGAAAGGACCTGGCGGGCCTCGAGCAGCGCCTCACGCCGTCGACGCTCGTCGCTGGCTACCTCCTCGAGGCGCGCCGCCGCGTCGTGCACGAGCGCGAGCGCGTCGCGGTGCGCGGCGAGATCGGCTTCGACCACGTGGACCGGTCGCGTCGCCGCGAGCGCATCGATGGCACCACGGGCAGCAGCAGCCTCCCGCTCCACAGCGCCCTTGCGCCGGAGCGCCTCGTCCTGCGCCGCCTCCGCCGCCGCGAGCTCCTCGTCGTCGGCGCCGTCCTCCTCCACGACGGCAGGCATAGGGTGCTCGATCGCTCCGCAGGTCGGGCACGGAGCACCGTCCTCGAGAAGCCGCGCGAGGCGGCCGGCGAGGGCGCCGCGCCAAGAGGCGCGGACGGCCTCCACCGCCGCCGCGGCCCGCGTCGCCTCGGCGTTCGCCGCGGCGAGCTCCCCCTCGAGCCGCTCGACGCCGGCGATCGCGGCTGCGCGCCGCGAGGCCGTCACGTGCTCGCGCTCGAGCGCGGCGACCGCTTCCGACAGCGCATCGAGGGAGGCGACCTCAGTCCGGAGCCGACGGGCCTCGTCGGCCATGAGCACCACCGCCTGCTCCTCGGCGTCGAGCTTCAAGGCGAGCTCGTCGAGCTCGACACGCCGGCCCACGAGCGCTCGGTCACGTGTGACGAGCGATCGCCCCACCTGGTCGAGCCGTTGGAAGCGCGCGACCTCCGACTCGAGACGGTGCGCATCCGCGGCGAGCCGCTCGGCCAACACGCCGGCACTGTGCGCGTCGGCACGGGCGGCAGCCCACGCCTCTTGCCGCACCAAGCCGGCGGGGTCGGGCTCGCCGTGGAAGCCGGCGGGGTCGGGCTCGCCGTGGAAGACGGCATCGATCGTGCCGACCAGCGCCGCGATCTCCGGCTCGAGGACCTCCAGCCGAGAACGGGCGTCGTTCCACCCGTAGAGCGCGGCCCGGAGGTCCGAGATCCTCCGGGCGCGCTCGAGCAGCGCGACCTCCTCCCGGTCATGGCGCTCCTCCTCGGCGAACGACGCGGCGAGGGCGAGGTCCTCCTGCCAGCGGTCCCACTCGGCCGCGGCGCGCCGTGCGTCGGCCAGCGCCGTGCGAGCAGTCTCGGACCTCGACGCCAGCTCCGTGACGAGCTCGTCAACTCGCCGGAGCGCTTCCGCGAGCCTGTCCGCGCACGCCTCGAGCGGTCCGGCGCCGAGGGGTCCGGCACCTGGTCCGGCGCCGAGGGGTCCGGCACCTGGGACGGAGTCCGCCCCCCGGACCGCCCCCCGGACCGCCCCCCGGTCCGCCCCCCGGTCCGCCCCCAGGACCCCCCCGGTCCCTTCGTCGGGCTCGCCGTCCCCTTCGTCGGGCACGCCGTCTCCGTCCCC
>DAHWOV010000087.1:0-2705 GCA_027339205.1 Acidimicrobiaceae bacterium | reverse complement strand
TCCACCAGGCGCCGCAAGAGGTCGCGCTGGTCGACCTGCTGGCCGACCTGCACCCCGAGGATCCGCCCCGAGTACTCATCTGGAGAGCCGAGCCCGTAGATGCAGGAGACCGAGGCCACGACGACCACGTCGCGTCGCATGAGCAGCGACGACGTGGTGGCATGGCGGAGACGGTCGATCTCGTCGTTGATGGAGGAGTCCTTCTCGATGTAGGTGTCGGTCGTCGGCAGGTACGCCTCTGGCTGGTAGTAGTCGTAGTACGAGACGAAGAACTCCACCCGGTTCTTCGGGAAGAGCTCCCGCAGCTCCGACGACAGCTGCGCGGCGAGCGACTTGTTCGGCTCGATGATCAGCGTGGGTCGCTGCACCGCCTCGATCGTCCAGGCGATGGTGGCCGTCTTGCCGCTCCCGGTGACCCCGTACAGCGTCTGGTAGCGATCACCGCGCTGGACGCCCTCTGCCAGCGCACGGATCGCCTGCGGCTGGTCGCCAGCCGGCCGGATCGACGACACCACCTCGAAGTCGGGCACGCTTCCCGAGCGTACCAACGGCCCGCGCGGATCGGGCCGCCCGAGCCCGCGCCGGCTCAGTGCGCCGGGAGCGTGTGGAGCCAGGCCCAGAGCGCCTCGACCTGCACGGCCAGGTCCTCGACGCTCGTGGCGTTCTCGACCACGTAGTCCGCCAGAGCGTTCCGCTGCTCCCGTGACAGCTGCGCGGCAACCCTGGCCATGGCATCCGACTCCGTCATCCCCCGTCCTTCCACGAGGCGCCGGACCGCCACCTCGATCGGGCAGTCGACGACGACCACGGCACGCAGGCGCAGGGTGTCGACGTGCGCGGGACCGAGCAGTGGGACCACCGCGACGGCGACGCCGCCGAGGCCACCGCTCGGCCCAGGCTCGGGGGACCGGCTGCCCAGATGCTCGGGCGAGGCGCCGTCAGGGGAATCCAAGGAGGCCAGCCGCTCGAGGAGCACGGCCCCGATCACCGGGTGGGTGATCGCGTTGAGGTCCGCGAGCGCAGCCGCGTCGGAAAAGGCGACCCTCGCGAGCGCAGGACGGTCGATGGCTCCGTCGGGGCCCAGGATTCCCGCACCGAAGCGCGCCACCACCGCCTCGTACGCGGGCCCGCCCGGAGCAACGACCTCGCGAGCGATCTGGTCGGCGTCGACCACGACCGCACCGCGCCCCGCGAGCATGTCGGCAACCGTCGACTTGCCCGCGCCGATGCCGCCCGTGAGGCCGATCCGCAGCATCACCGAGCCCCCGCCGGCGCATCCCGCGGCTGCACGAGCATCGGCCTCACCGCCGTGGGCGCCGGCAGATCGCGAAGAGGACCGGCGTCGTCTCGTCGACCTCGTCGGCCACGAACCACTCGTCCATCCACTCGTCCGCCTCCGCTCCGGCTCCATCCCCGCCGGCTCCATCCCCGCCGGCTCCATCCCCGCCGGCTCCATCCCCGCCGGCCCCGGCTCCGGTGCCGGCTCCGATGCCGGCTCCAGCATGCTCAGCCCGGGCTTCCACGATGCCGCCGCGTTCGGATCGCGCGACCAGCGCGTACGCGATCGGCAGCAGTCTGGTGTAGATGGCGAGGTACCAGCGCCTCGGCATACGGTGACGCAGATCGAAGACGTCGAGGCGCAGCAGCTTCTCCGCCTTGGCCCGACGCGCCGCGAACTCCGCCTTGACCCGCGCCGTCGCGTCCAGAGCGCCGACCCACACCTCGGCGAAGGAGCGACGGAGGAGCCGGCCGAGGTCGTCGCGCTCGAACAGGTGCAGGTGGAACGGGTTCTCGAAGTCTGCGGGCGCGTTCGGCGTGAGGAAGAAGGCCGTCCCCGTATCCGCGAGCACACGTGCGACCTCGGCGACATGGCCAGAGGGGTCGGAGAAGTGCTCGATCAGGTGCGACGAGCACACCGCGTCGAACGTGCCCGAGGCGAGCCCGAGGGCGGCAGCGTCCATCTGTGCCACCGAAAGGGCCGACGAGAGGGCGGGTCCCCCGGAGCCCGCCGCGGCGTCGTGGGCCGCACGACGCGCGGCCTCTGAGGCCTCGTACGAGTAGTCGACGCCCACGACCTGTCGGCCCCCGCCGACCAGGCGCAGCGACTCGAAGCCTTCTCCGCAGCCCAAGTCCAGCACTCGCCCCGGCCCCAGCCGCTCGAGGACCGCGCGGTAGCCGGCATCGTGCAGCGACAGCAGCGAGGCCGGCGTGAAGCCGCGACGCGGGCGCTCACCCGTCGTTGGCCGAATCGTCGTCACAGGCTCCAGTCGGTTCGCCGCCATCTCCTCGAGCATCCGCGCACACGCGCTCACCGGCGCCACAGTGCGCTGCCTACAGTACCGAGGGACGCCCGACCGACGGGGGTGTGGCTGTTCAGGTCCCTCGGCGCGCCGCGCCCGAGCGCCCGAAGGCCCCAAGGACCCAACGCCCGTACGACCGAACGACCGACCATGACCACCCGGAGCACGATCCCCTCGGCTGGCGCCGACCAGGCAGCGTCCTCGGCTGGCGCCCACCAGGCAGCGTCCTCGGCCGGCGCCGACCAGGTAGCGTCCTCGGCCGGCGCCGACCGGGTGCTCCCCGGTGGCTCGCCGTCCGCCCTGCTGGAGCACCTCGTGCTCGCCGGCCTGGCGTTCGTCCCCCTGCTCCTCGTCGACCGGGGCGTGGTGAGCACGGACACGAAGACGTACCTCTACCTCGACCCG
>DAHWOV010000072.1:0-35784 GCA_027339205.1 Acidimicrobiaceae bacterium | reverse complement strand
CTGCCTACGCCAGCAGATCTCCACGAAATGCCAGCTCACAAGGCATTTCAGTCTGACCGCCGCATACCGACAGTGACCTGTGGGTGCCGAAAACTCGATTGGGGCGCTGACCAGGACGCATACATCGCCCATCCGCCTGCTTCCCACTCGCGGTGCCACCGCAGGTTCGACCGGGTCGGCCAGCGAGTTCCTCGGCGTGCCTGGAAGCACATCGTTTCTTGGAACGGTCATCGAATCAGAGTGCTACAATGTAGAACATGAGTACGGTAGGCATCCGAGCCCTCAAGCAGAACGCCTCGCAGGTGGTGGCCAGAGCCGCCGCCGGCGAAGTGGTGACCATCACCGACCGGGGAAGACCGGTCGCCCAGCTCGTTCCGGTCCCGGAGGGGCGAGTCGCTGCCTTCGTCGCGGCAGGTCGTGCTCGGCCGGCGAAGGGCTCGCTCGCAGCTCTTGGCGCGCCTTCGGGTGCGGGTGCGGAGCAGCCCATGCTGTCGGAGGTCGTAGCGGCCATGCGTGACGAAGAGCGCTACTGATGGCCTTCTACCTCGACACGTCGGCGGTGGCCAAGCTCGTCGTCGCCGAACCGGCTTCAGAAGCCATGGCTTCGTGGGTGGCCACCCACGAAGCCCGGGTGATCGCCAGTGACTTGCTGCGCACTGAGCTTCTTCGGGCGACGCGGCGCGCGGCTCCTGATCGGATGCAGCGCGCTCGTTCAGTGCTCGACGCTCTCCTCTTGTTCAACCTCACCTCCGCCACGTTCGAACGGGCGGCCACCCTTGACGCCGAGGAGTTGCGGAGTCTGGACGCCCTCCACCTCGCCGCAGCTCTGGAACTGGGAGACGAGCTCGACGGCATCGTGACCTACGACAGCCGTATGGCGGCGGCGGCCTCCCTGTACGGCGTCGCGGTGATAGCGCCGACATGAGACCTGGTCTGCATGTGGGCACCGAGAACCCATCTGCCGGGCTCAGGAGGCGAGCTGGTGCTCGTGGACGAGCCCGCGCCGACACGATCGCTTCGTAGCTCTGCGGACTCGAGGTCGCCGATAGGGACCGGAGTCGCGCCGGACGTAGATCGTGCACGCTGGCTGAGGGACTGGAGTCTTCCTCCGCTTCGTAAGTGGATGGCTTCCCACAAGTGATCGGCAGCAGGGTGGGCAGGCGATGGGCCGTCAACTCGCCACTGAGCCGCTCGCGGAGTTTGTCGGGAACCCGGGACGGCGTCGGGCGCTCGACGAGGTCTACCGTCACCCAAGATCTCGGCAACAAAGAACTTCTCCCACTCTGCACCCCCGCCGTCGACGGCGCACTCCCACGGGGCTCCCCGACACAGGCTGGTGCGCGGGTCGTTCACCGGAGCCGACGGCTCGACACTCGTGTCTGGGGATCGGCTCACCCTCAGGCGTTACGATTCGGAGCGTGGCGGTGCGCGTGCGGTATGCGGGACTTCGGAACCGAGTCCGCGTGACGGATGGTCACGAGGCGCAAGCGAAGGCAGCGCAGTTGCGCAAGCCTCCCGGCCGGATCGGTCTCTTCATCTTGCGGCTGCTGGGGTACCAGGGTCAGGTCGCGCACCGCGGGCATGGGCGGCGCGGAGACGTGACAGTCACCAGCTCCACGCGCGAAGACGAGTGATCCAAGTGCAAGTGCACAGTCAACGAAATGAGATCGATCCTGTCCGTCTGGGCTGAGCTGGCGGAGAGGACCTCGTCTCGGGCGGTCAGGCTGTAGGGGTCGTTCGGCCCTGGAGTCTTGCGCTGTCAGCTGCCTAACGTCGTCGCGATGGCAGTCGTGATCGTGAACGGCGACCCCCACCCGATCGACGGGGAGACCGGGATGCTGATCGGCTGGCTGCGGGGAACGCTCGGGCTTACTGGTACCAAGCCCGGCTGCGGGGAGGGCGAGTGCGGCGCCTGCACCGTGCTGGTCGAAGGAGCCCCGGTGCTGTCATGCCAGACGCCGGTGAACGAGCTTGCCGGGAAGGCTGTGACCAGCGCCGAGGGGTTGGCGACCGCAGGGAGGCTCCATCCGGCGCAGCAGGCGCTCGTCGAAGAGCACGCCTCGCAATGCGGGTACTGCACCCCGTCCATGGCCGTGCGCATCGCTGCGCTGCTCGAGCATGACCGCGAAGCGGACGACGGCGCAATCGTCGCCGCCCTGGGGTCGAACTTGTGCCGATGTGGCAGCTATACGCGGATCCGCCGCGCCGCCCGCCGGGCCATTGATCTCCGGCGGAGGACCGCCGAGGTGGCCATGGAAGCGAGCGCGGAGGCTCCCGAGACCACAGATGTGGACGGGGTGGCCACCACGGTCCTGCCGAGGCCCGAGCGGCCCTGGGATCTCCTCGCGCCCGAGGAGAGGGACTACGAAGCGGTGCTCGGCCCCGGGCTGGTCTGCGTGTGGCCGGCCTCCGCCTCGTCACCTGGGAGCTGGGCCCGCCAAGGCGGGGCCTGGATCCACGTCTCGCCATCGGGAGGGGTCAGGGCGTTCAGCGGAAAGGTCGACATCGGCCAGGACAACCGCACCGCCTTCCGCCTTCTCGTCGCCGAGGAGCTTGGGGTCGAGCCCGAACGGGTCACGGTGGTCGAGGGCGACACCGACGTGTGCCCCTGGGACATCGGCACCTTCGGCAGCCGCTCCATGCCCGACTCGGGCGAGCCGCTGCGCAAGGCAGCTGCCGGCGCTCGCCTGGTCCTCGCGGGCATCGGTGGGCCGGGCGGGCTCGGCGACGAATGCCGGCTGGTGGTGCTCGACGCTGAGCCGCCGCTCGTCGAGCCCTCCGACCGGCGTCTCGTGGGTCACTTCGGCCACGAGGCCAGTCAGGTGGACGCGGTCACCGGCCGCCGCCGGTTCGTCTCGGACCTGAAGCGCCCGGGGATGGGCTATGGCGCGGTCTTGCGGCCGGCCGTCGTCGGCGCCACCCTGCGAGCCGTCGACTGCAGCCGGGCGGAGGCCATACGCGGGGTGACCGTGGTGAAAGAGGGCTCTTTCGTCGGCGTGGTGGCCGACGATGTGGCGACGGCGCGCAGGGCCGTGGCAGCGATCGGCGCCGAGTGGAACGAGCCGGCGCCGATCGACGGGGATCTGGCCGAGTACCTGCGCACCCATCCCACGTCCGGCGAAGGGTGGGAGCGCCCGGTCGATCAGTCGACCGGCGAGGTGGCCGCTGCGCTGGTGGCTGGCGCCGAGACGGTGCGCGCCACCTATACGACCGCCTATCTCGCTCATGTGCCTCTCGAGACCCGAGCCGCCTTGGCTGAGTGGGACGGCGGGCGGGTGACGGTGTGGGCGGGGGACCAAGTGCCCTTCACGACGAGGAGACAGCTGGCAGAGGCTGTCGGGATCGACGAGGTTGGGGTCCGTGTGGTGGTCCCGCCGACCGGCGGCGCGTTCGGCGGCAAGCACGCGGCCGACGTGGCGACCGAGGCCGCGCTGCTAGCGCGCGCGGCGGGCCGTCCGGTGATGGTCCACTGGAGCCGTGCCGAGGAGATGCGCTTCGGCACGGTCCGCCCGATGGCGGTCATCGACGTGGCCGCCGCGCTGGACGAGGACAAGGAGATCTCGGCGTGGGACTTCCTCGACGTCAACGCCGGCGCCCAAGCGCTGGCGCCTCCCTACCGGACCCGCGACCGCCGGTTGCGCTACCAGCCGGCCCGCTCCCCGTTGCGCCAGGGGCCCTACCGCGCCCTCGCGGCGAACGCCAACAACTTCGCCCGGGAGTCGGCGATCGACGAGCTCGCCGCGCGTGACGGCCAAGACCCGTACCAGTTCCGCCTTGCCCGCATCGACGACGACCGACTCGTCGCGGTGCTCCGAGCGGCGGCGACGCGCTTTGGCTGGGAGGCCGGTGTCCGGGCCGGGAACGCGACCGGCGAGCGCATCGGGAAGGGCCTGGCGGTGGGGCTGGAGAAGGATGGCCGAGTGGCGACCTGCGCCGAGGTGCGTGTGGACGCCGACGGCCGGGTGGTGGTCACCCGTGTCGTCACCGCCTACGACTGCGGCACGGTGGTCAACCCCGACACCGTGGTCGGCCAGATCGAGGGTGCGACGATGATGGCGCTGGGCGGCGCGCTCTTCGAGGAGCTCCCGGTCGTCGGGGGCCGCCTCGCCGAGGCGTCGCTGACCCGCTACCCGCTGCCCCGGTTCGCCGACGTTCCCGAGATCGAGGTGGTGCTCTGCGACCGCCCTGAGTTGCCATTGGCCGGTGCCGGCGAGACCCCGATGATCGCCGTGGCCCCTGCCGTCGCCAATGCCATCTTCGACGCGACCGGCCGCCGCCTGCGCGACCTTCCCCTCACCCGAGGGCGCCGTCTGCCGAAGTGAGCGCCTTGAGTCCCGAGCGGCATCGCACCGAGTTGGAAGCGGCCCGGGCCGTCGGCGCTTGCGCCTACGCCAAGCTCCGGATGATCCGCGCGAGCTCGTCGGGGCGGTAGCCGAGCCTTCGGGCGAAGGCCACGAGCTCGTGCGCCCTTTGGAGCACGGCACCGCGCTCGGGGGTGCCCGAGACCGTGATCCCTCGGCCCCGGCGGAACTCGAGGAGGCCCTCTTCTCTGAGGATCCGAAGTGCGCGAAAGACGGTGTTGGCGTTCACCCCCAGCACGGCGGCGAGGTCCCTTGCCGGAGGGAGTCGCTCACCGGGCTTCGCCTCGCCGTCCGCGATCGCGCGGCGGATCTCGGCCGCCACCTGTTCGTGCAAGGGGAGCCGCTCGGTGACGTCGACCTTCTTGACCCGTCTCATAATGCTGATTAGCGTAGCACTAGAGCTTCATCCGAGGAAGTCGAAGGTCGAAGTGAGGATGCGCACGGCAACGAGCAGGGGTCGTCTGGAGGCGCTCGACGGTCCCACGGTCGAAGCCGACCCCGCGGCTGGACCCTGCGCTGACGCGACTGAGGCGCCAGAGGTCCTCATCAGAGAGGCGCGCCGCCGGCAGCGCCGCCGCCGGGCCTTCTTCGTCCTGACGATCGTCGCGGCCGTCGGACTCGCGGCCGGACTCGCCACCTCCTTGTCGTCTCCGCCGCCGACGCACCCACCGTCTGCGCCCGGGCCGAGGGCCCGTCCGCCCGCCGCTCGGTTGGTGCGCCCGACCGTCACCAAGTCAGCGGACGGACTGGTCAGCTGGCACGGGCCGATGCACTCGCCTCGTGCGTTCGGCACCCGCTTCGGCCTCTACTTCGCCTGGAGCACCACACGGCTGGGCGCCGGTTCGCTCCACGGGGTGCTCGCGCGCGTCGATCCAGGCTCGGGCAGGATGCGTGCCGTCCGTTCGACGAGCGGGACGGCCACAGGGATGGTGGGCGTCCACCACTCGCTCTACGTCGTGCTCTCATCGGCGAGACCCAAGGTGCCTCGCGGGCGCCTGGTGCGCATGGACCCGACCACGTTGAGGGTCCTCCGGTCGTGGCCGCTTCCGGCGGAGCACGCACCGTACTCGATCGTGGCGGCAGGAGGGGGGATCTGGGTCGCGGCCGGAGACCACCTCGAGCGCCTCACACCGGCGAGCGGAGCCGTCACAGCCTCGCTCACTTTCGAGGGCGCAGCCTCGGTGAGCCTCGGGACCAACGCCGCGGGCTCGGTGCTGGTCGCGGCTGGAGACATCGCGACGGGTGCCTACTACCTCGAGCGGATCGATCCTTCGACGGGCGCGGTCGAGCTCGTAACCCCGCGCCGGATCGGAACGGCGTCGATCGGAGGCATCGTGCACGCCGCGCTGTGGGTCGGCGTGGGCTACGGCACGATGGGGAACGCGCGGCTTTTCAGCGCGAGCTCGCTCGAGCCTGTTGGCCCGGGATGTCATACAGGATCTGCCACCCAGACGTG
The DNA here is from genome assembly GCA_027339205.1 of Acidimicrobiaceae bacterium. Lineage (GTDB taxonomy): Bacteria > Actinomycetota > Acidimicrobiia > Acidimicrobiales > RAAP-2 > JAJYVT01. The sequence continues at coordinate 29,967 of DAHWOV010000072.1, read as the reverse complement.
CGTCGGGGGGTCGAGCCCCCGCCCAGATGTGACGGGCGGACGCCTGTACATCACGACACCCAACGCCCCGACACGCAACTACTGCGCCCTGCCGACCGGGCAGCCGATCACGCTGTTGCCCGTCGACCTCCGACATGACGAGGTCCTCGCCTTCGGTCGGGCATCGCTTCTCTTCCAGGTCACAAGGACGACACCCAGGACCCCTACGATCTCTGAGGTACGGATCCCGACGTCGTGTCGATAGCGACAGGGAGCGTCAAGATACGGTGTCGCCGTGCGCGACAGATCGGCCGTACAGGGGCTCCATGCGCCAGGCCACGAGCAGGCAGTCGACTTCGTGGCGGGGCCGCGGTGACCAAGATCGGGCGCCGAGGATCGTGCTGGGGCGTAGCGTCGCCGCATCCGGCGGCCACCGACGCAGCGGCGGCAGTTCTCGGGGAGGGCGGTAGCGCGGTCGACGCGGCGATCGCAGCGGCAGGCGTGCTCACGGTCGTCTACCCGCACAACTGCTCGATCGGTGGCGATCTGATCGCGTTGGTGAGGAGCCCGGGGGAGAGACCCAAGGCGGTGTTTGGCGTCGGGCGGTCCGCAGCCGCGATCGACGTCGACGCGCTCCGTCGGGACTTCGGCGAGCGGCTTCCTGACCACGGACCTCACAGCATCAGCGTGCCGGGCGTGGTCTCGGGGTGGCAGGCGTTGCACGAGCTGGGCGGGTGGCGTCCGATCGGGCGGCTGCTCGAGCCGGCCATCGCGCTCGCGTCGCAAGGGGCGGTGGTCAGCGCCTCGTTGGCGCGAGCGCTCGAGGAGCTGGAGACCTCCGACCCGGGCATCACCTCGGTGTTCGGGCCGCCCGGGACGCGGCTCGGTCTCGGTGACGTGTTCATCCAGCCTGCGCTCGCCGAGACGCTCGCCCGTGTGGCGGACGAGCCGGACGCCTACTACCGCGGGGAGCTCGCGCAGCGGTTGGCGGCGGGCCTCGAGGCGGCAGGGAGCCCGATCACGCTCGAGGACCTGTCAGCCCACCAGCCGTTCGTCGCCGACGCGGCGATGACCGAGGCGGGCACGCTGGCACCGAGGCTGTTCACCGCGGGGCTGCCGTCCCAGGGGCGGTTCTTCGCGGCGCTCGCGGAGACCGTCGACGGGCTCCTCGCAAGGGGCTACGACCTGACCGGCCGAGACGCGCGAGCGCTCGCTCGGGCATTCGCCTGGATCTCGCAGCTGCGTGACGAGCTCCTGAGCGACCCGGCGCGTGCTCCCGCCACCCGGGGGATCGACCTCCGCCTGGGTGAGGAGGGACATCTCGCCGCGTGGCTTTCGACAGCTCGGGCCGACCGCCTCGCCCCCGACCGCCTCGCCCCCGACCACTTCGCCCGCGACCACATCCCCCCCGACGAGCGCAGGGGAGGCCAGCGCCTCGCGGAAGGACCTGCACGCCCGCGCGGTGACACGGTCGCCGTCGTCACGTTCGACGCGGCGGGCCGCTCGGTGAGCATGTTGCAGAGCGTGTTCCACAGCTTCGGCTCTCGAGTCCTGGATCCCGCGACCGGCGTCCTCTTCCACAGTCGCCAGAGCATGTTCACCTTGCGTCCGGCGGCTCCAGGTGCGCTGGGACCGAGGCTCATGCCTCCCCACACCTTGTGCCCGACCATGGTCGACACGTCCGAGGGCACGCCCTTGCTCCTCCTGGCGACGATGGGGGGGAGAGCGCAGCCTCAGATCCTGACCCAGGTCCTTCTCCAGGTCGCCAAGGGCGCGAGCGCCGCCGACGCGCTTGGCGCGCCCCGCTTCATCGTCGAGGGCACCGGGACCTCGGGTTCGCAGCCGGTCGTGCGGGCGGAGTCGGACCTCCCCGATGCAGCCGTCGGCTCGCTCGCCCAAGGTGGGTTCGACGTCCGGCTGGTGAGCGCGCGCAACGAAGAGATGGGGCACGCACAGCTGCTCTGGGTCGACCAGGATCGAGTCGTCGGGGCGGCAGATCCGCGGAGCGACGGGACCGCTCGGACGGGGACGGCTCCTCCTAGCCGAGCTACCTGAGATCTGCGCCCGGTGTCGAGGGGGCGGAGAGCTCCCGGCGCAGCTGCGGGACGACCTCTGGATCTTCGAGACCGGTCACGTCACCGTGCACATCGCCGGTCATGACGAGCTCGCGCAGGAGGCGACGGACGATCTTCCCGCTTCTCGTCTTGGGCATGGCGGAGAGCACGTAGACGTGGCGCGGCCGAGCGATCGGGCCGATGGCCGAGACGAGGCTCTGCGTCAGCGCTTCCTCCTCCGGCCGTTCCCCCTCGGCCGAGATCGTCACGAAGGCGACCGGGACTTGTCCCTTCGTCTCGTCGTCGACACCGATCACTGCAGCTTCGGCGACGCCGGGCACCGCGATCAGCGCGCTCTCCATCTCCATGGTGGAGAGCCGATGTGCCGCGACGTTGATCACGCCGTCCACCCGGCCGACGACCCAGATGTGGCCGTCATCGTCCTCGAGCGCGGCGTCAGAAGTGTCGTAGCGGTCGGCGCCGAATTCCGTGAAGTACTGGGCGCGGTAGCGGCCCGGGTCCCTCCAAACGTCCCGACAGAGGGAGGGGAACGGCTGCGTGAGGACGAGCCGGCCCACGGCGCCCCTGGGGACCGGCCGACCGTCGTCGTCCAGGATCGCATAGGCGTGGCCGGGAAGTGGGAGGCCGCACGAGCCGGGCTTCGCGGGCGTGGCTCCCACGATGGAGGAGGTCCAGGCCGAGCCGGTCTCGCTCTGTCCGTAGGTGTTGTTGAGCTCGAGCGACCCGCCTCCCACGTGCTCGTGCACCCAGTGCCACGTCTTGGCGTCGAGGGGCTCGCCGACGAGCGAGATGAGACGAAGCGACGAGAGGTCGTGACGTGCAGGCCGCTCCGCACCCTCGTGGGCGAGCATCCGCAGGAGGGTCGGCGCCGTGAAGATCTTGGTCAGTCCCCACTGCTCGACGGTGCGGTAGAAGCGGTCGACGTCGGGGTGGTCGACCGCTCCCTCGTACGCAAGCATCGTCGCCCCGCAGGCGGTCGCTCCCACGAGCTCGAAGATCGGGAAGGTGAGCCACCCCACGTCCGCCGTGCACCAGTAGACGTCTTCGGGGCCGAGGTCGAGCGCATATCGGACATTGTGGTACGCGCCCACGAGGAAGCCGATGCCCGCATGGACGAGGCCCTTGGGCTTGGCGGTCGTCCCGCTCGTGTAGATGACGAACCCCGGCTCGTTCGCCTCCAGCGCGACCGGCTCGGCACGGCCGTTCGTCCGAGCGAGCAGCTCGTCCCAGTACACATCGCGACCGGGGGTCATCGGCACGTCAGCGTTGCCAGTGCGCCGGACGACCACGACGTGCTCCACCGACGTCAGGAGGTGGAGGACCGAGTCCAGCGTGGCCTTGAGCGGGACCCGCCTCCCGCGGCGATAGGACTCGTCCGCGGTCACGACCACCCTGGCCCCGGTGTCGACGATCCGGTCTGCGAGCGCCTGGGCAGAGAATCCCGAGAAGACGATGTTGTAGATGGCACCGATCCGAAAGCATGCGTGGACCGCGGCGAAGGTCTCGAGGAGATTGGGGAGGAAGACGGCGACGACCTCTCCCTTTCGCACGCCGAGATCGTGCAGCGCCTGCGCGAAGGTCGCCGTGTGCTCGAGGAGGTCGGCATAGGTCCACGACCGCTGCTCGCCGTCCTCTCCGATCCAGTGCACGGCCGGACGTGCGGGATCCCGGCGCGCATGGCGATCGATGCAGTTGGCGCTCACGTTGGCGCGCGCGCCGGGGAAGAAGGAGAACCCTCGAGCGAGGTCGCCGGTCAGCGGGGGAGAGGCTGGCCATCCCTCCAACCACTCGAGCTCCCCCGCCACCCCTGCCCAGTAGCCGCCGACGTCGGCCAACGCGTCGGCGTAAAGGCGCCGGTAGTCCTCGAGATCGCTGATCGGCAGTCGGCCCGATCCTGGCCTGGGCGGCGGCTCGAGCGTCGCCTGGCGAACCATCGGGGGCGGCTCGGGGCCGCGCACCGCTCCACGTGCCTTTTCAGTGTCCATCACGTTGCCCCGTCGATCTCCCTCGCTTGCCTCGTCCTCTCCCTGACGCCCCGTTCCTCGTGAACTGAGCCATCGGCAGTGTTAGCAGCGTGCGGACCGAGTGTCCATGCCGAGTCCGGCCGGGCTCGCGGAACCGCTCTTCTCCCGGACAGGCCGCCCGTGGTCACAGACGGTGTGCAAACGCCGCCCTGCGCAGCGTTGAGCGGACCGGCCCCGGGGCGGTCGTCTTGACCCCGGCCCTCAGCGCTGCTACACCGCGACTGTGATCCCGCAGAGCGCGGCACGTCCCGTCCACGAAGCAGGGAGGCTCGCAGAGCTCGGTCCAGCCGACCGCCTCCGAGGCTCGGCGCGGCTCGAGAGGGAAAGGTCTTCACTCTGGGTCTCGAGCTCTTCGGTCGGACACCGGTGCCCCGCTACGCGGGCAGCTCCGCCTCGACGATGTGGTCGAGGAGCTCCCGATCCGAAAGGCCTGTTTGGCCGGACGGTCGGCTCGGTGAAGGCGGTCTCGGGCGTCTCGCTGTCGGTCGGCGTGGGGGAGACGTTCGGGCTCGTGGGGGAGTCCGGACTCGGAAGGACGACGCTCGGCCGGTTGATGGTCGGACTGCTCGCGCCAGACTCCGGGAGCATCCTCTTCGACGGCGCACCCGCGGCGACGCGGGGGATCGCCCTGAAACGGCACCGCAAGGACGTCCAGCGCATGTTCCAGGACCCCTATGCGCCCCCGCCAACCCGCCGTCGGGCTGCCGCTTCCGCACGCGCTGTGCGCGCGCCGAGGAGATCTGCGCGGTGGAGGAGCCGCCTCTCCGGGCCTTCGGGCATCTCGGGCACCTCGCGGCGTGCCACTTCCCGCTTGTCGACTCCCGCTTGTCGCCCCCCTTCCGCCCGGCGATGGCGCGACCGGCAGGGGTGCCGCGTCGCAGGCCGCGCAAGCTGGGGTCCCGAGCGAGCCGATGACGACCACCCGGACTCCTTCGTGACGCGGGGCTCGACACCGGTGAGCGGGCGGTGACCGGCAGCGGTCCGCGGCCGCGCACCCGCGTCCGCCGCTTGCGAGAGCGCCAGGTGGAAGACCGAGACGTCCTCGAATCCCTCCTCGACGAGGCGCTCATCGCCCATGTCGCGATCGTCGTCGACGGCCATCCCCTCGTCCTCCCCACGAGCTTCGCCCGCGACGGCGACCGGCTCCTTCTCCACGGCTCCACCGGATCAGGCTGGATGCGCACGGCTGCGTCAGGGGTGCCGGCGTGCGTTGCCGTGAGCGCGCTCGATGGGCTCGTGGTCGCACGTTCGGCCTTCGAGTCGTCGATGCGCTACCGCAGCGCCGTTCTCTTCGGGGTCCTCGGGGCGCTCGCCGGAGACGACCGCAATCGCGCGCTCGACATCATCACGGACAAGTTGCTGCCAGGACGGCGAGCGGAAGTCCGAGCACCCACGGCGCGGGAGCAGGGGCAGACGCTGGTCCTCGCCATGCCCATCGAGCACTGGTCGCTGAAAGTCTCCGAGGGTTGGCCGGACGACCCGGAAGAAGACCGCGCCGGTCCGGCATGGGCAGGGGTCGTTCCGCTGCGAACGGCGGCGCGGAGCCCGATTCCTGCACTCGATCTTGCCGACGGCATCCCCATACCGGCTTCGGTGCAGGCGTTCGTGCGGGCTCGGGAATAGCGGCTCGCCCCGGTTGCCGGCGCCTCGCGAGAGAGCGGACAGGAGCTCGCCCAGATCGGTGCCGGGTCCGCACACGATGTGGAGGGGCCGCGGCGGCGGTTGCATGCAAGAGCGGTGGTGGACCCCGCCGCTCCGGTCCACCGGCATGTCGGTCAGCCGCGCAGGCGGTCGAGCCGGCGACGGTCGCGCTTGGTCGGGCGGCCTTCCCCGCGTGCGCGGGCGAACGGAGCGTCTTCTCGCTGCAAAGCGGGCGGCGTGTGGTCCACCAGGCTGGCAGCGGCCTGCGCGGCGCCGACGCGCGTGGCGACCGGCTCCACGACTTCGAGCACCCGATCAGAGCGGCGCCCGCGAGCGGTGACCCGGTCGCCGGGAACCACTCTCGTTGCAGGCTTGGCTGCAATCCCGTTGACCCGGATGTGGCCACCCCGGCACGCCTCCGTGGCCGCGGTGCGGGTCTTGAAGACCCGCACCGCCCAGAGCCACTGGTCGACGCGTACGGAGGTCACTCCATGATCCTGGCACTCCCGCTCGGCGTTGACGTGCGCACCTGGCTGCGAGCTCATGTCACGGCCATGAGGTGGACCCCGATGTCGACGAGCGTCGCCCCGAGGCGCGCGCGAGCTTCCTGAAGCGCCTCTCGCGCCAAGAGGAGCGGCTGGCACGCATCGGTCGATTGTGAGGGGCCCCCATGGTGGAGGAGCTCCCGGTCGCGATCGCGGGCGAGCGCGCCGAGAAGGTCGGGATGCATGGTCGTTCCTAGAGTCGAGTGGGTGGTCGGGAAAGTGAGTGAGTGAGTGCGCGCGTGCGCGCGCGGACAGAGGTTCGGTCGTACGAACAGCGGCGCCGACGCGCCGAGCGCGAGTGTTAGCGCAACGCCAGGAATGCGCCAAGAGGCGCCCGCGTGCGAGCGCAGCGGCGCCCTGCGGCCGTGGCGGAGATCAAATCAAGGTCTTCGTACATCAACGCGGGCACCCCCTTCGACGCTCGACGGTGAGCGGCATCGTACCCCGTGTTGGCGCGAATTGCCAGGGGGGGCACGCACCTTCTGTCTTCGCTGCATCGGCGGTGCGGTGACGTGCGACCGCGCGCCGCAGCGCGGGCACCGATGCAGTCCCGGCAGTGCGCTGCGTCCCAGGAGCCTGTGTCTGCAGTAGGTGGGCACGAGCACCCGGACGGCGCCGGTAAAGGCCGGGCGAGCAGGGTGCCGGTCGAGCCCCTCCGACGCCACCCCAACCTGCGCGTCCTCGGATAGCCTGGTCCGAATGAGGTGTCGAGGTGTGGTGCTCGCCAGTGTGCTGTTGGTCTCCGGGGCCGGCCTCGGGGTAGGAGGGTTCGCCGCCCCGAGCGGGGCGTCGCCTGACGCCCAGGGACCGGGCAACCCCGCCCCCCTCCGGTCCTGCTCGTACTCGTCGATCCAGCCGTACCTCTATTCGCGCGGGCACCTCACGATCGCGACCGACAAGCCCGCCTACCCCCCGTGGTTCGAGCACAACCGGCCGACAGACGGGAAGGGGTACGAGAGCGGGGTCGCCTATGCGGTCGCCAAGAAGCTCGGCTTCAAGAAGTCCCAGGTGAACTGGGTCGTCGAGACATTCAACGCTTCGTACGCCCCGGGGCCGAAGCACTTCGACTTCGACATCAACGAGATCTCGGTGACCAAGACACGTGCCAAGGCCGTGACCTTCAGCAAGGGCTACTACACAGACGACGAGGCGCTCGTCGCGCTGAAGGGGACGCCGATCGTCAAGCACCACACACCGGCCGCGCTGAAGCGCTACGTCTTCGGCGAGGAGATCGGCACGACCGCGCTCCAGTACATCAATTCGCGCATCCAGCCGGACCACGTGCCTGAGACGTTCACAACCCTCAACGACGTGAAGTCCGCCCTGCAGGACCATCGCATCGCCGCCTTCGTGACAGACACCCCGACGTCGCAGTACATCGCCACAACAGAGATCCCCCACTCCGTCGTGGTCGGGCAGTTCCCGGCTTCCGGGCAGCACTACGGGCTCCTGTTCCAGAAGGGCGACAAGCTCGTGAAGTGCGTCAACAAGGCAATCGTCGAGCTGAAGCGGGCAGGAGTCCTGCGCAAGCTGGCGAAGAAGTACCTGCGTGTCTACACGTCGATCCCTGTCATCAAGCCCTGAGCGAACCTGAGCGAAGCGGTGCGCCCGCCCCAGGGCACCGGACGGCGGGCATGACGGGGACCCCCGTGCTCGGCCCCGACAGACCCTCCCAGTCGATGGAAGGCAGTTCCACTCTCCAGGAGCCGGGCGCAGGAGCAGAGTTCCCGCAGAACTTCTTCCGGCGCCGGCGTAGCCGGCTCCTCCGCACCCAGCGCGGCGCGGCGATCACCTCGACCGTCAGCACGGTGACGGTCATCGGGGCCATCATCGTGGCGTTCCTCCTCGCGCCTGGGAGCCGCCAGGTCCGCGCGACGTACTTCAATCTCCACGACATGTGGCGGGCGTTCATCGGCGATCCTCACGAGGGCTTCTATTCCGTCGGCAAGGGCCTGGTGGTGAACATCGAGATGTTCATGATCGGCGAGGTGCTGATCCTCGTGCTCGCACTCGTGATCGCGCTCGTCCGCCAGTCGAGGTCACCGGTGCTCTTCCCGTTGCGGATGCTCGCGGTCGCCTACGTCGACTTCTTCCGGGGGGTGCCGCTCATCCTCGTCCTCCTCGCGATCGGGTTCGGCCTGCCCGCTCTGTACCTGCCTGTCGTGTCGACGCAGTCAGCGTTCGTCTACGGAGTGCTCGCGCTGGTCATCAGCTACAGCGCGTACGTGTCCGAGGTCTACCGCGCCGGACTCAACTCGGTCCCGTTCAGCCAGATCGCCTCCGCGCGCTCGCTCGGGCTGCGTCCGCACACCGCCATGCGCTACGTCGTGCTTCCCCAGGCCATTCGTACGATCATCCCTCCCCTTCTCAACACATTCGTCAGCCTGCAGAAGGACACGGCACTCGTTTCCGTGCTCGGCGCGGTCATCGAGGCAAACCGCGCGGCGGAGATCTACTCCTCCACGGTCTTCAACTACTCGGGCTACACGGTGGCAGCGATCCTGTTCCTCCTCCTCACGATCCCGCTCGCTCGCTTCACTGACCATCTGATCGCCCGTGACCGGGGCCGCCGTCTAGCGGGGGTGACGTGAGCCACGAGCCGGTCGGAGGGGCGACGTGAGAAGCGAGCCGGTGCGACCGGCGGGCAGCGCGTTGCGGATCGAAGGGGTCCACAAGTCCTTTGGCGAGAACCACGTGCTGAAGGGGATCGATCTCGCAGTCGACACGCACCAGGTGATCTGCCTCATCGGCGCGTCGGGCTCTGGCAAGTCGACGTTGCTGCGCTGCGTCGACCTCTTGGAGACGGTCGACGCGGGCCGTATCGTCTTCTTCGGCCACGATGTCACCCGGGACGACATCGACGGGATCCTGGTGCGACGGCAGATGGGGATGGTCTTCCAGTCCTACAACCTCTTTCCCCACCTCCGGGTTCTCCGCAACGTGACGCTCGCACCCGTGAAGGCGCTCGGGATGGCCCCTGCCGACGCCGAGGCGGAAGCGATGGCGCTCCTGGGAAGGTTCGGGCTCGCCGACAAGGCGCGCGACTACCCCGAGCGCCTTTCGGGCGGACAGCAGCAGCGTGTCGCCATCATCAGGGCGCTCGCCATGCACCCGAAGCTCATGCTCCTCGACGAGGTCACCAGCGCCCTCGACCCGGAGCTCGTCGGCGAGGTGCTGGACGTCATCAGGGAGCTGGCCGCCAACGGCATGACGATGCTCCTCGCAACCCATGAGATGGCATTCGCCAGGGACATCGCGACGCGAGTCGTCTTCCTCGAAGACGGCGTCATTGTGGAAGAAGGCCCACCCGAGCAGGTCTTCGACTCACCCGTCGACGAGCGGACCAAGCGCTTTCTCGGCCGTGTGCTGAGCGCCGGACGACTCTGAGCTCGGCGCGTCCCGTCGCACGCAAGCCGGTCTCCCGCCGAGCCCCGGGCGGTCTCCCGCCGAGCCTTGGCCGGTCTCCCGCCGGGAAGCCCCGGGCCCGTCGGCTGGGACCATCCCTGGGACTATCCCGCTGCCCCTCCGCTAGCCGAGCGCCTCTTCGACCGCAGCCGCGAGCACGTCGATCCCTTCGTCGAGAAGGTCGTCGTCGATGACGAGCGGAGGCAGCAGCCGGATCACGTTGCCCCAGGTGCCGCACGTGAGCACGATCACGCCCTTGGCAATGCACGCTCGGGCGATCGCCTGGGTCGCCGCCGCGTCGGGTCGCAGTCCGTCGGGCTCGGCCAGCTCGATCGCGAGCATGGCTCCCCGTCCCCGGACGTCAACGATGGAAGGGTGCTGCTTCGCGATGGCCTCGAGCCGCGGGAGCACGTGCGCCTCGATGCGACGCGCCGACGCAGCGAGATCGAGCTCGCGCATCGTGCGGATCGCGGCCAGCGCGCCGGCGCACGCGACCGGGTTGCCCCCGTAGGTCCCGCCGAGACCGCCGGCATGCACCGCGTCCATCAGCTCGGCGCGCCCCGTGACCGCCGCGAGCGGCATCCCCCCGGCCATCCCCTTCGCCGTCGTCACGAGGTCGGGGACGACGCCTTCGTGCTGGGTCGCGAACCACGTGCCGGTGCGCGCGAACCCGGTCTGGATCTCGTCTGCGATGAACACGATCCCGTGCTCGGCGCACCACGAGGCGAGCGCGGGGAGGAACCCCGGCGCGGGAACCACGAAGCCGCCCTCTCCTTGGATCGGCTCGACGAGGACGCACGCCAGGTCGTCGGCACCGGCCTGCACGGAGAGGTGGTCGATGGCGCGGGCTGCGGCCTCCTCCCCGGTCATCCCCTCGGGGTCCCGGAGCGGGTACGACATCGGGGCGCGGTAGACCTCCGGCGCGAACGGGCCGAAGCGGTGCTTGTAGGGGAAGTGCTTGGCGGTGAGCGCCATCGTCAGGTTCGTCCGGCCGTGGTACGCGTGGTCGAAGACCGCGACCGCCTGCCGGCCGGTCGCGTGACGCGCGATCTTCACCGCGTTCTCGACGGCCTCCGCCCCTGAGTTGAAGAGCGCCGAGCGCTTCTCGTGGTCCCCCGGGGTGAGCGAGGCCAGCTCCTCGCACACGGCCACGTACCCCTCGTACGGCGTGACCATGAAGCAGGTATGGGTGAACCTCGCCACCTGGTCGCTCACCGCTTGCACCACCTCGGGCACGGCGTGGCCGATCGTCGTCACGGCGATGCCCGATCCGAGGTCGATGAGGCAGTTGCCGTCGACGTCGCGCACCACGGCACCCGCGGCGTCTTCGACGTACACGCCCGACAAGGAGCTCACCCCCGCCGCAACCGCACGCGCACGCCTCGCGGCGAGCTCTTGCGAACGCGGCCCCGGGATCTCGGTGACGATGACCCGTCCCGAGGGGACCGGGTCGCGGGCGGTGTCGGTGTCGTGCTGGGTCACTGCGCACCTCCTTGCGGAGCCTCCTGACGATGACCGTGCGTCGGCGGCTTTCGTCCCAGTGTAGGTCCGCGGCGTCGCCCTCCTGAAAGCGCCGGGCGCGGCGCGGATGCACCTGTTCCGCAGCTTGGCGCAGCTTGGCGGAGCTTGGCGCAGCTTGGCGGAGCTTGGCGGAGCTTGGCGGAGCTTTGCGGCCCTCTGGCCGGCAGGTCGCGTCGGCGTGCCGCTCGGTAGCATCATCGGTGGTGACCCTTCCTCCGCCAGGCGCACCCCCGGCCAGCACACCGCTGGCCGGCACCCTGCTAGCCGGAGCACCTGCGCACGGCGCCGCACCCGGCTCGCCGGGCGCCGTTGGCGATCCCGACGTGGCGGTCCTCGACCGCATCGCCGCACGCGTGCTGTGGCTCGCGGTGCGGATGGTCGACTACGCGAACCACGAACGGCCGAAGCCCGATGCGCTGAAGGTCGGAGGCCATCAGGCGTCCTCCGCCTCCATGGTCTCGATCATGACCGCCTTGTGGTGCGGGTTCCTCCGGGCATCCGACCGGGTGTCGGTGAAGCCGCATGCCTCGCCGGTGCTCCACGCGCTGCAGTACCTGCTCGGCAACCTGGACCGGCGCTACCTCACCGAGCTGCGCGCCTACGGGGGCCTCCAGTCGTACCCGAGCCGGACCAAGGACCCCGACCCGGTGGACTACTCGACCGGATCGGTGGGCCTTGGCGCGGTCGCGCCGATCTTCGGCGCGGTCACGGAGCGCTACGTGCGCTCCCACTTCGGTCGATCGATCGACGAAGACGACCGTTCCGCTGGCGCGCCGGGGGAGGTTGTGAGTCGCTTCATCTCCATCGTGGGCGATGCCGAGCTCGACGAGGGCAACGTCTGGGAGGCCATCACCGACCCTGTCGTCCAGGGGCTCACCAACGTCCTTTGGGTCGTGGACCTCAACCGCCAGAGCCTGGACAGGGTGGTGCCGGGGATGAAGGTGGCGCGCCTCGAGAAGCTCTTCGAGGCGAACGACTGGCAGGTCGTCGAGGCGAAGTACGGGAAGCGCCTCCAGGAGCGGTTCGCGGCCCCAGGCGGTGAGGCCCTGCGTCGCCACATCGACCAGATGCCCAACGAGGTCTACCAGGAGCTCTTCTCCGTGCCCGCCGCCCAGCTGCGTGACCGGTTCCTCGCTGGCGCGGACGCTGCAGTGAAGCGCGCGATCGAGGACGTCGACGAGTCCGAGCTGCGCAGGGTCCTCACCGACCTCGGTGGTCATGACATGCGTGAGCTCCTCCGCGCCTTCCACGCGGTCGAGGGCACCCGTCCCGCAGTGGTCTTCGCGTACACGGTGAAGGGATGGGGGCTGCCGATCGCAGGGGACCGACTCAATCACGCGGCACTCCTCACCGAGGCCCAGGTCGACGAGCTCAGGCGGGCGAGCGGCCTCGATCTCGCGCACGAGTGGGACCGCTTCGACGCGTCGTCGGAGGAAGGACGTCTTCTCGACGCGGTCCGGTCCCGCCTCGTGCGCGCTCCGGTGCGGCGTCCTGACCTCTCCGGCGTCGTGCCGACCTCGACGGGAGCGAGGGTCGCCGAGGTCACCTCCACGCAGGAGGCGTTCGGCCGTTCGCTCGCCGAGCTCGGCCGGTCGTCTGCGGTCGCGTCGCGGGTCGTGACCGCCTCTCCTGACGTCACCATCTCGACGAACCTCGGAGGGTGGGTCAATCGCGCCGGCGTCTTCTCACCCGTGGCGCGCGCGGAGCCCGACGAGGGCAAGCTCCTTCGATGGACGGAGAGCCCGTCGGGTCAGCACTTCGAGCTCGACCTCTCCGAGATGAACCTCTTCTTGCTCCTGGGGCAGCTCGGCACCTCGGCCGACACCTTCGGCGAGCCGCTGGTCCCGATCGGGACGGTGTACGACCCCTTCGTCCTCCGGGGTCTCGACGCGTTCGTGTACAGCCTCTACGCGGGCGGGCGCTTCGTGGTGGTCGGCACGCCGTCAGGCGTCGCCCTCGGCTACGAGGGAGGTGCACATCAGTCGATCATCACGCCGTCGGTGGGCGCGGAGCTGCCGGACGTCACGTTCCGCGAGCTGGCGTACGCCACGGCGGTGGACTGGGCGCTCTGTGAGGCGATCCGCGCCGTGCTCGCCCTCGAGGGAGGCTCCACCTACCTGCGGTTGTCCACCCGACCCGTCGATCAGTCGCCGTTCGAGGCGCTGCGCGCCGAGGTCGGCGACGAGCAGCTGCGAGCCGACGTGCTCGCCGGCGGCTACCGGCTCGTCGACGGGACCGCTCGGGTGCCCGGCGGTCCGGTCGTCCACCTCGTCGGGTGCGGGACGGTCCTGCCCGAGGTGCTGGAGGCGGCTGCGATGCTCGCGGCAGAAGGTGTGGCGGCCAACGTGATCGACGTCACTTCCGTGGACCTCCTGTACCGCTCGTGGCGGTCGTCGCTCCTCGACGCGGTCGACGGGGCTTCGGGCAGCGCCTCCTCCACCCACGTCGACAGGCTCTTGCGCCCGCACGAGCGCGAGGCGCCGATCGTCACGGTTCACGACGGCGCGCCCCAGACGTTGAGCTGGCTCGGGTCCGTCCACGGGGCGCAGGTTGTGCCGCTGGGCGTCGATGGCTTCGGCCAGGTCGGCTCGGTGAGCGAGCTCTTCGGTCACTTCGACATCGACTCGCCGGCCATCGTGAACGCAGCCCTGCTGGCGCTCGATCGGGCTGGCGGCGACTGAGGCTGGCATCCCCGCCGCCGGTCAGTGGCTTGTCTCGAAGTGCGGGCCGCGTGGCCGGAGGGTCGTGACCCTGACGCTCGCGGCGCGCTCAGCGACGCTTCGCTGCGCCGAGGTGGTGCGCGAGGAACTGCGCGCTGGCCTCGAACGCCTCCGCGGGCAGGTCGCCGTGGTCACCGGGATGGGCCAGCAGCTGCTTCCCCGTGGACCCGAGCGCTTCCCACAGCTCCACGGCCACGTCGTGAGGGAAAAGGGCGTCGTCCCACTGCACGAGGAAGAGGACGGGGCAACGGACCCGTGGCGCGTCGCGCGCGATCCGCGCGCTGGTCGGACCGGTGAGGCCCATGAGTCCCAGCACCGCGGCGCTGAACCGGGTGTCGGCGGCGACCGCGGGCAGGCCGATGATCGTCCCCATCGAGACGCCCCACCACCCCACCGGTCCGTCGCCGACATCAGGCAGCGACTGCAGCGCATCGAGGGTCGCCCGCCAATCGGCCACCATGGCGTCGGTCATCGCGTCACCCTCGTTGGCCCAGAGCTGGGCGAACTCTGCGAGGACGAGCGGCGGCGGGGCGGGCGGGCCCGGCCGCCGGTCGCCGTGCACCGGGCCGTCGATCGCTGCGGCAGCGATGCCGTGGTCACGGACGAGGCGCCGCGCCATGGCGACGATGTAACTCTGGCGCTTGGTGCCAGAGCCCCCGTGACCGAGCAGCACGAGCGGGTGTGGCGGGTCCGCCTGCGCCGGCGTCCAGATGACGGCGGGGATCCGACGGCCCTCGCGGACGAGGTCGAAGCGCCGCTCCCGCACGTCGTGGCCGATCACGCTCTCGTGCACGTCCTCGTCGAGCCAGACGATCTCAGCTGGCTCGCCGTGCCGCACCTGCACCGCCTCGATGCGCCGGGTCGGGCAGGCGGGCTCGCCGGCGGCGGGCTCGGGCAGCACAGACATCGACCGCAAACTATCCGGGGCGGATCGACACGCGTACCCGCCCTCATCCGAGGCCCGCGGCGCCTCCTCCATCGATCGCATGCACGGCTCGGCGGCGGCCCCCCTCTGGCACGCGTTAGCACTCTCGGCCCGCGAGTGCTAATCTTGGGAGTGCCGCGGAGAGCGCGGAGTGCCGCGGAGGCCGCAAAGGTGCGAAGCGGATTCTGCGAGGCGGTGAGGTGCGAAGCGGTGACAGGTCCGTGCGCAACGGGCCTTGTGTTGGCAGGAGGTGTTGGACATGGCTCTTGTGAGAAGCGATCCGTTCCGGGAGCTGGATCGGGTGGCACAGCAGCTTTGGAGTGACGGAAGGGTGAGGTCGGGCGCGGTCTCGATGCCCATGGACGCCTTCCGCAAGGGGGACGTCTTCCTCGTCCAGATCGACCTGCCCGGCGTGCAGAGCGAGGCGATCGAGGTCACGGTCGAAGACAACGTCCTCACCGTGAAGGCGGAGCGCCCCTCCCCCGAGACGAACGAGGGAGTGGAGACGCTCGTCGCAGAGCGGCCCTTCGGCTCGTTCTCCCGCCAGATGTTCCTTGGCGACAACCTCGACGTCGATCGTATCCAAGCGAACTACGAGGCAGGAGTGCTGACGCTCACGATCCCGGTGGCTGCGCACGCGAAGCCGCGTCGCATCGAGATCTCGACGCAGCACGAGAGGCAGTCCATCCCCGCTTGAAACCGGCGTCGCCAGCCGCACGGATCGACGGCTCCGGACGCGACGCCCGGAGCCGTCGCCGCGCAGGCGGGCGAACGGCCGGCGCGCGAGCTGCAGGTCCCCGTAGCTGCAGGTACGCGTAGCTGCGGTCCCCGTAGCTGCAGGTCCCCGTAGCTGCAGAGCTCTGCGGGCGCAACTGCAGAGGCCCTGCGGGTGCTCAGCGCGCGGTGATGTACTCCTCGAGCAGCTTGCGGTCCAGCTGGAGCTGCTCGATGGTGTGCTTGACCACGTCACCGATGCTCACGATGCCCACCAGCACCGAGTCCCTGGTGACAGGCAGGTGACGGATCCGCTCGTTGGTCATCGTCGTCATCACGGCGCCGACCTCGTCGTCGAGACCGACCGTGTGGACCGGCGCGGACATGATGTCCCGTACGGCACGGTCGAGAAGGTCCTTGCTGTGACCATGAAGGTGTCGGACGATGTCGCGCTCGGACACGATCCCGTCGATGTGCGCGCCGTCCGCGGAGACGACGAGAGCACCGATCCCGTGGTGCGCGAGCTGTGCGACCGCTTCCTGCACGCTCGCGCCTCCGTCGATCGTGGCGACCTCCGTCCCCTTGCGCTCGAGGATGTCACCGATCCGCATGCCGCCTCCACCTCGCAATTTCCACCGGGAGCCGCCCTCCCCTACGCCTTCTCGACTCGCGCGAGCACGTTGCGCTGGCGCAGCTTGCGCACTGCCTGTTGCGCCTCCGTCTCCGGCAGGATGGCGGCCAGCGCCTCCCCGGTCGTGTGCACGCGCATCGACAGCATCTCTGCCTCGGGGCGCGTGTAGCCGAAGAGCGCGATGCATGCACGCTCCACCTCGTCGAAGGTCGTGAAGTCGCTGTCCATGATGATCACGGCGAAGTCCTTGCCGAAGAGCTCGCGGAGCTGGTCGTCGACGCCTTCGTCGGACCGCTGTCGGATCTCAACGTCTGGGAAGGAGAGCGGCGTCACTGGTCCTCACGCGGTTCGCATGTGGTCGAGGTCAGACGAATTCTACTGATCCGGAGTGCTCCGAGGACAAGGAGATCCGCCGCCGCCGTCCCGGCACGACGTACCCGTTGTCCACGAACCACCGGACCGAGTCCTCGACGGCTTCCTGTGCCGGCCGGGAGACGTAGCCGAGCTCCCGGCGTGCACGGGCGTCGTCGAAGACCATCATCGTGGACGACATCCGGGCCGCCTCCAAGGGCACCGAGGGGTGGCGTCCGAGCACCTTCCCCTCGACGGTCTCGGAGAGGAGCCCCGCGGCGAACGCGACGAGCGTCGGGAGCCGGACCGTCACCGGCGGGAGGCCGGTGACCTCGGCCAGCAGGCTCAGGAGCTCGCGCATGGCGAGGTTCTCACCTCCCACGATGTAGCTCCGTCCCACCCGGCCCCGCTCGAGCGCGAGGAGGTGCCCGGCGGCGAGGTCGTCGACGTGCGCCACGTTCATCGCGGTCTCGACGTAGGCCGGGATCCTCCCGTTGAGGAAGTCGACGACGACCTTCCCCGTCGGGGTCGGCCGGTGGTCTCGCGGCCCGAGCGGGAAGGTCGGCAGCACGAGGCTCACAGGGACGCCCTGCGCAGCGGCGCGGAGCACCTCGTGCTCCGCCACGTACTTGGACCGCTTGTAGTGGCCGAAGAGGTGTGAGACGTCCGCCACGCTCTCCTCGGTCGCCGGCAGCTTTTGCGACTTGTCGAGCCCGAGCGTCCCGACCGTGCTCGTGTACACGATGCGCTCGGCCCCCACCTCGGCGGCGGCCCGCAGGACGTTGCGCCTGCCCTCGACGTTCACCTTGTAGAAGACCGACGGGTCCTTCGCCCAGAAGCCGTAGACGGCAGCCGCATGGAAGACGAACCTGGCACCCTCCAGGGCTCGGCGCACCGAGCCGAGGTCGCACACGTCCGCGGGCCGCACGTCGACACCGAGCCCGTGGAGGTTTCGCCGGTCGCCGGCGGGCTCGGCGAGAGCGACCACCGATGCCCCGCGCTCGAGGAGCCGGCGGGTGATCGCCGAGCCGATGAAGCCGGCCGCCCCGGTGACCGCGATGCGGTCGCCCGCCGCGATCGTCACGGCGGGCGCCTTCGGCGGAACCTGACGATCCCTCCGCCCGGCCCCGGCGCTCACGCGGGTGCCATCACCGGCTTCGACCCCTTGCGCCTGAGAGCGCTCCTGGCCATCGTGGTACCGAACTCCATGAGGAGACCGGAGCCGCGGTGCGCGTCGCGGAGCACGTCGTCGAGCGCCGACACGAAGTAGTCCACTTCTTCGGGCCCTGCGA
Organism: Acidimicrobiaceae bacterium; assembly: GCA_027339205.1. Lineage (GTDB taxonomy): Bacteria > Actinomycetota > Acidimicrobiia > Acidimicrobiales > RAAP-2 > JAJYVT01. The sequence continues at coordinate 12,144 of DAHWOV010000072.1, read as the reverse complement.
TCAGCGGAGGCAGCAGCTTGATGACGTTCATGTTGTCGGCCGCGACCTGGGTGAGGATCCGGTGGCGGTGGAACAGCGGGACCACAACCATTTGCGAGAAGAGCGCCGTGCGGAGCGCCTCGAGCGCGTTCCACCGCATGCGCAGCGCGCGCGACTCGGGCTTGCCGAAGACGAGGCCGATGATGAGCCCCTTTCCGCGCACTGCATGGAGCATCTCGTAACGCTCGACGAGCGGAGCGAGCGCCGCCGCGAAGGCTTCGCCCGTCGTCCTAGCCCGCTCCACGATGTGCTCTTCTTCGAAGACGTCGAGGGTCGCCAGGCCGGCGACCATCGCCAGCTGGTTCCTGCCGAACGTGGTCGAGTGCACCATGGCTCGCTCGATCGAGCTGTAGACGCTCATGTAGACCTTCTCGGTGCACAGCACCGCACCGACAGGGACGTAGCCGCCCGAGAGCGCCTTGGAGAGCGTCACGATGTCGGGCTCGAGCCCGTAGTGCTCGTGGGCGAAGAACTTCCCGGTCCGGCCCATGCCCACCTGGACCTCGTCGGCCACCAAGAGCGTGCCGTGCTTCCGGCACAGGTCCTGGGCGGCGCGCCAGTAGTCGTCCGGGGCGACGTTCACCCCCTTGCCCTGGATCGGCTCGACCACGAAGGCCGCGACGTCGCCGCTGCGCAGCTCTCTCGCGAGCGCCGAGGCGTCGCCGAAGGGGACCTGCGTCGCGCCCGGAAGGAGGGCGCCGAACCCCTCTTTGAACTCCTTGCCGCCGTTGAGGGCGAGCGAGCCGGTGGTGAGCCCGTGGAATGCGTGGTCGCAGAACACGACGCGCGGGCGGCCGGTCGCCCGACGTGCGAACTTGATCGCCGCTTCGGTGGCCTCGGTGCCCGAGTTGCAGAAGTAGACCTTGCGGAGGCCGTCGTGAGCGCGGGCGACGAGAGACTCTGCGAGCACCCCTGGCAGGAGCGCACAGTCGAGCTGCACCATGTTGGGCAGGTCGAGGTCGATGGCCTGGTGCAGCGCCTTCTTCAACGCGGGGTGGCCACGGCCGAGGGCGTAGACCCCGAAGCCAGCGAGGAGGTCGAGATAGCGGTCACCCTTGTCGTCGTAGAGGTAACAGCCTTCCGCTCTGACGTAGAACCGGTCGAAGCCGAGGGTCTTGAGGACTCGGGCGAGCTGCGGGTTGAGGTACTCGTTGTGCAGCGTGAAATTCTCGCCGTGGCGCTCCTGGAGCACCTTGGCGACGTCGAACGCCATTCTTCCTCCGTTTCGCAAGACGCCCAAGGCTAGCGGGCCGGCTGTGCCTGCGTGGGCAGGGACGGCCGGCACGTGTGCTAGAGAAGTCAGGCGCGGGGCGTTCCGGCGGCCCGAGGCGGGCCGGCGGAGTGTCGCGATCCGGCGGCCCGCGTCGCCGGCGTGCCAGGCGGTCGCCCCGCGGGGAGGGAGGACCCGTGCCGAGCCGCGGACGGCCGCAACCGCCAGAGCTACCGTACGCCGTCGCCTCGGTCCATCACGCGCTCAGCCTCCTCGCCGCGTTGAGGGATCGTCCCTCGCTCGCCGTGCGCGAGAGCGCCGAGCTGCTCGGCGTCGCGCCGTCGACCGCCCACCGCCTTTTGACGACGATGCAGGCGAGTGGCTTCGTCGTCCAGGACCCGGCAACCCGTCGCTACGGCGCAGGCCCCGAGCTCGTCGCCGTCGCGCTCGCGTCTCTCCAACGGATCGACGTCGGGCGGGTCGCCCGTCCGCATCTCGCGGCACTTGCTGCCGAGACCCGTGAGACCGTCAGCCTCGCCATCGCCGAGGGCACGACCGTCCGGTTCATCGACTCGGTCGAGGGCACCGAGGTCGTGCGCGTCAGCTCCAGGACCGGAGTGACCGTACCGGCGCACTCCTCCTCGGCCGGCAAGGCACTTCTCGCCGGGCTCGGTCCCGAAGAGCTGCTGCGTCTGTACCCTGCGGGCCGGCTGCAGCGCCGCACCCCCCGCACGATCGGCTCGCGCGCCGCGCTCACCAAGGCGCTCGAGGAGGTGCGCAGGCTCGGGTACGCCACGTCGGTCGAGGAGAGCGCGCCGGGGCTCGCTTCCGTTGCCGTCGGGATCGGCGATGTCCGTGGCCGGGTGATCGCGGCGCTCACCGTGTCGGTTCCCGCCGAGCGGCTGGACGAGCGCCGGGCGGAGTGCATCGCGCTCGCGGCGAGGCGGCGAGCGGGCCGCATCGAGGACGAGCTGCGCGTCCCCGACCTGGGAGCTCCCGTCAGGTGAACGGGATCGCGCTGAACTCGGCCAGCTTCGCGAGCGGGTGGCTCGCATCGATCTTGCGGATCGTGCCGGACTTCGAGCGCATCACGAGTGACTGCGTGGTCGCGCCCAGCGCGTGGAAGCGGACACCTTGGAGGAGCTCCCCGTCGGTGATCCCGGTCGCGGCGAAGAAGCAGTTGTCCCCCCGGACGAGGTCGTCGATGCACAGGACTGCCTCGAGGTCGTAGCCCGCGTCCAGGGCCGCGCGCCGCTCCGTCTCGTCGCGCGGCCAGAGTCGTCCCTGGATCTCGCCGCCCATGCACTTGAGGGCGGCTGCCGCCAGCACCCCTTCGGGAGTGCCGCCGATGCCGAGGAGGATGTCGACGCCCGCGCCGGGCCAACCGGTCGCGATGGCGCCTGCGACGTCACCGTCCGTGATGAGCCGAATGCGCGCACCCGACGCCCGCACCTCCGAGATGAGCTGCGCGTGGCGGGGCCGGTCGAGGATGACCGCGGTGACGTCGCGGACCGACTCACCCAACGCGTCGGCGACTGCGCGGATGTTGTCGGTCGGCGGGCGGTTGATGTCGACGACTCCCTTCGCCCTCGGCCCGACCGCCAGCTTCTCCATGTAGACGCACGGGCCGGGATTGAACATGGAGCCGCGCGGCGAGACGGCGATCACGGACAAGGCGCCGCCCCTCCCAAGCGCGGTCGGGGTCGTCCCGTCGATCGGGTCGACCGCGATGTCGACCTCGGGCGGGGATCCGTCGCCGATGCGCTCGCCGTTGAAGAGCATCGGCGCGTGGTCCTTCTCGCCTTCACCGATGACGACGACCCCGTCCATCCCGACCGTCTGCAGGACGATGCGCATCGCGTTCACCGCGGCGCCGTCGGCCCCCTCCTTGTCGCCCCTCCCCATCCATCGGCTCGCCGCCATCGCCGCCGCCTCGGTGACCCGCACGAGCTCGAGCGCGAGATTTCTGTCGGGGGCCTGGGCCTGGCGCTCCGTGTACCGCTCCACGATCGAGACCCTACTGGGAGCGGCGAGACGCGCCCACTGGTCACGGGACGACGGGAACGGGACGACAGGAGGGGGCCGCCCGTGCAGCGCCGCGTCACCCCGACCCCAGCCCGGCTCGGGCCGGAGCGAGGCGGGCTCGAGCGACGCCCCCTGATGGCGCCGGCACCATAATGGGCCGGATGGAGACGCTCAGCAGCATGGACGCGGGCACGACCCTCGACGCGGCCCCCCGCCGGGCGCCCGGAGCACTGGCCGCGCCAAAGACGGCTCGGCGCCCTCCTCGAGCGGACAGCTTCGTCGTGCGACCCTCGGGGCCGTTGCAAGGGACGGTGCGGGCCGGCGGCGCGAAGAACTCCGTGCTGAAGCTCATGGCGGCGACCCTGCTCGCCGAGGGCACGCACGTCCTCACGAACGTCCCGGACATCCTGGACGTGGAGATCATGTCGGACATGCTCCGGGCACTCGGTGCGTCGGTGGTGAGGGAGCCCTGCGGCCGCCTCGTCGTGGACACGCCGCCGTCAGGAGAGCTGGTGCCCGAAGCGCCCTACGAGCTCGTCGACCGGATGCGCGCCTCGATCGTGGTGCTCGGCCCGCTGCTCACGCGGTGCGGCCACGCGAGCGTCTCGATGCCCGGGGGCGACGACTTCGGCGACCGTCCCATCGACTTCCACCTCGGCGGCCTCGCCAACATGGGTGCCCGGTTCCAGACGCTCCACGGCAACATCGAGGGCAGCGTGGGGGAGGACGGAGCGCCCCGTCGGCTCGTCGGCACCCAGGTGGTGCTCGAGTACCCGAGCCACACTGCGACCGACAACATCCTCATGGCCGCGGTGCTCGCGAAGGGCACGACGGTCATCGAGAACGCCGCCCGAGAGCCCGAGGTCTGCGACCTCGCCGCGTACCTCACCTCGATGGGCGCCAAGATCCGAGGCGCGGGCACGTCCCACGTGGAGGTGGAGGGGGTCGAAGAGCTCAGCCCCGCTTCGCACGCGGTCGTGCCTGACCGGGTCGTCGCCGCGACCTACCTCGCCGCTGCCGGGCTCTGCTCCGGAGAGGTCCTGGTCGAGGACGCCCGCATCGATCACATGACGATGCTCGTGCGCAAGCTCGGGGCGATGGGGGTGAAGGTCGAGCAACGGCCAACAGGCGTCGTCGCGACGAGCGAAGGCCGCCTGGTCGCCGTCGACGTCGCCACGCTTCCGTACCCCGGAGTCGCCACCGACTACAAGCCGCTCCTCCTCACGATGCTGACCGTCGCCGACGGGGTGGCGATCGTGACGGAGAACCTCTTCGCCGGACGCTTCCGCTACATCGACGAGCTGCGGCGCATGGGCGCCGACGTTCGGACCGAGGGGCACCACGCAGTGGTGCGCGGCGTTCCGCGGCTCTCGGGGGCGCCAGTGCGTGCGACCGACATCCGCGCCGGCGCAGCGCTCGTGCTTGCCGGGCTGGTCGCCGAGGGCGAGACCGTCGTCTCGAACGCAGCGCACGTCGACCGCGGGTACGAGGACCTGGCCGGGGCCCTCACGGCGCTCGGCGCCCAGGTCGAGCGGCGTTGAGCACGCGACCGCTCGCGCCTGACCGGCTGCTCGACGCGGCGGCGAACGGTGACCGGGTGTCGCTGGCGCGGCTGCTCTCCATCGTGGAGCGGGGCGGGCAGCCGAGCGGAGAGGTTGCTCGTCTCGTCTACGCCTCCGCACCTCCGTACACGATCGGGGTCACGGGCGCGCCCGGGTCGGGGAAGTCGACCCTCACCAACCAGCTCGTGGTGGCCGCTCGGAGAGGTTGGCCCCCAGCAGGCGCGCGCGAGGGGATCGAGCCGGTGGACAAGGTCGGCGTCTTGGCGATCGACCCGTCGTCACCGTTCTCGGGAGGGGCCATCCTCGGGGACCGCGTGCGCATGCAGCAGCACGCGACCGATCCCTCCGTCTTCATCCGTTCCATGGCGACGAGGGGTCACCTGGGCGGGCTCGCCCTGGCGGTCCCCGAAGCGGTCCGTGTGCTCGGAGCGGCAGGGTTCCCGCTCGTCATCGTCGAGACCGTCGGGGTGGGCCAGATGGAGGTGGAAGTGGCATCGGCGGCGGACACCACCGTCGTGGTGGTGACGCCGGGATGGGGCGACGCGATGCAGGCCAACAAGGCGGGTCTGCTCGAGATCGCCGACCTGTTCGTCGTCAACAAGGCGGACCGCCCCGGCGTCAACGAGGCTCGGCGCGACCTCGAGCAGATGCTCGACCTGTCGGCGCTCTCGGATTGGCGACCGCCCGTCCTTGCGACGGCCGCGAGCACGGGGGAGGGAATCGACGCGCTCTGGGAGGCCGTCGCACGCCATCGCAGCCATCTCATGGAGACCGGCGAGCTCCGACGGCGCCGAGAGGCGCGTCTCGCGCAGGAGCTGCAGCGTGTGCTCACCGCACGGGTGCTCGCAGATGTGCATGCGCTCGCGACGGCCCGGAGCTTCGAAGACGCCGTCGGCGCGATCGCCGCCGGCAGGCTCGATCCCTACCGTGCGGCCGAGCGCCTCCTCGCCGCGACCCTCGCCGAGAGCCCCGCCGAGCGCCTCGGCGCTCGAGCCGGCGGCCACCCCGCCGCCAGGCTCGGCGGCCACCCCGGCGCTCGAGCCGACCATCGCAGGTCCGACCCCACTGCCGGCTGAGCGAACCTCACAAGTGACCGCAGATGCGCACCGTTCCTCCCGTTGACAGCTCGTACGACCCCTCGGACCGGTGGTTCCAGCACGCGGTCTTCTACGAGGTGCTGGTCCGCGGCTTCTTCGACGCCAACGGTGACGGCACCGGAGATCTTCTCGGGCTGCGGGCGAAGCTCGACTACCTGCAGTGGCTGGGGATCGACTGCCTGTGGCTCCTCCCCTTCTATCCCTCGCCGCTGCGTGACGGCGGGTACGACGTGAGCGACTTCTTCAACGTGCAGCCCGATTACGGGACGCTGGGCGACCTCGTGGCGCTCCTCGAGGACGCCCACCGGCGCGGTATCCGGGTCATCGCCGATCTCGTGATCAACCACACGAGCGACCAGCACCCGTGGTTCCTCGAGTCCCGCTCGAGCCGGACGAACCCCAAGTCGGACTGGTACGTCTGGAACGACGACGACCAGCGGTGGCCCGAAGCGCGCATCGTGTTCACCGACGTCGAACGCTCCAATTGGACCTGGGACGACACGCGCAAGCAGTACTACTGGCATCGCTTCTACTCCCACCAGCCGGACCTCAACTACGACAACGCCGAAGTGGCCGACGCGATGCTCGAGGTCGTCCGCTTCTGGCTCGACCTCGGTCTCGACGGCTTCAGGCTCGACGCAGTGCCCTACCTGTTCCAACGAGACGGGACGTCGGGCGAGCACCTCCCCGAGACGCACGCGTACGTCCGCCGGATCCGCAAGCAGCTGGACGCCGAGTACCCCGGGAGGATCCTTCTCGCCGAGGCCAACGGATGGCCGGCCGACGTCGCGGATTACTTCGGGACCGGGGACGAGTGCCACCTCTGCTTCCACTTCCCGCTCATGCCGCGCCTTTTCATGTCGGTCCGGCGCGAGCACCGGTACCCGGTGACCGAGATCCTGTCGCAGACGCCGGAGATCCCGAACGGCTGCCAGTGGGCGATCTTCCTCCGCAATCACGACGAGCTGACGCTCGAGCAGGTCACCGAGGAAGAGCGCGACTACCTCTTCGAGGAGTACGCGAAGGACCCGCGTATGAAGCGCCACATGGGGATCGGCCGGAGGCTCGCTCCGCTGCTGGACGGGGACCGCAAGCTGGCGGAGCTCCTCTACGCGCTGCTGCTCTCCCTGCCGGGGAGCCCGGTCGTCTACTACGGCGACGAGCTGCTCATGGGGGACAACATCTACCTCGGGGACCGCGATTCGGTCCGGACGCCGATGCAATGGTCGCCGGACCGCAACGGCGGCTTCTCCAACGCGGACTTCGCGCAGCTCTACCTTCCCCCGCTCATGGATCCCGTGTACGGCTACGCCGCGGTGAACGTCGAGGCCCAGATGCGCAATCCCGGGTCCTTCCTCCACTGGCTCAGGGGGATGCTGGTGCAGCGCCGGTCGATGCCCGTCCTCGGGGTCGGGAGGATCGAAGTGCTCGACTGCCCCAACCCTTCGATCCTCGCCTTCGTGCGCTGGGGCGAGGTCGCCGACGTCTCGGTCGACGCCGGGGACGGGCCGGGTCTTCCGCCGGTCATGCCCACCACGGCGCCTGTCGACCCGCTCGCCAGCGGCGTCGCCGCCCGCACCGTGCCAGCCCATGGCGCCAGGACCGCGGACGCCCCGACGAGGTCCCAGGTCGTCTTGTGCGTGCACAACCTGAGCCGGTTCGCGCAGCCCGCCATGCTCGACCTCGCCGCATGGGCGGGCAGGCGTCCCGTGGAGGTCCTGGGCCGGGTTCCCTTCCCGGCCGTGGGCGACGGCCCGTACCCGCTCGCGCTCGGGCCCCGTGGCTTTCTGTGGTTCGAGCTCGCCGAAGATGTGGAGCTCCTCGAGGAAGGCGAGCCGTGAGCCTCGAAGCGTCGCTCGAGCGGCTGGTCGGGCGGTGGCGGGAGCAGCACGCGGACCGAGCCGGGACGACCGGCCGGGTCGAGATCGTCGACGTGGAGCTGATCCGTCAGGGTCGGCCCGGGCTCGTCGACGTCGTCGCGGGGATCGACGGGCGGCTCGCTCACGCCGTCTTCGGCGTGCGGCGCCCCGGCGAGGCGCTCCGCGTCCTCGGCTCGGTCGACGAGCCCGCGCTCGGGACGATCCACGACGACGACGGCGTGGGCCTCGTCGTCGACGCGCTGCACGACCCCGACGCGGCCAGACTGCTCCTGGCATCGGTCGCCGGGCTCTCGCCCGACGCGAGGGCCGGAGACGTCCCGGTCGTGTCCGTCGCCCGGGACGACCACGAGGCGATCTCGCTCGTCTTCGATCGCAGCGTGACCCTCACCGTCTTCCCCTGGCTCTTCCGGGGCCCGCACCCGGGGGCCGCGCTCCTCGCGGGGCTCGACGAAGCCGGGTTCAACCACCTCCCTGCCCCCATCGCCTTCTGGCGCAGGGCCGGGAGGGACCTCGGCGTCGTCCAGGAGCTGCTCGCGGGCGCGACGACCGGGTGGGCGCTCGCCATCGGCTCGCTCCGGGACCTGATCGCCTCCGACGTGTCGCCGGACCTCGCCGGTGGGGACTTCGCGCCTGAGTCCTTCGCCCTGGGGACCATGGCCGCCAGGATGCACATGGCGCTCGATCGGGCGTTCGGCCGACGGCAGGGGGACGTCGCCGCGTGGGTCGACGAGCTGGCGCCGGACATCCTGGGAGCTGGCGCGTCCGAGGTGCGCCAGACGGGCGGAGACGCCGACGCGGTCCTTCCGGGCGTGCGCGACGCGGACGCGTCGGAGCCGTCGAGCCGTGAGCTCCTCGAGCTCCTGCGCCGTTCGGGACTGCACCCGCCGACGATCAGGACGCACGGCGACTTCCATCTCGGACGCACCGCCCGGACCGATCACGGCTGGGTGCTCGTCGACACGATGCCCGGCGGGACCGCTCCGGGCTCCGAGGAGCCGGTCCACCGGAGCCCTCTCGCGGACGTCGCCGACTTCACTTGGTCCCTCCGCCGGGCGGCGGCGGTCGCCGTCGGCGAGCGAGGACCGGCGGGGACCTCGACACGTGCCGCGGCGCGCGCGCAGGCGTGGGAGGCGCGCAACCGTCGCGCCTTCGTGGCCGCCTACCTGGCCACGCCGGGCATCGGCGGGTTGGTTCCCGCCGACCGCCGGGTGGTCCGCCGCCTGCTGAGGCTCTTCGAGCTCGCCCGCGCGGCACGAGGGCCAAGGAGCACCCGCTTCGGGGGCTGAGCTCCCGCCGCCTTGCTCGGCGTCGGGTCGGGTATGCCAGAGTGGCCGCATGCGCATCGGGGTGCTCACCGGGGGAGGGGACTGTCCAGGGCTCAACGCGGTGATCAGGGCGGTGGTCATCGCGGGCACACGGCTGCACGGCGACGAGACCGTCGGCTACCTCGATGGCTGGCGTGGGGTGATGGAGCGGCGGAGCGTCCCGCTGCGGCCCAAGCGAGTCCAGGACCTCCTCGGACGCGGCGGCACGGTCCTCGGGAGCTCCCGGACGAACCCGTTCTTGACGCAGGACGGCCCGAGCAGCGCCGTCGAGAGCCTGAAGGAGGACGGGATCGACGCGTTGGTCGCGATCGGAGGGGACGACACCCTGGGCGTGGCCCTGCGGCTGGCGCCGCTGGGGGTCGACGCCGTGGGCGTGCCGAAGACCATCGACAACGACCTGTCGGGCACCGAGGTCACCTTCGGCTTCCACACCGCCGTGGAGACGGCGACCGAGGCGATCGACCGCCTCCAGACCACCGCAGAGTCGCACCACCGGGTGATCGTCTGCGAGGTCATGGGACGTCACGTGGGCTGGATCGCGACCTACTCGGGGATCGCCGGCGGCGCCGACGAGATCCTCGTTCCGGAGATCCCCTTCGACGTCACGGAGGTGTGCGAGCGCATCACGCACCGCCACGAGCGGGGACGCTACTCGTCCGTGGTGGTCGTCTCCGAGGGGGCCCTCCCCGCGCCGGGCCCGGACCTCGAGTCGGCGAAGATCGCGACGACATCGGGCAACATCGACCAGTTCGGTCATGCACGGCTCGGCGGCATCGGCGCGTGGCTCGCGACCGAGATCGAGCGCCGCACCGGGTACGAGTCGCGTCACACGACCCTCGGGCACATCCAGCGAGGCGGGACCCCCACCGCCTACGACCGGGTGCTCGCGACCCGGTTCGGTGTGGAGGCCGTCGCCGCCGTGCACGACCGGACATTCGGGAAGATGGTGGCGCTCCAAGGCGGGCGGATCGTCCGCGTGCCGCTCGAGGAAGCGGTCGGGCGGCCCAAGTCGCTCGACCTGGAGCTGCTGACCGAGGTCGCCGCGCCGTTCTTCGGCTGAGTCGGCTCGGCGGCCCTCAGGCGGCGTGCACAGCTACCCGGAGCTGCTCGGCCGCCTGTTCGGGGTTGACGATGTTGATCGCGACACCGGTTCCCATCTCGAAGCCGGCCCGGGTGGTCGCCTTGGGCCAGACGTGGACATGCCAGTGGAAGGGGTCGTTCACCCGATAGGGGGCGGAATGGAAGACGAGGTTGTACGCCACGTCACCGATCAGGTCGCGAAGCTGCGCGAGGCAGGCCCTCAGGGCGAGCCCCACCGAGACGAGGTCTTCGGTCCCGCTGCGGTACAGGTGCGGCGTGTGGTGGCGCGGGACGACCAGCATCTCGTAGGGCGTCGCGCTCCAGAAGGGGCAGACCACCACCACGCGATCGTCCGCGTAGATCACGCGGTAGCCCTCCGCCTCCTCGGCTTCGATCGTCGTGCACAAAAGGCAGCTCTCGGCGAACCGCGCGAAGCGGGCTTGCTCCTCCGCCAGCTCCCGAGGCACGAAGGACATCCCGAGGAGCTGCCCGTGCGGGTGCTCCAGGGAAGCGCCCGCCTCCCGGCCGGAGTTGACGATGGCCTGGCTGTAGCGGAGCGAGGGGTGCTGGGAGTGCTCCTCCACTCGGTCGCGCAACGCCGCCATCACGAGGCCGGTCTGCTCAGGCGACAGCATCGGCCACGACGCGTCGTGCTCAGGAGAGAGGATGAGCACCTCGTGGATACCGCCCGCGGTCGCCTGGGTGAAGACCGGGCCGCGGTTGGTGACCACGAAGGGCTCGTCACCCGAGAACGCAGGGTAGAGGTTGGGCACGACGCGGACCAGCCACCTGCCGGTCGGCCCGTACGTCTCGAGCGCCGGCGGGCTCTCCTCTTCGTGACCTGGGCAGAAGGGACACGGACGGCTGGTGTCCGCCTCCACGTCGGGGGAGCAGAGGACGAACGCCTCAGGGCGATCCGCCCGCCTCGTGCTGACGACCACCCAGCGACCCGTCAAAGGGTCGAGCCTCAGCTGGCTTGCCTGCGTTCTCTCACTGACTGGCTCCACGTGCGGCGCTCTTCTGTGTCCTCGTGCCTCGTCGTCCCGCCCGGCGGGACTCCCTGTCGTCCATCAAACGTACCTCCCTGCCGGGGGATCCTCGCATCATGGTCGGCGAGCCCCGGTCCCCGCGTGGCAGGGCCCCTGCGGCGGCGGCCCTCCCCGCTTCCACCTCGGCAGGCCGACGGCGTCTGGACGACCTCGTGACCGATACCCCTCTCGCCGTGGTCCGGGTGCCGACGGGTCCGGCCTTCACGGTGGTGCTCGTGTGCCACGTCGCCGCGGTGCTCATGGCGCTCGTGGTTTCGGTGGCGGGGGCTGTCGCGGCCGCGCGAGTGCTTTTCACCAAGGAGGAGCTGGCACCCTCGGTCCGCTCGTACTTCTCCCCCGGGGTGAATTGGGCGGGCCGTGTGCTCTATCTCGTCCCGGTCTTGGGAGCGGCGCTGCTCGCCATGTCCGGCGGTGCGTACCGGCTCGACGCCACCTGGGTCGACTGGGGACTGGGTTTGTGGGCCGCGGCGATCGCCCTTGCCGAGGGGGTGCTGTGGCCCGCCGAACGGCGCGTGCAGCGCATCCTCGCCGCTGCGGACGCGGGCGGGGTGCCTGAGTCGGCTCGCTCGGGCTGCAAGGTGATGTGCGCCTCGTCCGTCGGCGTGGTCGCGCTGGTGGTGGCGGCCATGGTCGTCATGGTCGCCAAGCCGTAGCCACAGCGACCGTTCCTAGACACTCAGCGGAACTGAGTCCCGCCTTGTGGGTGGCCCCGAACGGTCTTGGGCCACCTGGTCTACCGGGGTGGTCCGTTCAGCCGGTCGGGTCTTGTGTCGCAGGTGCGGCCGCCCTCTGGCCCCTCGGGTCCCGGTGTCCCTCGTTCGCTGCTCGGACAGGAGCGCTGGTTGCCCGGCACCCGTGGACCGCACGACCGGACGGG
>DAHWOV010000025.1:0-2127 GCA_027339205.1 Acidimicrobiaceae bacterium | reverse complement strand
CGAGCGGGCGAGACGGGCTCGTCCATCTCGCCGTGGGTCGGGGGCGTGAGTACGAGACGGACCAGGCTGCCGCGCTCGCCGTCCGGTACCCGCCGGGGCTGCACGACGCCCTCGAGTCGATGGGCAGCCAGGTCCCCGAAGAGGCGTCGCCGTTCCGCGGACGTCGATGGGCGGCGACCCGGTGGATCTGGATCGACCCGATGGTGGGCGCGCGCGAGCGCGCCCCGGCCGGGGAGCTCGACGCGACGAAGACCCGTGTCGACGCGCTTGCGCAGTGGTGACGCTGGCGAACCTCGGGCAGCCCCGCCCTGGCCACCAGCCGGCGGGCAGCATGGCGCGAGCCCGCCGCAGCACCGTGCGACGCCCGGTAGCATGGGTTCTATGACGACGGCCGACGCAGGACGCGAGACGGGCACGTTCAAGGTGAAGCGCGGCCTGGCCGACATGCTGCGCGGAGGCGTGATCATGGACGTGGTCGACGCGCAGCAGGCCAAGATCGCCGAGGACGCCGGCGCGGTCTCGGTGATGGCGCTCGAGCGGGTCCCTGCGGACATCCGGCGCGAGGGCGGCGTGGCGAGGATGAGCGACCCTGCGCTGATCGAGGGGATCCAGCAGGCGGTCACGATCCCGGTGATGGCGAAGGCGCGCATCGGCCATTTCGCGGAGGCGCAGGTCCTGCAGGCGTTGGGCGTCGACTACGTCGACGAGAGCGAAGTCCTCACCCCGGCCGACGAGGCGTACCACATCGACAAGTGGGCGTTCACGGTGCCCTTCGTGTGCGGCGCGACCAACCTGGGCGAGGCGTTGCGCCGGCTGTCGGAGGGTGCCGCGATGATCCGCTCGAAGGGCGAGGCCGGCACCGGCAACATCGTCGAGGCCGTCCGCCACCTCCGCTCCATCGTGGGCGACATCCGCAGGCTCACCCAGGCGGACAGCGCGGAGCTCTACGGATGGGCCAAGGAGCTGCGTGCGCCCATCGGCCTCGTCCAGGAGATCGCAGAGACGGGCAGCCTGCCGGTGCCGCTGTTCTGCGCAGGCGGGATCGCGACCCCTGCTGACGCGTCGCTCGTGATGCAGCTCGGCGCCGAGGCGGTGTTCGTCGGCTCGGGGATCTTCAAGAGCGAGGACCCGGCACGTCGGGCGCGGGCGATCGTGGAGGCGACCACCCACTTCGCCGATGCCGAGTACGTCGCCAAGGTGAGCCGAGGGCTCGGCGAGGCCATGCGGGGCGAGGAGCTCTCCGAGCTCGGCGAGCGTCTGGCCGACCGCGGCTGGTAGCGGTGGTGGAGGAGCCGGCGGCGACCGTCGGCGTTCTCGCCCTCCAAGGTGACGTCTTGGAGCACGAGGCCGCGCTGCGCGAGGTGGGAGCCGCGGTTCGCCGGGTGCGGCGTCCCTCGGACCTCGCCGGGATCGAGGGGCTTGTTCTGCCTGGCGGTGAGTCCACCACCTTGTCGAAGCTGCTCGATTCCTCCGGCCTCTTCGCGCCGATTGCCGAGGCGGTGGCCGAGGGGCTGCCGACGTTCGGTACGTGCGCGGGCCTCATCCTGCTCGCCGCCAAGGTCGAGGATGGCCGGCCCGACCAGCGATCGTTCGCGGCACTCGACTGCACCGTGCGCCGAAACGGCTACGGCCCGCAGCGCTTCTCCTTCGAAGGCGTGGCCGAGCCTGTCGACGCGCTGCTCGGCGCAGAGACAGGGCCCCTTCCCGCGGTCTTCATCCGGGCGCCGCTCGTGACCGAGGTGTGGGGGGACGCAGAGGTGCTCGCGAGGGAAGGCCAGGACGGGGGTGGGGCGCCTGTGGTCCTCCGGCAGAGGCAGGTGCTGGGAGCGACCTTCCACCCGGAGCTCACGTCGGATCGCAGGGTGCATCGGCTCTTCATGGACATGGTCCGGGCTGCGGCGGGGAGGTCGCCAGGGGCCCGGTGACGGCGCGGCGCTAGCATCGCCGTGCTCGAGCGCGGGGGCTCGAGCACCGAGCGGGGCCGCAGGGGATCGACAGTTGCAGGAAGGACGCTCGCACGATGTCGGGTCACTCCAAGTGGGCAACCACCAAGTACCGCAAGGGCGCGCAGGATGCCGCGCGATCGAAGCGGTTCGTGAAGCACATCCGGTCGCTCGAGGTGGCCGC
>DAHWOV010000002.1:0-9967 GCA_027339205.1 Acidimicrobiaceae bacterium | reverse complement strand
CCCGAGGGGCCAGAGGGCGGCCGCACCTGCGACACAAGACCCGACCGGCTGAACGGACCACCCCGGCAGACCAGGTGGCCCAAGACCGTTCGGGGCCACCCACAAGGCGGGACTCAGTTCCGCTGAGTGTCTAGGAACGGTGCGACGTATGGGAGCGATCGAGCTGAAGGCCCTGGGGGCCGCCGACCGGCTGAAGGCCCTCGGGGCCGCCGACTGGACGGTACGGCGGTGGATGCATCGTGGGACGCCTCCCGACGCGCTCGTGCGCCACTCGCGCGACTGTGGGGCGGGTTCGCGCGCCGCGAGGATCTCTTCCGGCTCCCGCGTGGCGAACACCCACGCGATCTCCTCGCACCGGCGCCACGGCTTCCTCGACCCGGCCGACGCGGCCTGCGGGGCGGCGCCCTGCGCGCAGCGGCGGATGGGCGTGGCGCCCTCAAGGGCCCGCTCGTGAGCGCCGAGCCCGCGCTGGCCGCCCCGCCCGGTTCCGGAGGCCTCGCCGCACTGTTCTCACCGTCGCGGCGCACCGACCCGTACCCGGGCTATGCACGCCTGCGGGAATCTGCGCCAGTCTGGGAGGCGGCGCCCGGCTTCCTCGTCCTGAGCCGGCACGCGGACTGCGCACGCGTCCTTCGCGACCAGAGGTTCGGCCACCTCGAAGGCGAGGACGCGCGAGTGCCGAGGAGGCGCCGGTCCATCGCTGCCGGCGAGCCCGACGCCTCCCGCGAGCCCGTTCGCTCCTTCCTCGCGCTCAATCCGCCGGACCACACACGATTGCGAAGGCTCGTCTCGCGCTCGTTCACCCCGAGCCGCGTGGAGGCGCTCGCACCGAGGATCGAGGCCATCACCGCGGAGCTTCTCGGCGCGGTTGCCGAGCGACGATCGTTCGACGTCGTCTCGGCCTTGGCGTCGCCCCTCCCCGTCGCGGTGATCAGCGAGCTGTTCGGCGTTCCCCGGGACGATCGTCCGCGCCTCGTCGCCTGGGGCCATGCGCTGGCGCGGGGCCTCGATCCGGCGTTCCTGGTGAGCGAGGAGGAGCGGCGCGCGCAGGCGGCTGCCCGCGACGGCTTCGCCTCCTACATGCTCGGCGAGATCTCTCGCCGGCGCAGCCATCCCGGCGACGACCTCGTCTCCGACCTGGTGGCCGCCCACGACCGCGGGGAGTCGCTCACCGAGCCGGAGCTCGTCGCGACCTGCATCCTGCTCCTCATCGCCGGTCACGAGACGACGACGAGCCTCATCGGCAACGGCCTGTATGCGCTGCTGGGCAATCCCGACCAGCTCGAGGCGGTCGCCGCCGACGAGGACCTCGTCCCGGCCGCGGTCGAAGAGCTCCTGCGCTTCGATTCCCCGGTCCAGTTGACCTTGCGCGTGGCCCTCGAGGACGCCGACGCCGGCGGCGTCGCCGCCCCGAAGGGGACGTTCACGCTCCTGCTCATCGGCGCCGCCAATCGCGACCCTCTCGCCTACGAGGACCCGGACCGCCTCGACGTCCGCCGCCGCCCGGTCCCGCACCTCGCGTTCGGGCAGGGCATCCACTTCTGCCTGGGCGCGCCGCTGGCGCGCCTCGAAGCGCAGATCGCGCTGCGCGCGGTGCTCCGCACCTTCGGGACGCTTCGGCTCGCGCGCCAACCCGTCTGGAAGGAGAACGCGGTGCTTCGAGGACTCGAACGGCTCGACGTGGCGGTGGGGGAGTGACGACCCCGTCTTCCCCGTCCGCTTCCCCGCCATCTTCCCTGCCCGCGTCCCCGAGCGCGTCCGCGCCGCCTTCCGGGGTTTCAGCCGAGGAGATGGGGGGGAACGTCGCCGGCGAGTTCGAGCCGTCGGTGGAGCGGT
Source organism: Acidimicrobiaceae bacterium (assembly GCA_027339205.1). Lineage (GTDB taxonomy): Bacteria > Actinomycetota > Acidimicrobiia > Acidimicrobiales > RAAP-2 > JAJYVT01. The sequence continues at coordinate 8,131 of DAHWOV010000002.1, read as the reverse complement.
GCCGGCGCAAGCAGACCGCCAAGTGGCACCACGTCGCGCACGACGTGCTCCCGGCGTGGGTCGCGGAGACCGACTTCGACCTGTGCCCCGCGGTCGCCGACGCCATCGTCGAGGCGACTCGGCGCGGCGACGTCGGCTACCCCGACTGGGCGTCCGAGCCGCTCGCCGACGCGTTCGCCGAGCGCATGGCGTCTCGGCACGGCTGGCACCCAGACCCCTCCCACGTCCGCCACACTTCTGATCTCATCCAGGCGATGCAGGTGGTGACCGAGCTGTGCACCACACGCGGCGACGGCGTCGCCCTCCACGTCCCGAATTACCCTCCGTTCCTCGCTGCCATCGACCGCATGGGGCGGGTCCCCGTCATGAGCCCGCTCGTCGCGACGGGCGCGAGCTGGACGTTCGACGCCGAGCGGCTCGAGGACGACGTCGCACGGGCTCGGACCAAGCTCCTCCTGCTCGTCAATCCGCACAATCCCACCGGAAGGGTCTTCACGCGTGCCGAGCTCGAGCAGCTCGCAGCGATCGCGGAGCGCCACGACTTGGTGGTGGTGAGCGACGAGCTCCACGCCGAGCTCACGTACCCCGGCCACGACCACATTCCCTTCGCGTCGCTCGGTGACCATGCAGCGGGCAGGACGGTCACGATCACCTCGGCGACGAAGTCCTTCAACCTGGGTGGCATGAGGACCGCGGTCGCACATCTCGGAGATGCCCGGGTGCGCGCGGCGTGGGACCGGCTGCCCTCGGAGCTGCTCGGCTCGGTGAACGTCCTCGGAGTCGAGGCGACGCTCGCCGCGTGGAGCCGGGGGGACGGCTGGCTCGAGCGGCAGCGCCGGCATCTTCTCGCGATGCGCGACCACCTCGTAGGCCGCCTGGCCGGGCTGCCTGGGGTCGAGGTCCGCCAGCCGGAGGCCACCTACTTGGCGTGGCTCGACTGCCGCAAGGCGGGCATCGCGGATCCCGCCGAGCACTTCCGGCGCCGGGCGCGTGTGGAGCTCGTGCCCGGGCCGAGCTTCGGCCCGGGCGGCGACGGCCACGTACGGCTGAATTTCGGCACCGGCCGGGCGATCCTCGACGAGATCGTCGACCGGATGGCTGCGAGCGTGCAGCCCTGGTCCTGAGCTAGACGCTCGGCTGGTCGGGGGCGGAGATCCTCGGCAGCCGGCGCAAGGCGACCGCGACGATGGTCGCCGGGTCGGCTCCCGGCGCGTCGAGTGCCACGAGCAGGCGTCGGGTCGCGGCGAAGGCAGCTTCGCGCGCGGACGCCCATCCCGAGAGGAACTCGACGACCGAGGTGCTCCGCCTCAGGGCATCCAGAGCCGCCGCCCTCCGCCAGTCCGACAGGTCGTCGAGCGTCGCTCTCGTGAGCCACGCGCGCCACCGGTCAGAGGTCGGGGCCCGGCGCAGCGCACGCAGCATCCGGGGCACCCCCGCCGCCTCGTCGACCACCTCGAAGGCGGCGAGCACCTCTTCGACCGGGCGCCCGGACGCACGGACGACCGGGCCCACCTCTCCCGCCCGGGCGCGTGCCTCGACGGCCGTCCACCGATCCGTCAGCGCGCTGTCGATCCCCAGGGCGGTGAGCTCGTCGACCGTCTCGGGAGCCGGAGGGATGCGTGCGAGGGCGTCGGCAACTGGAGCATCCTCGGCGATGAGCGAGCTGGGCTGGACGGGCACTCCCCGGCGGAGGTAGGTCCGGGCGAGGCCGGCGACCGCGTCGCTCACGATCTGGTGCAGCCTCGCGTCGGCGTCCGCGGGCAGCTCGGCCCACCGGGAGTCCAGCTCGGCCCACGGCCCGGCCGCCCCCACGACGTGCCGTGCCGCCCAGTACGCGCCTGCGACGTCACCAAGGCCGACCCCGAGCTCGGCTGCGGTCTCGTGGGCGCCTGCGGCGCCCAGCTGGTCGACGATCTCGTTCGCCACCTCGGTCGCGAGGATCTGGTCGTAGAGGCGGTGCCTTGCGATGAGGTCGCCGAAGTCGGTCCGCATCGCGGCGGGGAAGTACGCCTCGACCGCCTCGGCGAAGGAGGGATCTGCGACGATCGGCGACTGCTCGATCGCCGCGACCAGATCCGACTTCGCGTAGGCGAGCACGACCGCGAGCTCCGGCCGGATCAGGCCTGCGCCAGCGCTCCGACGCAGCGCGATCTCCTCGGCGCCCGGAAGCGACTCGACGAGCCGGTTGACACGCCCCGAGGCCTCGAGCGCGTCGATCAACGCGGCATAGGCGTCGAGCTGTCCGGCGCTGTCGGTCGCCGCTCGATTGAGCGCCGCGACGCTGTGGTCGACCTGGCGGAGCACCTCGCTCGCGACCTCTTCCTGGGCCCGCTCGAGGTAGGCGTTTCGCTCCCCTGGCTGGAGCCGCCCCTCTTCGATCGCAAGGGCGAGAAGGATCTTGAGGTTGACCTCCCTGTCGGAGGTGGCGACCCCCGCGGCGTTGTCGATGAAGTCCGTGTTGATCCGCCCCCCGCGGCGCGAGTAGCGGATCCGTGCCTGCTGGGTGAGGCCCAGGTTGCCCCCCTCGCAGATCACCCTGGCGCGGACGCGCTCTGCGGTGACACGGACCTCGTCGTCGGCATGGTCGCCGACATCGCTGTCGGACTCGCTCGCCGCTTTCACGAAGGTCCCCACGCCGCCGAACCACAGCAGGTCCACGGGCGACTCGAGGATCGCCGAGATGAGCTCTGGAGGCGAGACGTGCTCACGGTCGATGCCGAGCACGCGGCGGGCCTGCGGTGCGAGCTCGATCTCCTTCACGTCGCGCGGCCAGACCCCGCCGCCCGGCGAGATGCAGTCCGGCGAGTAGTCGGCCCAGCTCGACGTGGGCAGGCTCGCGAGGCGCTTGCGCTCCTCGTAGGAGGTCGCGGGGTCCGGGTCGGGGTCCAAGAAGATGTGCCGGTGGTCGAAGGCTGCGACCAGCCGGATCGCCCGGCTGAGCAGCATCCCGTTGCCGAACACGTCCCCCGACATGTCACCGATGCCGGCGACGAGAACCGGCTCGCGCTGGACGTCGATGCCGAGCTGGTGGAAGTGGCGCCGGACGGCCACCCACGCGCCGCGGGCGGTGATTCCCATCGCCTTGTGGTTGTAGCCGTGGCTCCCTCCCGAGGCGAAGGCGTCCTTGAGCCAGAAGTGGTGCGCGTCGCTGAGCTCGTTGGCGAGGTCCGAGAGCTCGGCCGTGCCCTTGTCAGCCGCGACGACGAGGTAGGGATCGGGTCCGTCGTGGGCGATCACGCCGGCCGGGCCGACGACCTTGCCGCCCTCGATGTCGTCGGTGATGTCGAGCAGCGCGCTCACGAAGGTGGCGTAGCAGCGCCGCACGTCGTCGGTGGTCGGGCGGTTCGGCGTCCGGCACACGAAGCCGCCCTTCGCCCCCGTCGGGACGATGATGGCGTTCTTCTTCACCTGCGCGACCATGAGGTCGAGCACTTCGGTGCGGAAGTCCTCGGGTCGCTCGCTCCATCGGATGCCTCCGCGAGCGACGAGCCCGGCGCGCAGGTGGATGCCTTCGACCGCCGGTGCGTGCACCCAGGTCTCGAACCGGGGAAGCGGGGGGCGCAGCAGCGGGACCGACGCGCTCTCGAGCTTGAGCGTGACGGTCTCGTCGCCCGCCCCGGGCGACGGCCCGCGGAAGAAGTTGGTGCGGGTCGTCGCGTCGACGAGGGCGAGCACCACGCGCAGCGCGCGGTCCCAGCGCAGCAGCCGGACCTGCGCGAGCTTGGACACGCACGCAGCGCGGGCCGCCGCCTCCGGCCGGTCCGCCGCGGGGTCGAAGCGGGCGTCGAAGTACTCGACGAGCGCCCGAGAGATCGCCGGGAAGGCGATCAGCGCCGCCTCCACGTCGTCGGGGGGAACCGGCGGGTCGCACTGCGACCAGTAGTTCGTGTAGGCGCGCAGGAGCGAGACGTGGCGCCAGCTGAGCTGGGCACCCGCCACCAGCACGTTGAGCGGGTCGACCTCGGCGCGGCCAGCGACCACGGCATCGAGCGCCTCGACGAGCCTCGGGCCGTCCTCTTCGGGCTCGAAGACGCTCGCCTCCGCGCCGAGGTCGCCGAAGTGGACCCCGAGGTCGTCGATCGAGACGCGAAGGCCGTCGCGTAGATCGAAGCGGTAGGGCACCGACTCTTCGACGACCAGCCCGAAGCTCTCGAGCACCGGGAGCAGGGTGGTGAGCTCCATGGGCCGGGTGGCCAGCCGGCGGACGTGGAACCGCGCCCCTCCGAGCGCGCGGACCGCGAAGCGATGCTCCGCCGCAGCGGTCTTTTTCGAGGGCGCGGCGGCCGTCGTCCCACCACCCTCGGGGGATGGGCCGCCTGCGGCCGTCCCGCCCTCTTTGGACTCCCCGGCGCTGATCGTCTGTTCGCCCCCCGGGGTCTTCGCGGCGCCGAAGAGGGCGCGCAGCTCTGCGGCGTCGAGCGCCGCCTGCTCGGGGGTGGTGCGCTCCCGGTAGCTCGCCGGCGCCCGGCGGCTCAGGTCCCGGGCGAACTCGAGCGTCTCTGGGTCCGTGGCGATCGCGACGAGCTCACGGCCCCAGGCATCGGTGGGCTGGCCAGCCCCTGGTGTGTCGGTGCCCTTGGTCGTCACGGTCTCAGCATCGCGCAGGCCCGTGTCGCGTGCGATACGAGGGGGTCGAGCGAGGTGGGTAACGTACCTGCGGTGCACGCGTCCGCGGCGGTCGATCTCTGATGGCGGCGACCGGCGGAGCGCTGAGCGCGAGCGTGAAGGTGCTCTGGCCCGAGGGCCTCAACTCGAGGTTCTACCTCGACGTGAACAGCTTCTCGCGCCACACGGCCTGGGCGCACGGGTTCATGCACGCCTACGCACTGTGGCTCGGGCTCACCATCATGACGGTCCTCTTCCTCCTCGCCTATGCGCTGGCGTGGTGGCGCCGAGACGGTCAGGCGGTCGCGCTGTTGTTCCTGGGAGGCGTGGGAACCCTGGTCGCCCTGGGACTCAACCAGGTGGTCGGCCATGCCGCAAAGGAGCGGCGCCCCTACGACACCTACCGCCACGCGCTGGTGCTCGTCGCCAAGGCGCACGACTACGCCTTCCCGTCCGACCACGCGGTCGTCGCCGGTGCGCTCTTCGTGTCGCTGCTCTTGGTCTTGCGCCGCGCGGGCCCACACCGCTGGCGGGTGGGCGGGTCGGCGTGGGGGACGTCGCGCCTGGACCGCCGAGTCACCCCCGAGATGCTCGTCCTGGTCGTGCTCGGCGCGCTCGCCGGCCTGCTGCTCCTCTTCGCCCGCGTGTACGTCGGTGCGCACTACCCGGGTGACGTGGTCGCCGGGGTCCTGCTCGGCGCCGTGGTGGTCGTCGTCCTCTCGCTCCTGCGATCGCTCGCGTACTGGCTCGTCGACGCGATCGGGCGAACCCCGCTCGCCCTCTTCGTCGGACGTCCCGCGGGGAGGTAGACGCGCGCCGCGGGCCCTCGCTCGCACGAGAAGCGAATGAGACCGGGAATCCCCTGGACCGGGAATCCCCTGGACCGGGAATTCGCTGGACGGCAGCTCCGAGCGCGGGCAGACTCTCGCCATTGACGGGCAGGAGCGGCTGCACGCGCAAGGGGCGACTTGGATGCCACCGGCCATGGACCGCACCGAGCAGGAGGTGCGCGACGACACCGAGGAGCTGGCAGCCTTCGGCTACCGCCAGGAGCTGCGCCGCTCGCTGAGCTTCTTTTCGAACTTCGGGGTCGCGTTCACCTACCTCTCCCCGGTCGTGGGGATCTACTCGCTGTTCGCCCTGGGCATCGGGACGGGTGGTCCTCGCTACATCTGGACGATCCCGATCGTGGTCGCGGGCCAGCTCCTCGTCGCCCTCGTGTTCGCCGAGCTCGGCAGCTCCTACCCGCTCGCCGGGGCCCTCTACCAGTGGTCGCGCCGCGTCATCGGGCCCTCCTACGGGTGGTGGGTCGGTTGGATCTACGCGTGGGCGCTCATCATCACCGTCGCCTCTGTCGACACGGGCATCACCGCGTATGTCATCTCGCTCATCAACAACTGGTTCGGCACCACGTTCACAGCTGCCAACCCCAATGTGATCTTCGTCTGCACGATCGTGCTGATCGCGGTCCAGACGACCATCAACATCGTCGGCGTGAACTACACGGCCCTCATCGCGCGCTGGGGGGTGTGGGTGGAGGTGCTCGGCACGTTCGGCGTCTTCGTCCTCCTCGCCGTCGCCGGGTTCCACCACTCTGCGGGGTACCTCAACTCGAGCGCCGGTACCACACGGCTGTCGCACAGTCCCTTCGGCGTCAATTTCGGCGGGAGCTGGTTCCCCGGCGCTGCGCTGATCGCGGTGCTCGCCAACGTGTACATCTTCTACGGCTTCGAGTCCGCGGGTGACATCGCCGAGGAAGTCGTCGACGCACGGCGCCGAGTGCCGCGCGCGATGGTCACCACGATGATCGTCGGCGGCATCACCTCCTTCCTCCTCGTGGCGGGCCTCGCTCTCGCAGTCCCGGGCTCCAGCCTGTCGAAGGTGGTGACCGGTGGCGTCCCCTACATCATCCATGCCAACCTCCATTCGTCCGGGCTCGACGACGCGGTCCTCGTGCTGATCTGCCTCGCCTTCTTCTCCTGCGGCTTGTCGATCCAGGCCGCAGGGTCCCGGGTGCTCTTCAGCTACGCGCGGGACCACCAGCTGCCCGCGAGCCGCGTGCTCCGGAGCATCTCTTCGCGGACCAAGACCCCGGTTGCGGCGGTCGCCGTCGCCGCGGTCCTTCCCGCCGTCTTCGCGCTGCTCGCCCGAGCGACGCCGTCGAAGCCCGTCCACATCCTGTTCTTCACATATCCGGCAAAGGTGAACGCGCTGTTCATCCTTGTCTCGTTCGCCACCTCGGGCATCTACCTGTCGTTCCAGATGGTGGTGCTCGCGGCCTTCATCGGCCGAGTCCGAGGATGGCGCCCGACGGGCTTCAACCTCGGGAAGTGGGCGTACCCGGTCTATGTCGTGGCGATGATCTACGGAGTCGGGATGCTCGTGAACATCGTGTTCCCGAGCGCGCTCACCTCCCCACGGGCTGAGCTCTTCAACTACGGCTGGATGACGCTGGTCGTGATGGTGGTGATCCTCCTCATCGGCGTCGTCGTGTACTTCTCGCACCGGCCGCATGTGCGGACCGGCGAGCAGGCGAAGGAGGTGCCTCCCGTGGGAGCCGAGGTGCCATGAGCGGCTACCGCACGATCATGGTCGCGATCGACCGGTCCGAGCAGTCCGACCGCGCGGTCGGAGAGGCGAGGGATCTTGCGAAGGCGACGGGCGGCGTGATCCACCTGTTCCACCTTCGAGAGCACGAGCTGATCGTCGGCAAGTCAGGTGGGTCCTTCGAAAGGGAGAGCGACGAGGAGGCCCAGGCGCTGCTCGAGAAGGAGCTCGCGGTGCTGCGCGAGGCAGGCGTCGACGTCGTGGCAGACGTGCGACGCGGACGCCTCGACGAGGCCGCCCAGGCGATCCTGCAGGTGGCCGACGAGGTCTTTGCAGACGTGCTCGTAATCGGGCTACGCGGGCCGTCGATCTTTCCCTCCCTCATGCTCGGCGGCACTTCGTACAAGATCTTGCACTTGGCCAAGCGGCCAGTGCTCGTCGTGCCCTGACCATGGGCTCTGCTCCCAATCAGGCGCGGCGTGCCGAGCCGTCTTGTCTCACCGAGCCGTCTTGTCATGCTGGAACGGTCCTGTCATGCCGAGCCGTCTTGTCTCACCGAGCCGTCTTGTCATGCCGAGCCGGTCGCCACGCTCGAGCGGTGATCCTGATAGACACGACCCGGGGGCCGTAGCTCAGTGGTCAGAGCAGGGGACTCATAATCCCTGGGTCGCGGGTTCGATCCCCGCCGGCCCCACCTGGTCAGAGCGGGTATTTGGCTCGTAGTCGTCGACCATGTGACTACAACGTGACTACACTCTTGGGCATAGTCGCATGTGACCGGACCCTCATGGCCTCTTCCGTCGAGCGAACGGAAGACGACGGGGCCTGGAGCGACGTGCCGGTGTCCGCCGGGGTCGCTGGCGATCCTCCGGTCCTTGCTGTCGAGGTTTCGAGGACGTGAGAGGCACGAAGAGCGAGATGCGCCCGGGCGTCTGGCGGCTGCGTGTCTATGCAGGACGCCGACCGAACGGGTCGCCCA
>DAHWOV010000020.1:0-3186 GCA_027339205.1 Acidimicrobiaceae bacterium | reverse complement strand
CTCGTGCGACAAGGGCGCGGCGCAACGGGTATGCCCGTCGGCGCGCTCGACGAAATCCCGCTTGTAGAACATGCGCTCTGCGATCAGGCTCAACACGAAGCGGTCCACCTTCGGCCGTAGCGGCTCGATCACGTCGAGCGCCAGAGAGTCCCGCCCCGCAGCGTCGAGGTGGAGGATGCCGAGCCCGGGGTCGAGCCCGAGGCGCACAAGCGCGAAGCGGGCCTCGATCTCGGCGAGCTTGTAGACGTAGTTCAAGAGCGCGTTCAAGGGCCGCTCGGCGAGCCGGTTCGTGTCGCTCGCCCCGGTGATGGCAGAGCGCCGGGAGTCGTAGACCCGCCAGTGTGGGGGGACCCGGTGCCGGTCCTTCGCCACGAACCCGACCGCGGTGCGCTCGTGCCCGGCCCACGTGGCGAAGTAGGCCGCGGCGGCCACGGCTTCGAGCTGGCGGCACTCGTCGATGGTGGAGGCGACCTCGATCCCGCCGGCCAGGTCGAGCACGGTCGACGCGGTGTCGTCGTCGCCGAACGTGGTGGTGAGGACTTTCGCTTGTCCGCGGAGCTTCTCGGTGAGCAAGTCCCGCACGATCCGAAGCCCAACCGCCGAGCCGTCGATGCCGGCGAGCGCCTGGGCTCGCCGGAGCCTCGCGTCGTCACGGCCCGGAGGCGACGCTCCGAGCAGCACGTCGCCTCCTCGGAGCACGACCACGGCGACATCCTGCGCCCGGCACCACGACAGGGCCTCGGTGGTGAGCAACCCGTCTCCTGCCACGACGAGGCGGGATGGTGCGCCGACTTTCGCGTAGGTGCGCTCCCGGCGGTGCTCGCCCACGCCGTCGACCACGACGAGCGCGCCGTGGTTCACGGTCACCCGCACCCCGAACCCGTCGCAGACCACGACCTGCGCGTCCCCGTCGGTCGAGTAGGTCTCTCCGATCGCGCCCATGCGGTCCGTCACGTCCTCGGAGGTGAGGGCACGACCGGAGGCGACGATGCGGGCAGGAGCCCGGCCAGGGCCAGTGGCGCGGCTCACCGTGAGCGCCAGGGAGACGGGACGACTGCGGCGAGGACGCCGAGCCCGGCCACGACGCCGACCAGCGGGAGCGGGACGCCGACCCCGACCAGCACCCCGAGCACGAGGGCGACGACGGCGAGGATCGCCACCGCGAGCCGGCGTAGCGCTCGGTGGGTCGCAACCTCGATCTCGCGCACGACCTCGGCGACGGGATCGGGTGCGCCCGGCTTCGACGGACGGGGGATGGCACGGATACCGTGTGCCTTGTCCATGAGGGAACCTCCTCTTGGGCCACGCCCGGGGCCGTTGCTGCGGCGCCCGGGCTCTATCTGTTCGAGGTCAGCCTACGTCCGATGCGTCCTGGTCACCAGACGGAATGGCCCTACGGCTCTCGTCGGCCCCGGTCCCGAAGGACGGTCCTTGCCGGATTGCCGCGAGGTAGGCGTCGATCTCCGGGGTGTGCGGGTAGCCCGCCCCTGGCCCGTCGAGGTCTCCGACGAGGGCTTGTAGCACGCGCAGGACCGTCGGGGCGCTCGGGGTGAGCGCACCAACGAGGAGCCAGCGCTTCTCCTCGCCCTGCGACCGGGCAGCCGGGTAGAGCGCCTCAAGCGCCTCGGCCAGGCACATGGCCGCCGCGACGTGCTCGGCCAGCTCGCGCGGGCTCGCCTTCTCGACCCACGCTTGTCCGTTCAGGACCGCAGCGGTGCAGATGCGGAGGCAGAGCAAGTCCATCGCCGCCTCATCGCCCTCGCTTACCGGCGGCTCGGGCAGTCCGAGGCGGCGCCAGGGTCCGTGTCGGCTCAGGTCGTGGAGGTCGCCGGGCTCCACAGGGCGACCCGTCGCGAGGTCCGCGAGAGGTAGGAGTGCGCTTCCCGTGAGCAGTCCGCGCAGCTCCGCTCCTCGCAAACTGGCCTCCGGCATGGCTTGCCACTCGGATGGAGGTTCCATCGGAGCGTCGCTCATGATCATGCCGCGGCCCAGAAGCGTGTCGTCGCCCATCACCTCGTTGACCAGTTCGTCCGGGTCGGAGAAGCCCGGCTCGTTGACTCCGAAGAGGGAAACCAGCACCTCGCGCAGGCGCCGGCACGGATAGCCGTCGGCGGCCATCTTCAAGACCGCCACGTTGCCGTTCTTCCCGGTCCCCATGAGGGGGACGAGGTGCCGGAAGTGCTCGGCTGCGTCGATCTCGGGGGTGGCGGGACCGTAGCCGTCCTCGATCCAGCGCTGCACTCGTGACGCCGGCTCTCCAGTGGCCTTCGCAAGCTCGGCGGCGAGTCTGGTCGGACGTGCCATATCCCCACCGTAGCATGTGGCACAGCGCTGCACACTGCACGATCTCCCCGGCCCGGACTTCCCCGTTATGATCCCGGCCGTTTCGACTGCCGGGTTTACAACGGTGGCGTGGCGAACCTGCCCGAGGCGAAGCGCACCGATGCAGACCCCCAGCCCGCCCGCGTCCCGGTGGCACTCCCACCGGAAGCGGCAATGCTGCTCGGGCACCGCTCCGGCGATCGGGCGGGCGGCCTCACGTGGGCCGGCCGGTTCGCCCACGAGCACGCGGCCATCGTGGCCCTGGTGCGCCGGGCGCTCGCCGTAGCCGAAGGGCCGGCGACGTGAGCGCGCCGGCTCGCTTCCGCGGGGTGTTCGATACCGTGCCCGGCCGAGCGACGATCAACGTCCGGGTGCCTCTCGATCTGCTCGGTGAGGCAGAGAGGATCGCGCACGAGCTAGGCGTGGACCGCGCCGTGGTCCTCGGGGACCTCGTGGCGTCCGCCCTTCCTGCCGCCCTCGCCGAGGCGGCGGACGATCTTGTCGGAGCCCCTGCCCGCGAGCGGCTGGCCGGATGCCTTCTTCCTGATGCAGAGCGACCCCGGGCAATCCCCGGGGCCTGCTCCGACTTCCTGACCATCGCCACAACGGTCGAACCCGATATTACCGGGTCCGACCTCGACCACGAGGACGCGCCCGGTGGCGTCGGCGGCTGATCTCCCGCGCTCTCTCCGCCGCGCTGCCGCCCGCAGGCTTCCCGCCCGCGGGCGCCCACCGTCACCGACGGTGCAGGCCGCGGCTGATGCGGGGCTGCTCACGAGGGCGAACACGGCCCCGGGGACCGCTGGCCGCCGTGCCGTAGACCGGGCGACCTACCGCCGAAGGCGATCAGCCGAACCCGAGCTG
>DAHWOV010000018.1:0-1756 GCA_027339205.1 Acidimicrobiaceae bacterium | reverse complement strand
CAGCACGTATCCGAGGTCCTGAAGATGCCCACGGACCTCCTCTCGAGGCTCGGGGCGTCGTCGCTTCGAGACCGTCTCGTCGTCTCCATGACACGCACTCGGGGATCGCCGTACACAACCTCCACGGCCGAGCCGACAACGACCTTGGCGCGCACGTTCACGCTCCCCACCGCGCGCACCTTCACCCTCACCGGCACGGCGACGCTCTCGCGCGACCTCGGTGACAACGAGATCGACAGGCTCTTGGGCGTCCCGGGGTCGACAGGCCGCGGCATCGTCGCGACCTCTTCGAGCCGGCTCACAGGGGCGCCGGGGGACACGGCCGGCGCGGCGGCCGACGGCAACCCGTCCACCGTCTGGCAGTCCGGGTTCGGGGCCAAGGACGTGGTCGGCGCCTGGCTGCGCTACCGGCTGCCCTCCCCCCTGAGCGTCGACCGCATGTCGCTCGTCGTGGTTGCCGATCGACGCCACTCCGTCCCCGCTGCGGTCACGATCAGCGCCACCACACGGGCGACTGGCCGCACCGAGACCCGCGACGTGGCGCTTCCCCCGATCGCGCGCAGCGCGGTGCCCGGGACGACCGTCACCGTGCCGCTCTCCTTTCCCGCGGTGACCGGATCGACCATCACCGTCTCCTTCCCCAAGGTGCTCGAGCGGCGCGCCACCCTCTCCGACCACAAGCGGACCGAGATCCTCCCTCTCGGCATCGCCGCGCTGGGGATCCCCGGGCTCCGGGTCCCCTCGCCCCCGAGGATGCTGCCGGGGACCTGCCAGTCGGACCTGCTCACGATCGACGGCCATCCCGTGGCCCTGCGAGTGGTCGGCCGAACTTCGTCCGCGCTCGGCGACGGCCAGGTCACGCTCGAGGCCTGCGGCGCCGACGCGCGCGGCATCCGGCTCTCGGCCGGCCGCCACGTCGTCGAGAGCGCCTTGGCCACCGGACCTCACGTCCCTGGGTGGAACGTGGACGAGCTCACCCTCACCTCTGCCGCCGGCGGCGGTCCCACGCCGGCCGTGGCGCCCACGCCGCCTGTGGGGGCCGCGGCGGCTGCACCGGCCGTGGCGGCACCCGCACCGGCCGCACCCCGCGTGGTGGCGCGCGAGATCTCGGCGACCTCCTGGTCGCTCGCGGTCCGCCACGCGAGCGCGCCCTTCGAGCTCGTGCTGGGAGAGAGCCTCGACGCAGGCTGGCACGCCGTCGCGACCCCCGGCCCCGCGGCGAAGCGTGGGACGCGCTCGGTCACACTCGGCCCCCCGACCCTCGTCGACGCGTTCGCCAATGGCTGGCAGGTGAGCCGCGCGGACCTCCGTGCACTGGGCGGCTCCCACTTCACCGTCTCACTCGTCTGGACCCCCCAGCGCCTCGCGTGGGCCGGCATCGCGGTCTCGGCCGTTGCGATCCCCGGGTGTGTGCTGCTCGCAGCGCTGCCGCGGCGTCGGCGCGCCGTGCGCAAGCGCCGCCACGCTGCACCCCGCAGCCGGCGCGCCATGACCGGCAGCCGGCGCGCCATGACCGGCAGCCGGCGCGCCATGACCGAGCACGAGTCCGCCACTTCCGCGGCATCTTGGGCCACCGAGCCCTCGCTCGCCCTGCCTCTGGGCGGCGCCCGGGGCCGATCGCACCCTTGGTGGAGCGTCGTGGCGATCGCCGTGGTGACCGGAGCGCTCGGAGCTTCCCTCACCTCACCGCTCGCAGGCCTCGCGATCGCTGCCGCGGTCGTTGCCGGGCTCGCGTTCCGCCCGCTCAGGGTCATCG
>DAHWOV010000017.1:0-2047 GCA_027339205.1 Acidimicrobiaceae bacterium | reverse complement strand
CGCGAGGCGCTGGACCGGGCCCGGCGCGCCCACGGGCGCTACACCGGCGACCTGCTCCCCGAGGATCGCTACGAGGACTTCGCGATCGAGGCGCGAGAGCGGCTGGTCCGCCTCCGCCTCCGCCTCCTCGACGCCGCGGCGGACGCCGCCGCCGCAGCCGGCGAGCTGGCGGCGGCCGAGCGCTGCCTGCGCATCGCCGTCGAGGTCGACCCCGCCGACGAGCGCCGCTACGTCCTGCTCGCGGGGCTGCTCGTCTCGACCGGCAGGTACGCCGCGGCGGCCCGGGTCTGCGCCATGGCGAGGGAGCTGGCGAGCGAGCTCGACCTTCGCGTCTCCCCGGCCGTCGCAGAGCTCGAGGCGTCGCTGAGGACGGCACCCGCCGGCTGCTGAGCGCCCGGGGCTTCCTCGCCCGGCGGGGCGCGCCGGGGTCTCGAGGACGCAGAGGCCGAGCGGCGGCGGACGTCGGTCGGCCCGAACGCCCTGCCCCGCCCCCGGGGCCGCCCCGTCGTCCTCGAGCTCGTCGCCCAGCTCACCAACATGTTGGCCGTGGTGCTCACGGTGGCGGCGGGGCTCACGTTCCTGGCCCACTTCCTCTCCTCGCCCCGCGATCCCGCCAACTTGGAGCTCGCCTTCGGGATCCTCGGGGTGGTCGTGGTCAAGGCCCCGATCGGGTTCGCCCAGGAGCACACGACCGAGCGCACCGCGGAGGCGCTGCAGGCCACGGTGCCTCCCCCGCGGATCGCCGGGTGATCGAGGCGCACGCGATGTCGATCGAGATGGCCGCTCTCCGGCGAGCGCCAGCCGGTGGGGCGGATCTCGGGGCCCGTCGACGCCGCTGTCGCGCCGGTCGACGCCCGAAACCAGGTGTTCATGGGCACCTCGGTCACCACCGGCACCGGCGAGGCGGTCGTCGGGGCCTCGCTCGCCCGGGCCGCCGTCCGAGACCGGGCATGGAGCGACCATGAGTAGGGTGAGCAGTATCGCGACACGCAAGGTCACCGTCACCCTGGAGGAAAGCCAGCTCGACCAGGTCCGCTCTCTCGTCGAGTCCGGGGCCGCCCCGAGCGTCTCCGGCTTCGTCCAACACGCCGTCGGCGTCGCCCTCGACGACGTCGCAGGATGGGAGGCGATGCTTGCCGAGGCGCTGGCGGAGATCGGCGGTCCGCTCACGGCCGAGGAGCGCCGCTTCGCCGACGCGGCCCTCGGGACGAAGACGAAGAGGCGCCGGGGGGCAGCGGCGTGACGACCGATGTCGTCGACGCGCACGTGGTCATCTGCGCCCGGCGCGCGGACCAGCAGATCGTCAGGCCCGATCCGGACGACCTGCGCCGGCTCGACCGGACGATCGGGCTCGTGGCGGTGTGAACCCGGCGCAAGGTCGAGAGGAGTCGACCAAGCCCAGGCCGCGCCTCCTCGCAGGTCCCGAAAGGACGTTCCTCGACAGGACCACCTCGGCTCCAGAGAGCCTGGGCATCCCCAGGCACTCCCTTTGTCTTCTTGTCTTCGCACTCCAGCCACTGAGTCTCCCCAGCCCCGTCCTCGACAACCACCGGCACCTTTGGCGGTCCCGACGTTCTCCGGCGGGAGCGGTGCCGGCAGTCCTGGTGGTAGATCTCGAGCCGATCCCAGACCGCCCCGCGCCGGCGCTCCCCGGCACGCGGGTCCTTGCCGGCTGTGTGATAGCCCGAAGTTCCCCCCTGCAGAGCTGTCCGGGTGTCCCGCTGTGCTTCGCAGCCAGGACCTTCGCGTCGCGCAGCAGTGGATGGCGCAATCATGTAAGCGCAGCAGAACCCCATGTACATCGGACTGTGGGTGCTACGAGGTCGGCATGTACGTGGCGAAGGTGCCGAACCGGGGCTCACCCCCGGTGTCAACGGCCAGTTTGATGTCCTCGCGGGTGGACTGGCTCGACGCGGTCGACCGGCTGATGGCGGGGGTCTTCGAGGACGACTTCCTCCTCGGCCTGAAGCCGGAGCTCGAGCGGGAGAAGCAGAGGGTGATGACCGATCGGGACGCCTTCGTCTCCTGGCTCGACGACCTCGCGGCC
>DAHWOV010000014.1:0-2755 GCA_027339205.1 Acidimicrobiaceae bacterium | reverse complement strand
CCGACTCGGTCGTCACGCTCCACCACCACGACTTCGTCATGTCCAGGGACGTCGAGCGCGCCGGTACCTCGATGTCGCTGCGCCATCTCACGCGCGGCGGCAAGTCCCGTCGCGCCGGCTCCCACGATCACCGTGCCCACGTCGCGCTCCTCATACCCGTGCGCGACGACCGCCTCGGCAGCGCGCGCCTCGGGAAGCGCCGACACCCCGGCCATCTCTGCCAACACCCGCGCCGCCACACGCCAGAGCCCGGGCCGGCGCGGGAGAAGCCGTCCGTAGTAGAAGCCGGCGGGCACGAGTGACGAGGTCGTGTCCAGGACCGGCGCGAGCCACGGCCATCTCCCTTCACGCTCCACGACCTCGCCGCCGGCGAGCAGGGTCGTGCAGGCGGCGACACCAGGGAGCCCGTTGACCCGCATCGCGCAGTTCGGGCATGCCCCGGCCACGCAGTACAGGCCACGGGGACGGCGGTACTTCGTGCTCAGCGACAGCACCCGTACCCCGGCCGCATGCAGGGCGGCGCCGATCGACTGGCCCGCACGGCCCTGGAGGCGGCGCCCCTCGAAGAGGAACGAGACCCGCTCGCGGGACGTGCCGGGCGTGCCGGGCGTGCCGGCAGGCGTCACTGCTGGGCCACCACGAGCGAGGACTCCACGATGGGACGGCCCTCCCGAAAGCGCCGCAGCTGGAAGGGTGCCACGACGTCGGGCAGCTTGCCCGAGGCGATCGCAAGGGCGAGGAGCTTGCCCGCCGCAGGCGCTCCCATGAAGCCGTACACCCACCCACAGTCGAGGAAGAAGCCTTCGAGCTCTTCGACCGGACCCAGGACCGGGGCGAGGTCCGGGCTCACGTCCACCACGCCCGCCCACTGGCGGATGACCCGTACGCCGGCGAGGCGCGGCATCACCCGCACGAACTTCTGCGCCGCGTCGCGGATGAAGCCCAGCGTGCTGCCGAGACTCTGCGACGGCTCCATGACGGCCTGTTCCGTCCCTGCCACGAGCTCCCCGCGCGTGGTCTGGTGTGCGTAGCCCCGGAAGTGCAAGAGCGCGATCGACGGTCCGAGGAAGGGACGCAGCGACTCGGTCACGAAGGCCTCCAGTCGAAGCGGCGACGTCGGGACGGCCACCCCGGCCATCGCTGCCACCTCTCGAGCATGCCCTCCGGCGGCGTCGACGACCATCCTCGTCGCGACGTTCCCCCGGGACGTCGTGACCCCGCTCACGCGCCCGGCGCGGACCTCGATGCCGGTGGCTCTCGTCGACGGGTGGATCTCGGCTCCCTGGCGCGCCGCTGCGCGCGCATATGCCCATACCGCGGCGTCACGGTGCGCGTAGCCGCCCCGTTCTTGGTACACGCCGCCGGCCATGACGGCGGGGTCGATCGCGGGTGCGGGCTCGGCGACCTCGCGGGCACCCACCAGCTCCCTGGCGACGCCCAGCTGGCGCTGCGTCGATGCGGCCTCGACGCAGCGCGCGAGCTCGTCTTCGGTCGTGGCGACGACCAGATAGCCCGCCTGCGTGAAGAGGACGTTGAAGTCCAGCTCGACCGAGAGCTCGTGCCAGCGCCGGAGGCTTGCGTCGAAGAACCCGGCCCACTCGGTGGAATTGAACGCAGAGCGGATCAGCTCGCCATTGCGCCCGCTCGCCCCCGACCCCGGATAGGCGGCGTCGAGCACGCAGACATCGCCGACACCGAGCTTCGTCAGCTCGTAGGCGAGCGCCAGCCCTCGGATGCCCGCGCCGACGATCACCACGTCGTAGCTGCGCCGGAGCTCGCCTCGGGCAATGCCGGGGATCGCCACGTCAGGGGTCGACCACCGGGCCGCCGGTGAGCTGGCCGAGCCGCAGCGGGAAGGCGGGCGGGCGGGTCGTCGGCGAGCGAAGGCTGGCGCGTTCGACTCCGAGCCGCGCAGCAATCGCGTCCATCACCTGGTCGGCGCAGGCCTTGCCCTGACAGGGACCCATGAGCGCCGCCGTGAACCGCTTGATCGTCTCGGGATCCGTGTAGCCCTGCGCCACGGCGCGGTCGATGTCCTCGATGCTCACGTCATGACAGAGGCACACGATGGTCTTGGTCATCTCGAGCACGTCCTGGTCATGGAGGCAGAAGCGGATCGCGGGCTACGACCAGCGGCACGCCGCAGCGGTCAGACGCCACATCCGCACACCTCGGTATCTTCCCTCAGATCTCGCTTTCGACCACGAGACCTTCCAGCACAGCTTCCTCCATGGTTCGCGCGCCGAGCCTGCCTCACGGTCTTTTGCAAAGCTGGCGGTGTCCTGCGCCCGCGAGCCTGAAGCGAGGGAACCGACCCGTGCCTGCCTGGATCTGCGAGACGTGCGGCGTGCAACACGCAGAACGCGCCCATGCCCCCACGCACTGCGCCATCTGCGACGACGAGCGGCAGTACGTCGGCGAGGGTGGCCAGAGCTGGACGACCATGGCCGAGCTCGCGGAGTCCCACGCGGTCGTCGTGAAGGAGGAAGAGCCGGGCTTGTTCGGGATCGGCATCGAACCGCCCTTCGCGATCGGTCAGCGCGCCCTTCTCGTGCGCACGCGCTCGGGCAACGTGCTGTGGGACTGCATCCCCCTGCTCGACGACGCCGCTCGGGCACGCCTGGGAGAGCTCGGCGGCATCTCGGCGATCTGCATGTCCCATCCCCATTTCTACGGCTCCTACGTCGAGCTCGCAGACGCCTTCGACGCCCGGGTCCTCATCCCGAGGGCGGATGCCGCGTGGATCCGGCGGCCC
>DAHWOV010000101.1:0-32788 GCA_027339205.1 Acidimicrobiaceae bacterium | reverse complement strand
GCGCCGCCCCAGCGAGGGCCCGCGCCGCCCGACGCGGTCCCGGCCGACCGGGGCCCAGCGGCACGCGCTCCTCGTGCGTCGAGTGCGGACGGCTCGGCTCGTGCTCGTCCTCGGGCTGGTGGTCGTCGCGGCACGACTCGTCGACGTCCAGGTCCTCCACGCGGGGCAGTACCAGGAGCAGGCGGCGCAGGAGCTGATGCAGCCGGTGACCGTCCCGGCGCTGCGAGGGTCGATCACCGACCGCAACGGGGTGGTGCTCGAGACGTCGATCCCGACCGAGATGGTCGTCGCGGACGACTTCCAGATCCGCCATCCGGCGACCGAGGCGCGAGCGCTGGCGCCGCTCCTGCACGTCGGCGCGGCGGCGCTCACCGGCCTCCTCTCCGAGCGGTCCGGCTACGTGCCCCTCGTCCGCAACCTCTCGGTCCCGCAGGCGAAGAAGGTCTCGGCACTGGCGTTCCCCGGGATCACGATGATCGACGACTCGGTCGATGTCGCTCCCGACGGGGGCCTCGCAGCGCCGGTGGTGGGCGGGGTGAACGCCGCCGGCGCGGGGGACGCCGGACTGGAAGCGCAGTACAACCGGCTCCTCAGCGGCCAGGCCGGCCACGAGACGCTCCTCGAGTCCCCGCTCGGGGTCCAGCTGCCCGGCACCCCTGTCGCGGAGAGGACGCCGGCGGTCGCGGGCACCGGCCTGCAGCTCACGCTGGACGCACCGCTCCAGTACACCGCGGAGCAGGACCTCGCCCGAGAGGTGGTGGCGTCGCACGCGACGGCTGGTGAGGCGGTGGTGATGGACACGGCGACCGGCCAGATCCTGGCGATGGCCAACCTCGTCGCCACCCCGAAGGGCGCGCAGGCCGCCGGAGGCAAAGGAGCGTCCTCCTCGGCACCCCCGCCCGGGGCGCCGGGTTCGCCGGGCTCGCCAGGCCCGGTCACGATCGGCCCCGGCGGGCCGGTCGAGGAGGCGCCCACCAACGCGGCGGTCACCCAGCTCTACGAGCCGGGCTCCGTGTTCAAGATCGTGCCGTTCTCCGCAGCCCTCGCCTCGGGGGTGATCACCCCGCAGTCCACGTTCACGGTGCCCGACCAGCGCACGATCGACGGCTACCTCTTCCACGACGCGACACCGCACCCGACCCAGCAGATGACGGCGACCCAGATCCTCGCCCAGTCCTCGAATATCGGGACCTCCGAGATCACCCAGGAGCTCGGGGAGACACGCCTGCTCTCGCAGGTGAAGAGGCTCGGCTTCGGCGAGACAACCGGGTTGCACTTCCCGGGGGCGTCGCCCGGTCTGCTCGTGTCGCCTGCGCAGTGGGCCGTGACCGACTGGGTGTCCCTGCCGATCGGCCAGGTCGACGCGGTCAGCCCGCTCCAGATGCTCGACGCCTACAACGCGCTCGCGAACGGCGGCGTGTTCGTCGCGCCGAAGCTCGTGCGTGCGACCGTGAGCTCGGACGGCGCCCTGCGGCCCACGCCGCCGTCGCCGAGCCACCGGGTCATCCCCGCGTGGGTAGCCCGTGAGCTCGTGCCCATGTTCGAGCAGGTCGTCGACGCGGGGACCGGCGTCGCCGCGGCGGTGCCCGGCTACCTGATCGCCGGCAAGACCGGCACGGCCCAGGTGCCCGCCGACAACGGCACCCCCGGCTACATCACAGGAGCGTTCGAGGCGACGTTCGTCGGGTTCGCCCCGGCGAACCATCCGGTCCTCTCGGCGATCGTCGTCCTCGACCGTCCCAACCCGATCTACGGCGGCGCGGTCGCTGCGCCGGTCTTCTCGGAGATCATGGCGTACGCGCTGCACCGCTACGACGTGCCGACGACGCCGGGGCTCGGGGGCCGGCCGCAGGCTGCGGCACCCAAGACACTGACAGCGCTGGTCCGGGAATCGGCGTGAGGCGGCTACCATCCGCGGGGGCCTCGGCTCGCGGATGGTCCGTGCCCATGCTCCCCGGCAGCCTCCCGTGCGCATGACCCTCCTGCTCGACGACATCGACCTGCTCGACACGTCGGGCGATCCGAGCGACGTCGACGTCTCCGGCGTCGAGCACGACAGCCGAAAGGTCACGCACGGCTCGCTCTTCTGCTGCCTCGTCGGCAGCCGGACCGACGGCCACGACCATGCGCTCGAGGCGGTGGAGCGCGGCGCGGTGGGGGTGGTCTGCGAGCGCGACGTCGGCCCGCTGCCCAAAGAGGTGGTCCGGCTCCGGGTCGCCCCGGGCGGCTCCCGCCCGGCGATGGCGCGCCTCGCCGCCGCCTTCTACGGCCACCCGGCGTCGTCGCTGCTCATGGCAGGCGTCACCGGCACCAACGGCAAGACCACCGTCACGCACCTGCTCGCGAGCGTGCTGCGGCACGCCGGGCATCCGACGACCGTGATCGGCACGTTGACCGGCGCGATGACGACGCCGGAGTCCGTCGAGCTGCAGCGGGCGTTCGCCGCGGTGCGCGACGCGCATCCGCCCGACCCGCGCCCGGCCGTGGCGATGGAGGTGTCGAGCCACGCACTCGTCCAGGCGCGGGTCGACGCGATCCGCTTCGACGTCGCGGTCTTCACCAACCTGAGCCACGATCACCTGGACTTCCACGGCTCGATGGAGGCGTACTTCGAGGCGAAGGCCACGCTCTTCGAGCCCGAGCGGGCGAGGGCGGCGGTCGTGGACGCCGACGACCCGTGGGGCCGGCGCCTCCTCGAGCGCACGCGTGTTGCGGCGGTGCCCGTCAGCGCCTCGGACGTGGACGATGTGCAACTTGAGGTCGGGCGCTCGCGGTTCACCTGGCGCGGCGAGCAGGTGGTCGTCCCGCTCACCGGGCTCGTCAACGTGAAGAACGCGCAGCTCGCCGCCGAGGCGGCAGTCGTGCTCGGGGTCGCGCCAGCCGTCGTCGCCGGAGGGCTCGTTTCCGCAGAGCCGGTCCCGGGTCGGATGGAGGTGGTCGGTCCCCCCGGGCTCGGGTTCACCGTGCTGGTCGACTACGCGCACACGCCCAGCGCGCTCGAGGCCGTGCTCACCGAGGCGCGACGGATCGCCGCAGGCCGCGGGGGCCGGACGATCGTCGTCTTCGGGTGCGGCGGCGACCGCGACGCGCTGAAGCGGCCCGTCATGGGTGCGGTCGCCGCAGCGCTGGGCGACCTGGCGATCGTCACCTCCGACAACCCGAGGCACGAGGACCCCGCAGCCATCATCGCCGAGGTGCTCGGAGGCGCCGGGCCGGCTGCCCGGATCCTCGCCGAGCCGGACCGCCGGCGTGCGATCGGCGAGGCGATCCGGCGCGCGCAGCCGGGCGACGTCGTCGTGGTGGCGGGCAAGGGGCACGAGACCGCGCAGGTGGTCGGCGATCGGCGCCTCCCCTTCGACGACCGTGCGGTGGTCGAAGGGGAGCTTGCCGCGACGGCGGCCCGGCGCCCCGGCAGCGGTGGCTGAACGTGCTGTCGATCATGGCCTCCGGGGCATCCGCCTTCTTGCTCGCCATCGTCGCGACGCCGCTCCTCATGCGCTGGCTCCTGCGCAAGCGGATCGGCCAGCAGATCCGCGAGGACGGGCCGGCGACGCACACCGCCAAGGCCGGGACCCCGACGATGGGGGGCCTGGCGATCGTCGGCGCGGTGGGCGGCGGGTACCTGATCGGCCATCTCGGCACCGCGGTGAGGTTCTCGGCCGAGGGCGTGCTCGTCGTGATCACGGTCGCCCTCTTCGGCGGCATCGGCGCGCTCGACGACTGGATCAAGGTCCGCAACCAGCGCAGCCTCGGCTTGAACAAGAGGGCCAAGTTCGCCGCCCAGGTCGCGGCTTCGGTCCTCTTCGCCGAGCTCGCCGTGCACTGGGCGCACACCTCGACGACGCTGTCGTTCACGCGGATGAGCTCGCCTGGGACCCAGCTCGGCGAGGCCGGCTGGGTGCTCTTCGCGGTGCTCGTCCTCGTCGGCACGTCCAACGCCGTCAACCTGACCGACGGGCTCGACGGTCTCGCCGCGGGGTCCTCGGGACTGTCGTTCTCGGTGCTCGCGATCCTCGGGTACTGGATCTTCCGGCACGAGAGCATCTTCCACGTCCTCCCGGCGTATGCGATCGACCTCGCGCTCACCGCGGTCGCGCTGGGCGGCGCGTGCTTGGGTTTTTTGTGGTGGAACTCGGCGCCGGCGAAGATCGTGATGGGGGACACGGGCTCGCTCGCCCTCGGCTCGGGGCTCGGCGCGCTCTGCCTCCTTTTGAACCTGGACCTCCTCCTCCCGATCCTCGGCGGGCTCTTCGTGATCGAGACGCTGTCGGTGATCGCGCAGGTGGTGAGCTTCCGGGTCTTCCACAAACGGGTGCTGCGCATGGCGCCCATCCACCATCACTTCGAGCTGAGCGGCTGGCCCGAGACCACGGTCATCGTGCGGTTGTGGATCGTCGCGGGGCTCTTCGCCGCGCTGGCGCTCGGGGTCTTCTACGGCGTCTACCTGACGGTGACCAAGCTCTGATGCCTGAGGTCCCCCACCACGGCGTCGGGGTTTGCGACGATGGTGCCCCGGCATTCGACGCGAAGAGAGGGAAGACCCCATGACGGCGACCAAGTCGGTGGCGCGCCCGGCCCGTGCGGTGGTCGCCCTGCGCGAGATGCCCACGTCGACGATCCTCGTCGGTCTCGTCGCCGCACTCTGCGTGCTGGGCACGGTCATGGTGGGCTCCGCGTCGGAGGTGGTGTCGATCGAGACCTACGGGTCGGCGTGGTCCATCCTCATCCGGCAGTGCATGTGGCTCGCCTTGGGCGCGGTCGTGATGGTCGTCACGAGCCGCATGGACTACCGCCGCTGGCGACGGCTGTCCCGCCTCCTCGTGCTCGCCGCCTTCGGTGGGCTCCTCCTCGTGCTGGTCCCGCACCTCGCGGTCCAAGCGACAGGTGCGAGCCGCTGGATCGGCTTCGGCTCCTTCGACGTCCAGCCCTCGGAGGTCATGAAGCTCGCGCTCGCGGTCTTCGGCGCCGATCTCGTGGTGCGCCGAGAGGAGGCGGGCGGCAGCGAGCGGACGGTGATCGGACCGCTGATCCTGGTCACCGCGGCGGCGTGCGGGCTTGTTGTGGCGGAGCCCGACATGGGCACCACCGTGGTGCTCGGATGCATCGGCCTCTCGATCCTCTTTGCGTCGGGCGTCTCGTTCCGGCCGATCCTGAAGATCGGCGGAGCCGTGGCCGCCCTCGGGGTGGTCTTGAGCCTGGTCGACCCGTACCGCCGGGAGCGGCTCCTCTCCTTCCTCAGCCCGGCCAGCCACGCGTCGGGCTCGGGGTACCAGGTCGTCCAGTCGCTGATCGGGCTCGGCTCGGGGCACCTCTTCGGCATGGGGCTCGGCAACGGCACCGAGAAGTGGGGCTTCCTCCCCAACCCCCACTCCGACTTCATCTTCTCGGTGATCGGCCAAGAGCTGGGTCTCGCAGGCGCCGCCCTTGTGCTGGTGCTGCTCGGCGCGCTGTGCTGGTTCGGGTTCCGGGCTGCGAGCCGGGCGCCCGACCGCTTCGGCGGCCTGCTCGGGATGGCGCTGGTCACCTGGGTGGCCGTCGAGACGATCATCAACGTGGGGGCGGTGATCGGCCTGCTCCCGGTCACCGGGATCCCGCTCCCGTTCATCTCCTACGGCGGCTCCTCCCTCGTCCTCACGATGGCGGGCGCCGGGATCCTCGTGAGCATCGCCAGGCAGGAGCAGGTACCCGCCGGGCCCGGCCTCCCGGCACCTGCGAGACGCGCCGGGGCGCCGCGCTCCGAGGTGCCGCACGCCGGGGCGTCGCACGCCGGGGTGCCGCACGCCGGGGCGTCGCACGCCGGGGCGCCGCACCGATGAGCCGCCGTCCCTTCGCCGTGATCTCGGGCGGGGGAACGGGCGGCCACGTCTTCGAAGCGGTCGCGATCGCCCGGGCTCTCGGCGCGCTGGGGTACGACCCGCGCGCGATCGAGCTGGTGGGCTCCAGGCGCGGCCAGGAGGCGGCGCTCCTGGCAGAAGAGGGCTTCCCCGTGACGCTGCTGCCGGGCCGCGGCATCGTGCGCAAGCTCGACGCGGCGTCGATGCGGGCGAACCTCGGCGCCCTCGCGGCGCTGGCGTGGGCGACGGGGCGCGAGATCGTGGACCTCGCCCGGCGGCGCCCGCGCGTCGTCGTCTCGGTCGGAGGGTACGCGAGCTTTCCCGCCGACGCCGCCGCGGTCGTCCTCGGGGTGCCGCTCGTCCTCGTGACCATCGACGCGGTGCCCGGCGCGGTCCACCGGCTCTTGGCCCGCCGCGCGGCCGTGCACGCGGTGGCGTTCCCTGGGACCGGCCTCCCGAGGGCGGTCGTGACCGGCGTGGCGGTCCGCCCGGAGATCGCCGCGGTGGAGCGCAGCGAGGAGGCGTCGGCGCGGGCCAAGAAGGAGCTCGAGCTGCCCGAGGACCGCCGGGTGGTCGGGATCGTCGGGGGCTCGCTCGGCGCCCGGCGCCTCAATCGCGCCGCGCTCGGGCTCGCTGCGCGCTGGCGAGCCCGCGGCGACGTGGCGGTGCACCACGTGACGGGGCGCCGGGAGGCCGAAGAGATGCGACGCGAGGCGTCCACGCTCGGTCTCATCCCTGCCGGTGAGGGCGCCGGCCCTGCACCCCTTGGCGAGCGCCTCGTGTACCGCCAGGTGCCCTTCGAGGACCGGATGGCGCGGCTCTACGAGGCAGCGGACGTGATGGTGTGCCGGGCAGGTGCGGGCACCGTCGCCGAGCTTGCGGTCGCGGGCGTCCCGTCGGTGCTGGTCCCGCTTCCGGGGGCGCCCGGAGACCACCAGCGGGCCAACGCCGCGGCCCTCGTCGATGCCGGCGCCGCGGTGCTCCTCCCCGACGCGGAGTGCGAGCCCGTGCGCCTGGCCTCGGTCCTCGAGGGGCTGCTCGACGATGCCGCCAGGCTGCGCGCGATGGGGGAGGCCGCGCGCGCGCTCGGCCGGCCCGACGCGGCGGCCCGCATCGGCGCCCTGGTGGTGGCCAATGCCCGCTGAGCCCGACCTGGCGACCGGTGCGCTGGACCTGTCGGTGCCCCGGCGCATCCACGTCGTCGGCGTGGGCGGTGTCGGGATGAGCGCCATCGCCACCGTGCTCGCCGAGATGGGCCACCGCGTCAGCGGCAGCGACCTGAAGGCCTCGCCGGTGACCGAGCGGCTGCGCGCGGCGGGGATCGGGGTGTGGATCGGTCACCGCCCCGGACAGGTCGAGGGAGCAGAGCTCGTGACCTGCTCGCCTGCGGTCCCGCACGACGACGTGGAGCTTGCCGCAGCCCGCCGCCTCGGGATCCCGGTCCTGCACCGGTCCTCGGTCCTCGCGGCGATCGCAGCGACCCGTCGCTGCGTGGCGGTTGCCGGCACGCACGGCAAGACCACGACCGCGTCGATGCTCTCCCTCATCCTCGCAGAGGCGGGGCTGCACCCGTCGTACCTGATCGGCGCCGACGTCAACGAGACGGGTACCAACGCGCTGTGGGACGCGGGCGAGTGGCTCGTGATGGAGGCCGACGAGAGCTACGGCTCCTTCGGCGCGCTGCGCTCCGACATCGCGCTCGTGACCAACGTGGAGCCCGACCACCTCGACCACTACGGCACGTTCGAGTCGCTCGCCGAGGCGTTCGCCCGGTACCTCTCCTCCTCGCAACGCCGGGTGGTGAGCGCGGACGACCCAGTGGCCGCGCGCCTCGGCGCTGAGGCCGGCGCCGTCAGCGTGGGCACGTCGCCGTCGGCCCCCTACCGCATCGAGGCGGTCGTGGCCCGGCGCAGCGCGATCGGCTTCGACCTGAGCGGTCCCGGCGGGCGGCTGGGAAGGATCGAGCTCGCGGTGCCCGGCGCCCACAACGCGCGCAACGCCGCGCTCGCGGCGGTCGGCGCCCTCGAGGTCGGGGCCCCGTTCGAGGCCGCGGTGTCGGCCCTGGCCCGCTTCGCCGGGGTGCCGCGCCGCTTCGAGTTCCGGGGGGAGGCCGGCGGCGTGACGTTCGTGGACGACTACGCGCACCTCCCGAGCGAGGTGCGTGCGACCCTCGCCGCCGCGAGGACGGGGGGGTGGCGCCGGATCGTCGCGGTCTTCCAGCCCCACCGCTACACGCGCACCGCGGCGCTGGCGGCGTCCTTCGCCTCAGCGTTCGACGACGCGGACCTCGTCTTCGTGACCGACGTCTACGGCGCCGGAGAGGCCCCGGTGCCGGGCGTGTCGGGCCGCCTGGTCGTCGACGCGCTGACCCGGCTCGGCGAATTCCGGCCCGTCGTGTACGTCTCGTCGCGCGACGAGCTGCGCGCGGCCGTCGCTGCGGTCCTTCGCCCGGGCGATCTCTGCGTGACCCTGGGCGCCGGGGACCTCACGACGCTCCCCGAGGAGCTCATCGCGATGAGGGCCGAGGTCGGCCCATGAGCGCCCCCGGGGGCGGCCGATGACCGCGGCCGGGGAGGGCCGATGACCGCCCCCGAGGGCGGCGCATGACCGCGGCCGAGGGCGGCGCCCCCGACGAGGCGCTGTCGGCGCTCGTGGCGCGGCTCGGTCCCCGCGCGCGGCTCGGCGAGCCGCTCGGCGAGCTCACCACCTACCGCGTGGGCGGCGCGGCCGCGGTGCTGGTGGACGTCGAGAGCGAGGCGGACCTCGCCAGGCTGCGCGACGCGATGATCTCGAGCGGCGCGGCGGGGCGCGTGCCGGTCCTCGTCCTCGGGAAGGGGTCGAACCTCCTCGTGGCGGACTCGGGCTTCCCCGGCCTCGTCGTGCGCCCGAAGGGCGCGCTCGCAGGGCTCCGGCTCCCCGAGCCCGAGGCGCACGGACGCGCGCTGGTGCGCGCGGGAGGCGCGCTCGGCCTGCCCGTCCTCGCACGCCGGAGCGTGGACGCGGGGTGGCGCGGGCTCGAGTGGGCGGTCGGCATCCCCGGGAGCGTGGGCGGCGCGCTCAAGATGAACGCCGGGGGCCACGGCGCCGACACCGCCTCCTGCCTCGTCGCCTACCGGAGCGTCGACCTCGCCGGCGGGAGAGGAGGAGACAGGGACGCGTCCCGCCTCCGCCTCGGCTACCGCACCTCGTCGCTCGGCGACGCCGAGGTGGTGGTCTCAGCCGAGCTCGCGGTGCACCGGGGCGACCCCGAAGAGGGGAGGGCCGCCATCTCGGGGATCGTGCGCTGGCGCCGGGAGCACCAGCCGGGGGGTGCCAACGCGGGGTCGGTCTTCACCAATCCGCCCGGCGACTCGGCGGGCCGGCTGGTGGAGGCCTCGGGGCTGAAGGGGTTCCGGCTCGGGGGCGCCCGCGTGTCGGAGAAGCACGCCAACTTCATCCAGGCCGACGCGGGCGCCACGGCCGGCGACGTCGTGGCCCTGATCGCGCACGTGCGGCGGAGGGTGGCCGCGGCGACCGGCGTCCTGCTGCGCCCCGAGGTGAAGCTGGTCGGCTTCGCCGGCGACCCGCTGGACGACGGGATCGGCGCCGAGAGGACGGCGGCGGGGTGAGCACGAGACCCGCGGCCGGCAGGCTGGACCGGACAGCCTCGACGATCGACCCTCGCATCCGCGCCCGGCGTGCCGAGGTGCTGCGCAGCCAGGCGCGGCGCAGGCTGCGAGCGGCGCTCAGCGTCCTCGGCGTCGTCGTGCTCTTGGCCGGCAGCTGGTTCGCCCTGCACTCCCGGCTGTTCGCGGCGCGGGTGGTGACGGTGGTGGGTTCGGTCCACACGCCCGTCGACCAGGTCGTCGCTGCCGCGGGCCTTGCCGACCACCCGCCGCTCATCGACGTGGGAGCGGCGGCGGCGGCCGGGGTCGAGCGGCTCCCGTGGGTCGCGCGCGCCACGGTGACGCGTGAGTGGCCCGACGGGGTGAGGATCGCCGTCACCGAGCGGGTGCCGGTCGCCGCGCTCGAGGAGGCGCCGCCGGCCCGAGGGTGGGCGCTCGTCGACCGGCACGCCAAGGTCCTCCAAGTCCTGGCACAGCCGCCGGCGGGGCTCGCACGCGTCGCGGGCGCCCGTGCGCCGGGGCCGCCGGGCACCGCGGTGCGCGGGGTCGGGGCTGCGCTCCGGATCGCGACCTCGCTCCCCGAGGCGTTCGCCCGCCAGGTCGCTTCCGTGCGGGAGGACCGCGCCGGAGACGTGACCCTCCAGTTGACCTCGGCGCTGACCGTCTACCTCGGGTCGAGCGAGCAGCTGCACGCGAAGTACGAAGACGTCGCGGCGATCCTGAAGGGTGCGACCCTCGTGGCGGGCTCGGTGATCGACGTCGCCGCGCCGGCCACGCCGGTGGTGCGGCCCTGACCGGTGGGCCTTGACCGGTGCGCTTGGGCAGGTGCGCTCAGGGAGGTGCGCTCGGGGACCGAGGTGACCTGGGACGACGCGCGCCGGGCGCGCCCGCGCCGGGGGGCAGCGCCGACGCGGCCGGCCGGGGCTCGCGATCCGGCGCCGCTTGACCGGGCCTGGCTCCTCCCTTATGGTGTCGGCGAGCCACGTCCGCAGACATGGACCTCCGCGTCAGGTTGATGGTCGCGGCGTTGCGACCCGGTTCCTTGCCGGCACGTGCGGGAAGTTGGGGGCATGCGACCGCACGGCGGTCGCCACAGCATCGAGGGAGCACATGACCGTTCCGTCCCAGAGCAACTACCTCGCACTGATCAAGGTGGTCGGCGTGGGAGGTGGTGGCGTCAACGCGGTGAACCGGATGATCGATGCCGGGCTGAAGCACGTCGAGTTCATCGCGGCCAACACGGATGCCCAGGCGCTGCTCATGAGCGATGCCGACCTCAAGCTCGACATCGGGCGTCAGCTGACCAAAGGGCTCGGCGCGGGAAGTGACCCTGAGATCGGCCGGCAGGCCGCCGAGGAGCACAGGGGCGAGATCGAAGAGGCGCTGCAGGGCGCGGACATGGTGTTCATCACCGCGGGGAAGGGGGGCGGCACCGGCACCGGGGCGGCCCCCGTCGTGGCGGAGATCGCGAAGGGTCTCGGCGCCCTGACGATAGGGGTGGTCACCCGGCCGTTCACCTTCGAGGGGCGGCGCCGGGCGATGCAGGCCGAGAAGGGCATCCAGACCCTGAAGGAGAAGGTGGACACGCTCATCGTCATCCCCAACGACCGGCTGCTCACCGTGTCGACGGAGAAGACGTCGATGGTGAACGCGTTCAAGATGGCCGACGAGGTGCTCCTCCAAGGGGTGCGGGGCATCACCGACCTCATCACCGTGCCCGGTCTGATCAACACCGACTTCGCCGACGTCCGGATGATCATGCTCAACGCCGGCACGGCGATCATGGGGATCGGCAGCGCGAAGGGCGAAGGCCGCGCGGTGAACGCCGCACGGGCAGCGATCACGAGCCCGCTCCTCGAGGCGTCGATCGAGGGAGCGCGTGGGATCCTGCTCAACATCGCCGGCGGAAGCGAGCTGGGCCTCTTCGAGGTCAATGAGGCCGCCGAGATCATCCACGCCGTCGCACACCCCGACGCCAACATCATCTTCGGCGCGGTCATCGATGACGAGATCGGAGACGAGGTACGCGTGACGGTGATCGCGGCGGGCTTCGAGCGCTGGGAGGAGCCCGCCCGTGCCTCCGAGCGCCCCGACACTTCGCTCGGCCTCGAACCCCCGGTGCCCATGGACATCTTCGGCGAGGCTGGCGGTGCGGACGTGGACCTCGACGACGACGACTTCGACGTCCCGTCGTTCCTTCGCTGAGGGCCGGGCCGGCCATGGCCCCCGGAGGGGCCGGGGGAGCGTTTGACGTCGCCGCCGGGCTCGCGTCGGTCCGTGAGCGGATCACCGCCGCCGGCGGCGATCCGGGCCGGGTGCGGGTGGTCGCGGTCACGAAGGGGTTCGGGGTCGACGCGGTCCTCGCCGCGCTCGCAGCGGGGCTGGAGGACATCGGGGAGAACTACGCCCAGGAGCTGCTCGCCAAGGACGCGGCGCTGCGGGCGGCGCAGCCCGAGGGCCAGGGTGCGGCGGGGGTCCGGTGGCACTTCCTCGGGGCCGTCCAGCGCAACAAGGTCCCGGCGCTCGCGCCGGTGGTCTCCTGCTGGCAGGGTGTCGCCAGGTCGGTGGAGGGCGAGGCGATCGCCCGGAGGCGCCCCGGCGCGGCGGTCCTCGTCGAGGTCGATACCACCGGGGCGCCGGGTCGGAACGGCTGCGCCCCCGACGCCGTGCCCGCGCTCGTGGCCGACCTCGGCGCAGGTGGGCTGGACGTTCGCGGGCTGATGACCGTGGCGCCGCACGCGGACGGGGACCCGAGGCGCGCCTTTGGGCTCGTGCGCGCCCTGGCGGACGGCCTCGGCTTGCCTGAGTGCTCGATGGGCATGAGCGAGGACCTCGAGCTCGCGGTCGCCGAGGGCTCCACGATGGTGCGCGTGGGGCGGGCCCTTTTCGGCGACCGGCCTCGCCGCCGCGCAGACGCACCATGACCCAGAGGTGTCCGCCCCCCGGGCACTGAAGGCGGTACGCTACGCCCCCGAGGAGAGATGCGATGCCCACCTTCTTGAAAAAGACCATGGTCTATCTCGGCCTGCTCGACGACGAGTACGACGAGTACGACGAGTACCCGGACCACGGCGGGCGCGGCTTCGCTCCGGTGTCGCGCGCAGAGCCGCACGCCGAGGCGCGCGCCCCGGCACGCGCCCAGCCCCAGCCCGAGCCCGAGCCCTTCGAAGACGAGCGCACCGCGTCGGTGCCCGTCGGTCGCATCCGGACCTTCTCGCGCGACAGCGCGTCGGGGCACGCGTCGTCGTCTTCGTTCCCCGGCGGCCAGATGTCGACGCGCTCGCCGGTGATCCGCCCGATGAGCGCAGGTGAAGCGACGCGCGTGCAGGTCGTCGCCCCCACCCGCTTCGGCGACGCGAAGGAGATAGCCGACTGCTTGAAGGCGAACCGTCCGGTGATCGTCAACCTCCAGGTCGCCGAGCGCGACCTCCAGCGCCGGATGATCGATTTCTGCAGCGGCGTGACGTACGCGCTGAGCGGGGAGATGGAGAAGGTCGCCGACGAGGTGTTCCTCCTCGCCCCCACCAACGTGAAGGTGTCCGAAGAGGAGCGCCAGCGACTGCAGGAGCGCGGCTACGGTCGTGCTTGACGGAGCGGCCGGCGCGCGGTGAACGTCCTCAACATCCTCGCCTTCGTCGTCGAGGCGTACGTCGTCGTGCTGATCGCGCGTGCGCTGCTCAGCTGGCTCCCGGCGCGCCCGGGCACCGTCGTGTACCGGATCGTCCGCGTGCTCGACTCAGTGACCGAGCCGGTGCTCCGGCCGATCCGTCGGGTGCTGCCGCCGATCCGCGCCGGAGGCATGGGGATCGACCTGTCGATCATCGTCGTGGTCATCGTCGCAGAGCTCGTCGTCATCCCGCTCCTGCGCGCCTGAACGGACCGCCGCTCCGCCCGGTGCGGGGCCCTTGCGCCCCCGCGTGCCGCCCGTCTCGGCACCCCCCGCGTCCCGCGTGCCGCCCGTCTCGCGCGCTGCACCATCCAAGGCCGGAGATGGCCCCAGGAGTACACTTCGCGCGCATGGACAACAGCGCTCCCAGTCACTCGATCCTCGACACCTTGCGCACGGTCGAGTTCCGCCTCGGGCTGAAGGGGTACAACGTCGACGAGGTCGACGAGTACCTCGAGAAGGCCGCGGTCGAGGCGGAGCAGGTCCAGGAGCGTCTGCGCACCGCCAACGAGCGGCTCAGGCAGGCGACCGAGCGCATCTCGCAGCTCGAGGCCGCGTCCGACCGGGCGCAGTCGGATCGCGCCGGAGCCCCCGAGCCCCTCCCGGCGCCGGGCGCGCCGGCCGGCAGTGCCGGGGCGGACGCCGTCACCGACGACACCCTCAGCCGGACGCTCCTGCTCGCGCAGAAGTTCGTCGAGGAGACCAAGCGCGAGAGCGAGGCCGAGGCCGCGCAGGTGGTGGGCCGCGCAGAGGAGCGGGCGCGCACGCTGCTCGCGCAGGCTGAGGAGCGGGCGCGCCGGATCACCACCGAGGCCGAGGACCGGCTCCGTGAGGAGGTGGCGCGTCTCGAGGAGACCCGCACGCGGCTGGCAGCCGAGGTCGAGTCGACGAGCCGCCACCTCGAGGAGCAGCGGACGAAGATCCGCGCGTCGCTCGCAGAGGCGCTCCGCTGGTTCGACGAGCGGATCCAGGAGCCGGGCCGCACCCCCGAACGCCGCGAGGACGGGCCGCCAGCCGGCGTCCGGTCGGCAGCCCCCGGGGCCCCGGGGGGACAGAGGTCCGAGCCCGCCGGGACCGGCGGGCCGGCCGCTCCCGCGACGAGCGGCGCGGCGCGCCCCCAGCTCGCACCCGCGGGAGCCGTGTCCTCAGAGCTCCGCTCCGAGCGCGCCGGGGACCAGGGCCAGGGTGAGCGCCGCTCTTCTGCAGCGGCCTCCTCCCACGGCGCGCCCGACCGGCCCCAGAGCGCCGTCGGCACCCGGCTGGGCGTGCTCAACGGCGGCCTCTTCGACGCCGGGCGGGACGAGACGAGCCGCACCGAGGGGTAGGCGCGCTCGGCGAGCGACTGCGCGCTCCCCGCGTCCTGGTGGTCCGCGTCGGTGGTTGCTCCGCCGCGCGCGCTCCGCTAGGGTCACCGCCTCCCGCCATGGCCTCTTTGGGGCCGGCGGCGAGGCGAGCGAAGAGGAGGACCAGATGACGCCAGCGACCACGGCGGGCGCGTCGAAGACGACGCGAAAGTCACAGCCGGCGGCGCAGACGTCGCGGACGAAGAAGGCGGGCGCGGAACAGCCGGCAGCCAAGGCTCGGCCGACCGCCAAGGCTCCGCCGGCACCGAGACCCGCGGCGGCGCTGAAGGCTCCATCGGCGCCGAAGGCTCCGCCGGCGCCGAAGCCGGCACCCGCGAGCACGCGAACCGCGAAGGTCGCGAGCGGCCCGACGCGCGGAGGGGCCGGCGCAATTCGCAAGGCGGCC
The DNA here is from genome assembly GCA_027339205.1 of Acidimicrobiaceae bacterium. Classification (GTDB taxonomy): domain Bacteria; phylum Actinomycetota; class Acidimicrobiia; order Acidimicrobiales; family RAAP-2; genus JAJYVT01. The sequence continues at coordinate 17,933 of DAHWOV010000101.1, read as the reverse complement.
CCCCCCGCAGGCGCCCCGCGTGCCCGCGCAGGTGCGACTGCGCCAGGGTCGCCCCGAGCGCGTCGAGCGACGGCCGGCGCCCGGCAGCCCACCACGGCAACGCCGTCTTCGGCCACGCCCACGCGCCCCGCCTCGGCCACGCGCCCGGCCACGCCGACGCGCTCGGCCACGGCCACGAGCCCGGGCAGGCCCAGATCGACCGATGCCGGCAAGAAGCCGGCCACGAAGGAGACGGTGAACAAGGCTGTGACCCCGACCCCGCGCCCGGCGAAGGAGAAGAAGGCGACAGGGAAGAGGAAGGCGACAGGGACGTCCGCCGGCGCGCCCGCGACGAAGACGACCCGCGGCTCTTCGACGGCGCCCGGTCCGTACGCGAACGACGAGAAGTTCCTCGCCGAGCAGCGCCATCTCCTCGAGAGCGAGCGAGCCGTCTACCTCACCCAGGCGTCGGACCTGAAGGCGGAGGCGGACTCGCTCGCCCAAGAGCGCGAGCCCGGCGACGTCCAGTTCGACGAGGAGTCGGGTGAGGGCGGGACCGTGACCGTCGATCGCGAGCGGGACCTCGCCCTGTCGGCCCAGGCCCTGGCCGCGGTGGAGGAGATCGACGCGGCGCTGGCGAGGATCGCCGACGGCACCTACGGGGCCTGCGAGCGCTGCCAGCAGCCGATCCCCAAGGCCCGGCTCAAGGCGCTGCCGTACGCCAGGCTCTGCGTCGCATGCAAGAGCGGGGGACTGTCGCGGCGCTGACCGCCCGGCGGCACCGGGTGCTGCTCGTGACCGGCGCCGTGGCGGGCGCCGTGATCGCCGCCGACCAGGCCACGAAGGCGTGGGCCGTCGCGGACCTGCACCGCCGTGTGCACCTGATCGGCCCCCTCGGGCTGGCCCTCGAGTTCAACTCCGGCACCGCCTTCAGCTTGTTGACCGGTGCAGGGGAGTGGCTCGTCCCGGTGGTGGTCGTCCTGGTCGCCGGCGTGGCATGGCTCGCCTGGCACACCCGGCGGACGCTCTTTGCGGTCGCGTACGGGCTCGTGCTCGGCGGGGCGCTCGGCAACCTCGCCGATCGCCTGTTCCGCGGGCACCACGGCGACGTCGTCGACTTCGTGACGCTGAGCCACTGGCCGACCTTCAACGTGGCGGACGCGTGCATCACCGCCGGCGTGGTCCTCCTCGTCGCAGGGATGCTCTTCTCGCGCGGCCAGGGCCCGCCGGCTCGCAAGGCAGGCGAAGAGACGGACCGGTGCAGGGACGGCGCGCCGGGCGAGCCCAAAGGACCGGTCGACGCCGGCGGCGTGCGCCGGCGGTGAGCGCGAGCATGCCCACGCCGTTCGTCGCGGCCGTGCCCGAGGCGCTCGCAGGGATGCGCGTGGACCGGGCGGTCTCGATGCTGACCGGTGTGTCGCGCTCGGAGGCCGCCGACCTCGTCGCCGGCGGGCACGTCCGCGTGGACGGGCGGCCGGTGCTGCAGCGCAGCGCCGCGCTGCCCCGAGGGAGCGAGCTCACGGTGGTGCTGCGGCCGGCACCCAGCGTGCTCGAGCCCGACGAGACCGTGCCCTTCGACGTCGTCTACGCCGACGCCGACCTCGTCGTGGTCGACAAGCCGGCTGGGGTCGTGGTGCACCCCGGGGCCGGCCGACGGGGCGGGACGCTCATCGCGGGGCTGCTCTCGCGCTTCACCGACATCGCCGATCTCGCCTTGGTGTCCGATCCCGTACGGCCGGGGGTCGTCCACCGCCTCGACAAGGGGACCTCCGGACTGCTCGTCGTGGCCCGGACGCCGATCGCGTACCGCTCGCTCGTCGCCCAGATGGGTGCGCGGACCGTGGGGCGCCGGTACCTGGCGCTGGCCGCCGGCGCCCTGGCCGATGACCGAGGGATCGTCGACGCACCGGTCGGCCGCTCGGCCCGGACGCCGACCAAGATGGCCGTGACGCCCGCCGGCAGGCCCGCGCGGACCCGCTACGTGGTGCGCGGGCGAGCCCAGCGCCTGTTCGCCGGGGGTGAGTGGATCGCCCGGCCCGCGTCGCTGCTCGAGTGCACCCTCGAGACGGGGCGCACCCATCAGATCAGGGTGCACCTCGCGGCGCTCGGCCACCCGGTGATGGGCGACGACCGCTACGGCACGGCGTCGACGCGCGGGGTGCTCCCGCCCGGCCGGCTCTTCCTGCATGCGTCGGTGCTCTCCTTCGACCACCCGGTGTCGGGCACGCGCATGTCATGGAGCTCGCCGCTGCCGCCAGACCTACGCGAGGTGCTCGAGGGCGCAGCGGGGGGCGGCACAGGCTGACCGGCGGCGGCGTCCTGTGCGCTCAGGCGGCGTCCTGTGCGCCGACGATCGCGCCGTCGGCGGACAGCGCGGCGAGCGCCTCCTCCTCGGCACGCCGGACGCGGCGCACGCCGACCCCGAGCCGCTCGGCGGTGGTCTGCAGCGAGGCGGGGGTGTCGCCGTTGAAGCCGAAGCGCATCCGAAGGACGTCGCGCTGGAGCTCGGGCAGGCGGTCGACGGCCTCACGGATCCGTTCGAAGACCAGCTCCTGGTCGACCCGCTCGGTCCAGTTGTCGTTGTCGGGCGCGACGAGGTCGCCGAGCGACGTGGAGGAGTCGACCGCAGCAGGCTGGTCGAGGCTCGCCGTGACGCGCGCCACGTCCTCGAGGCTCCGGCGCTCCTCGAGCGTCAACCCCGTCACCTCGGTCAGCTCCTCGTCGGTGGGCGGACGCCCGAGCTGCCCGGCGAGCTCGGCGGTGATCGCGTCGAGGCGCTGCAGCCGCTCACCGACCTCCAAGGGGATGCGGATCGTGCGCCCGTGCTGCTGCACGGCTCGCTGGAGCGCCTGGCGGATCCACCACGTGGCGTACGTGGAGAACCGGAAGCCGCGCTCCCAGTCGAATTTCTCGACCGCCCGCAGGAGCCCGAAGGTCCCCTCCTGGACGAGGTCGGCAAGGTCCACGCCTCGGTCCTGGTACCGGCGAGCCCAGTGGACCACGAGCCGCAGGTTGGCCGCGACCATCTGCTTGCGCGCCCGCTCGTCACCGGCGGCGACGCGCTTTGCCAGCGCGATCTGCTGCTCGTGGTCGGGCATCGGGTACTGGTCGAGGTCGCGCAGGAGCAGTCCCAGGCTGTCGGTCGTGGCTGCGCTCGTCTTGGTCATCGTGCTCATGGTGTGCGGCTTCGTCGCTCTCTCTCGGCTCTCGTCGTGGGTGTCTCGTCGGCTCGTCGTGGGTGTCGTGTCGTCCCGTCGCGGGTGTCGGGTCCTGGTGGCGGGGCTCAGCTGACGGCGTCGACCGTCACGTCGCTTCCGCGTATCCCTACCCGTTCCTACAACGCCCATGCCCTCGATGCCATTCCGTGCCCGGCAGCTCCGGGGAATTGTTCAACCCGAACCGAGCGTCCACCATTCCCGAGCCCTCCGAGCCGGGCCGCCTCGATCGGGGTCGCCACGGTTTGCGCCACGGCGCTGCTTGATGGTGACCTGACGCGGTGAGCGTGTGGCTGGTGCGGCACGGCGAGACCGAGTGGAGCGAGTCCGGGCGCCACACCGGCCGGACGGACATCCCCTTGCTCCCCCAGGGACGCGAGCACGCAGAGGCGGTCGGCCGCTGGCTGCTCAGCCGGGTCCCCGATCCGGCGCTCGTGCTCACGAGCCCGCTCGCAAGGGCGGCGGAGACCTGCAGGCTCGCCGGATTCGCCGACGCGGCAGAGCCCTGTGCGGACCTCGTCGAGTGGGACTACGGGGAGTACGAGGGCGAGACCACCGACGAGATCCGCGTCCAGAGGCCGGATTGGACGCTGTGGGCGGACGGGGTGCCCGGCGGAGAGTCGGCGGCGGACGTGGGGAGGCGGGCCGACCGTGTCATCGAGCGCGCGGCGGCGGCTCCCGGCGACGTGCTGCTCTTCTCCCACGGGCACCTCCTCAGGGTGCTCGCAGCCCGGTGGGTCGGGCTCCCCCCCGCCGGCGGGCGGGTGCTCGCGCTGGAGGCGGGGGCGGTCTGCGAGCTCGGATGGGAGCGGGAGATCCCGGTGGTCTCTCGCTGGAACCTGCGCGTGGGCACGGCGCGCCAATGACCGCGAGCCTCACACGCCGGTGCGCACCAACGGCTCGAGCGGACGGGGGGGTGCGGCGGCGCCGTCCACTGGTGCCGCCAGGGCCGCCAGGCGGGGGCCGCGGGCCCGCTCCACCATGTCGGCGAGCGTGAAGGACTGGAGGTGCGCCCGCATCGTCGCGCCGACCTCCGCCCAGACGGCGAGGAGGACGCACTGGCCCTCGTGGTCGCAGGCGCCGTTCTCGTGGGGCTCGCCGAAGTCTCCCGCGACGATCGGTCCGTCGACTGCCGAGACGACCTGGGCGAGCGTGATCTCCGCAGGGTCGCGCGCCAGTACGTACCCGCCGCCGACGCCGCGCTTGGAGCGGACGAGGCCCGCGCCTTTCAGCGCGAGGAGGATCTGCTCGAGGTAGGGCTGGGGGAGCGCGGTCCGGTCGGCGATGTCCCGTACCGAGGTCGGTGTCGCAGTGGCGTCGTGGAGCGCGAGCGAAAGGAGCGCCCTGCACGCATAGTCCCCGCGGGTCGACACCCTCACGCGCCTAGATGCTACCGCTCCCTCTCTCGGGCACCGGGCCACCAGGCACGACGCTGCAGGTGACGACGGCGGGCAGACGAGCGTGCCGCACCAGCGTGCCGCACCAGCGTGCCGCACCACTTACGCTTGGCGGCCATGGTCGTCGAGCGGGCTCCGGCTGCGCCTGGGACGAGGCCCGAGCCGCTCCGGCCGGACTTCGGCGGACGCTGCCTCACCGAGGTCGCCACGTCGCTCCTCTCCGAGGTCTGCCCGCCGCCGGGGTGGGAACCGCCGGCGTGGCTGCCGGCCCCGGTGGTCGGCGCGCGCCAGATCGTGCTGCTCGTCCTCGACGGGCTCGGCGCCCTCCAGCTGGAGGCACGAGCGGGGAGGCTCGCGCCGGTGCTGGCGAGCGGTGTCGGCACGACGGTCACCTCGGTCGCGCCCAGCACGACCGCTGCTGCCCTGACGAGCCTCACCACCGGCCTCGCGCCGGCGACGCACGGCGTCGTCGGCTACCGGGTGGCGGTGACAGACGAGGTGCTCAACGTGCTGGGCTGGCGGCTCGGCGGCCGAGACGCCCGCCAGCTCGTGCCGCCGCGAGGCTTCCAGCCGTTCGCCCCCTTCCCGGGCTGCCCCGCCAACGCGGCGGTCGTCTCCCGGCAGGGCTACGCGGCGACCGGGTTCACCGCCGCCCACCTCGGGGACGCGCCCCTCTACTCGTGGCACACCCCCTCGGGGCTCGTCGTCGAGGTCCGGCGCCTGCTCGAGCGCGGCGCGCCCTTCGTCTATGCGTACTACGACGGCATCGACCGCACCGCGCATGCCTGCGGGCTCGGGGAGCACTACGACGCCGAGCTGCGAGCGGTGGACCGGATGGTGGGCGACCTCCTCGAGGTGCTGCCCCACGGCGCGGCGCTCGCGGTCACCGCGGACCACGGACAGGTCGAGGTGGGCTCCTCGATCGAGGTGCTCGGAGCCGAGGTGATGGCGTCGATCTCGCTCCTCTCGGGCGAGGGACGGTTCCGCTGGCTGCACGCCCGGCCCGGCGCGAAAGAAGCGCTCCTCGCACTCGCCGCCGAGCGCTACGGCCAGGTGGCGTGGGTACGAGACGCCGACGCGCTGATCGAAGAGGGCTGGCTCGGCGGGACCCCCTCTCCGGCCGTGCGCGCGCGGCTCGGAGACGTCGCGCTGATCCCGTTCGCCCCGACCGCCTTCCTCGATCCTGCCGACACCGGGGAGCAGCGGCTCGTCTGCCGGCACGGCTCCCTCACCCCCGACGAGATGCTGGTCCCGTTGCTCGCGTGGGCCCCGCGCCCCTGAGCGAGGATTGCCGGGGAGACGTCCCCCTCTGGCATCATCGAGCCCATGAGCACAGCCGAGGACCCGACGACGTCGACGGGGACGGGGAGCCCGGTCTCCCCCGACGAGGTGCTGCCCGCGCCGCCGCCAGCCGGCGCCGACGCGGCGGGCGCTGCCCCCGAGGTGCGCAGGGAGGCCGTCGAGCAGCCGGGGAAGGTGATGCGGATCGGCACCATGGTGAAGCAGCTCCTCGACGAGGTGCGCCAGGCGCCGATGGACGAGGCCGGGCGCGCCCGGCTGAAGGAGATCTACGAGCAGTCGGTGCGCGAGCTCTCCTCGGGCCTGTCGCCGGACCTCTCCGAGGAGCTGGACCGCATGGCCCTCCCCTTCGACCAGGAGATCCCCTCAGAGGCGGAGCTGCGGGTGGCCCAGGCCCAGCTGGTCGGCTGGCTCGAGGGGCTCTTCCACGGCATCCAGGCGACCCTCGTGGCCCAGCAGATGGCAGCGAGGGCCCAGCTCGACCAGATGCGCCAGCGCGGCCTGCCCCGTCCCGACGGCGAGGAGGCGATGCCGCCGCCGCGCCCCGGGACGTACCTCTGAGCTTCTCCGGGGCCCCGTCGCTCTGGGGTCGCGGGCCGGATGTGGCCTTGGGGCCGTGACGGTAGAATCTCGCCATGCCGATGGTGGTCACCACGAAGGATTGCACTGCGCTGAGCGACGCCGAGCTCGAGGAACTGGCTGATCTGGGCGTCGAGCCCTACGGCTTCGACATCGGGTTCCTGTCCAAAGAGCGCGAGGAGTGGGTGCTCGTGACGACCGTGCGGGACGGCAGGAAGCTCCGCGGCTACTCGTTCTGCACGCTCGAGCGGATCGGGGGCACGCCGTCGCTCCTGGTGGGCGTCGCATCGCTCGACCGGACCAGCCGGGCGGAGGCCGCGCTCAAGGCCATGATGGCGGACCAGTTCCGGCGCGCGCTGCTGGCGTTCCCCGACGAGGACGTCCTCCTTGGCACCCGGCTCTTCGGGCCGGACGGCTTGCACGCGTTCGCGGGGCTGAGCGACGTCGTCCCGATGGCGGGACATCGCGCGTCGGGAGAGGAGCGCGCATGGGCGCGTCGCCTCGCCAAGCGCTTCGGCGTGGAGTCGAGGCTGGACGACCGGACCTTCATCTTGAAGGGCGACGGCGCGTCCTGCGGCGGGCTCGACTTCGTCCACCCGAAGGGGAAGGTGCCCGAGGGAGCGACGGAGCTGTTCTGCGGCGTCGACCCCGCGCGCGGCGACCGGCTGGTCGCCTTCGGATGGGCGATGGCCGAAGACCTCGCAGGGGGCAAGTTCGCGCGCTGAGCGTCCCTCGGGACGCCTTGGCGCACGCGCGGCGTGCCGGCGTGGCGCGTCGGGCTGGGCGCGAGGCACCGGCGCCGCACGGCGAGCCTGGGTCAGCCCTTGGGCAGCACCGAGAGGCAGACCTTGTAGCAGTGGCCCGCGCGCGGGCTGCTCAGGCCGGTGAGCAGGTAGTGCGGGGAGAAGCCGAGCGCGGTCGCGAGCGGCTTGCCAGTGAGCCGGTCACGGCGTGAGGCGTGAAGGGCGCGGATCGCCCGGGCATCCTCCACAGGGAGCCAGACGTCGTCGCGCTCCCAACCGAAGCGGACCCAGGTGGACCCGTCTGTGCGGCGCGCCATGAGCTGGGGACCACGGGTCGGGTGGACGAGCGCGAGCGACGGGCGGAACCCGTGGAAGTCCCAGTAGGGGGCAGAGGGCCCGTGGAAGCCGAGCAGCGGGCCGTCGTGGGCAGCTTGGAGACGGGCGAGCATGGTCCGGACCCGCCGTCCCTTGAGCGCACCGACGTGGCGCGGGGGTGCGACCACCGTGGCCGCCTCGGGCTGCGCGAGGTCGTCGCGCTCGGGGTCCTCGGCGAGCGTCGCCTCGACGACGTCGAAGGGCGACAGGTCGGGCGCGTGGCCGGGGGGCCAGGGGATGCGCAGGCGCAGCAGCGAGCGAGAGGCGAGGTCCACGACCGCCGTGTCCTCGCGCGTGGACGCGAGCACGAGGACCCGCAGGCGCGCGCCGCCGGCGGTGAGGGTGCGGTCCCGGTGCGGCACCCCGCGCAGCAGGCCCCGGCTGCTCCGAGAAGGCTCGGCGCCGGGCACGGCGCCAGAGCGCGCGCCGGCGCCGGGCACGGCGCGCTCCACTTCCGGCGCGCCCTCAGCCGACCGATCCTCGACGAGAAGGGTCGGCTCGGCCGCGTCGGGCCTCTCGGTGGCTTCGCGCAGTCGCGCCTCGGGCGGATGGTCCACCCGTGCCCGGCGCGCGTGCGCGGGTGCATGCCGCCCCTCATGTCTCGAGCCCGGCACGCGATCCCCTCCTCCACTGTCGCCCGAAGTCGTCTCCGGCGCTGCCCGACACTATCGGCGCGAGGCTCCCAGGAGGCGGTCGAGCTGCTCGTCGAGCGTGTCGAGGTCGCTCGATGGCCGCTCGCAGACGAAGCGGCGGCAGACGTACGCCGCGCCGGCGGCTCGCCCTTCCCACAGCGGGCCCCCTGCCGGCGTTCCCCAGGCGACGACGGCGTCGGGGAGCCAGCGGCGCCGGACGGCACCGAGCAGGTCCGGCCGATCGCCGGCGACCACGATCTGCGCGCCGTGGTCGACGAAGGCGAGCGCCGCAAGCATGTCGGCGACGGCGAGGGGCTGTCTTGCGACGAGCGGGAGCGCGAGCTCCGCGATGCGCGTGCCGGCCTCGGTCCACCGGTCGGTGCCGGTCAGCGCGCCGAGACGGAGCAGCGCGATCGCCGCCGCGGCGTTGGCGGACGGCAGGGCGCCGTCGAAAACGTCCTTCGCGCGTGCGACGAGCGTCTCGGCGTCGCGCCCGGTGGTGTACAGGCCCCCGTGCGCTGGGTCCCAGAAGAGATCGAGCATCGCGTCGGCGACCTCCTCGCCCCGTGCCGTCCAGCGAGCATCGCCGGTCAGGGTCGCGAGCCACACGGTGCAGTCGACCACCGCCGCGTAGTCGCCTGCGAACGCAGGCACCCCGCTCGCCTCCGAGCGGAGCCACCGGCCGTCCAGGCGTCGGTTGTGCGTGAAGAGGTGCTCCCCGGCGTCGAGGGCGGCGGCGCTCCAGACCGGCTCTTCGCATGCCCACGCGGCCTCGGCGAGCGCGGCCGTGAACATCGCGTGCCATTCGGTGAGGACCTTGTCGTCGCGTGCGGGCTGGGGTCGCCGGCGGCGCGCGCTGAGCAGCGCCCGCCGGCCCGCCTCGATCTCTTGGGGTCGCAGGAGCCCCGCACCCGGCGGACGGTGGAGGACCGAGCGACCGTCGAGGTCGCCGTCCTCGGTCACCCCCCACCACGAGCAGATCGCGGCGCAGCGGCCCTCGATGCCCCCGGCTGCGTCCGTCCCGGCTGCGTCCGTGCCGGCTGCGGCGAGCGCCGCGCGTACCTCGCCGGGCGTCCAGGTCGCGTGGCCGCCCTCGACACCGGCCGCGTCTGCGTCGAGCGACGAGCAGAACCCGCCGTCGGCGGTGGAGAGCACTTCGAGGACGAAGGCCACCGTCTCGCGCACGACCTGGAGGTATGTCGGGCTCCTGGTCGTCTGCCACGCGTGCAGGTAGGCCCGGACCAAGAGCGCCTGGTCGGGCAGCATCTTCTCGAAGTGGGGGACGAGCCAGCGGGCGTCGGTGGAGTAACGGGCGAAGCCGCCCTCGAGATGGTCGTAGATGCCGCCGGCCGCCATCGCATCGAGCGTCGACGTCGCCATCGTGCGCGCGTCGGAACCTGTCGGAGCGGCGATCCCCGACGCCGCGGCGCGAAGGCAGAGCTCGACGAGGGTCGCTCGCGGGAACTTGGGCGCGGGGCTGAAGCCGCCCCAGACGGGGTCGAAGCGCGCCGCGAGCTCGCCGAGCGCGAGCCGGACCAACGAGCCGGCGTCGGGCCGGGCGCCGGCGGCGACGGGAGCGAGCCGGTCCACGGCGCGCGTCTCGTGCTCGATGGCCTCGACGAGCGAGGCCGCCTGCGCCTCCACTTCGTCGCGGCGCTCGGACCACGCCTCGGCCACCGCGCTGAGCACCCGGCGGAACGACGGCATCCCGTGGCGGTCGAGCGGGGGGAAGTAGGTACCGGCAAAGAACGGCCGCCCCTCAGGCGTGCAGAAGACCGACATGGGCCACCCGCCCGAGCCGGTCATCGCCTGAACGGCCGCCATGTAGACCGCGTCGACGTCGGGGCGCTCCTCGCGGTCGACCTTGATCGAGACGAACCGCTGGGCGAGCAGCGCGGCGATGGCGGGGTCCATGAAGCTCTCGTGCGCCATGACGTGGCACCAGTGGCACGCGGCGTAGCCGATGGAGACGAAGATCGGCTTGTCCTCCGCCCGGGCACGGGCGAACGCCTCGGCGCTCCACGGGTACCAGTCGACCGGGTTGTGCGCGTGCTGGCGCAGGTACGGGCTCGACGCGGCGTGCAAGCGGTTCACCGCCTCGATGGTAGGGGGGAGCTCCGAGCGAGCGCCGCGGCACACGGCCGCCGAGCCCCGGGCACAACCGCGGCGAGGCAGGAGGTTAGGGTTGGCGCCCATGGACTTGCGCCTCGACGGCAAGGTCGCGCTCGTCACGGGTGCGAGCCGGGGGATCGGGCTCGCGATCGCGCGGCGCTTCGCCGAGGCGGGGGCCGCGGTGATGGTGTCGTCGCGCAAGGCGGACGCGCTCGCGACCGCGGCGGCGGAGCTGGCCGGGCTCGACGGCGAGGTCGCGTGGCACGTCGCGCACGCCGGTGACCCCGAGCAGGCGGCCGGGTGCGTCGACGCGACGCTCGAGCGGTTCGGCAGCCTCGACGTGCTCGTCAACAACGCGGCGACGAGCCCCCACTTCGGACCCCTCCTCGAGATCGACCGTGGGCAGGCGATGAAGACGCTCGAGGTCAACCTCCTCGGCGTGCTCGCCTGGTGCCAGGCCGCGTACCGCGCGTCGCTTCGCGAACGGGGCGGCTCGATCCTCAACGTCGCGTCCGTGGGAGGCCTCGGCCCTGAGCCCGGGATCGGGTGGTACAACGCGACGAAGGCCGCGGTCATCCACCTCACCAAGCAGCTCGCCTACGAGCTCGCCCCCCTGGTCCGGGTGAACGCGCTCGCGCCCGGGCTCGTGCGGACCCGCTTCGCCCGTGCGCTGTGGGAGCCCCACGAGGAGCTGGTGGTGTCGCACATCCCGATGGGCCGCATCGGTGAGCCCGACGACGTCGCGGCGGCCGCCCTCTACCTCGTCTCCGACCAGGCCTCGTGGGTCACCGGCACCGTGCTCACCGTGGACGGCGGGGCAACGAGCCAGCCGTCGGGCGGGGTCGGCTGAGCGCGCTCACGCAAGCGCCGTGCGCCGGACCTTCCCCGAGCGCGTGCGCGGCAGCCGGTCGGTGACGACGAGCTCCTTCGGCGCCGCCCAGGGCGGCAGCGTCTCCCGCACGACCTCGACGAGCGCCTCGAGGGAGGGGGGTGCGTCGGGGTCCTCGGGCACCACCCACGCGACGACGCGCTCGCCCCACTCGGGATCCGGCCGCCGCCACACCGCGACCTCCGCGACCGCCTGCAGCGTCGAGATGGACCGTTCGACCGGCGCCGGCCAGACCTTCTCGCCACCGGTGGAGATCACCTCTGCGAGCCGGCCGTCGACGACGAGGCGTCCGTCGTCGATCCTCCCGCCGTCTCCGGTGGGGAACCAGCCCCCCCGCCTGTCGGGGCCCGGGATCCTCGGGTCCGTGCCGTCGCGGTACGCGCGCAAGAGCATCGGGCCGCGGACAAGGATCTCTGCGTCCCGGCCCTCTCCGTCGCGCCCGGTGCCGATCGCGACCTCCACGCCGTCGAGCGGCACGCCGTCGTAGACGACGCCCGAGCCCGTCTCGGTCATGCCGTAGGTGGTGACCACGTTGCGCGCGAGCGCGGCGGGCGGCGCCGCGCCGCCGAGGAGGATGCAGGCGAACACGGCCGGGTCGATCCGGCCCAGCGCCGTCGCGACGAGCGAGACATGGGTCGCCTCGCCCCGCCGGCCCATCGACTCGACCACCTCCGCCTCGAAGCCCGGGAGCACGGTGCAGGGGGTGCCGGTGACCAGCGCCCGCATGAGCACGGCGAGCCCGCCGACGTGGGCCATGGGCAAGCACGCGAGCCAGCGGTGGCTCGCGGGGTCGACGCCGAGGCGGGCACTGGTCGCGCGCGCGCTCGCCTCGACGGCTGCGCGGGTGAGCACGACCCCGCGCGCTGCACCGGTGGACCCGCTCGTGGCGACGACCACCGCGTCGCCCTCCTCGACGGGGACCCCCTCTGGCAAGCGGGTGACCTCGCCGTCCAACGAGACGACCCGGGTGGGGGCGAGCGCGCGAACAAGCTCGCGCCGAGCGGGCGGCGGCAGCCGGGGATCGAGCGGCGCGGCAGCGTCGCCGGTGTCCCACACCGCGCGAAGCGCGTCTTGAAACCCTTTCCCACCAGGGAGATCGATTGCGACGAGCTCGGGCACCGGACGGTAGGTTAGGTGCCCGTGGACACGGTGATCTCCGGCGACCCCGTCGATCCCCTCGACGAGCTGCGCGCGCTGCCGCTTCCAGCGTTCGCCGAGTCGGGGAGCTGGCGCGACATCCGCTACGAGACCGCCGAGGGGATCGCGAGGGTCACCATCTCTCGACCCGAGGTCCGGAACGCCTTCCGCCCCCAGACGCTCTTCGAGCTGGCGGCAGCGTTCGACCTCGCCCGTGACGACCCCGAGGTCGGTGTCGTCGTGCTGCGCGGCGAGGGGCCCGACGCGTTCTGCTCGGGAGGCGACCAGCGGATCCGGGGCGACGACGGCTACGTCGGCGACGACGCGGTCGGTCGCCGCGGCATCGGCAGGCTCAACGTGCTCGACCTCCAGGTGCAGATCCGGCGGTTGCCCAAGCCTGTCGTCGCGAGCGTCGCGGGCTACGCGATCGGCGGTGGTCACGTCTTGCACCTGGTGTGCGACCTCACGATCGCCGCGGACAACGCCCGCTTCGGCCAGACCGGTCCCAAGGTCGGCAGCTTCGACGGCGGCTACGGCGCGGGCCTTCTCGCTCGCACGGTCGGGCTCAAGCGGGCGAAGGAGATCTGGTTCCTCTGCCGCCAGTACGACGCGCTGCAGGCGCTCGACTGGGGGCTGGTCAACGCCGTGGTCCCGCTCGACGACCTCGAGGCCGAGACCGTGGCCTGGTGCCGGCGGATGCTCACGCTGAGCCCGATCGCCCTGCGGATGCTGAAGGGAGGGATGCACGCGGCGGACGACGGCCTCGCAGGGATCCAGCCGCTCGCCGGTGACGCGACCATGCTCTTCTACATGACCGAGGAGGGCCAGGAGGGCCGCAATGCGTACCTCGAGCGGCGCGCGCCGGACTTCTCCAGGTTCCCGCGGCGTCCGTGACGCGCCGGTGTCCCGCCGGTGGCTCGCCGGTGACGTGCCGGTGACGCGCCCGTGACCACGGCGCCCGCGGCGATCCCCGGGCCGCTCGCGCGCTGGGTCGCCGGCGCGCGCCCGCGCACGCTGGCGGCGGCGACCGTGCCGGTCGTGGTCGGGACCGCGGTGGGATGGTGGCTGCGCAGCGGCGCCCATCCCGGGGAGCACCTTGTTGCCGGGCCCGGGGTGGTCCTGTGGTGGCGTGCGGTGCTCGCGCTCGTGGTGGCCGTGGCGCTCCAGGTCGGCGCCAACTACGCCAACGACTACTCCGACGGTGTGCGGGGAGCCGACCGCGGCCGTGTCGGACCCCTGCGGCTCGTCGCGTCGGGCGCGGCGGCACCCTCGTCGGTCCGGACGGCGGCCCTCGCGAGCTTCGGCGTCGCAGGGGCCGCCGGGCTCGCCCTGGCCGCGGTGACGACCTGGTGGCTGGTCCCCTTCGGCGCAGCGTGCGTCGGGGCGGCGTGGCTGTACACCGGAGGGCCGAGACCCTACGGCTACCTCGGGCTCGGCGAGGTGTTCGTCTTCCTCTTCTTCGGCGTGGTCGCGACGGCCGGGTCCGCCTACGTGCAGGCCCGCAGCTTCGGCCTGTGGTGGGCGTGCGTCCCGGTCGGCCTGCTGTCGACCGCGCTCTTGGAGGCGAACAACCTGCGCGACGTCGCAGGCGACGCCGCGTCGGGCAAGCGGACGCTCGCGGTGCGCGTGGGGCCCCGCCGCGCCCGGTGGCTGTACGTCGGCTCGCTCGCCGGCGCAGCGCTGGGCGTCGTCGGGATCGCGCTCACGCGCCCCTGGGCGCTCCTCGCGCTCGGCGCGCTCGTGCTCGCCGTCCGCCCCGCGCGCGCGGTCCTCGGCGGTGCCGAGGGCGCGGGGCTGCTGGCAGTCCTCGGCCGGACCGGTCAGGTGCAGCTCGCGCTCGGCGCGCTGCTGGCGCTCGGGATCCTCTTGTGAGCGGGCGGCGGAGCGAGGTCGCCGGGCGTGTCCGAGGCGTCCGGCGCGCCCGGAGCGCTCAGTGAGCCCTGAGGTCGAAGAACCCCCGGACGATCGCTGCGCACAGCTCCGGCTGTGCGAGGTGCGCGGCGTGCCCTGCGCCGGGCACGAGCGAGAAGGCGCCGTCGACGGCGAGGCGCGCGAGGCGCGCCGCCGCGAGCGCGAACCGCATGTCGTCCGCGCCGGCGAGCGCGAGGAGGGGGGCGCGCAGCTCGCCGAGGCGGTCCCACAGCGGCGCCTGGGTCCCCGTGCCGGCGAGGCGGAGGCTGGACGCGAGGCCAGAGGCCGTATTGCGGCGGCGCTCGGCGAGCCCTGGGTCGGCCAGGCCCGCGAACATCGGCGACGCCACCCAGCGTTGGAGGAAGCCGTCGAGGTCCGCCTCGACCTCGTCGGCGAGCGCCTGGTCGCGGCGCCGGCGCTCGGCGCGGCGCGCGGGATCCTCGATGCCGGCGGTCCCGCTGATCAGGACGAGGCGGCGCAGCCCCCCCGGCGCGCGGAGCGCGGTGTGCAGCGCGACGCGCGCACCGAGGGAGTAGCCGAGAAGGTCGAAGGGGGTCCCGGCGGACGAGGCGACCTCATGGAGCATCGCGGCGGCACCCTCGAGATCGGCGCGGACGCCCGAGGACCCGCCGTGGCCTGGGAGGTCCACGCGCACGAGCTCCCTCCCGCTGCCGACCAGTGTCGCGAAGCGGCCCCACGAGCGAGCGGTCTGCGTGAAGCCGTGCGCCAGCACGAGCCGCGGCCCCGAGCCGCTCGTCTCCGCGTGGAGCACGTGCGATGAGCGTAGCGCAGGCGACGTTCGCCGCGACCCTCGTGGACGAGTGGGTCCGCGCGGGCGTGCGCGACGCGGTCGTCTGTCCCGGGTCTCGTTCCTCACCGCTCGCGCTCGCGCTCGCAGCACGCGAAGAGCTGCGCGTCCACGTCCGCCTCGACGAGCGCGGGGCCGGCTTCTTCGCCATCGGCATCGCCGTCGCCTCAGCCCGGCCCGTCGTCGTGTGCGTGACGAGCGGGACCGCTGCGGCCGAGCTCCACCCTGCGGTGGTCGAGGCGCACCACGCGCGCGTGCCGCTCCTCGTGTGCACCGCGGACCGGCCGCCGGAGCTGCACGGGGTCGGCGCGCCCCAGACCATCGAGCAGCGCGGCCTCTACGGAGCAGCGCTGCGCTGGGCGGCGGATCCGGGCGTCGCCGACGAGGGGACCGCGTCGTCGTGGCGATCGCTCGGCGCTCGCGCCGTCGTCGAGGCGCAGTGGGGCCCGATGGGGCCTGGGCCGGTCCACTTGAACCTGGCCTTCCGCGAGCCGCTCGTGACATCCCCGGGCCTGCTTCCCGAGGGTCGGAGCGGCGGTGCTCCCGCCCACAGGGTCCAAGTGCCCGGCGCCCTCGTCGAGTCGTGGTCCTGGCCGACCGGACGGGGAGGGAAAGGGGTCCTCGTCGTCGGTGCGGGGTGCGGGCCGCCGGCGGCGGTGCTCGCGCTCGCCGAGCACCTCGGCTGGCCGGTCCTCGCCGATCCGCGTTCGGGGTGCAGGCGGGCGCACGGCCACGTGGTCGCGGCTGCCGACGCGATCGCCCGGCACGAGCCCGCGCAGCTGCGGCCCGATGTCGTCGTTCGGCTGGGCGCGCCGTGGGCGTCCAAGGCGCTGCCCGGCTTCCTTGCCGACGCGGACGTGCTCGCGGTCGACCCGTGGTGGCGCTGGGACGACGCCGACCGGCGGGCCGGGTTGATCCACCGCGCGGACCCTGGCGCGTGGCTGGCCGCGGCCCTCGACGTGCCGGTGCCGCACGGCTCGTCCGGCTGGCTCGAAGGGTGGCAGGCGGCCGAGCGTGCCGCGCAGGAGGCCATCGACTCGGCGCTGGGCGACACCGAGCTGAGCGAGCCGCTCCTCGCGCGCAGCTTGGCGCGCGTGGTCGGGGGCGACGCGATGATCGTCGTCTCCTCGTCGATGCCGGTGCGAGACCTCGAGTGGTTCGCGCCGGCGAGGCCCGAGCCACCCGCGGTCGTCGCCAACCGCGGGGCCAACGGGATCGACGGGGTCTGCTCGACCGCGCTGGGCGCGGCCGCCGCGCACAAGGGGCCGGTCGTCGCGCTGATCGGCGACCTCGCGTTCTTCCACGACCTGTCCTCGCTCGTGCACGGCGCCGACGGCACGAAGACGGGAAGCTGCACCCTCGTGGTCGCAGACAACGACGGCGGGGGGATCTTCGAGTTCCTCCCGCACGCAGGCACGCTCGGGCGCGAGGAGTTCGAGCGCCTCTTTGCCACCCCTCAGCGCGCGGACGTGCGGGCGGCCGCCGAGGGCCTCGGCGTGAAGGTCCTGGACGCAACGACCCGCTGGGAGCTCGAGCAGGCACTACGTGCCGCGTCCGGCGAGGAGGGGGTCACGGTGGTGCACGCGCATGTACCGTCGCGCCGGGACAACGTCGTGCTCCACGACAGGGTCCACGGGGCGGTTGCAGCCGCGCTGGTGGAGCTCGGAATGTAACTGCCTGCTGCGAACGGCCCCCCGCGTCGATATGGCAGGCTGGTCCGATGCCGACGCTCTCCGAGGATCTCCGCTTCCGCGGGCTCGTCCACCAGGTGACCGACGAGCGCCTGTGGGGACGGCTCGACGGCGAGCGGCTGACCCTCTACATCGGCTTCGATCCCTCGTTTGCGAGCCTGCACATCGGCAGCCTGCTGCAGCTCGCCCTCCTCCGCCGGTTCCAGCTCGCCGGCCATCGCCCGATCGCGCTCGCCGGGGGAGGCACCGGGATGGTCGGGGACCCCGGAGGGAGGACCGACGAGCGTCAGCTCCTCACCCCCGAGGCGCTCGCAGCCAACGTGAATGGCATCAGGCCGCAGCTGGCGCGCTTCGTCGATCTCGACGACGGCCTCCTCCTCGACAACGGCGCGTGGCTCTCGAGCCTGTCGGTGATCGGCTTCTTGCGCGACGTCGGCAAGCACTTCACGGTCAACCAGATGCTCGCGAAGGAGGCGGTTCGCGCGCGCCTCGAACGTGTTGACCAAGGCATCTCGTACACCGAATTCAGCTACATGCTGCTGCAGGCCTACGACTTCCTCCGGCTGCACGACGACTACGGCTGCGAGCTCCAGGTCGGCGGCAGCGACCAGTGGGGGAACATCACGATGGGTGTCGAGCTGATCCGCAAACGGTCGGGCGCGCTCGCCTACGGGATGACTACGCCCCTGGTGGTGAAGGCGGACGGGACGAAGTTCGGCAAGACGGCGTCGGGGGCGGTCTGGCTCGACCCCGCGCTCACGAGCCCGTTCCGCTTCTACCAGTTCCTCTTGCAGACCGAGGATGCAGTGGTCGGCGCGTACCTCCGGTACTTCACGTTCCGGGACCACGAAGAGATCGTGGACCTCGACCGTGAGGTCGCCGAACGACCGCAGCGGCGCGCGGCGCAGCGCGCGCTCGCGCACGACGTCACCGTCATGGTCCACGGCGAGGAAGAGGCCGCACGCGCCGAGCGCGCATCGCGCGCGCTGTTCGGCGAGGAGATCGCCGACCTCGACGAGCCCACTCTGCTCGACGTGGTGGGAGAGGCGCCGACGACCGCGGTGCCTTACGACGCGCTCCAGCGCGGGGACCTGCGGCTCGTCGACGCGCTCGCGTCGTCGGGGCTCGCCGCCTCGAGGGCAGAGGCGCGCCGCACCATCGCGCAA